>DGXY01000101.1 GCA_002396885.1 Akkermansiaceae bacterium UBA5020
CCATCGCGCGGTCCACCTTCGGGACGAGGTTTGTCGCCATCGCGCGGTCCACCTTCGGGGCGGGGCTTGTCGCCGTCGCGCGGTCCTCCTTCGGGACGAGGTTTGTCGCCATCGCGCGGTCCACCTTCGGGGCGGGGCTTGTCGCCGTCGCGCGGTCCACCTTCGGGACGGGGCATCCCACCTTCACGGGGTCCACCTTCGGGGCGGGGTTTGTCGCCATCGCGCGGTCCACCTTCGGGACGAGGTTTGTCGCCGTCGCGCGGCCCACCTTCGGGACGGGGCATCCCACCTTCACGGGGTCCACCATCGGGACGAGGACGATCACCGTCGCGCGGTCCACTTTCGGGACGGGGCATCCCACCTTCACGGGGGCCGCCTTCGGGACGAGGTCCATGCCCCGGGCCTCCGATGCGGATGTCGCGGATTCCAGCATCGCGCAGAGCATCGACGACCTGATTCACCTGATGGAAGGGCACCTGGGGCTCAGCCGAGACGATCGCGGTATGGGCTTTCATGTGAACGAGTTCGCCGCGCAGTTTTCCATTGGGGATGAAGCGGTCGCCCATACGCGCCCCCTCCGACACGACAAAGACAGCGATCTCTCCCGGGCGGGGACCAGGGCGTTCCATTTCTCGGGGGCGGTCCCCTTCGCGAGGGCGTTCCATTTCGCGACCTCCTTCACGGGGACGGTCGCCCTCGCGCCCTTCACCGCGGGGGCGCTGCTCTTCCCTCTCGGCGCCTCTGGGACGGTCGCCCTCGCGCTCTCCCTCCCTCGGACGATCTCCCTCGCGGGGCGGCTGATTTTCGTCGGCCGTGGCGGAGCCGAAGGAGACGGCCATGATCCCGGCGACGCCGGGGACGAGCAGGGCGTTGAGCCATGCATTTTTTCTGACGGGGTTTGTGATCATTTGAATGCGCTGTTGCAGGGTGGGATGGTTACGGACACACGGCGCCACCCCTGCGATGGCGGGCGCCGGAAGAAATTCGCTTTGCACCCGGAGCAGGGTGCGACCGTAGTCGAAACGCTCGGAGGGGCCGAGCCTCGAAAGGGTGCGGGCGTCGCAGAGCAACTCGCGGTCCGATTGAAAGCGGGAGACGGCGATCCAGACGATGGGATTGAACCAATGGACCGCGTTGACGAGGGCGGCGAGCCAGTTCTGCAAGACATCGTGACGGCGGATGTGCTCGAGCTCGTGCATCAGGATGAGGCGCAGGGCCGAGGGATCAAAACGCGCTTCCCAGTCGCGGGGCAGGACGAGCCGGGTATGGGTCACACCGCAGACGGCGGGCGTGCCTCCGGCGGGACCGAAGACGGTGCGAAAATCCTGACAAACACCAAGTTCCCTGGACACCTCTCGGACCTGTCCAAGGAGGCGAGTGTCGCGACAAAGCTCGAACCCCGCCCTCTTCTCAAAACGACGCTGGCGCCAAAGGGTCGCCAAACCGAACAAAATCGCCCCGATTCCCCAAACCACGACGAGCAGAGTCGGCCACATTTCACCGGTCTCCGGCGAAACCTCGCCGCCGATGGCTGGAGCTGAGAGCACCGGCTCCATCGCCACGATCGACTCGGCCTGAATCAGGGGATTCGTGGCGGCCGACTCGACCTTCAGCGGACGAAACCAATTCCCCAGTCCGGGCATGGCCGGCATGAAAGCGGGAACGAGCAGTTTTAGCCCCACGAGAGTCCAGAGGACCACTCTCCACCGGGGACCGAGCCGGCCTCCGAGGAAATGACTGAGTGCCAACACGGTCAAGATCAGCACCGAACCCTCCAAGGTGGTGCGGAAGAGCCAGTCGTGGGTGAGATTCATCCAAGGATTCATGACTTACTTCGGTTCGGATTGGCGTTTTTCGGCCTCGTCGAGGAGGCGGCGCAGGGCTTCGATCTCATCCCGGGGGATTTCTTCGGACTCGACCATGCCGGCAAAAAAAGGCACGAGACGCCCCTCAAAGACCCGCCCGAGAAAAGATCGGCTCTCATCGAGCTGGCAATCGCTCTGTGAAAAGACCGGAGCGTAGCGGAACTCGCGCCCCAATTCCTCGACCGAGAGAGCGCCTTTCGTGACCAAGCGCCGCATCAGGGTCTGGACCGTTCGCGGCTTCCAACCGGCCCCCTCCCCAAGCGTTTCGACCACTTCCCGCAGCGTCGAGGGACCTCGCTCCCAAAAGACGATCATCACCTTCCACTCCGCATCGGTGATGCTAGGAGGCGCGACGGGTTTACGAGAGTTTCGGGCCTTCATGGATTACACTCGTAATCTATGGATGACAGATGTAATCCTGTCAAAGAAAAATGGGAATGCCGACATCCGGTCCTTCAACACCGCTCCGAAGAAGCGGTTTCACCTTCTCTCGGAGGCCCGTAGACTCAAGCGTCCCCGTCCTCACCCGGGGCATCAAAGAAATAGTCCCGGAAGAGCCAGTGTTTTGCCACGGTCCAGATCAACCCGGCAAAGAGGTAGGCGACGCCCGCGTAAAGGATCGGATCTTCTCCGGCCCAAAAGTAGAGGGCGGCCGAGAGCACACCGCCGAGAACAAAGGCCGCCGTGAGAAGGCCCGGGACGGCAATTTTCCATCGGGGCACGTCGAAACCGCGGACCCGCATCCCGAGGGTGATGCCAAAATCGGTGATCAGACCGGTAAGATGGGTCGTGCGGAGGATGATCCCCCGGTAGCGGGTCGCGAGCGAGTTCTGGATGCCGCAGCCAAAAGCCGAAAGTGAGATCGCGAGGACCGGGACCGTCGGGATGAGAAGATACGAGAGGACAAAGAGCGCTCCGATCCCGGTGACGGTGCGCCCATAGGGGCGGGCGAAGTCGATGGTCGGGTGGTGGATGAGGAGGCCGGCAAAAAAGGCTCCTACAAAAAACGCGAATGCCGCCGTGCTGACCCGCAATAACTCTGCCATGACCTCGGGAGAGCTCCGCACCAAGTCAATGGACAGTTTCGAGATATCACCCGTGAGATGACTGACGGAAGTGCCCGTGCTCAAAAGCAAACCCGTATTCGCAAAGGCGGCTCCAAACGCGAGGCAACAACCGCCCCCGAGAATAATCGGCTGAAGACGCATCCAGAAACGATCCAGCGTTTTCGCGGGTCCCGCCACCAAGAAAAAACCCCGTGGTGCGAACACCACGGGGCTTTTAAAGAAGGAATCAGGGGGACTTTACGCCTCAGGCGAAAATCCCCGGTTGACCTCACTTGGGTTGCTCGGCCGGAGCTGCGGGAGCAGCAGGGGCAGCAGGAGCGGCCGGGGCTTCAGCAGCCGGAGCGGCGGCTTCGGGGGCCTTCTTTTCGCAGCCGACGAGGCCGAATCCAAGAGTGAGGGCGAGGGTGGCGAGAGAGATACGGATGATGTTCATAGGATTTTCCCGAAAGGTATTGTTAGGAATCGGGATATGGAGCGGAGACTCGCACGATTCGAGGGATCTGGCAATACGGATCACCGAGAATTTTTTTACAGAACATATCCGAAGGCCGATCCCATGATCGCGCCAGTCAGCACCTCAGAGGTCGAGGACCCGGTCCATCCGCGTGGCGACATCGGCCAGATAGTCCCAATCTCCGGCTGCCACCTCGGCCGCCGCCCAGCCCGTGAATTCGATCTTCGCCAGCTCGGCCCGCACCGCCGCCCAGTCGATGCTCCCCTCGCCGAGCGGCACGTCGAAGCCCTTGCCCATGCCCTCGTTCATCGCCTTTTTCAGATCGTATTCCTTGATGTCGAGCTTCTGGGAACGCTTCCCGAGAACCTGCGCCCAATGCTCGGCGACGCCCCAGCGCACCATGTTGCCGATGTCGAAATGGACCTGCACGAAGGGGTGCCCGATCTCGTCGATAAAACGGGCCATGTCGAAGGGACTGATGAGGAAGGTCGCCCACACATTCTCAACGAGGAGTTTCACCCCCTGCTTCTCGGCGTGGGGCGCCGCTGCCTTGAGGCGGTCGCGCCATTCGTCCCATTGCGGCTGAATGGGCTGCTTCTGGTCGTAGCGTGCCACCACGAGCATCGAGTCTCCGCCGAGTCGCTTGGTCAGGTCGATGCCACCGGCGAGGTCGTCGGCGCTGGCCCCGACGGTGCCATCGATGATCAACCCGGTCTCACGACTCGCCGCAATCCATTCGTCGGCTTTGTCGAGAGGCACCTCGTTGACGCGCGGCTCGACGCCCTCATAGCCGCATTCCCGCAGCTTCTTGAAAACCTCGAGCACCGGCAGCTTGTCGCGCTGGGCGATCATGCTCCATTTCAGTGACTTCCGGATCTTTCCGGTGAATTGCCCGGCTCGGACAGAGGGACCGGAGGTGGAGAGCAGGCCGGCCCCGAGCGCGAGACCACCGGTTTGGAGGAGGGAACGTCGATTCATAAGGCCGGGAGGATACACAGACGGCCTCCGCGGCGGTAGGACCGATTTGCGTGCCGCCCCAAGATCCGCCTCTCCCGTGAGGACAAGCCCGCTTCCCGGTTGACCTGTCGGCCGGTCGGCGGCACAGATCTCCTTTCGAACCATTGGGTTCCGTTTTTAGATTCCCATGAAAATCCCCCTGCTCTCTTCCTTGGCCATTGCCATCCTCGCCGCCGCGCTCATCCTGCCGACCCGTGCGCAGAATCCTGCCAAGCCGCTCCGGGTCCTCCTTGTCGCGGGCGGCTGCTGCCACGACTACGCCGGCCAGCAAAAGGTGTTGTCCAAAGGCATCTCCGAGCGTGCCAATGTCCGCGTCGATGTCTGGTGGACCGATGACAAGTCGGTCGAACCTCCCTTGACCCTCTACGGAAAGGACGACTGGGCCAAAGGCTACGATCTCGTCATCCACGATGAATGCGCAGCGGGCAACAAGGACCTGACCGTGATGAAGCGCCGCATCCTCGATGTCCACAAGACCGTCCCCGCGGTGCACCTTCACTGCGCGATGCACAGCTTCCGCAATGGGACCGACCAGTGGTTCAAGCACCTCGGCCTGCAATCCGCCTCCCACGGTCCCCAGGAGCCCATCGCAATCGACTTTGTCGATAAAGAGCACCCCATCACCAAGCCCCTCGGGAACTGGACCACGATCAAGGAGGAGCTCTACAACAACGTCAACGTCTTCGACGCTCATCCTCTCGCCATCGGCAAGCAGATCGTGAAGCGTGACGGGAAGGAGAAGGAGGAAGTCTCCATCGTCGTCTGGACGAACGAGAAGCAGGGCGCGCGCAGCTTCAGCACCACCCTCGGCCACAACACCGCCACGGTCGAAGATCCCCGCTATCTCGACCTCGTCACTCGAGGTGTCCTTTGGGCCGCTGGAAAGCTCGACGAAGCCGGCTACCTCGGCACCGCCTACACCGGCGAAAACACCGTCACCTTCGAGCCCGCCAAACCGACTCCCCCGCCCGCTCCAAAGGCCGCGGGTCCAAAACCCGCACCGAAGGACGCGACCCTCGCCGTCGTCACCGCGAGCAGCGAGGAGACCGGCAAAAACAATCTCGTCTGGCAGGCCATCGACGGAAACCGAGACACCCGCTGGTGCGCCGCGAATCCTTCCAAACCCCAATGGCTCCAACTCGAATTCGAAAAGCCGCAGACCCTAACCGAAGCCAAAATCGCGTGGGAGGCCGGCAACCATGCCTACGCGCACCAGATCGAAGCCTCCGTCGATGGCAAGGCCTGGACCGTGCTCGCCGATCTGACAAATGCGCCCAAACCAGGCGACACCCAGGCGACCTTCTCAGCCAAGGACGTGAAGTTTCTCAAGATCACCTGCACCGGCACGAGCCATGGCGGGTGGTCCAGCATCCGCGAGATCGCCCTCGTCGGCCCCACCCTGACCAAACTCCATCCGAAGCTCGATCCCAAGCAACAGGCTGCCGCCGATGCCGCCGCGAAGAAGGCCGACGATCCCCATGCAAAGGAAGGGAACATCGCGCCGAAGATCGTGAAGCTCTCCCCGCAGGAGGAAGCCGAGGTCCTCAAGGACGTGAAGGTGCCCGAAGGTTTCGACGTCACCCTTTTCTCGAACTGGCAGGCCGCGAACTACCCCGTCTACGTGGCCGCCGCGCCGAATGGCGACCTCTACGTCTCCAGCGATGGCAACGGCTCGCTCGGTCGTGAACCCGGTCGCGGCCGCGTCCTGCGACTTCGCGACAAGGACGGCGACGGCCGCGCCGATGAGGTGAAGGAGTTCGTCAAAAATGTCGATTCCCCCCGAGGGCTCATCTGGGATCACGACCGACTTTACCTCCTCCATCCGCCCCACATCAGCGTCTACTTTGACCGCGATGGCGACGGGATCTCCGAGGAATCGAAGAAGCTCATCGACGGGATCGCCTTCGACTTTTCGGGACGTCCCGCCGACCACACCACCAACGGGCTCGAGCTCGGCATCGATGGCTGGATCTACATCGCGGGCGGCGACTTCGGTTTCATGAAAGCCACCGGCACCGATGGACGCACCGTCCAGCACCGCAACGGCGGCGTGATCCGCTTCCGTCCCGATGGCAGCGGACTCGAGATCTACGCCACCGGCACCCGCAATATCCTCGGCACGCCGATGAGCCCGCTCTGCGACCTCTTCGCCCGCGACAACACCAACGACGGCGGCGGATGGGACGTGCGTTTTCACCACTTCTCCGGTCTCGAGGACCATGGCTACCCGCGCCTCTACAAAAACTTCGGCGAGGAACACGTCCCGCCCCTCGCCGACTACGGCGGGGGTTCCGGCTGCGGCTCCGTCTACCTGCACGAGCCCGGCTTCCCCGATGAATGGAACAAAGCCCCCATCACCTGCGACTGGGGCCGCACCGCTTCCTTCGTCCACACCGTGCAGCGCCAGGGCGCGAGCTTTGCGGAGATCACCGAGCCACGTCCCTTCATCGGCATGACCCGTCCCACCGACGCCGACGTCGATGCGATGAGCGCCGTCTATCAGGCAAGCTGGAAAGGCCCCGCCACCTTCAAGTGGGAGGGACCCGAGGTAGGCTACATTGTCAGGGTCACGCCGAAGGGATTCAAACCCGAGCCCCTGCCCGATTACGAGAAAATGAGCGACGCCGAACTTGTCGCCGCCCTCGATTCCCCGAGCCACATCCGCACCCTGACAGCGCAGCGGACCCTCTTGCGTCGCGAACCGAACCCCGCTCTGTCCAAAGCTTTGCTCGCGCTCGCGAAGAATCCTGACAAAGAGCTAAAAACACGGGTCGCGGCGGTCTATGCGATCGCACAGAGCAAAGGGCCCCTCGATCCGCTCCAAGGCGATGAGGATCTCGCTCCCTATGTCCTGCGTGCGGCTGGCGATTTCGGACCGCTGCCCGCAGCCTGGGTCACCGATGCCACGAAAAGCTCCGATCCGCGGACCCGCAGCGAAGCCGCCGTCGCCGCGGCACGACAAAGCGTGAAGGACGCAGCTCCCGCCATCGCTACGCTCCTCGCCGATCCCGATCCGCGCGTCGCCCACACCGCTTTCCAAGCCCTCGCCCGTCTCGGCGCGAAGGACGCCGCGATCGAAGCGCTCCTGAGTGGCCCGAATCCCAAAGGTGCCGCCTTCGCCCTGATGCGCATGCATGATGTCCCCGGCATCGTCGACGAACTCCTTGCCAAACTCCCCGCCGAAAAGCGCCCTGAGATCCGCCAACTCTTCCTCGCCACCCTCTGCCGCCTCGCTCAGCGCGAGGGAGAGTGGACCGGCGACAGCTGGGGCACTCGTCCCGACACCCGTG
This sequence comes from Akkermansiaceae bacterium UBA5020, assembly GCA_002396885.1. GTDB lineage: Bacteria > Verrucomicrobiota > Verrucomicrobiia > Verrucomicrobiales > DEV007 > Arctic95D-9. The sequence goes on from DGXY01000101.1 coordinate 7,694, forward strand.
GCCCTTACTACCAGCCAGTGAAATGGGCCGAAACGGACAAAATCCTCGCCGCGCTCAAGTCCACCCTGGACGCCGCCTCGCCAGAGGAGGCCGCTTTCCTCGTCAAGGAAATGAGCCGGAACCGGATCCAGTCGAACGACGCCCTCTCGCGCATCCTCTCGCTGGCGAAGGAAAACCCCTCCGTCCTCCCCGACGCCGTCGCCCAGCTCGTCGCCTCGGAGTCCATTCCCGCCGAAGGCATTCCGCTCCTGATTCGGGCCACGGCTGATGCCAAGGCCCTTAGCGCAACGCTTTCACAAGCCATCATCGCCCTTTCCAAAGTCGACGGGAACGAGGCCTTCGCCGCCTCCCTCGGTGGTTTCGGCGCCTTGAACCAACGCCTCGACACCCTCCGCACCGCGGTGAAGAGCGCCGGTGAGATCGCCGATCCGGTGAAGGCGAAGAGCGAGCAAAAGTATGCTCGAACCGCCCTAACCGACGCCGAAAAACACCTCGAGGAAGCCGCCAAGGCCTTCCTCGAAGCGCCGAAGCTGGAAAACCATCACCTCGCCCTAGAAAAGACCGCCGCCGAAAAGCCTGGCACTCCCGAGGGTTTCTGGGCCAATGCCGCCGTCCTCGCCCTCGCCTCGCGCACGGGCGGATCGCCCGAGTCCCGCGAACTTTCGAAAAAGGCCCTCGACGCCGCATGGAACGTGCCCGCCCAGAAAGCGGTCCTCATCGCCGCGGCTGTAAAAACGAAAAACCGCACCCTCGATGATCGCATTCTCGTCGCCGCCACCGACCTCGATCCCGCCGTCGCCAAAGCCGCCCAGTCGGCGGTCAAGGATCTGAAGCTCCAGGCCAAGGGCGAAGACAAGACGCCAAAGATCGGCACCCTTGCTCCCGATAAAGCCATCGCCGCCGTCCTCGCCCACAAGAGCGGCGACGTCGCCCTCGGTGAAGCCGTCTTTGCGCGCGCCACCTGCGTCGCCTGCCACACCGTGAGCCAGAGCGAAAAACAGAAGGGCCCCTACCTCGGCAACATCGTCGAGACCTATCAGCGTCCCGACCTCGCGATGAACATCCTCGATCCCAACAAGACGATCGCCCAAGGGTTCGCTTCGAATCTCGTCACGATGAAGGACGGCACTTCCCTGATGGGTTTCGTCACCGATGAGCAGGGCGAGCAAGTCACTCTGCGCGACATCGCCTCGCAGGAACACACCTTCAAGAAAGCCGACATCGCCAAACGCGAGACCCTGCCCATGAGCCTGATGCCTCCCGGCCTGATGGCCAATTTCTCCGTCCACGAGATGGCGAGTTTGCTCGATTACCTCGCTTCGCTCGTGAGGAAGTGAGGAAGTGAGGAAGTGAGGAAGTTTTCAGGTCGAAGTTTTCAGTTTTCAGTGCCGCAGCAAAACCTCTGAAAACTGAAAACTGAAAACTGAAAACTGAAAACTCCTCCGCTGAAAACTCCTCCGCTGAAAACTTCCCCCCATTGCGAACCACCCGATTCTACTCCACTATCCCCCATGGCATTCATCATCAACGGAGCTCACATTGGCGACGACGTCATCGAAGACGAGTTCGAGTCGCTGAAGGAACACTACCAGCGCCTTGGCGAAGTCGTCTGCTGTGATCGCGACGTGGAACTGCGCACCTATGCCAAGGAAAACGTCGTCAATCGCATCCTCCTCGAGCAGGAGTCGGTGAAGCGTTTCGGCGAGATCGACGAGGCCACCGTCGAAGCGCGATTTGAAGCGCTGAAAGAGGAGCATGGCGGCGACCAGAACTTCTACGACAACACCGGTTTCAACCGGGGCGATCGCAACGTGATCCTCGCCAAACTGAAGAGCAGCCTCACCGTCGATCGTCTCCTCGCGGCCGAAGTGGCCGTCCCTGACCAGGCAAGCGAAGAGGAACTCGAGCGTCATTATCAGGACAATCTCGAGCGTTTCCTCGGAGATGAAGAGGTGCGTGTCAGCCAGATCTTCATCGAACCGAGCAGCCACGAGGCGGCCCGCGAGGCCTACATCGCCCTCCGCACGGTGCGCCGGGAGCTCCTCGCCGGAAAAGATTTCGATCAAGCCGCCCGAGAACATGGCTCTGACGAGGACCGCGAGATCGACCTCGGCTGGATGAAGCAGGGCCAGACCATGCCCGAGGTCGAGGCGATCACCTTCTCGATGGAAGTCGGCGAGATCAGCCCCATCGTGGCGACCCATTACGGCTTTCACCTCTTCAAGCTCACCGAGCGGAAGGAGGCGAAACCGATCCCGCGTGATGAGATCCCCGGCTTTGAAGAGAAGTATCTCTCGGAACGCCGCGCCCTAGGGATCGCCGATCTGATCGACCGGATCAAAAGCGAGAGCGCAGTCGAGGAAATCGACGAGCTCTCCGCAGGGGCGGACCATTAGGCCGACTCCACGGGCCCCGCGTCAGTTCCTCCGGCCCGGGCCTTCCCATAACTGAGTTCGCTAGAGGGTGCCTCCGGACAGGATGGCGGCCGGGTCCTGTCTCATCCTGGCCGTCTTCGAGATTCCGCCGAGTTGGGAGGCCGCGGTGAAAGCAAAAGTTTCTTGGAATGGTCTTGAACTAATTACAAGATTAAGGCATCCTGAAAATCTGGATCGAGAGATCCGCGATCCTTTTCGACTTCTCTCTCTTCCGCCTTTTTGACCGTCATGGAGCTACAATGGTTCGCCCAAGTCGGGAAAGTGGCCCTGTTCGCCTTGCTGTCGCTGGCGCCCCGCCTTAGCGACGCACAACAGACCGAGGCGAGCCTTATCCGTTTTACGACCCTTTCCAAATCGACCCCTGACGGACTGCGGACGGATTGGATCCGGGATCTCGCCCTCGATATGGCAGGGTATCTCTGGATCGCGACGGATCAGGGACTGAGCCGTTTCGATGGATTCAGAACGATCCATTACACGGCCGATCCTACCAATCCCGACGGCTTCAGCAGCGACCAGCTCACCGCCCTCGCGACGACACGCCGCAACCAGGGACCGCTCTGGATCGGCACCTCATCCATGGGTTTGATGAAATTCTCCCAGGAGTCGGGAGAAGTGATCAAATTCCAAAAGGGATCGCTCCGTGGAGGACCTCTTCTGAGCGATCACATCACCGACCTCGCCATTTCCGACGAGAAGTTTCTTTGGATCGGCAGCGAATCCGGCCTCAATGTGCTGAACCTCGACACCGAAGCGATCGTTGCGGCAGCCGGACCGCTGGGAACCGCCAACATTAGCTCGATCACGATTCTGGGCACCTCGGACGTCTGGGTAGGGACCGCCGCCGGGGAATTGCACCGATGGAATCAGAAGGCGAAATCGTTCCAGAAGTTCTGGTCCACCTCGGTCCCGGTAACCGCCGTCGCACTGGATTCGAAGAATGGGATTTGGATCGGGACAGGAGGAATGGGCCTTTACACCTATTCTCCGGATCAAGGTGGAAAACCGGAGCGATATCCTCTGCCAGACAAAGACACGATCAACTCCCTGTTTGTCGATTCCAAGGGTGATCTCTGGGTGGGGACGCAGAACGGCCTCGGACTTTTCGACCGCGGCAATGAATCCTTCATTTTCTTCAACCACACCCCCCGGCACGCCGACAGCCTCTCTGACGACTGCGTGACGGCCATCTTCGAAGATCGTTCGAACATGCTTTGGGTGGGGACCCAGGGTGGAGGCACGAGCCGTTTCAACCTCGACCGCCAATGGTTCTCGCACCTCCGTCACAATCCCGACCGTGACACCGGTCTTCCCCACAGCTTCGTCCGGGCGTTTGCCGGATCTGGCGACGGTATCATTACAATAGGAACGGGGAAAGGCCTCGCCCTCTGGGATGCGACGAAAGACGCTTTTCTACCGGCTCAGGAAGATCCCGCGCGGCCCGAAGACGGATTCTCGGTCAACGCCCTCCTCCGCGACCGCCGGGGGAATCTTTGGCTCGGAACGCGTGGCGACGGATTGATCCTCCACCCCGCAAAGGGCGAACCCAGAACCTACCGCCACGATCCTGCCGTTCCCAACACGATCGGCCACGACAACATCTCCGTGATCCATGAATCGCGCGGCGGAGTCATTCACATCGGCACCCAGGGGAAAGGGCTTTTCCGCTACGATCCCGATGCCGATGCCTTCCTCGAGGTCCCCGGCGAGGGAGGATCGGATAACGATTACATTCTCGCGATCGCCGAAGATTCTTCCGGGGATCTCTGGATCTCGACCCAGTCAGGCCCCTATCTCCTCACGGGAGGGGGCAATTCCCTGAGGTCCCTCAAGACCGTCTTTCCCGGCGCCGAATCGCTCACGAGCGAGCGCGTCAGTGGGATCCTGCCCGACTCCAACGGCATCGTCTGGATCGGCACGCTCGATGCCGGACTCGACCGTCTCAACACCGCCACCGGGGAAGTCTCGAATTTCAATTCCGACATCCACGGACTGCCCGACAATCACATCGCCTCCCTCGTCAAGGATCAGAACAATCTCCTCTGGGTAGCGACCCGCTCCGGAGTCGCCCGTCTCGACGCGATGCAGAACGAATTTCGCGTCTTCGGGGAAGATGATGGCATCCAGCGGGCCGGATTCCTCCCGGGAGCCGTCGCGAAGGACAATCGGGGACGACTCTACTTTGGTGGCCAAGACGGCTTCAATCTCATCGATCCGGAGAAACTCCCGGCCATGCCGCAAGCGCTGAACCCGATTCTGACCGGCCTTGAGTTGTTCGGCGAACCCGTCGTCCCTCGCGAGGGCGGGATTCTCGAGAACGAGCTCGCGGCCACTGACGAGATCCGCATCCCCTTTGATGAGCGTCTCCTCTTCACCCTGCGCTTTGCCAATCTCGATTACCGGTTCCCCAATCGCGGCCATTTCCGCTACATGCTTTACAACTACGATCCGGATTGGATCGAAGCCGATGCTGGACGAAAAGCGACCTACGCCAAGCTCGACCCCGGCCGCTACGAGTTCCGCGTGCAGAGTTCGCTGGACCCGAATGACTGGCCGGACACCACCCGAAGAATCCGCATCATCATCACACCACCCTGGTGGCAGACCTGGTGGACACGTCTCTTCGCCGTTGCGGCAGTCGTCCTTGTCATGCTCGGGACCAGCCGCTTCTGGATCCGTTCCCGCGTAAAACAACTTCGACGCCGCGAAGAGATGCTCACTGCCCAGCGAGACAGGGGCGAAGCCGCCCTCGCGAGGCAGCTGCAGAACCGCATGCTCCTCGACCGCTCCTACCGCAACCTGCGCAACGAGACCCCTGACGATCAAATCCTCAGCGGAGCACTTCAAGGGATCGTGACTGATTTCGGCGCGACCCATTGCCTCGTCTTCCGCATCGTCAACCCGACCAACGACGACGGCTCGGTCGATGAACAGTATTCCCTCAAACGCATCGGTTATTGGAATGCCCTCGACGCGCCCGAGTCGAGGAAGTCGGCCCCGATCCCGAGCCTTGCCCTCGATGACCGCCTTGCCCGCCACATCCTCGCCGCGAAAAGCGTTCTCTCGGTGACGAACCCCGCCGCCATTCCGGAGTCGATCCGGTCTGCATTTCCCGAAAAAGCATCGATCGCCCTGCTCGCCGCGACAACGAGCTTCCTCGACAGCGCCAACGGCATCATCCTTCTTCTGCGCGTCGGCAAGGAAGACAACTGGAGCGACGACGACTTGAAATTACTCGAGGCCCTCACCGGTCAGTTCGGCATCGCCATCGCCCAGGTCAACACCGCCGAGATCGAGTCGACCTACCGTGATCACCTCGAGGAGGCGCGCCATCACGCTGAAGTCGCCAACCGCACCAAAAGCGACTTCCTCGCCAAGATGACCCATGAACTGCGCACCCCCCTCAATGCCATCATCGGTTTCTCGGGTATCTTGGGCGAAGACAAAACCCTGACACCCAAACAACGCGAGACCCTGGACATCATCACCAACAGTGGCGAGCACCTCCTCGGCGTCATCAACGAAATCCTCGACCTTTCCAAGATCGAGGCCGGCAAGATGGAGAAGAACGAGGAGACCTTCGAGTTCGTCCCCCTCGTCAAATCCGTATACGAAATGTTGTCGATGAAGGCGTCGGAAAAGCGCATCGCCTTCAATTTCGCCGCCACCACGACCATGCCCGGGGAGGTCGTGACGGACCGCAGCAAGTTGCGCCAGATCCTCATCAACCTGCTTGGAAACGCCATCAAATTCACCGCGCAGGGCGGCGTCGGCGTCTCCATCTCCACCCAGGCCGCCGGCGAACCCGAACTGGTCGAGGGACGCCTCCGCCGCCGCATCCGCGTTTTCTTCGAAATTCGCGACACCGGACGCGGCATCCGCGAGGAAGAGATCGGAAAACTCTTCGAACGCTATTCCCAGACCGAGAGCGGACGCCGCTCCTCCGAGGGCACCGGCCTCGGCCTACCCATCGCCCGCAGCTTCGTGCAGCTCATGGGCGGCGACATCGAGGTTACCTCGGTTTTCGGCAAAGGGACGACGTTCCGCTTCAGCATCGAGTGCGAGGAACTCGCCCCGGCGGTGGCTTCGACCGAGGCGATCAGTGTCACCCTCGACGAAAAAACCGCGCAACGGATCAACGGCTTCACCGCCCCGATGGGCGAGGTGCGCATTCTCATCGCCGAGGATCAGCCGACCAATCGCCTCCTCCTCAAACGCATCCTCGGCAAAGCCGGCTTCACCCTCGCAGAAGCCGGCGACGGTCAGGCCGCCGTCGAGAAATGGAGCGAATGGAAGCCCCATCTCATCCTCATGGATCAGGACATGCCCATCAAGAAAGGCAACGAAGCCACCGCCGAGATCCAGGCAATGGCCTCCGACGAGGACCGTCCCGTCATCGTCGCGCTCACCGCCTACGCCCTCGAACAGGCCCGCCAGGCCGCGATCGAGGCCGGCTGCACTGACTTCGTCGCCAAGCCCTTCCGCTCGCACGAACTCTTCTCGGTGATCTCGAAACACCTCGGCGTCGAATACACCTTCAACGACGCCGCGTGAAAGAGTCACGGGTCACGGGTCACGGGTCACGGGTCACCTCCGACCTCCGACCTCCGACCTCCGATTTGACTTCGCTCCGCTCCGTCTATCCGCTGCGCGTATTCCGACTTCCGACTTCCGACTTCCGACTTCCGACTTCCGACTTCCGACTTCCGACTTCCGACTTCCGACCCTACCCGACGACGGGACGCGGATCGACGCCTTTGACGTCATACTGACCCGCCACCTTCTCCTTGATGCAGGGCGTGCTCGCCTCGACCCAGACCGCGAAGTGATCGCTCGCCTTGTGGGCGGCGAAGGCCTCGCGGTTGGTATAGAGCTCGTAGATCGCGAATTTCGTGGGATCCTCGATGTGCTGCGACCATTCCCACTTCAGGCATTCGGGTTCGTGACGCGAGTGGGCCGCATTCCCCTCGAGGGCGGCGATCATTTCCCCGACCTTGTCGGGATGGCTCGTGATGGTGACGACGACGGCTAACATGATGGCGGGAGATAGGACGGAAATCCCCTAGGCGCAAGAGATTTGCCCATCCCCGACGGAAATCACCGGACTCCCCGACAAACAACCAACGCATCCCGGAGAGATTCTGGCCAAGCCCCATTCCTGCCGCCAATTCATGCACCTGAGGTGCCCACGTGGCATGGGCATCTTGCCCATGCGTCGGTCTCTCAGCACTCGTTGACGAAAGCACGGCCCTTCGCTCATCGACGTTGAGCCCCGTCGAATGCATGGGCACGATGCCCATGCCACCTCATGCTCATCCGACCCGGTCGGAATCGTCTCCCGATACCGAACCTTCTCGCCTCGCCAGGATCAATCGCGATGTGAAGGTGGGTTCCCGGCAGCGAATTGATCGAGCACCGGCACGAAACTTCTCAGGCCAAACCCTCTCCAGTCTCTCACGCGACCCTGTTTCATCGGAGCGCCGCGTGTTTGATCTGGATCAGAAGCCCAATCCGGGAGGCAAACCGAGACCGGCCGTCAGCTTCGACATCTCCTGCTGGCTCATCGCCTTGCCCTGTGCGATCGCCTGCTTTACCGCGCTGAGGACGAGATCCTCGAGCAGCTCGACGTCCGCCGGATCGACCACCGCGGGATCGATCTTGATCACGAGCACGTCGCCCGCTCCGTTGGCCTTCACTGTCACCTTGCCGCCGGCGACCGAAGTCTCCACCTCGCGCGAGGCCAGTTCTTCCTGCATCTCGCCCATGCGCTTTTGCATCTGCTGGGCCTGTTTCATCATTTTGGCGATGTTCATAAATCGATGGGGCGGGGTTTTCGCGGTGGGAATGGTGGAAATGTCAGGATTTGATGATGCGCGCCTCAAAGGCATCGAGCGCCTCGCGAATGAGCGGATCGGATTTGAAATCCTCCGCCGTGGCAGCAGGCTCCGCCACCGTAGGTTCCGGCTCGGGCGCAGTCTCGATCACCGGAGCGGCGGCGGGCGGAGTCTCTTCCTCGTCTGCGAAGTCCGGCATCTCGACCGAGGCGATGTCGGCGCGGACGACGATTTCAAGTCGCACCGGGCTCGCCGCAAAGACGTTGATCTGATCCTGGATATCCTTTTCGTAGCGGGTGAGGGACTCGCGGAAAAAGCGCTGCTCGGAGGAAAAGCCGATCGTGAAGGCATGGCCCTCGTGCAAGACAAAGGACGCGGCCGTGAGCCAGGTCTCGAAGAGCGGCTTCGCCTCGATCAAGGCATCGCGCGCAGCGAGCCAGAGCGCTGCGCCCGAGAGCGCGCCCGCGGCACGGGGCGGGGCCGCCGGAGT
>DGXY01000109.1 GCA_002396885.1 Akkermansiaceae bacterium UBA5020
CAGCGCTCCGCTATGCGCGGGATGGATACGCCATCCGTCGCGCCATCTGGGACGGCAGCGGGGAGGAGCGGGCGCTCGCCTGGATTGTCTACCGCGGTGGACTCTTCTTTCTCCTCGATGGTGAGGGGCGTGAGGTCGTCCAGAACGACGAGGTGAGCCGGGAAGATTTCCTCGCGCGGGACTGGACCCTTTTGCCGCCCGAGTGCGTTTCCAGCGCCGAAGTCTGCGCGTGCGGTCCCGGCGCTCTCGACGCGATGCCCTATCCGGAGTGGGAAGATGAGCCGGACCCGATGGCCGCTCTCGACGGGTTCAATCCCAACCGTCTCCTCGGACTGGAAGGTTGCGAATGGCGAACAGGTCCCTGCGAGTGTGGAGGTGGAGAAGTCAGCCCGCCTCCGTGGCCTCTGCCTCCCGGCAATACACCGCCGGGAACGAGTCCTCTTCCGGTCAATCCATCGAGTCCCGGCACCGGGACGACAGGCGGAACGGGCGGAACGGGCGGAACGACAAGCGGGACAGGTGGTTCCGCCCCCACTGGCGGTGGCGGCGGTGGCGGCGGTGGTGGCGGAGGTGGCGGAGGTGGCGGTGGTCCAAACAGACCCCCACGCCGACCAAAAACCCATGGACTGCCGAACGTGACTCTCAACGCCCAGGTGACAGACCCGAGCTGCATCCCGCGATTGCCGGAACAGCCCTGCGGCAATCTGAATCTTCCCGACAATTCCCTGCAATCACGCTCGGTGGCGGGAACCATCAGCATCGGCCCCCATCCCGAAGGTCGGCGCGACCTCTGCTGGATCACTGTCACCTGTGGCGGGCAAACCCTGCTTCGCCAGACCGGGGCTCCGGGCGATTCCTTCGACTTCGGTCCGGGCGGCCCCTTCCGCCAGCCCGCCGGTGGATCCATGCCCGTCTCCGCCTCGGTCCACTTCCCCGGACAACACGGGGGCACCAAGACGGCTCGGGCTCAGGCGAACTGGCCTCCGCTCTGCGCTCCGCAGGGACCTTGCGCTCCGCCGCCCCCTCCACCACCGCCTCCTGACCCATCCGGGCCAATGTATTGATGATCGCCTACCTCGTCATTGCCGGGAAATCTCCCGTCGCCAACGTGAACCACCTCGTTGCCCGGCTGCGGGAGCGCGATCCCTCGTGCCGCGTCGCCGTGATCGACTCGACGGAGCATCGACTCGCGAGGCGGCCGGACGGCGATCTCTACCGAACCCGCGCGTCGGGCGAATCTGCCTGGGATGACGAGCAGGCCGCACTCGCGATGGTGGCACACGAGTTTCGCGGCGCACGATGGATCGGACGTCTCACCAAACCGGATGCCGTTCCCGTCCTGCCTCCCAACATCGAAAGTCTGGATTGCTGGATTTGCCCGAACGGCTACTTCATTCGCCGCTCTTTCTTCCCGGCAATGGTTCAAACCGCCAGGCATGAAGGGAACGCATCCGACAAGGTCGGCGACAGGATCTTTGAGATCGTGACCCAGGCAGGAGGCAGGGCGGGGCGGAAACCGGACGAGAGCAGCGGTGATCCAGGATACTTCACGGCACCGCTTCTGACCTGCGCCATTCCGATGCGGGCCAGAGCGTTTTGCGCGGTGGCGACTGCGGGGGTCATCGAGGAAGTGGAGATCCTGGTCCGCACACTGCGCCGCCACCACGCCGAGCCACTGGTTCTCGTCTGCGACGAAGCGGTCGCCGAACGGATGCTGAAACTCGACCTGCCGGCAATCGAGATTGAACTGATCACGGAAGAGCTCCGGATCCGTGCAGAATCGCTCAGCCAACGGGTGATCCGGCACGATCCCTACTGGAAGCTGGAGGCGATTGCCCTGAAGTTCCACGCCCTCAGGACGGCAATCCGCCGCCACGGCCCAAGCCATCTTCTCGACGCCGACATCGCGGTGAACGCGTCGCTCCATGCGGGCGGCCCCTGGACGGCCGATCTCGTGCTGAGTCCTTTCTACTGGCCAGACCCTGCGGCGGCGACTCCGGTGGCCCACGGGTTCTTTAATGCGGGCTATCTTCTCGCGGCGGATACAAGGGTTGTGGATCGCTGGGAGCAAATGTACTCGGCGGGTCTCGGCGGGTTCTATGAGCAGAAGTGCCTCGATTACCTGAGCCGCGAGTTCGTGACGGCCTGGTTCGGCCACGAACACAACTTCGCCAAGTGGCGATGGGAATCACCAAGCCGTCGTCCGGTGGTGAGCCTGCACCACAAGCTCAAGGCAAACGGCAGGGCCCCACGCATCGTGGAGATGAGTGAGACCGTTCGGGATTCGGTTCGGAACGTTTCGGCCCCGTCGAAGATCGCCCATGTCCACTGTGTGAGGAGCTGGGGCACACATCTGAGAAGCCTGATCCGGGATCAGGTCGGACCGGCCCTCGGACTCCAGAATCTCGTGAGCTGGGATCTCGGCCTCGACCGTGAATGGACCGAGGCAGAGTTGCTGCTTCTCGCGGAAGGGAGGCTCTATGGGCAGCATCTCGGCGGGTGTGGCTTTGTCCACAACCACACCTTCGGTTGGACCGAGAAGGCGCTCGATGCCTTTCACGATCACAACTGGCTCACCATTGCCCTGGTGCGCGACCCGAGGGAAGTGCTGGTCAGCCTCGCCTCATGGAGCCTTGATGCCATGGGTCGCGGCCAGCCGTGTCCCGTCTGGCATCGCGAAGACATCGACAACTCGGCTCTCGCGGCTGTCCGCAACGTCAAGGAGGCCGTGCTTGTTCTGCTCAACGATCCGGTCTATCACCCTCAGTGGGTCTTGCCGACGTGGCTCGGAAAGGTGAAGTGGATTCGACGGGCCGGTTCCGAAGCGGTCGAGGAGCTGTGCCGCGAAGTCTGTGGACTACCGGAGGTTCCAACTGTCGGGTTCCGAAACAAATCGAGTTCGCCGGGGTGGAAATCGGCGCGACTTTCCGACGGCGTCAGGAAGCTGGTCAATGCCCACCCGGAGATCCGGGCGTGGGACGAGTTTCTGATGGAGGTTCAAAAACGTGGTGGGTAGCTCCTCGCCGATCAGGCCACCTCTTGGGACATTCGAACTCACTGAGGCTGGTTCTCGTTTGATTCGATTTCGACCTCGTTTCCGATTTCCCGATACGAGACCGACCGACCGTCGAACAGAGCAACGGTGAACCGTCGATCTTTTGGATGCACCGTGATCCGCTTCACGATCGAGCGGATGTTCTCCTTCAGTCTTTCCGAATCGTTCCAGTCGATGTCGTCGCTTGAGACCTTTCCCGCCTGCTCTTCGGCCCCAATCTCGGTAATCTTCTTGGCGAGAGTCTTCTTTCGAGTCTCCAGCTCGCGCAGCCTTAGGTCCACGGACTCGCTGAACCCGTTTGCGATGAACGCGACCATCCGCGGGATTTGCGCTTCGATTTCATCCAGTTCCCGAAGGGCGGCCGCCAATTCGAGATTCTCCCGCTTCGGAACCTCCGGGGCTGCCGTCGCGGTTCGGCAACACGCCAGGCACGCGTTCAGAAAGTCGTCAAACCGCCAGCTAATGTACGGAGCGGCACCGGTCGGGGCCGCCGAATCGACCAAGTAGATGTAGTTCTGGTCGGTGCCCTTCGAGAGCCGAATCATCTTATTTCCCGTCATTTCATTGAAGACCACTCCCGCCAGAGGATTGGTCATGCCTCTGCCGCGATAGCTTGGGCGCGACCTCCGAATTCGGTGAACCGTTGCGAATAGCTCCATGGGAACGACCGTAGGAAAGTAGTCGGGTATCGGATCAAGCAACTCCCTCTTGCCATCGACCATCTTGCCGGGCTGGAACTCGCCGATAACCGCTCGGCTATCGAGGATCTTCTTGACCGATGAAATGTGCCACCTCTTGCCGCTCCGTAACGTTGGAACCTTCTCGGCGTTCAGAATCTTCGCGATCTTGGTTTGTCCGACCCCCGAGGCGGAGAGTTCGAAGATGCGCCTGACCACCGCGACTCGTTCCTTTATGGGGATGAAGGTCTTTCGGTCATCAGAAAGCGTCAGCCAGCTCGGGCAGAGTTTCGTCAGCTTCTCTTCGCCGGCCCTTCCTCGCTTCGCCGCCCATGCCGCGCTCACCCGGCTCGACTTCATGCGGCTCTCTTCGTTTGCCCTGCTGAGAATCGTGAGGCTGATAATCAAGTCGGTGAAGTTCCCGTCATTGATCTTCTCCCGATCATAGATTCTTTCGTCGGCGAGGGTCACCACGACCACCCCGGCGTTGATGAGGCCAAGGAACAACTGTAGGGCGTAGGTGATGTCTGTCCGGGAAATTCGATCCAGACTCTCCACGATAAGATAGGATCCAGGTTTAATCTGGCCGCTCTCAACGCGATCCAGAAATGCCTTCAGGGCACCCTGATCCGCATTCTTCCCCCTGAACGCAGAGACTCCGAGGTCCCGGTAGTTCTCGACCAAAGGGATCGAGTTTTTCGAGCACCAAGCTCGGGCCAATTCCGTCTGTCTGCGGAAGCTATCCCCGTGAATCTGGTCCGCCGTGGAGAACCTGAGGTAGGAGTATGCGTTGGGCATGAGGAACTTATACCGCCCGTTGATTTGGTAGTAAAGTGGATAATGGGAAGGATGTTGTGCCCGCCTGCCATCGCGACCTCCAGAGCCCGTTTGGCGTGGGCCTGGCCTTTCACTTCATTGAAGTCGATCGGGTAATGCTGCTTCGCCCGGAAAAAGGCCTCGCGGTCGAGCTTTTCGGGTTTGATGTGGCTCTCCCCGGCGAGGAGACCGTAGGCGTCGCGCAGGCTCTCGATCCCGTAGACGTAGATCCCCTCGACGATGCTGGCTTCGACCGCATTTTCCTTGGGCACGAAAATCGCCCGCAGCCCCTGCTGTTTCGCCTGAAGGGTGAGCGGGAGGATGCCTTTGATCGGACGGACCCGTCCATCGAGGGCGAGCTCACCCGCCATGGCACACTTCTTGAGCGCCCCGTCGGTGAGCGCGCCATTCTGCTCTTGGGCGAGCGAGACCATGCCGATGGCGATGGGCAGGTCGAAACTCGGCCCTTCCTTGCGAAGATCGGCCGGCGCGAGATTGATCGTGATGAGCTTGCTGGGCCAGCGCAGCCCGCTATTTTTCACCGCGGTGATGACCCGGTCGATGCTCTCGCGCACCGCGGCATCGGGCAGACCGACGAGTTTGAAATCGACCTTGCCCACATCCGAGGCATTCACTTCGACCTCGACAGGCACGGCGTTGACGCCATGAACGGCTCCGGAATAAACGCAGGTCAAGGACATGGGAAAAAGGGACGTTTCCGGATGTTTCCAGAAATCTTTCTCTTTTTCAACCCAAAAAACTGTTCAAAAAGCCATCACCCCATCGAATAGGGGGCGATGTCGAACGCGACGACAAAGTCCTCGGCTGCGTGGGAGGGCTCAGATGTGGAAGTGGAAGCGTCACCCTTTCACGAAAAGGTCCGTGCTCGCCGCCCATCCTTTTCAATTCCTAGGTCCCGATCACATCCTTCTGCAAATCGCGCAGCACCCTCAAGTCGCCCCAGTCCGCACCGCGCATGCGACGGGCCCCCGTCGTCCGCTTTTCGCCGATTTCGAACGCAAGAACGAAAAACAAGACCAAGGGGCCGGGCCCCCTGGTCCGCGGCGGAACGCGGAAACCAGCCGGATAAGCGGATGCTTCGTGCCGATTCATTCGGCGGTTCGTTCAACTCCGTGAAGTCTTCCGCGGTCGAAATTCTCCGACCGCGGAGCCAAGGTCATTTCGTGCCGTTGAAAGAAACGCGCACCGTGGCGATTCCATTGCTGGCACTCGCGGTGATCGTCAGTTTGGGCGTTCCCGTCAGCGTCGCGACCGCGGTAAAGCTGCCGGAGAAGGTTCCGAAGCCACTGGTGTAGCTGGCGGGTATCGTCACGCGCCCCTGATAGGTGACGCGTGTCCCGGTGGCGTTGACCGTGGCTTTCGTTATCGTCACCGGAACGGAGTAGATGCTATCGCCGACGCTCCGAGCATCGACACGGACCCAGCCCGCACCGGTACTGCGGGGGACCCTCACCGAGGTGGGGAGAGAGGCGGTCCCATCTCCCAGCAAGGATACCAGGCTGCCACGACCGGTGCCCTCGTATATTCCGGCGGCATTCCGCAGGGCCGAAGCTTCGCTGGCTTCGGAGTGGATCGTCAGCCCAGCCAAGCCGAAAACGGCGGCGAGGAAAAAAGGAAGCGTTTTCATTTGAAGTGCTCTCATGACTCTTGGGGTTGGAATTGAGATACCGGAAACCTCCGGTATCGTCCTATGAATACCCCAATCCCGCCAGCCAGGCCGCGCAGCGATTGCGTTTGATCGCTTCAATCTTGCGTTATAGGCTCAAACCCCGCGGGTTGCCACCACGTTGAAGTATTTTTCCATCCCCGCGCGTCCGGATGCGGCGAAGGGTTGGAACAAGATTCCCTCCCCGGAGATCTCCGGTCGATGGAGCCGGTAACCCATGGCTTCGAGGAAGGCGACCGGCGGCATCCACCGATCCTCCCGCCCCACCCCGCTTTCGAAGACAACCGCCGGACCAAGACGGCGCAGGGTATCACGGGCCCCCTCGAAAACGGCCAATTCATGTCCCTCGACATCGACCTTGATGACATCGGCGCGTTCGAGCTTGAGCGAGTCGATCCGGACCAACGGCACCTTCACTCCCGGTAAAAAGGGGTCAGGGAACGATTATCGAATTGAGACGCCTTCATTGGAGTAAAAAGGGGTCAGGGAAGAATGGCACTGACTTAAGGCCCATCTTCGATGAAAAATCGGCCCAAGATGGGCGTGAAAAACCCGGCAGTTATGTTTGTGTTAGGGTGTGAAAACAAAACCAAACTTCCTGCCGGGTCTTTCGACGAATCTTTACGGGCGCAAGCGTCGCAGTCAACTGGAAGCGCTCCGGGCGGTGCGCGACAAGGTCCTTACCGCCTCGCTTTCCGACTACGGGGCTCTCTTCGGCGCGATCCTGCCCGTCGAGTCGCTCGAATCGGCGGCGCGCGACGGGCGGCGACGGCTTTTCCCCGAGGTGGTCGTCTTCTGGGCGTGGGTGTCCCAGATCCTTGATGGCAACACCTCCTGTGCCAGGGCAGTCACTCTCGTGCAGAGGTGGTATGCGGCTGCTGTCCTCGCCTTGCCTTCGTTCTGCACGTCCGCTTTTTGCCGGGCTAGGCAGCGCCTCTCCGACAACTTCCTCGCGGCGGTCGAGTCCAGGTTGGCGATGTTTGGCGAAGCTCGCATTGAAGAACACCACCGCTGGCGCGGTTACCGTGTCAAACTCGTCGATGGAACGTCCGTGCAACTGACCGACACGGCCTTCAACCAGGCCGAATATCCCCAGCCATCCGCCCAGAAGCCTGGGTGTGGCTTTCCCGTGATGGGAGTGGTGGCGTTGCTTGATGTGGCGCTCGGAACGGTTGACGACTACCTCACCGGCCCCAGCCATGGTCATGACTTGGAGGGGCTGCATCGTCTTGTCGAACGCATCCAGGCAAAGGATCTCCTCGTCGCCGACCGCGCCTTTTGCTCATGGGAAATGCTCGCCCTTCTGAGCGGAAAAGAGGCAGGTTGCGTGATGCGACTTCACCAAAAGCGCGAGGCCAAATTAGATTGGCGAAGGGGGCGAAAGCTCGATGAAAACTCGCGTATCGTGGAGTGGGCGAAGCCCGCCAAACCGGGGAAATCCGGGATCACGAGAGAGGCTTGGGAACGCCTACCGGCGACCATGGAAGTTCGCCTCGTGCGACTTGAGGCACCCGGCCGTGACAGGAAACCACGCACGATCTATCTGGCGACAACGCTGCTCAATAACGAGGCCTATCCCACGGAGGAAATCGCCGGACTTTACGCGCAACGATGGAGTATCGAAGTGCGGTTCCGCGACTTGAAAACGACGATGGGACTGGAGCGCCTCCGTGTTCGGACTCCGGAAATGGCGCGCAAGACGCTGCGCATGGCCACGATCACCTACAACCTCGTCAAGCTTCTCCAACTGGAGGCCTCGCAAGGGGAGGCGGCGATCCTCGCCGATGAGATCGGCTTCAAGGGGACACTTGATGTTTTGGTGGAGTTCAGGAGCGGATTTATCGGGTTGGCGAACCGGCCACGTCTTCTGGAGCGCGAACGCGAAGAGGTTCTCGCCCGAATTCAGGAGAGATTGCTCTTCATCCGGCCCGGAAGAAGCGAACCGTAAAAAGGGGTCAGGGAACGATTATCGAATTGAGACGCCTTCATTGGAATGTAAAGATCCAGTTGCGTCGATTCCCACGGGCCATGACGTGGTAGAGCGCGCTTTCATATTCAATACGGACTTGCCGAGGCACAGGGGAAGGAAGCCGCGATGTTGGGATCGGTCAAAACTGGAAATCGTTCCTGACCCCGATTTTTCCCTGACCCCGATTTCCTTCTCCGCAGTGACCGCCACCTTGAGTCGCCGGCGGCACCGACGCTTCCAAGGCCGATCACTTCCGCGTCACGGTCAGAACCCGGGGGGCGGATTCGCCGCCGGGCCCGATCGCCACGACGGTGATCAGACTCTTGCCCCGCTTCAGCCTCGCCTTGAAGTTCCAGGAGGTCGTCCCCGAGGCGGTCTTGAAGGGACCGGTCGCTCCGACCCGCCATACCACCGAGGTGACCTCTCCTCCCGCCGTGCCGATGACCGTGAACTCCGGCGCGGTGCTCGTCTTGCGTCGAGTCAGGACATCCAGAGTCGGTGACTTCACCGGCGAAAAACGGACCACGCGGTGGAAACCGTAATCCGCCACAAAAAGTTCACCGGCGGCCGACAGCGCAAGGTTCACCACCCCACCGGTCAAGGTCGCTGAGGGTCCCCCGATGTTCGTGTTGAAATCGGGTTTTCCGAGAACGAAGTTGGCGGAGGCTCCGTCGCCCACGACCGCTGCGTTGCGGAAGCCCATCACCCGTTCGTTGCCCCAGTCCCCGACATAGACCGTGCCGTCGGGCCCGGCAAGCACCCCGTAGGGATCCAAAAACTGGTTGGCCGAGGTGCCGCTGGAGGACGTGGTCAGCAGCGTTTGTCCAAGCACGCCGGAGGCCGGGGATCCGTTCGGGAGGGATGCCGCATTGTCGAATCGCAGGATCCGGTGGTTGCCGGTGTCCGCGACCCAGAGACGACCCGCGGAGTCGATCGAGAGGGAGAAAGGCGAGTTCATCCCGGTGGCGGTGGTGGCGGAGAAATCGGTGAGGAAGGACACCTGGCCGAGAACCCGATCGGCATTCGCACCATTGGACTTCGTAGAGATGTCGGCGAAGCGGAGGACGCGGTTGCCGTCGGCATCGGCCACCCAGAGCGAGTCGTCCGGACCGACCGCGACTCCCGCGGGGTAGTCGGTTTTGGCAATCGTGGTGCCCGGGCTGACCGTGGTGAAATCAGGCTGGCCGAACACGTAATCGGCCGGTGGATTGTTCCCCAGGAAGGAAGCGGCGACAAAGCAGAGGACGCGGTTGTTCCCGCTATCACAAACCCAGAGGCGGCCGTTTGAGTCCACCGTGATCTGATACATGAAGTTCAGGGTGTTCTGTCCGGCCGGACCGCCCTGGTTCTGAAGCGTCGAGGAGAAGTTCGGCTGACCGATGACCGCTTCGGGGAAAGAACCGTTGGCCAGTGCCGCGGTGCCGGAGAATCTCAGGATCCGGAAGTGCGCGGAATCCGCCACGAAGACTTTCCCGGTGACGGGGTCGATCGCGACCGACTCCGGGTTCAGGAACTGATTGGGCGCGTTCGCTGTGGAGCCGGAATTCAAGTCAGCCTGACCGAGAACCGAGGCGGCCGCCTGACCGGTCACGAACTGATCGGCCCGGGCACCGGGCGAGGGGCATCCGATGAGAAGAAGGAGAAGCAGGACAAGGGGGGTGATCGTTCTCATGGCAAGAGGGTGGGTTCGATGTTGGTTCGATGTTGGTTCGATGAATATCGGCCGGATGAGCTCCGGCGCGGAACGCGTGTGCTCGCCCTCAATGGACGAATCCGGCCTATCGAAAATGCACCGAAAATTACTGCTAGATGCCATGGGGTTGTCAGGCGGGGGCGGCCCCCCATCCTGACAACCGGTGAATGCAATCACAGAACCCAATCCCACCGAACGACGCAGGGGATGGCAATGCGATCAAACCGTCCGCGCCGTCTCGTAAAGCTCGGCCGGCATGGGATGAGCGAGGTCCCAGACCATTTTGACGGGGCGGTCGCCTTCGGCCGAAAGCAGATCCGATGCAGGGCCGAGGAAGAGGAAGGGCGAGGTGCAGCCTTCGGTTTGTTTCTCGAGTCGCGCGAAAAAGAGGATCGTATAGCCCCGCTTGCGGAAATGGAGGTAGTTCCGACCAGTCGCCGAGGCCCGCGTCGTCCCGGCTTGCGACTCCCAGTGGAGGCGGCTGCGGCTGATTGGATAGTCCTTGTATCGGGTCGTCGGGGCGAAATCCTTTTCCTCTTTTCGAAAGGTCACGAAATGAAGGTAGGTCTTGTGTTCTTCGATATG
Source organism: Akkermansiaceae bacterium UBA5020 (assembly GCA_002396885.1). Taxonomy (GTDB): domain Bacteria; phylum Verrucomicrobiota; class Verrucomicrobiia; order Verrucomicrobiales; family DEV007; genus Arctic95D-9. The sequence goes on from DGXY01000109.1 coordinate 10,483, forward strand.
GATCACGCCGACACCGGCCGGCCCGCTTGTGGCGAGGGTCGCTTTGCCGAAGGCTGCGGTGATCTCGCGGTAGCCGTAGGCGGCGTGGAGACGGAGGGAGCAGGGATATCCGAGGTTGATCCCGCTCGTCGAGAAAGGATGGAGACTGCGCCGCCATTGTGCGATCTCGACGAGATCGGCGGCGGCGCTCGTGTTGCGGAGCCATTGGGCAAAGGATTCGCGATGGTTCGTGACACCGAGATCCGCCCCCTTTTTTGACCAGAGCGTATAATGGAGACTGTTTGCCTCCAATTCCGACAATCCGTAGGCGCTCGGATCCTCCGCCACCTTCGCTGACGAGAGTCGTTCCGCTTTTTCGAGGAAAGCCGGGTCAGTACGCAGGCAGATGCGACTAAGCGCCTGCCGCGCATCGCGGAGATCCGGATCGACAACGGTCTTCGTGCCAGCGGCGAGGTCCTTCCACTCGGACCAGGTCCGGTTCTTTAGAATGGCGAGCGGTGAAAGCTGGGTCTCCCTGACAAATTCGCCAAAGTTCAGCTCTTTTCCCGTCTCCGCTTTAAAAGTGCGAATGGCCTCGGGAATGAAGGAATTCAAATTGCCGAGTGTCTGACGGATGTTGGCGAGGATGTGCTCCCGCGCGACCCGTTCGAGGTGAATATTGCATCCCGGCGGCAAGTTGGGGAAATCGTTCTCGATCTCCTTGTCGATCTGCCGACGCGAATGGCGCAGGAGTGCACTGAACTTGCGGTCGGCCCGATACTTCCGGTGCGCCTGACCGACGAAGTCCAGCACGGTGAGGCAGTCCTTTTCCGGAGCATGCCGGAGCCCGCGCCCGAGTTGCTGAAGAAAGACGGTGAGGCTCTCCGTCGGTCGCAGAAAAAGGACGAGATTGATCTCGGGGATATCGACGCCCTCGCTGAAGACATCGACGGTGAAGAGAAAGGGGAGCTTCCCGCTCCGAAAATCCCTCACCCGTTCGTCGCGCACGTTGGCAGTCGTTTCTCCGACGACCACCTCCGCGAGAAGTCCGGCCTCACGGAATCTCTTCGCCATGTATTCCGCGTGCCTGACGCTCACACAAAAACCGATCGCACGGATCGTTTTGAGATTGGGATGATATCGCCCGATCGCCTGAAGGACGGCATTAAGGCGGTCGCGCGCTCGGATGTCGTCGCCGGTGTAAACCGCCTCGAGTTCGGTGACGTCATATTTCCCGTTCCGCCAGAAACGTTCGTCGGAGACGGAGACCGGATCGGTCACGCCGAAGTAGTGGAAGGGACAGAGCAGCTTTTCCTCGAGCGCCTCAGGCAGGCGGATCTCAGCGGCGAAACGGTTGTTGAAATCCGGCAGGATGGAAGTGTTGTCCATCCGCTCCGGTGTGGCGGTGAGGCCGAGTAGCACGGTCGGATTCAGATGTTCAAAGAGCGGGCGGTAGCTGCTCGCCGTCCCATGATGAGCCTCGTCGACGATGACAAAATCGAAATGACCCGCTCCGAGAGCATTCCACGGCGAGCGGGCCGTGAGGCTCTGGACCGAGGCGAAGACGTGATCCCAATTTGTCGGAACCCTTCCATCGACAAGGATCTCGCCGAAGTTGAAATCCCGTAGCACCGAGCGAAAGCAGTCGCGGGCCTGCTGGAGGATTTCCTTCCGATGTACCACGAAGAGCAGTCGCGAGGACCGGTTTTCCCGCTGGAAGCGCGCGTAGTCGAGTGCGGCGATGACCGTCTTTCCCGTGCCGGTGGCAGCCACGACGAGATTCCGGAAGGAATCTTCATCCCGCTCGGCGGCGAGGGCATCGAGGATGCGCTCCTGATACGAGTGCGGCCGGATGTCGGCAAAAAAGCGGGGACCGCTTTCGTCGCTTGAACGATTCGCAAAGGCGATCGCTTCCCGGAATCGCTCGGGCGCGGTGCGGTCGTAGGGCGCGAATTCCTCGCGCGACCAGTAGGTCTCGAACTCGGCTTCGAATCGCTCAAGGATGTGCGGCATGTCCTGTGCCGTGACTTTGACCGTCCATTCAAGTCCGCTCGTCATGGCCGGTCGACTCATGTTGGCGGAGCCGATGTAGGCGGTGGAGTAGCCGGTGTGCCTGATGAAGTGATAGGCCTTGGCATGGAGTCGCGTCCGCTCCGTGTCATAGGATACCCTGACCGAAAAATGGGGAAAGGCAGCGAGCCACTCCACCGCCCCAGGGTCGGATGCGCCCATGTAGGACGTGGTGATGATGCGCACCGGGACCTTTCGTTCCGCGAGAGATTCAAAAGCCGGCTTCAGAAGCTGGAGTCCCGACTCTTTGATAAAGGAAACGAGGATGTCGACCCGATCGGCCGTCATCATTTCCATGCGCAGCTCGCTCTCGAGCTGCGGGTCGTCGCCCGCGCCGGTGAGAAGGCTGCTCACGCTCAGAGACGTCACCGGACGGGGAAACGACTGAGGTTGATTGACGCTCCGCAGTTGCCGCAGCAGGGTCTTTGGCTGATCGAGGAGTTGCTTCTTCAGCGTGTAGTCGAGTCCGCCGACCGCGCTAAGCAATTCGAGCAAGCGATTGACAAGGAGACGTCGTTGTCCCGGCTTGCAGGCGGGCAGCGCTTGCAGCAGGACCTGACTCACGAACTGGCTGAAGGTATGCGGCTCGGCTTCGTCGTCGAGTTTTTCAAAGGTCGGCGCGAGCTCGGGGTGCGCGGCGAGGAGATCGTGCAATTCTTCGTCGAGCAGTCGTTCGTAAATTCCCTCAGGTAACATCTGATGAGCTTGGCCGGTTTCCACTCAAACACCACGCAAAAGTCTCCCGATCTCTCCCAGGATCGGCACATCGGCGGGAGCCCATTCCAGACTTCCGAAATCCTCCGGCGCGAGCCAGCGGGCGTCTGTGTGCTCGACGAGATGAATCGCAGGACGTTCCGGACAGCGGGCGAGAAAGGGCAGCAGCCGGATTTTGCCGAAATCGTAGTGATGCTCCACAGGCGTGAGCACCTCGAGCGCGCCGAGTTCGAGGATCAGTTCCTCGCGGATCTCGCGGCGCAGGGCTTCCCCGGGCGACTCGCCGGCCTCCACCTTCCCGCCCGGGAATTCCCAGAGACCTCCGAGCGCCTTGTCGAGAGGCCGCCGTGTCGCAAGGACACAACCCCCGGCGTCGGCGAGGATGAGGCAGGTGACGGTGAGCATGAGGTGGGAGAAGAGCCCCTACGCTGTCTCGTGTGGAATACAGCTTGGCGGCGCGCTGGAATGAGTTCAGTTGAGGAATGAACCCGAACGACCTCTTTGCCGAGGCCCTCCCGTTGCGCCGCCCTTGGATGGTGGCCGACAGCCGCCTTCAAAGCAAGCCCGGAGAGCCCCACCACCTTCATTTGGTGGTTGCCCTTGAGGAGGGTTGTCGGCGGCTGGTCTGTCCAGAGAGTAAAAAGGGGCCAGGAGCAAAAAGGGGTCAGGGAACGATTACCGAATTGAGACGCCTTCATTGGAATGTAAAGATCCGGTTGCGTCGATTCCTACGGGCCGTGACGTAGTAGAGCGCGCCTTCATATTCAATACGGACTTGCCGAGACATAGGGGAAGGAAGCCGCGATGTTGGGCTCGGTCAAAACTGGAAATCGTTCCCTGACCCCTATTTCCATAGGGGAAGGAAGCCGCGATGTTGGGCTCGGTCAAAACTGGAAATCGTTCCCTGACCCCTATTTTGACCCCTATTTCCGTTCCCTGACCCCGATTTCCCTGCATGCGATTTCGCAATCGCTGCAGAGGAAAGACCGAAGGCCCAGGCTAGGATATCGACATGAAAGAGCTTCCGAAGATCACCCCCGGGTTTTATTGGCTGTTGATTGCGAATCTACTCTTTTTCGGCGAGGTCGTCCCGATGGGTTTGCCGCACACCGCCAGCGCGGCCGAGCAGCCCGAAGCGAAGTCGGCCCTAAGCTGCGACCAGATCCGCGCGAAGATCCAGCAGGTGACCCGGCAGATCCGGAAGGCAAAAGCAGCCGAAAAAACCTCTCTCGTCCGTCGTCTCAGGAAACAGCTCCGGAAGCTGAAGCAGGAACTGGCGAGCTGCGCGACACTGCCTTCCATCGAGATGATCACCGTGGGAAACCCGGGCAATGCGGCGGATCCCGGGAATACGGTCAGTCCGAACGTCTACGGCGCTGTTGCCGAAGCTTTCCGGATCGGGAAATACGAGGTGACCTTGGACGAATACGCCGCCTTCCTCAATGCCGTGGCCGCATCGGATCCCTACGAACTCTACTTTGACGATGCCATGGCCACCGATCTGCAGATCGCCGGAATTCAACGGAACGGTGCCCCGGGTGGCTACTCTTACACGGTGATCGGAAGCGGAAAGCGTCCCGTGACCTATGTCGATTGGTTTGATGCGGCGAGATTTTGCAACTGGCTCCACAACGGCCGCCCCCGCGGACCGCAGTCGGCCACGACCACGGAGAGTGGTGCCTATGCTCTCAACGGAGCCACCACCGGCCTTTCCATCACCCGCGAGTCGACCGCCCGATATTGGGTCCCGAGCGAGGACGAATGGTACAAAGCGGCTTACCATCATCCCAACAGTCTGGGAGGTCCCGCCGATGACTATTACCTTTACCCGACGATGAGCGATACCGCTCCAGGCAATCAGGTCGGCGCCACCCCGAATCAGGCAAACGCCTACACGACGGTCTACTCGGTAACGCAGACGGGAGGGCCCGCGAGTCTCGCGCAGAACTATCTCACCGACGCCGGAGCCTTTTCCGCCAGCGCCAGCTACTACGGCACCTTCGATCAGGGCGGGAACGCCTGGGAATTGACCGAGGGGATCAATGGAATTACCCGCGCCCTGAGAGGCGGTTCTTGGGACAATCTACCGGCACAGACGCTTTCCTCCTTCCGGAGCGGTTCGGGCGAGCGCTCGGACACGATCGGATTCCGCGTGGCAGGAAGGGTTCCCTGAGGATCGCGAAATCAAGATGCAAGGAGTTTCGCTCGATCAATCGGCAGCCCGGGGAAATGATCGAATAGTCCCGAAAACTCAAACCGACGGCAGAGCAAATTTTCTGCCATTGTCAGGACCTTTCCCGACCGATTCCGTCAAGGCACTGGAACCCCCGCGATCTCGCGAAAGACCTTGGCGGGCGAAGCGAGCTCTTCCTTCGTCCAGGGTTTTTCGAGCGGCTCCTTTGCGTATAGCGTCGCGACGGCATCGAGACCGGAGGCAAACAGGGGTCAGGGAACGATTACCGAATTGAGACGCCTTCATTGGAATGTAAAGATCCGGTTGCGACGATTCCCACGGGCCATGACGTGGTGGAGAGCGCCTTCATATTCAATACGGACTTGCCGAGGCACAGGGTAAGGAGGCCGCGATGTCGGGCTCGGTCAAAACTGGAAATCGTTCCCTGCCCCGTGTTTCCAGGCAGAGTCTGCCTCGGCCCAACGATCGGGTCCGAACTCCTCGAAGTCGTCCCGCCAGATTGCATGAGGCGGGACTTCGATCGGTTCCATCGTTTGATTCGCCCGCCCCGCTCGGCGGGCTACGGCTTCGCCTCCGTCCACAACGCCTCCGATCCCTCGGCGTTTTTCGATGTCGAAAGGCGGGTCCGGCGGAGGTGGCAAGGCTACAATCGCTTGATGTCGCTTGCGCTCCACCCTTCGGGCCGCCATTCGGCAGTCTATTCCGCTTCGCTCCCATTCCCACAATCCATGCCATTCATGGGAACAGGTGACCCCTCGGCAATCTCGTCGGCCATCTCCCTCCAACCTCCAAACCTCTTGCCCAGCGATGCCCGGCGGCGGCGTTGCTGTCCCGGGCAACGGAATTCCAAAGAAAAATCAGGATTCCAAGGAATTGATAAGCCTTTTTGGAGAGGTCAATGTTTTTGCCAATTGGTTCCGTTTCCGTGCCTTCCGTGATGGCATGAAGTCGGTCG
>DGXY01000047.1:0-28822 GCA_002396885.1 Akkermansiaceae bacterium UBA5020
TTCGGAATCTTTTTGATTAATTCTTGCTAAATACCTTTGATTTTGGTATTTAAAGATATTATCAAAGTTTCCGTGCAGTCCTACCCCCAATTACTTCATGAGAATCAAAGAACTCTCAACCCTGATCGGAGCCGTGGTTCTAGCGCTCTCGGCGGGGCTGGTCCTGGAAAAGGGCGGTTCCGGCATCCCTGAATCGGGGACCATGGCGGCCGCTGACTTTGAGGATACCTCCAGCTTGATCGAGTATTCCTTGCCTGCGCCAACGGCCGAGCCACCTGCGAAAGACGAAGGCAAGGCAGTGGCAGGATCCCTTAAGAAGGCGGAAGCGGTACCGGCGTCGGGAACTGCTGAAGATGACGGAACGCCCGATATCGCGGGATTGACCGATCCCCTGGAGGAACCCGAAACCGACGAAGCCTCTCCAGTGGATCTGGCCGAGTCCACCACCACGGCACCTGCCACCTCCGGCACCACGGAACCCGTCGCGGAGAAGCCGGGAACGGAGCCTGGACTCTCGGACAACTTCATGAAAGCCGTTTCCGCCGCCACCGCGAAGGTGACCGATACCGTCTCGGGTGGCGGCGCCCCGGCGGCAGATGGAGCGGAGCAGCCTTCCATCATCGAAGAAACCCCAAATGGCTTCTGGCTCAAGTCGGCGAAGCTCAACGATGTCTTCCAGCACCTCGCCCAACTGGCGAACATGCAATACTTCCACAACACCGAGATCGACGCCCCCAACTTCGTGGTAACAGGCCAACTCATGAATGACGATCCGGTCAATCAGATGGAGGAGCTCGCCCTCATGTATGGCATCACCATTCACCAGAAGGGCAACACCGTTTACGCCCTCAACACCGCCCAGCTTTCACAGCTCCCGACCGAGCCCTTTCGCTACCAGCTCAAATACCTCCGCCCGAAAGACATCGAACAGATCAAGCTCATCCTTCAGCCGTTCCTCACCACGGGATCAGGGATCATTGAATTCGAGTCGAAGACCAACACGCTCATCGTGATGGACAATTCCCGGAAGCTCGATGCGCTCGCCATCTTCCTCGATCAGATCGACCAACCGAAACAACAGATCGCCATCGAGACCCGCATTCTCAGGATCACCAGCAGTTCGCGCAACCGCATCGGCGTGGATTGGAACTCTGTCCTCGGTGAAGGTCTTGAATTCAGCGGCGCTTCAAGCCTCAACGCCCTCTTCAACTTGCCCGAGCTGGATACCGTTACGCAAGTGCTTACCGCCACCGGATCGGGCTCCCCCCTTCAGGTCGTGAAGAACAATCTCTCCTACGACTATTCGGAAGACCGCAACAAGACCAACAATGAGGCGAATCTCGTCCTCAATCCCATGCAGCTCAGCGCAGTGCTGAGGGCCCTCAACGCCGGTGGGCTGGCCGAGCAGGAGTCCAGCCCCACCCTCATCGCCGAAGACAACGAGGAAGGCCTTATCTCGATCATCGACCGGATCCCGATCATCACCTCCACGATCAGCGAGACCACGGCGGGACAGAACGTCACCGAGGAAGTGCGCTACAAGATCGATGAATCGGACCCAGCCGGGAGCCCCACCGATACCCGCGAGGTCGGTGTCTCCGTGGCCGTCACTCCGACGATCCTGCCCGACAATACCATCCGCATGTCCCTGCGTCCGAGATCCGCCCAGGTGGTGGACTATATCGAGGGGCCGAGCGGCAACCTCTATCCCCGGGTCAATGAATCCACCGTGACGACGACCGCGCGGGTCCCCAACGGACACTCACTGCTCATCGGTGGCTTCTACGAGGAGATTTCTTCCGACAAATCCAACAAGGTCCCCGGACTCGGCGACCTGCCTGCCGTCGGTATCCTCTTCAAGTCCACCGATCGCGAGAAAGAGCACACCAGCCTCGTTTTCATCGTCACCCCGAAACTTTACCGTCCCGAAATCGCGGCGGAAAACGATATCACGAGCCACGAGATCCACGAGAGCCATATCCTCCCTTCGAATCACGATTATCCCGATCCCGAAAGACCGGGCTTCAATCACCGCAGCAACCTGCGCAATACGTTGAACAACACGTTCAAACAGTATGAGCCCGATGCACCCAGCAGTCTTCTCAACCCAAATCACCCCTACAACCGACCCGAGTCCCTGCCGGTGCATGGCAAGGACGAACCAAGCGAACCCCAGTTCGCCCTAGGCGACGCCCCTGAAGTCACCGTGAGGCCGGTCGCCGAAGGCCGCAAGAACGGCGGACTCCTTGGCAAGATGTTCGGCGGCCATAAAAAGTCCCAAGCACCATGAGTCGCTCGACCATTCCTTCTCCCACCGAGTCCTCAGCCATTTTCCCGACTCCCGCGCACGCCGCCCACCACACCCCCAGGGCTGCCACGGAGGTAGAGCCGGCGATCGAGGCGAGCCGCATCCCGACGACGGAGCTTCTCCGCCGCCAGATGTCGCACTGTGGCGAGTATACCTTTCAGGCTCTGAACAAGATTGGAAAGCTCAGTCTCGAGGACACCGGCCGCATCACGCAGCAATACCTCAAATACCTCACCACCGTGGAGAAGGGCCGCCCCTTTATGGACGCGCTCCTCTTCCTCTACTTCGAGGGTTGGAAACGACCGGAACTCGATGCCCGTGACACCCTTCTCCGGCTCACGAAGTCTCTCATCACCTACTCGAAGACCAAGATCACCCACCTTGCCTTCACCCATCAGACCGACACCCCGATCGAGTTCTACAACTCCTTCCCCGCGATCGCCGAGATCAGCCGTCTCCTCGGATCTCCGGTGGTGCAGGTCAACGAGAAAGACTTCTTCACCGTGACCTGCATCAATCCCTTCACCGCGACCGCCGCGGCGCGCCTCATCGCGAACGAGATCCAGCATGAAGTGGGAAGAAAACCCTTCCATTTCGTCACCACGACGGACATGAACGCCTGGAAATACCTGCTCGGCAGACATTTTGGAGCATGAACCTGAACATCGGATTTCAACTCAATGAGACCATCACCGAAGCGGTGCTGGACCAGTTGATTGCGTTCGACCCGACCCTCGCCGAACGCTCCCGCGACGACATTCCGCGCACCTGCACCAACATCCGCATGCTGGCGGCCGTGGGGTCGATCACAGGACTTCCGCTCTTCCTCAAGATCAAGGATTTCGTCGATCGCAACCTGCTCGAACAGAACGATCCGAACCTCCTCAACCGGGGCATGTTCGTGCCGCTTTACAAGGATTCCGAGCAAATCTACATCGCCGTCGCGAATCCCTGGGACCCCACCGCCGAGGATAGCTTCGCGCAACAATATCCCGAGCTCGAAGTCACCAAGATCCTCGCCCCCGCTGCCGAGATCACCCAGGCGATCGAGATGATCTCGAGAACCACCGGCCCCTCACAATCGGAGATCGATGCCATTGAGGTGGACGAGGGCTCGGAAGAGATCAACGATTTCAACGTTTCGGAGAAGCATGATGAGCCGCTCGCCCAACTCGTCGCCAAGATGGTGTCCGACGGGATCAAGAACCGCGCCTCCGACATCCACGTGAAGTGCGAGAAAGACCGCGTCCACTACAGCTACCGGATCGACGGCGACATGGGGGAAAAATTCGAAATTCCCTGGAAGCTCAAGGATCGCGTCGATGCTTTCCTCCTCAATCTAATGGGTCTCGCCCCCGAGGAGCGTGCGAAACGCCCCGGCATCTCGGGTCGCTTCACCGTCAACTACCTGCGCCGCTCCATCGACATGCGTTTCGAGCGTCACCGCACCTACCGTGGCTACCACGTCACGATGCGGATTCTCGACAAGAGTCACTTCGAAGCCAAGCTCGGGGTCGGCTCGCTCGCCTTCGACGCCGCCACCCTCTTTGAACTGGAGCGGGTCATGTCCATCCCCTCGGGGATTATCGTCATGTCAGGACCGACCGGTTCGGGAAAATCGACGACGCTCAACGCAATGCTCCGCGAGTTGAACCGCCCCGAAGACAACATCCTCACCCTCGAGAACCCGGTCGAGGACGAGATCCCGGGCGTCATCCACTGCGACATCCGACCGGCCGAATTCAAGGCCATGATCGCCTCCTTCATGCGGTCGGACCCCGACATCATTCTGATGGGCGAGGTGCGCGACCGCGATTCGGCCGAACTCGCGATCGAGGCGGCCATCACCGGACACAAGGTGCTCACCACGATCCACACCCCGCGCGCCTCGCAGATCATCGAGCGCTTCGAACAAATCGGGATCGAGCGCTGGAAGATCGCCCAGACCCTCAAGGCCGCCTGCGCCCAGCGCCTCATCAAGGTGCTCTGCCCCTATTGCAAGGTGCGCAAGCCGGGCCTGACCGAGCGCGAGATCCGCAAATTCAATCTTGCCGAGGAGTGGCGTGAAACCCCCATCTTCCACCGCAGCGTCGACGGCTGCAACGAATGCTCCGGCCGCGGATACCTCGGCCGCGCCGCCATTCTCGAAATCATCCCCATCACCCCGGAATGGTCCGATGCCCTCTCCAAGGGCACCCTCAGTCCCTACGAGCTCGAGCTCGCCGTCCGCGAACAAGGGATCCTTCCCTCCCTGCGCACCAGCGGCCTCAAACTCGTCCGTGAAGGCCGCACCGACCTCGATGCCCTCCGCAAGGCCATCGACATGTCCGTCACCGACTGATTTGTCCTGGCAGCCTTCCATCGCCCCTTCCCCGCATGAAAGAGACCGAAGCAGCTCCCCAGTCCGCCGCACAGGCCGCCCTTGCCGCGCGCATCAGGGAGAAAAACGCGTCCCTTTCCGGCCATCACGGTCCCGGACAGAAAAAGGGCCTTTTCTCAAAATCCGCGAATAGCTCCAAGTTTCCCCAGAAGGAACTGATCAAACTCTGCCGAGGCATGTCCTCGATGCTGCGGGCAAACATCAACACCGCCGACGCTCTCAAGTATTATTCCAACGGCCATCCCTCTCCTTTCGTCCGCACGACCCTGAAGACCGTGCGCGACCAAATCGATACCGGCCAGCCGGCCTACGCCGCTTTCGCGAAATGCGGCAAGTTCGACGACAAATTCATCTCCCTCATCCGAGCGGGCACCGACGCCGGTCAGCTCGATCAGGCTTTCGAATCGATTGCCGGCCGACTCAAGAAGGAGGCCGAATTCAAATCGAAGATGCGCAAGGCCACGATGATGCCCGCCTGCATCATCTTCGCCCTCATCCTTCTGTTCATCGGGTCACAACTGCGCATCATCCCGGAAATCGAGAAGATCATCAAAGAGGTCGGCCAGGAACCCGACGCCCTCTCCGCGATTCTCTTCAAGATGAGTCACGTCACGAAAAAGATCTGGGTCCTCGTCATCGGAGGGATGGTCGGCGGAGTCACGACCTTCTTCATGGTGGAAAATGTCCGCAACGCCGTGGTCTACTTTCTCATGGCCCGCTGGCGGCTCCTCCGGAAACTCGTCATGGGCATGCGCCAACTCCTCTTCCTCGGCACCATGGAAATGCTCCACTCGAACGGCATCAATCTCTCCAAGGCGGTCGAAATCTCGGCGGAGTCCCTCAAGGGCACCCCGATGTATGGGGAGCTTCTCAACGCGGGAAAACGTTACCTCGAGACTGGCCTCCCCTTCTCCGAGGCGGTGAGAAAGTTCACTTCCTGCGATCCCCAGGTCTCCCATCTCATCTCCATCGGTGAACGTTCCTCTTCCCTCGGTCAACAGCTCAAGCTGCTCACGAACATGTATGAAGAAGACGTCGATCAGATCGTCTCAGAGTTCGCCCAGATCGTGAACATCTTCGTTCTCATGGCCGCAGCCCTCCTCATCACCTGCGTGTTCATCGGAGCGTTCCTCCCCATCTTCCTCATGGGGCCGAAGATGATGAACGGACAGGGCATGTGATCCCCCTCCCTTCTACCCCACGCTTCCATCCCCCCATGCAACAGACATCCATCGATCGCTGGCTCCGCAAAGCGTTCGTCTACATTTGCAAGGTCTACTGCAACACCCTTCCGACCCGCGTCCCCGATGGCGTGACCCTGGAAGAGTCGGGGGACGACGCCGCGGGCCGCTACCGCTACTGCTTCACTGTTTCCAATGACAAACAGATGAGCGAACTCACCGCCCTGCTCGAAGTCGCCAACATCACCTACACCTCGCGCGTTTCGGAGCGGACCGGAACCGTCAGCAAGCTTTTTAACAACCCCGAAAGAAGTTTCTCTTTGCAGGTGGCTTGGATGATATTCATCTCGATCATCATCGCGATCGCATTCTCGGACCTTCCGGTTCGAATCTGGACCTATCTTTCAGCCGACGAAAGCGAAACGCCGTTGAAGAAGCCGGCCGCGACAGCACCGGCGAAACCTTGACTCCCCCCACCTGCCGCCGTGAACCTATCCTGTCATCCCTCCAGATCGAGCTGCCATGGGCTTTCCCTCGTCGAGATCACGCTGGTGATCGCCCTGATGCTTGGACTTGCCTCCATCGTGACCTATTCCGCCGGGTCCATCACGGATTGGCGCAAAGGGCGTGACGCCGCCGAAAAGCTGCGCGCCGTCTACCTGGCGCAGAAAAGCTTCCTCGCCGACCAGCCCTCGAAGAGCTTCGCCACCTTCACCGATGCCGAACTGATTCCCTACCTGCCGGGGCGGCCCGGAGCCATGCCAACGCAGACGGGAAAAGCGGGCGAGGCTCTCAACGCCAACGTGCAGGTGATGCCCCCGGTCCTGCGCAGCGGTAGTACGATCTACGATCCCTCGGGATCTCCGTCCGATGGGCTCTGGGACGTCGGCAGCCTGTAAGCGCGCTCAGAGAGCCGACTCAAAGGAGTCCAGTTCCTCCTCGATCCACCGCTCGTCCCTCCCGAGGAGCTCCGCCATCCTTGCCGCCACCTTCGGCGCGCAACGACTCGTCGCCTTCTCGTCGAGAAAGGCGCACCGGGTCCGTCGGCAAAGGACATCACCGAGCGTCATCGCCATTTCCTCGCGAACGGCCCGGTCGATTTGGTGCCTCTGGTAGGGGAGGTCGGGATCAATCGCTTCGGACGGACCACCTTCCTCCGGAACCAACAGGGTCAGGTCCGCCGTCCGAGAGGGTCGGAGCGGCAGTCCCCCCACCTCCGCGGCGCGGTCCACCGCCTCTTCCCCCATCTGACGGCATGTCGTCCACTTTCCGCCCGTCATCGTCACGAGCCCCGACTCGCTCGAATAGAGGACATGACTCCGCGAAAGCGAAGACGTCGATTGTCCACCCGCCTTGGCCTGCGGGGGTTTCGCGAGCGGGCGCAGCCCGGCAAAGATGGCGCGGATGTCGTCGTGGGTCGGCCGTGCTTCGAGATACCCACCCGCATGACGGATCAGGTAATCGATCTCCTCCGCGAGCGGCCGCGGGTGCAGCGCCACCTCGACGCCCTCCGTGTCCGTCGTACCGAGGAGGAGACGGTCTTTCCAAGGGATCAGAAAAAGGACGCGGCCGTCCTCGGTTTTCGGAATCATCACCGCCGTCCTCCCACCGAGAAACCGCTGATCGAGGACGAGGTGAATGCCCTGGCTGGGTCGCACCGATTCCTCCGCCTCCGGTTCATCGAACCGCCGGATCTCGTCGGTGAAAACGCCCGTGGCATTCACCACGACCCTGCCCTTCACCAGGAACTCGCGTCCGCGAAAGCGCGTTTTCGCCTCGACCCCGCCGACCCGGCCGTTCTCCTTGACGAGCCCGGTCACCCTGACATGATTCAAAACCACCGCCCCGTGCGCCACCGCCGTGCGGGCCATTGCGAGGGCCAGGGCGGCATCGTCGAACTGCGCGTCCCAGTAAAGCGTGGAACCGTGCAGTCCCCGTTTCCGCAAATTCGGCGCCCGCCGGCGCGTCTCGGCGGCACCAAGATGACCGGTCCGCCCAATTCCGAGATCACCGGCGAGGCGGTCGTAGAGCGCCAGCCCGGTCCCGTAAAAGATCCGCTCATGCCAACGATAGGCCGGCACGACAAAAGCGAGCGGCTCGACCAGGCCCGCCGCATTCCGCAAGAGCCGTCCCCGCTCGCGCAGCGATTCACGGACCAACCCGATCTCGCCGTTCCGCAGATAGCGAACCCCGCCGTGGATGAGTTTGGTGCTTTTCGAGGAAGTGCCTTCCGCAAAATCCGCCTGCTCGAGGAGCACCGTGCGATACCCCCGCGTCGTCGCGTCGAGCGCCGTCGCGAGTCCCGTCGCCCCGCCTCCGATCACGATCACATCCCAGACTTCGTTCGAGTCCTCGAGACGGGCGAGTTGTTCGGTTCGGTCCAAGGGAAGATCGGCTGGTGAAATCCGGATCGCTCCTCAGGGGCGACGCCCCTCGTCGACATCAATGTAGTGGGCGATCGTCTGAATGTCATCGCGATCGGCGAGACCGGCGTCAGCTTTCCGCTTCGCGAGGATCTCGGTGATGTGATCGTTCCAGCCCAATTTCGCCGTGTAGTAATTCCACACCCGCTTGTCCGTCTCGTTGAGGGGACGACCACGCTCCTCGCACCATTGCAGAATTTCCTCATCGCTCCCGCCTTCAAGAACACGCGTCCGCAGCGCTTCGTAGTCGACATGGAGAAACTCCACGCAGGCCCCATCCGAGCCGATCCCGAGATTGGCGTGGAGATCCTCCCAAAGACAACCGGCGGCGTGGAGCCGGATTTTTCCCAACATTCGCGGAAAATACATCAGGCCAGCGGTCTCCTCGAGAGGACCACAGGGCAATGAAGCGGGATCGGGCGGGTGGATCATTGCCACGACTCGGTCGTCTCCGCGGCTTTGTCAATGGATCGCGATTTCCCATCTTCGGTCGGCCCCCGGGCCGCAATCACGCCCTTTCCAAAAGCCTGAGAAAACACTATCGCATAGAGCTCTATAGAGTTTCACACGATGGCTGACAATCACTCCCAGCGCGCCTACCGGCACCTGCGCCAGAAGCTGCTGGACGGCTCCGTCCCGCCCGGCTCGCGCCTCTCCTATGGCTCAATCGGACGCGAGATCGGGATCAGCGCCACGCCCGTGCGCGAGGCCGTCGGGCAACTCGCGAGCGAGGGTTTCGTCGAACTGGTGCCGCAACTCGGCGCGATCGTCCGCACCCTCACTCGCGAGGAAGCGATCGAGCTCTATGAATTGCGGGAAGCCCTCGAGACCTTCGCGGTAGGGCGTGCCGCGGAGAACATGACCGCCCGCCAACTCGCCGAGCTCGGGGAAAACCTGCGCGCCTCCGGCGAACTCGTCGCAAAGGTACGGCGCTCCGGCAAGAAAGCTGCCGCGCGATCCGTCGCGGCCCCCTTCCACGCGCTCGACCTCGCCTTTCACATGATCCTGCTCGAAGCGGCCGGCAATCGCCGCATGCTCAAGGTCGTCGGTGATTCCCACATCCTCACCCGTATCTTCCAGGCCGACCGCCATTCCTTCCGCCTCGACATTCTCGAGACCACCCAAGCCGAACACGAGGCCATCGCCGCAGCCGTGCAAAGCCGCGACGGGTCCGCCGCCGCGGAGGCGATGAGCCGCCACATCCGCAACAGTCTCGATCTCACCCTCGCTGAGGCCGCCCCGGGCACAGGGGACCGGTGGTGGGCGGAATGATTCCCGATGAAGTGTTTCGCCACAGCTCTGGCCCTGCTTCCCGGCGCCGCCCTTTTGGCGGCAGATCCGCACCCGGTGACGAATCCGGAGTCGCCCCTCATGCTCGCCGGACCATGGGCGCCGGAGAACACGCACCGGATCGACTTTACCTCGCTCCCTCGCGTGGCCGTCGAGCACGCTGTCGTGAGCGATGTGAGGAAGGAAAAGGGCGTCAATCAACACAACTACCTCACCCACTTTCACGGCAAATTCTTCGTGATGTGGAGCGATGGACCCGGGGTCGAGGACCGCGTCGGCCAGCGCGTGAAATTCGCCACCAGCGCCGACGGTCTCACCTGGGAGGCACCGCGTTTTCTCACCCCCGAACCGCCGCACTCCGGCCCCGACTCGCCGCACTATGGCACCCGCTCGGACAAGGGCTACCGCTACATCGCCCGCGGCTTCTGGCAGCGGGAGGGAGAGCTCCTTGCCCTCGCCTCGCTCGACGAGGCAGCGGGATTCTTCGGCAAGAGTCTCGAACTGCGCGTCTTCCGCTGGAAAGACGACGAAACCTGGGAAGATGCGGGGCGCATCCACGACGACACCATCAACAACTTCCCGCCTCTGCGCCTTTCCACCGGCGATTGGATGATGTCGCGACGCCCCCATGATTACAAAAGCGCCGGAGTGTTTTTCCTCGTCGGCGGCGTCAAGGCGCTCGACGATTGGACGAGCTTTCCCGTCCTCGGCAGCGCCTCGGAACTCAACGCAGAAGAACCCGACTGGTGGATCCTCCCCGGCGATCATCTTTCCGCAGTCTTCCGCGACAATCGCAAAGGCGGATTCCTCTTCCGCGCCTTCTCGACCGACCACGGGCGCACCTGGAGCAAGCCGGTCCGGACGAACTTCCCCGACGCCACTTCGAAGATCAGCGGGCTGCGTCTCGCCGACGGGCGCTACGTCCTTGTCTCGAATCCGAACCCGAAAAAGCGCGATCCCCTCACCCTCTCAATCAGTGAAGACGGTCTCGTTTTCTCCCAGATGATCTACCTCGTCGGCGGGCGTCACGTCGATTACCCGCACGTGATCGAACACGGCGACAGCCTCTTCATCGCCTTTGCCGGAGGCAAGCAAACCGTCGAGATCCTGAAAGTGAAACTCGCCGACCTCGACGCCGTCGCGATGCCCGGCCAACCGCTCGTCCCTCAAGCCGAATGAGCCTGACGATCCAGAATCCCCCGCACCACCGGCAGAGCGCGCGCGAAGGCGTCTTGCAGCTCGACCACGTCGGGCATGCGCACCTTGGCGAAGGCGGGTTCCATCAGCTCGCGGGTAATGCGATCGTGCCGGACGAGAAAATCGATGTCTTCCATGTCCTGCGGATCATCGCCCCGCATCATTTTGGTGAGGATGAGATCGATCGTGTGGGGCCGGAAGAGCTTCAGGAAACGCGTCTCCGGCCGCAAGACCGGAACAATGTGATCGGCCCACCCGGGGCGGAGGAAGACCAGTTCTTCAGGGAACAAATGGGTGATGTAGAGACCCAAGGGTTCGAGATGCACATTTGTTCTCTCAACAGCAAACCAGAACTCGCGATCGGCATCAAACGCTTCGATCTGACCCATGCGCAGGATCGCATCCACATCGCGGGTGGTTCGATGAGCGCCGGCAATCCCATCGAATCCCAGACAGATCGCACCTCGTCCGTAGAGAACGAGCGAAACGGGCGAATTCAATTCGCCGTCAAGCGTTGCGAGAATCAACGAGGGATTGTCGGGGAAATTTGTCATCGTGCCTTGGGCGAACGCGGTCGAATCCATTGCATCACCGTTTCACGACCATTCTGGGTGACCCCTGTCATAGCCACAAAGCGCGTAATGTGCGGCAGCAAATCGGGACGAGGCGGTTCAAACTCCGGCAACAAACGAAGCAGACCGTCCCAAAACGGATTCTGTGGCTCGACCTTGAAACCAAGACTCGCGATGTAATGAACCACCCGTTCACAACGCTCCATGAATGCCAAACGAGCAATCATCATCGGATCATTTCCCGACGCCGCCAGCATGGCTCCGCCCATCCGGATCCGCTGCTGCGAATAGGGAAGGACAATGGAAAGAAGACAAATGGCAATTTCTTCGTTCGAAAGACTCTCTCCCGCCCGATAGCAAACCTTCTCCTCGTTCACCGTCCCAACGGGGTCCGAATAGTATTGCAAGCCCCGCGCCCGCGCGAGATCCTCGATTTTTTCGGGCGTGTCGAACCCCAACCGCTTCGCCTTCATCAGCAAAAGCGAAAGATGGGCTGTCGTGCCGAGCCGTTGGGCCAGAGTCTCGCCTTCCATGCTGTTCATTTTAACGTCTGAAACGGCCAACGCAAGTCCCCAGAGTTCCCCCGGCCCTCTCCCGAAGCCATCCCATCTTCCCCATGAAAACCACGCCCATCCTCGCCCTCGCCGCCCTGCTCGCCGCACTTCCCCTGCGCGGCGAGGAGACCGACTGGAAGCTGAAACGACTCTCCTACAACCATCCCGGCCTCGCCGTCGATCTCGGTGTCGGCCTCTGGGCCTGGCCCCTGCCTCTCGACCACGACGACGACGGCGACCTCGATCTTCTCGTCTCCTGCCCTGACAAACCCTCCAACGGAATCTACTACTTCGAGAATCCAACGCAGGATCCCAAGGTGAAGATGCCCGTCTTCAAACCCGGCGTCCGCCTCGGCCCGACCGGACACAACGTGCAGGTCAGCTACGTCGACGGGAAGCCACGCATCCTCAAGGAGAACCAGGAGTATGTCGACTTCAAGACCAAGGGATTCGACAAGCCCGAGACCGTCTACAAGAACGGCACGTTTCACCCCGGCAACACCCGCGCCCGCATGTGGCGCTACGTCGACTACGAGAACGACGGCGACCAGGATCTCATCGTCGGTATCGGCGACTGGAGCGACTACGTCTGGGATCAGGCCTACGATTCCGAAGGGCGCTGGCGCAACGGACCGCTCCACGGCTACGTCTACCTGATCGAGAATGTCGATGGAAAATACTCTGACAAACCCACCAAAATCGAGGCCGGCGGATCGCCCATCGATGTCTACGGGTGGCCCTCGCCGAACTTCGGCGACTTCGACGGCGACGGCGATCTCGACCTCCTCTGCGGCGAGTTCCTCGACGGCTTCACCTACTTCGAGAACTCCGGCAACCGCGAAAAGCCGACCTACGGCGTGGGGCGCCGTCTTTCGGGATCGGATGCGCAGCCGCTCGTGATGCACGTGCAGATGATCACGCCCACCGCGATCGATTGGGACCACGATGGCGACCTCGACCTCGTCGTCGGAGACGAGGACGGCCGCGTCGCCTTGGTCGAGCACACCGGCGAGGTCCACGCCGGACTCCCCGTCTTCCATCAACCCGCCTATTTCCAGCAAGAGGCCGATACGCTGAAGTTCGGCGCGCTTTCCACTCCCTTCGTGATCGACTGGGACGGCGACGGACAGCAGGACATCCTCTGCGGCAACACCTCCGGCAACATCGCCTTCTTCAAGAATCTCGGCATGGCGGAGAATGGCACCCCTAAATGGTCCGCGCCCGTTTTGGTCGAAACGACCGATGGCAAACCCTTCCGCGTCCTCGCCGGCCCCAACGGATCGATCCAAGGCCCCTGCGAGGCGAAGTGGGGCTACACCAGCCTTTCCTCCGCCGATTGGGATGGCGATGGCAAACTCGACATCATCTACAACTCCATCCTCGGCCGCATCGGCCTGCTCCGCGGCACCGGCGATCCGCTCCGCGTCGAGCCCGCCGCCTTCGACACGGGCCTCAAGGAGTATCCTCCGAAGTGGCAATGGTGGCAGACGCCTGCCAGCGACACCCTCACCCAGTGGCGCACCACCCCGCTCGTGATCGATTACGATGGTGACAAAGAACTCGACCTCGTCGCCCTCGATCAGGAAGGTTTCCTCACCCTGCGTCGCGGCGGCAAGTCGGCCGAACGCATCTTCGTCGATGAAAACCTCCGCCCCCTCAGTCTCAACTCCCGCTCCAGTGGACGCAGCGGCCGCGCCCAGCTCGCCAAGGTCGATTGGGACGGCGACGGCCTGCTCGATCTCTTGGTCAATTCGCAGAACGCGGTCTGGTATCGAAACGTCGGCCTGTGCGAGGGCAAGGTCATCCTCAAACAGATCGGCAATGTCACCGAGCGCGACGTCTCCGGCCACAACACCTGTCCCGCGGTGGCTGATTTCAACGGCGACGGCGAGCCCGAACTCGTCCTCGGTGCCGAGGACGGCCGCATCTACTACCTACCGAAGAAGGACGGCATCGCCTACCCTGCCAAAGACCTAAAAGCCATCGAGGTCGCCAAGGCAAAGGAACCGCGCTTCCCCGGCTTCGTGAAAGAGGAATTCATCTACAACGAGGCCTCCTTCCCCCAATGCCACGCCTCCACCCTCGCCGAGACCGACCGTGGCCTCGTCGCGGCCTGGTTCGGAGGCACGAAGGAGAAGGATCCCGACGTCGGGATCTGGTCGAGCTATTTCGACGGGGGCGAATGGTCCAAGCCCGCCGAGTGGGCCAACGGCATCCAATACCAGGGCAAACGCCATCCCTGCTGGAATCCCGTGCTCTGGCAGGCCCCGGGCGACGGCCCCACCTATCTCTTTTTCAAGGTCGGTCCCGATCCCGAGAAGTGGTGGGGCGAGGTCGTCGTCAGCTACGATGACGGAAGGTCCTTTCGCGACCGCCGCCGCCTCCCCGAAGGCATCGATGGCCCCGTGCGCGGCAAGCCGCTCCTGAGGCAAGACGGCACCCTTCTCTGCCCTTCCTCGACCGAACACAAGGGCGACTGGCGTTTTCACTTCGAGATTCTCAAGGACCTCGCTCGTCCCGAACTCGGCCCCTCGTGGGAGCGCCACGAGCCGAAGACGCAACCCTATCAGGTCATCCAACCCACCGTGTTGACTCTCAAAGACGGCAGCCTGCGCACCCTCTACCGCTCGAAGAACAAAAAGATCATCACAAACCGCTCCACCGACGGCGGCAAGACCTGGAACGAGCTCGAGGAAACCAACCTGCCCAACAACAACTCGGGCGTCGAGGGACTCACCCTCAGAGATGGCCGACACTTGCTCCTCTACAACCACCTCGGCGGGGAACTCGCTGACGGATGGGGCAAACGGAACGTTCTCAATCTCGCCGTGAGCCACGACGGCCTCACCTGGGAGGCGGTTGCCTTCATCGAAAAGGAGGAGAAAGGCGAATTCTCCTACCCCGCGATGATCCAGACCAAGGACGGTCTCGTCCACATGACCTACACCTGGAACCGCAAGAAGGTGAAACACGTCGTGATCGATCCGGCTAAGATCCAGGCCGGCCCGATCACCACCTTCGACCCCGAAACTCGTGCCCCGGAGAAGAAGCGATGACGCCCCGATATCGCGGGATCATCCCGCCCATGGTGACTCCGCTCACCGCCCGCGACAGACTCGACGTCGCGGGCCTCGAGCGGCTCGTCGAACGACTCGTCACCGGTGGCGTAGCGGGCCTCTTCGCCCTCGGCACCACCGGCGAGGCCCCGAGTCTCAGCTACCGGCTCCGCCGCGAGTTGATCGAGCACACTTGTCGTTTTGTCAGGGGCCGCATCCCCGTGCTCGTGGGGATCACCGACACCTCGCTCGTCGAGTCGGCCACCTTCGCCTGTCACGCCGCCGACTGCGGAGCCGATGCCGTCGTCACCTCTGCTCCCTTCTACTTCCCGGCGGGACAACCCGAACTCCGCGAATTCATCGAGCAACTCCTCCCCGAGCTGCCCCTGCCACTGATGCTCTACAACATGCCAGCCCTAACCAAAACCTCGTTTTCCGGCGAGGTCGTTTCGTGGGCGCTCGATCAGGAAAAGATTGTGGGTCTGAAAGACAGCTCGGGCGACCTCGTTTACTTTCGCCGCATGCGACGACTCGCGGCGGCGGCGCGGCCCGATTGGTCTTTCCTCGTCGGCCCCGAGGAACTCCTCGCCGAGAGCGTCCTCCTCGGAGGTCATGGCGGGATCAACGGCGGGGCGAACCTCCACCCTGCGCTCTACGTCTCGCTCTACGAAGCGGCGAAGGCGGGCGAGGTGGCGCGGGCACGCGAACTGAGTTCACAAGTGATGGACCTGAGCGAGGCAATCTACCGGGTCGGCCGCCACGGATCGGCCATCATCAAGGGGCTCAAATGCTCGCTCTCGATCCTCGGTGTCTGTGATGACTTCATGGCCGCCCCTTTTCATCGATTCCACGAAGCGGAGCGGGAGATCGTGCGGTCGAGACTCGACGAGTTGGGCATCCATCGATAGAGACGACCAGCCACGCACGATCAAGGACAGAACGCGCGCGGCAGTCTTCACGGCAGCAGCGATGATCTCGCTTTTGCACGGGTCCGCCCTTCTTGGGAGACCCTCGGAAAAGGGAAGGCGCGCGACGTCTAACAAAAGCACTGCGTCGTAAGCCTAGTTACGTCAGTTCCGTGGGACGGCCCTAGGCCGATCTTTCTGATCGCATGCATCCCGCCAATCTGGTACAAACCTCTCCCCTGCCGATACCCTTTTGGCGCGTTTGGGCACTGGACACAGGAGATCTCCCCGTGATAGTGAAGTCCCTGAAATCCCCCATGAAATCCCTGCTTTGCTGCGGCCTCCTCTGCCTCGCCACTTCCCTCACGGCTCAGGAATCCAAGCCGCTTCTCCAATCGGGCGACCGCGTCGTCTTCATCGGCAACACTCTCGTCGAACGCGCCCGGCTGTTCGGTCATCTCGAGACCTCGCTCCAGCTCGCCGCAGGTCCGGAGGTGAAGAATCTCGTCTTCCGCAATCTCGGCTGGAGCGGCGACTCCGTCTTCGGTGACGCCCGGTCATACTTCGGAGCTCCCGCGGAGGGACGCGAGCGGCTTGCCAAAAACCTTGGCGAGATCAAACCGAGTGTCGTCCTGCTCTGGTATGGTAGCGAGACCGCCCTCTCCGTCGATCAAGGCTGGACCAACGAGTCGGCGAATGGCGCCAATCAAACCTCGGGCTCCGGACTCGAGGCGAGCAAGGCGCTCTTTCTCCAAGGTTATCAGGCCCTGCTCGATTCCGTCCGCAGCGCCTCGGGCGAGGGACTGCGCGAGATCGTCCTCGTCTCCCCGCCGCCCTTCGAAAATCTCGGAGCCCCCCTCCCCGACCAAACCGCCAACAACCGAAATCTCGCCTCGGTCCGCGACGGCATCCGCGAACTGGCGAAAAAGAACAACGCCCGTTTCGTCGATCTTTTCGCGGCCCTCGGCGGTGATGCCCTCGACGGGACGGTTGCCAATCCCGCCCTGACCGAAGACGGCGTCAACCACGGCGAGGCCGGGCACGCCATCGTTTCTCGCGAACTCGTGAAAGGCCTTGCTTATACCGAGAGCCGGCTCTCACAAACCAACAACGAAGCCCTCACCACACTGCGAGCCGCCATCATCGAGAAAGACCGCCTCTTCTTCCACCGCTGGCGTCCCGCGAACGAGACCTACCTCTTCCTCTTCCGCAAACACGAGCAGGGCCAGAACGCCAAGGAAATCCCCATGTTCGATCCGCTCATCGCCGAGCAGGAGAAGGTCGTCGAAGAAGCGCGCGCCCTCGTCTTCGCCGGATTGCCCAAGAACTGACTTCTTCGCTCCTTACTTTTTACCTTTTACTTTTTACCTTTTACTGCGGCGACCGCCCCCTACGCCCCATGACGACCAAACTCCCCCTCCTTGTGACCGCTCTGGCGATCACCGGACTTTCCAACCTCGCCGCCCAAAACGGCCTGCGCGACATCCCCGACACCGCGGTAGAGGCCCAGCTTAAGGCCTTCAAGCTGATCGAGGGTGCGAAGATCAATCTCTTCGCCCACGAGCCCGCCGTCGCCAATCCCACCCACATGAACTGGGACGCCCGCGGCCGTCTTTGGGTCGTGAGCAGCCCGCTCTACCCGCACATCCAGCCCGGTCAGGAGGAGCAGGACAAGATCGTCATCCTCGAGGACGTCGACGGTGACGGCGTCGCCGAAAAGCAAACCGACTTCGCGACGAATCTCCACATCCCCACCGCGGTCCTGCCCGGTGATGGAGGCTGTTACGTGGCGAACTCGGTCGAGGTGCTCTTCCTCCGGGACACGGATGGCGACGACGTCGCCGACGAGCGCCGTGTTGTTTTGTCAGGCTTCGGCACCGAAGACACCCACCACCTCGTCCACACCCTCCGTTTAGGACCCGAGGGCATGCTCTGGATGAACCAGTCGATCTACATCCACACCCACCTCGAGACCCCCTACGGCGTGCGCCGCCTTCTTGGTGGCGGGATGTGGCATTACCGCCCCGAGACGCGCCGCGCCGAGGTCTTCATGAAAGGTCTCGTCAACGCTTGGGGGCATGCCTTCGACACCTACGGGCAGAGTTTCATGACCGATGGCGCCGGCGGCCAGGGGATCAACTTCGTCTTCCCCCGCAGCGTTTTCCTCTCTTCACCGGGCGCGACCCGCATCGTCTCCGGCCTCAATCCCGGACAGCCGAAACACTGCGGGGTTGAGTTCCTCACCGGACGTCACGTCCCCGACGCGCTTCAGGACGCCATGGCCGCTCCCGACTTCCGCGGCAACCGCATCAATCTCTTCAAGCTCTCCGACAACGGCAGCGCTTACACCTCGACCCAGCTCGCCGACCTCGTCACCTCGAGCCACGGAGCCTTCCGTCCCATCGACGTGAAGATGGGTCCCGATGGTGCGGTCTACATCGCCGACTGGTACAATCCCATCATCCAGCACGGCGAGGTCGACTTCCGCGATCCCCGCCGCGACCATGCCCATGGCCGGATCTGGCGCATCACCTTCGACGGTCGCGAGCTCGTCAAGAAGCCTGAAATCACCAAGGCTTCCGAAGCCGATCTCATCACCGCTCTCAACGCCCCCGAAGGCTGGACCCGCAACGCCGCCACCGCGGAAGTCCGCACCCGCAAACCCGATGCGGTCCTCTCCGCGATCGCCGCCGCGAGCACTCCCGAGGGAGTCGATGCCGAGCTCTTCGCCCTCCGCAAGGTCTGGGCCGCCCAGGCGGTCAACCGCTTCGATCCCGCCACCGCGATCGCCCTGACCGACGCCAAAAACCCCAAGGTCCGCGCCGGTGCCCTGCGCGCCCTCTACTACGACGCCGCGACCATCGAAGGATCTCTCGCCGTCGCAGAAAAAGCGGTCTCGGACCCGGACCCGCAGGTCCGCCTGTGGGGTGTCAGCGTCCTCGCCCAGCTCGACTCGCCCGATACCGTAAAGATCGCTCTCCGCGCCCGCGAGGGAATCCCCGTCGATGATTTCCTAGACTTTGCGGTCTGGTCGATCTGCCGCGAGCACGCCGATCGCTGGAAGCCCGCGACCAGCGGCGGCAATCCCTTCGCCACCCCCGGACAACTCCTCTACGCGGTGCGGGCGCTCAACGAGCCCGTCGCGATCGACCAGATCCTCGCCGCCTTGGAGTCCGCGACCCTCTCCAAAGAGGCCGAGATCACCGGAATCGCCGACTGGATTTCCAAAGTCGGGTCCGCTGCCGATCTCGATCGTCTCCTCGTCTTCGCCCTGCGCGACGGTGCCACTCCGGCCCAGCAGACCACGGTGCTCACCGCCCTCGACAGCGCCGCGAAGCTCCGCAAGCTCCAGCCCGCCGGTGACACCGCTCGTCTCAACCAATTCCTCCAGTCGGCCGATCCCGCCACCTTTGCCAGCGCCGCCTCGCTCGCCGGACTCTGGAAGCTCGAGTCCTCCCGCGAGGGGTTGAAGGCCGCCTTCCTCAACGCGCCGAAGGATGGAGCACGCGCCCGCGCCGCCCTTGATGGACTGATCGCCCTCGGCGGTCCCGCCACCGCCCAACTCCTCGACGGCACCGCGCAGGAAAAGGCAACTCCTTACATTCTTCGCTCCCTCGCCGTGATCGGACGTACGAAGATGAATCCTAACGAAGGCGCCAAACTCGCCCTCGCCGTCCTGACAGACGCACCCGACGGCACCGACCCGCACGGCATCTTCGACACCTTCCTCGCCAACAAGCAGGGCCCCGGCGCCCTCGCCAAGGTGCTCGAAAGTGCGACCTTGCCGCAGGCCATCGCCCTCGTCGGGGTGAACAAAGCCCAGAGCTCCGCCTCACGTCCCGAGGCTCTCGTCGCCGCACTACAGAAAGCGGGCACGCTCAAGCCCATGAAGACCGCGCTCACCCCCGCCGAGATGGAGGGAATGATGAAGCAGGTCGCGGCGATCGGCGATGCCAAGCAAGGCGAAGCGATCTACCGTCGCGTCGCGCTCCAGTGTGTCGCCTGCCATGCCATCGGCGGAGCCGGTCCCGTGATCGGGCCCGATCTGGTCAGCATCGGCTCGAGTGCCCCCGTTGATTACCTGATCGATTCTCTCCTCGAACCGAGCAAGAAGATCAAGGAAGGCTACCACACCACCTTCGTGACGCTGAAAAACGGGAACTCCGTCGCCGGCGCGATCGCCCGCGAGGATGCGAACGAACTCGTCATCCGCGACGCCATCGGCAATGAAAACCGCCTGGCCAAAGCCGAGATCGCGAGCAATCAGATCAGCCCTGTCTCGCTGATGCCCCCCGGACTGACTGCTTCCCTGCGCGAGGATGAATTCATCCACCTCGTCCGTTTTCTCTCCGAACTCGGCAAGGACGGGGCCTACAAGACGCCTTCGAACCGCTACGTGCGTCACTGGCAGGCGCTCATGCCGCATCCCTCGACCCGCGACCGCATCGGCCATTACGGATCGAAGATCTTCACCGAGGCCGTCTCCGACTACGTCTGGATGCCCGTCTACGCCACCGTCGGCGGCGGAGTCCCCGTGGGCGAGTTGCCCGAGGTGCAAGGACGCGGCAAGAACGGGCTCGGGGTCGTGCGCAGCTACCTCGACGTGAAGACCGCCGGCCCCGTGAAGCTCAAGATCACCGGCAAACTCGCCGATCTCGAACTCTTCCTCGGCGAGACCGAGATCGCCCTGCCCGACCAGGGCAACGAGGCCGAGCTCGTCCTCGAGATCCAGTCGCCCGGCAAACAGAAGCTGACCGTCGCGGGACTCCGGGGCTTCGGCCTCGACACCTTCAGCTTGGAAGTCCTCGAAGACGCCGCGAAAGCGGGACTTCTCCAAGTGAAGGAATTTTGATAGAGGTTGTTTCAACTGCAATCTGTGGCCATCCGCGGAAATCTGGGTCATCCTGCGTGAAAAGAGATCAACGCAGATTTTCGCAGATTCAGATCCCCCGAAACCTTTTCCCGTTCACCTTCTCCCACTTTTACCGGGGCTCAGCCCCTTCCCCCCATGAAAACCGCCCATCTCCTCCCCGCAGTTGTCCTCGCGGCCGCCGCCGTTTCCCTCGTCGCGCAGCAGAAGGAGAAGCCCAAGGGCCCGCCGAAGCTCACTTGGCGAGTCCAGCAGCTCCACAAGGACAACAACGAGGGTCTCGCCCTCGGCGACATCAATGGTGACGGCAAGACCGACATCACCGCCGGTGAAAACTGGTATGCCGCTCCCGATTTCAAGCCGCAGCCGGTGCGGAAGCTGATGCCCTTCGGCAAGGATTATATGCAGAGCTGCGGCGAGCACCTCTATGACATGGACGGCGACGGCGATCTCGACATCCTTTCCATCGCCTTCACCCTGCCGGTGCTGAACTGGTATGAAAACCCCGGCAAGGACAACCACGCCGTCGAGAGCTGGAAGGTCCACGATCTCATCGACACCGGAGTGAAAGCGAACGAGGCGTGTTTCCTCCACGACTTCGACAAGGACGGCACGCCCGAGTGGATCGTGAACTCGTGGGTGCCGGCGAGTCCGATGGAAATCTACCGTCTCGTCCGCGGCGAAGACAAAAAGGTCTCCGCCGTGAAACACGTCGTCGCCGCCAGCGGCAACGGCCACGGCATGGGCTTCGGCGACATCAACGGCGACGGCCAGGACGACATCGTCTTCGGTGGCGGCTGGTATGAATGTCCCAAGGACGGTCCCTTCTCCGGACCGTGGACCCTGCGCCCCGACTTCGATCTTCCCCACGCGAGCTGTCCTGTCCTGATCCTCGACCTCACCGGCGACGGGAAGAACGACCTCATCTGGGGTGATGGTCACAATTACGGCCTCTACTGGCACGAGCAACTCGAGCCCCAGTCGAACGGCATGACGACCTGGCGCCAGCACCTCATCGACAAGAAATTCTCCCAGGCCCATGCCCTCGCTTGGGAAGACATCGATGCCGATGGCAAGCCCGAGCTCATCACCGGGATGCGCTACTTCGCCCACTCCGGGAACGATCCCGGCGAACACGACCCGGTCGTGCTGAACTACTACGACTGGAGTCCCGAGACCCGCACTTGGGCGAAGACCCCGATCCACAGCGGCCCGAGCGGCGTGGCCCCCGGGACCGGCCTCCAGATCCGCGTCGCCGACCTCGACGGCAACGGCTTTCCCGACCTCGCCCTCCCCGGCAAGACCGGCACCCACATCCTCTTCAACGAAGGCTTTCCCAAAGAGGGTTGAGTCGGGCATCAGACAAGGTTGATGAGCGAAGAAGCCCAACCGGAGGGAGAACCGATTCCCGAATTGCTGAACTCTTTTTACGAGGAGCGGCCCTTCCTCACCTGCACGCGCTGCGGGGAATCGCTCGCCGACTTCGAGGACGGCTTTCGGATCTCGAAGAACTTCAAGAAAGGCGAGGTCCTCATCGAATACGCCCTCTGCATGCCCTGTCTCATGCGCATGCTCGAGGAATCCTCGGAAGAGTCGAAACGCAACCTCGCGAAATTCCACGAAGATCACCATCGCGATGTCTCCGGCTTCGACGATTGCGCATTTTGTGAAAAGACCCGGTCCGAGGCCCGCGGCGAGGAATTCGGCATCGCGGGCGTTTGTCAGGGCGACCGCATGCTCGACAGCGCGATGATCTGCATCGACTGCATGGAAGCGATGCACGCCGTTCTCTCCAAAGAAACCACGGAGACCTGGCGCCGCTTCCGCGAGGAGAACTTCCCCGGCATACCGGGTGATTTCGAGCCCTTTCCCGGTGAAAAGCTCACCAAGTCGGCGCACTGATCGGGCGACGACAGGCGTATTCTCCGCTTGCGAAAGGGCAGCGCGGATCGGACACGTTTCGGCGTCTTCCTCCTCCTTGCCGTTGATGTGCCCATCCGATCCTATCCTGCTGCTCCACCGTCGCGCCATTGCGTCGCGGAAGGTTCGTGCGGCCGGATCGCTCATCGCCCTCGTCTCCGGACTCGCCCTGGGAGCCTGCCGACACGCTTCGCCTCCCGATGCGAAATCGTTCGCCAGCGTGAAGGCGCCCACCCACTGGATCGCGGGACCTTCCTGGACCCCGACCTTCACGCCCGATCACGACTGGATCGCGTCCTTTTCTTCTCCCGACCTCGCCGCCTTCATTGACCGCGTCCTCGCCGAGAACAAGGATCTCAAGGCCGCGCGCGCCCGCCTCGAGGTGGCCGAGTCGAACGCCCGCATCATCGGTGCCGAACTTTACCCGCAACTGCAAGGCGGCTTCTCGGCCCAGCGGGATCTGCAGAATTTCATCGGCCTGCCTTTGCCGGGCGCGGATCCGAACACACCGCTCTCCTCGCGCAGCAATCGTTTTGGTCTTTCCCTCAATCTGAGCTGGGAGATCGACCTCTGGGGCCGCGTCCGCGCGGCGAAGCGGGCCGCCATCGCCGAGTTCGAAGCCTCCGACTTCGACCGCGCCACCGCCGAGCTTTCCCTCGCGGGACAAGCCGCGAAGACTTGGTTCACCGTCGCCGAGGCACACGACCAGGTCACTCTCGCCCGCTCCGCCATCGCCACCTTCACCGAAACCGAGACCGCGATCCGCGAACGTTTCGAGCGCGGCCTCGCCGAGAAGGGACAAAGCACCGCCTCGCAGCTGCTCCTCGCGAGCGGCGACGTTGCCGTGGCCCGCGAGCGGCTCGCCGCGCGGCAGGAGATGGAGGGCCGAGCCTCCCGCCTCCTCGAAATTCTCGCCGGTAGCTATCCCGCCGGCAAAGCGGGAGCGTCGGCCCTACTCCCCGAGCTACCCGGCAAGGTCCCGACGGGGCTCCCCGCGACCCTTCTCGACCGCCGTCCCGATCTCGCCGCCGCCGAACGCCGCATCGCGGCCGCCGACCAACGCCTCCTCGAGGCGAAACGAGCCCTTCTCCCCGCGATCAGCCTCACCGGCAGATTCGGCAGCGCCAGCGAGGACATCGGCGAAATCCTCTCGGGGGACTTCAGCATCTGGAGCGTCGCCGGCAACCTCGCCCAGCCGATCTTCCAGGGCGGCCGCCTCCGCGCCAACATCGATCGACGCGGTTCCGAACTCGTGCTCGCCGCGACCGACTTCGAGCAGACCGCCCTCACGGCCTTTGGCGAAGTCGAGAATGCCCTCGCCGCCGAGACCTTCCTGACCCGACGCGTCGACGCCCTCGCCGAATCGTCCCGTCTCGCCCTCGAAGCCTATCGGCGTTCCCTCGAGGAATTCGAACTCGGCACGGGTGATGTCCTCACCGTGCTCACCGCCCAGCAACGCCTCTTCGCGAGCCGCGCCCAGTGGCTCTCGGTGCGACGCGAGCGGCTCGAAAACCGCGTCGATCTCTACCTCGCCCTCGGCGGCAGCTTTCGCCCTACCCTTGCGCCGCCGGAGAAGACGATCGCACCGTGATCGCAGCGCGGTGAGGGAAAGACCTTCTCTTTGCGTTTGTCTTCCTGCCTTCGTGCCCGGATACTAGGAGAATGCGTTGAAGATGAGGAGAATCCGCTGGCTGTTGAAGCGGGCCGTCGCCGGCATCGGCGGTTTTGTCAGGGAGAACGCGATCGATCCCCTGCCGATCCTTCATGGCTTCCGCAAGTATGGTCCACGAGACCTCCGCGCCGACGCCGCCTCGGGCCTCAATGTCGCGTTGCTCTCCTTTCCCCAGGGCATGGCCTACGCCGCCATCGCCGACCTGCCGATCCAATACGGGATCGTCTCGGGGGCGGTCGCCTCGATCGTCGCACCACTCTTCGCCGGTTCGCGCCACACCATTCTCGGCCCCACGAACGCGACCGCCTTCCTCCTTTTCGCCCAGTTCGCCGCCTTCTCCGCCGCGGACCGACTTTTCTACCTGCCGATGCTGGTGCTCTTCACCGGGCTCCTCCTCATCCTCGGCGCGCTCTTTCGAGTGGGAGATCTGATCCAATACGTGAGCCGTTCCGTCGTCGTCGGCTACATCACCGGAGCGGCCGTCCTCATCGCCGCGAACCAGCTCGGCAGCCTCCTCGGCATTGCCCGGCCCGAGACTCCCTCCGACGCGCCAAAGACCTTTTTCACGATCCTGCAGGTCACCTTTTCCTCTCTGGACCAGGTGAAATGGCAGTCGAGCACCCTTGCCGCGGCGACATTTCTGCTCTGGGCGGGGCTGACCTCGCGTTTCGCCAAGCTTCCCGTCTTCGCGATCGCTTTGGTGGTGATGTCAGGGATCTACGCGGCCCTCCATCAGTTCGTCGGCTGGGAGACCGCCACCTTCGCCTCTTTCACTCTCGCCGACCTCGCTCCCCGCCTGCCCGAGATCGGACCGCGCGGGTTTTTCTCGGACATGAGCCTGCTCATCGGCATCGCCTTTTCCATCGCCTTCCTCGCCGCCCTCGAGAATTCAGTGATGTCGAAAACCCTCGCCAGCCGTGTCGGCGACCGCCCCGACGTGAACCAAGACATGCTCGGCGTCGGCATGGCCAATCTCGCGAGCGCCTTCACCGGCGGCATGCCCGCCTCGGGATCACTGACTCGCTCGGCCTTGAATTTCTCGAGCGGCTCCGTCTCGCGGCTTTCCAGCATCATCAGCGGCCTGCTTTGCTTCGCCGCCCTCCTCCTCCTCGGTCAATCCATGGGCCTTGTCCCCAAACCGGTCCTCGCCGCCCTCGTCGTCTGCATCGCCATCTCGGTGATCAACCGGCACCACATCCGCATCTCGCTCGCGGCCACGCCCGAAGACGCCGCCGTGCTCGTGACGACCTTTGTCGCCTCGCTCCTGCTGCCCTTGAATGTCGCCATCTTCCTCGGGGTCGGGATCTCGATCATGCTCTATCTCCGCAATGCGAGCCGCCCCCACCTCGTCGAATACGAATTTTCCGACGAAGGCGAACTCGTCGAAGCCGACACGAAAACCCGCGATGTGCCGGCCATTTCCATCGTCCACGTCGAGGGCGATCTCTTTTTCGGAGCGGCGGAACTCTTCCGCAACCAGATCCAGAAGACCTCGCTCGACCCGGCGCTCAAAGTGATCATCCTGCGCCTCAAAAACGCGCGCCATCTCGATGCCACCAGCGTCGTCGCCCTCGAGGAGCTCGTGCAATTCCTCCGTGGTCACGACCGCCACGTCATCATCAGCGGCGCGCCGAAGGATGTTTATCGCGTCCTCAAAAACGCGGGATCCGTCGACGTGATCGGACGCGAAAACATCTTCGTGAACCACCCGCGAAATCCGAATCTCTCGACCCGCCAGGCCCTCAAGCGCGCCCAGGAACTGCTCGGCACGAAGGAGGCAGACATCCGCATCTTTTACGATCCCACGAAGAAGGGAAGTTGAAGCTCCTCCCCCAGCTTGTTTGCTCGTCTCCCAAGGCCGCTCGCAAGGGGATCAGACGCGCTCCAAGGCATTCGCACTGACAAAGAGATTGCGCGACTTGAAGGCGGCGGGCGAATCCTTCAACAGGAAGAGCCTCCCGGCCCGCGATCGACACGCAAAGCTCGGGTCGTCGAGAAAGCGCGCCGCGCCCCTCAGCCACGAGGGACGCCGAAGCCCATGCCGGCCACAGAGATGCTCCGCGACCGCGGCGAGATAGGCGTCGATCCAGCGTCGTTCCGGTGCGTTCAAGCCCAAAAGCGACGGCTCTTCCACGAAGGCGCCTTCGCCCGGTTGTTCCCGGAATTCATCGAGAAAATCCGCCAGCTCCATGGAAAACGATCCCCCGCGGGAGACACGGTCAGCCACCTCCGAGAGTGATTTGGGGCGCGCTTCCATCAGGATTCCCTGAGTTGCTCCAACAACTCCTCCACAAAAAATCCGGTTCGCTCGGGCAGCTCGCGATCCGGGAAAAATTTGAGGACCACGCGCGCGATCTCCTCGCGACTGGAAATTCCGAGGTGACGGCTCAGCCAGATCGCGTCATTCAGATCGGTCGCGACTTCTCCTTCCTCGTGCTGGCCCATCCGTGCGGCAAGGCATTTCATCGCCAGCAAATACTCGGGGTTTGCCACATACACTTTCAGGTGGGAAAGCTCGAACGAGTCGAGAAACTCGATGCCGTCCGCGTCGTGAATCGAAAGAAATCCCTTCACCTCGTCGTTCAGCCAGTTCCAGCTCCATCCCATTTCCGAGGCGACCTCGAAGGCAGCTTTCCTGACGAGGGAAGCCGGTTCGAACACCGCATCGACGTCCTGCGTCGAACTTCTCGCGGCAAACGCAAGGCAGAGGCACGCCCCATCGTAGAGGCAAATCTCTCCCGTGGTCCCACGGGCCGCCAACGAGGAGTTGACCCTTTCGAGACCCTTCCGGATCTCCGCTCGCGACAAAGACTGCATCATGTGGCCAATAAAAACGGCATCCTGCGAATTCGTCCACCTGCCCCCACCCTCAATCCACCTCCGCCACCGGGTTCTCCGGTCGCGTGATCCGATAGAGCACCAGCGCCGCCGCCACGATGCCGAGTGCGACGAGCGGCGCGACGTAGCCACCTTCGTTCTGCCAGGAGGAGGCGATCCGCACCCCGATCAGGACGAGACACACCAGCGCCCCCAGCGCCGGGATCGCGATAGGGACTTCAAACGAACCCTTCGGCTCATTCGGTCGGAGCTTCAGCACGAGCAGCGAGACATTCACCACCGTGAAGACCATCAGCAGGAGCAGCACGGTCGATTCCGCGAGCTGCTTGACGCTGCCGCTCAGGATCAGGGCCGTCACGATGCCAAAGAGCACGAGGATCGCCACGTGCGGCGTGCGTCGGGTCGGATGGACGCGGCCGAGGATCGCGGGCAGGAGTCGTTGCCGGCTCATCCCGTAGAGCAGGCGCGATCCCATGATGTAGTTCAGTAGCGCGGTGTTGCCGATCGCGAAAAGGGTGATCACGAGATAGACAGAATCGATGTTGCGGAACCACGGCGCCGCAGCCTTCGCCACCTCCATGAGCGGAGCCTTGCTCGCGGCGAGATCCTGCCACGGCATCACCGAGACCGCCGTGATCGCCACGGCCATGTAGATCAGGGTCGCCACGATCATCGCCGAGAGGATGCCGAGCGGCACGTCGCGTTTCGGATTCTTCACCTCCTCGCTCACGTTCAGGACATCCTCGAAGCCGATGAAGGAAAAGAACATCACCACCGCGCCCTGGAGGATCAGCATCAGCGGAAAGGCATCGACGACCTCGCCGGCCCGGACCGGCGTCTCGAAGTAATCCACCCCGCCCCAAAAACGCATCCCCACCGCGATGATGAAGAGCAAGCCCGAGGCCTCGATCACGGTGCAGACGATATTCGCCCACATGCTCTCGCGGATGCCGCGGAAGATGAGCAAGCCGACGAGCAGGACGATGACGATGGCAACGGCCTTCACCGGCAGTTCCACGCCGAGGCCCTTCCCGATCGTCTCCGCCATCGCCTGCGACCCCGTCGCCATGCTCGTGAGTCCGCTCATCATCACGCAGAGTCCGACCACGTAGCTGAGCCAGGCTTTGCCGAGGGCCCGCTGCGTCACGAAGGCCGCGCCACCCGCTTTCGGATAACGGCTCCCGACACAGGCGTAGGAGAGACCGGTCAGGAGGGCCACGATCATTGCGGCGAGAAAAGCGAGCCAGATCGCGTTGCCGAGCGTGTCGGCGGCCTTGCCGATCAGCGCGTAGATCCCCGCTCCGAGCATCGATCCCAGCCCGTAAAGCGCGATCTGCCAGGCGGAGAGGGAACGGTGCAGGGTGGGTTCGTCGTTCGCGTGCATGTCAGGACCGGATCTCGTTGAAAAGGAGACCGTTCACTCTGGGGGAAGCGGACCGGCCGATCAAGGACGGTTTTTCCGGAAATGAATTGCATCGGCGGAGGAGCGCGGAGCCGTCCGCGGACGGTCGCAGGACAGGAGTGTCCCGCCTCCTTACTGGGACGGCAAACTCTGACCTTACCCCTCCCCCGAGCCTAAAGTCGCAGCCACATTCCTCATCCGACCTCCGACCTCCGATTTGACTTCGCTTCGCTCCGTCTATCCGCTGCGCGTAT
>DGXY01000047.1:29095-32789 GCA_002396885.1 Akkermansiaceae bacterium UBA5020
CTGCGCGTATTCCGACCTCCGACTTGACTTCGCTCCGCTCCGTCTATCCGCTGCGCGTATTCCGACCTCCGCCTACTTCCCGAAATCCTCCGGCAAGGCCAGTGACCAAACCTCGCTTGAGAGCGGCCGGGCGTGTCCTCCCGCGACCCAGAGTTTGTCGTGCAGCACGAAAGCCGAATGCTCGTGACGCGCTTTCCAGCAGGTCGGCGTTTCGAGCTTCTCCCACTGTTTGCCATCGGCGGAATGCCAAACGTCTCCGAAGTTGTCGGGCTCCTTCGCCCAGCCGCCGAGCACCCAGATGCGGCCGCGATAGACCTCGGCGGCGAACCAGAGACGAGGCGCCCACGGCGCGGACTCCGTCTCAAGCGTCCAGTCGATCCCGTTCTCCGACGACCAGACATCGTTCTTCGCGTGGTATTCCGGCACGTAATTGCCGCCGCCGAAAAGGTAGATACGTCCATTCAGGACGACGGCCTGGTGGTACGCTCGAGGCGACCACGGGGCGGACGCCGTCTCGAGCCGCCACTCTTTTCCATCGACGCTCGACCAGGCATCGTTCTTCAGACTGGCAGGGTCGCCGAAGTAATAACTCTCCGTTCCCCCGAGCACCCAGAGGCGGTCCTTGAAGGCGAGCGCAACTCCGGCGAGCCGGGCCGACCACGGAGCAGTCCCAGTGATTTGATCCCACTTCTTTCCATCGGCGGAGCTCCAGACCTGTCGGCTCGCCGAGTGTCCGGGCAGACGTCCGTTGTACCAACCGCCGAGATGCCACATCTTCCCCTGAAAGACCGCGTTCATTGGCAGGTCGGTGTGAAGAATCGGCACCGGATCGACGACCTTCGTCCAATTCACTCCGTCGGGCGCCGACCAGAAATCGCGGGGCGGCGCCTCGTCGGAGCGGAACCACCCGCCCATCACCCAGAGTTTGCCATCGAAGGCATACTCCGCCTGCGAGTCGCGTGCCTGCCAAGGGGCGGTGGCTTCGAGTTTCCAGTCGGGCTCGGCAGAACGAACCGGAGAAACGAGCAAGAGGCAGAGAAGGGAAATCCTGACATTCATCTCTTCCTCCTCCCGTTCCCTTCGCTCACGGCACCTCGGGCAGGATCGCCTGGCCCGCCGCATCGACGGGATGGACCGCGTCCATGCGATCGAGCTCGGCGCGCATTCCGGCGACGAGGCGTTTCAGTTCATCGGGTTGCTCCTTCGCCAAATCCTTCTGCTCGAAAGGATCGTCTTTCAGGTTGAAGAGCTGGAAGGGTCCGCCTTCGTGCTGCAGGAAACCTCCATGCGTCGGAATCTCCGGCAGGGCATGATGGATGACCTTCCAGTCACCGTCACGCCAGACCGTGAAATAGTTGCTGCGATGAGTCCCGTGCGGGTAGTGCATCAGGAACTGTTCCGGACGCGAGGCATCCCCTTCCCCCTTGAGCAGTTTCGACAAATCGCGGCCATCGACGGGATGTTTGTCAGGATCCGGATTCGCCCCGACGAGACCGAGGATCGTGGGAAACAAGTCGGTCACATTCGCGACCTGACCCTGCACCGTCCCTGCGGCGATGGGCAGTTTCCGCTGCCACGGGTTCTCCGGATCAGGCGCGGCCCAAGCGGCGATGAAGGGGGTCCGCATCCCGCCTTCATAGTGGGCACCTTTCTTGCCCCGCAGCGGCGCGGCGCAGGCCACGACATGCTGGTCGCCGAGCGGTGCGTCGCTGCCGTTGTCGCCGAGGAAAAAGACGAGGGTGTTGTTCGCCACCCCGAGCGACTCGAGTTGGTCGAGGAGATCGCCGAGGCTCTTGTCCATGCCCTCGACGAGGGTGGCGAAGGCGACCGCATTTGGCTTCAGGCCTTTGTCCGCATAATTCGCGGCAAAGCGCGGATCAGTCTCGAACGGGGCGTGCACCGCGTAGTGGGCAAAGTAGAGGAAGAAGGGCTTTGCCTCCTTCACCGCGGTCGCGACGAGCTGGTTGGTCTCGATCGTGAGGGCTTCGGTGAGAAACGTTTTCGTGCCATGGTAGGATTCGAGACCGGGCACGGCGCTTTTGGCCCGGGGCCCCATCGCACCGTAGTTCTTCTCGCCGAAATAGCTGCCCGGAGCCCCGATCGAGCGTCCCGCGAGGTTGATCTCGAAACCGATCTTCGCGGGATCCGCGCCGTCGTGCCCTTCGGGACCAAAATGCCCCTTCCCCGAGTGGATCGTGCGATAGCCACGCTCGCGCAGGACACTCGCGAGAGTGAGGTCGCCCGGCTTCAAGCCGGCCCAGTTCCAATCCTTCGGTCCTTGCGCGCCGGCGTTGTCCTCCCAGGGATTGATCCAGTTCGTGGTGCGGTGTCGGGCCGCATTCTGCCCCGTCTGAATCGAGATCCGGGTCGGAGAGCAGACGCTCATCGCATAGAACTGGTTGAAACGGGTCCCCTTCTCCGCGAGCCGCTCCATCGAGGGCGTGCGGTAGAGATCGTTCAGGGGATACCGTTTGGGTTTGCCTTCGGCGTCGGTGAGAAAGGGCACCGAGGTATCCATCACCCCCATGTCATCGACCAGGAAAATGACGATATTGGGAAGATCGGCAGCACGCACCAACGGCAAAGCCGCAAGGACCACCATCGCAGCGAAGAGTCGAGGCATTCGGATCATGGCTCCACCGTTTCGTAATTCATCCTCATCCTCCTACTCATACTCATACTCATACTCATACTCATACTCCTACTCATCCCGCCGCCTCCAGGAGTTTCAGTCTTCATGAGGATCGTAGGACTCAGCTTGGCAAAGGCGGGATTCGCTGGCAAGAGAAAGAGACGACGTTTTCCCGCCCAGGGGGGCCTTCCCCCCGGCGCGCCAACTTTCGAAGGACTCGATGGGAACGCCACCCTCGCTTGAAATCCGCGCGGCACTACTTCCGGATGACGAGCACGGATTTCGGAGACGAAGTGCCCCCGGGCCCCTCGGCGATGACGGTGATGAGGTTTTTTCCCGGTTTCAACGTTGCCCTGAAGGTCCATTGGCTCGTCCCCACCGCCCTCCGGATGGGACCGCTGTTGCCAACGCGGTAGCGGACCCGGGTGACCTGGCCCGTTGTGGTCCCCTTCACCACCACAGAAGGCGACAGCGTCACCGCTTTGCGGGTCAGGATCGTGGTCGTGGGCGATTTCACTGGGGAGAAGCGCAGCACCCGGTTGTCGCCGTAATCCGCCACAAACAGATCGCCATCACTCGAGAGGGCGGCATTCACAGGACCGGACAAGAGCGTCGCCGTGGGACCCGCGTCGATCGAATTGAAGTCGGGCTTCCCGAGGACGAAATCCGCCGACGCTCCGTTCGCCTTGGCTGCGGCGTTGCGGAATCCCATGATCCTGCCGTTGGCCCAATCGCCCACGTAAACCGTGCCGTCCGGGCCCGCGAGGACGCCGTAAGGCTGATTGAAGTTCGAGGCGGCGGTGCCACTGAAAAAGGTGTCGAAGGCAGCCTGGCCCAACACCCCGGAGGCCGGGGCGCCGTTGACCAGCGCAGCGGCATTGTCGAAGCGGAGCACCCGGTTGTTGTTGACATCCGCCACCCAAAGAACGCCATCGGAATTCATAGAAAGGGAATACGGGGCACTCATCCGGGTCGCCGAGGTGGCGCCCGCGGAGACGACGAAACTCGCCTGACCAAGGACGCCATCCGCACTGGCGCCGCTCGCCTTGAACGTCACCTCGT
>DGXY01000139.1:0-28096 GCA_002396885.1 Akkermansiaceae bacterium UBA5020
TGAAAACTGAAAACTGAAAACTTCCCCCCATGCCCTTCCTCCCCATCGCCCGTTCCGAAGACCTTGAAGAGGGCAAAGGACGCCCCTACACCCTCGAGGGACATCGCCTCGCCCTCGTCCGTTATGAAGGGATCGTCTACGCCCTCGACGACTGTTGCCCGCACGCCAAGGCCCCCATCGCCCTTGGGCCCGTCGAAAACGGCTGCATTGCCTGTCCCTGGCACTACGCCGAATTCGAGCTGGCCACCGGCAAAGTCCTCTCTGGTCCCGCCTGCGAGAGCATCGCCGCCTACCCCGTCGAGGAAAAGGATGGCATCGTCTCCGTCGCCCTCGAGCCGCTCGCGCCCCAGAACACCTGAATTTGCGTCCCTCCCGACAAAAGCAATTGACGTTCCGCGCCACTACAGGCATCGTTCTAGCTCGCCCGTGCACTCGCACAAGGTGAATCCGAAAATCTGGTTAGGTGGCTGAGTGGTCGAAAGCACTTCTTTGCTAAAGAAGCGTACTCCAAAAGGGTACCGAGGGTTCGAATCCCTCCCTGACCGTTTCGACCCCAGATGACGAGCGCAGCCGTCATCTGGGGTCGAATCGTTTCTGGTCGGGGTTCGAACTACAGTTCGATTCGGAGCGAGGCGGAGATAGATGCCCGATGCATCAAATGATGCGCAAATCTCCGCAAATTCCCGCAAAGGAAACGAAGATGCGCCGCCTCGGAACGGTAGCCGGAACCGGGGCCTTTCAAACGCCCCCCTTCCACTTCCCGTCTTGCCCGCCTCCATGACTGTCTTCCGACACGATTCCAGGCTGGACATCCGCGCGTGAGTGGATCAAAAATGAGCATCCCCTTCATTTCCCCCACCCCCATGAGCTTTCGCCTGCCCCACGAAGACAGCCCTCTCGATGCCCCGCCTCTCGCCGACATGGCGGCCATTCTCGTCGTCGACGAGGATCCCGCCTTCCAGCTCGGATTGAAGACCTTCCTCCGCGAATATGTCGGCTTTGAAAAAGTCTTCGTCGCGAGGAATGGGCAGGAGGCTCTGGACTTCGTGCGCGCGGAGCCTTCGATCGAGGTGCTGACCCTCGATTACCGCATGCCGGGGATGAACGGGATCGAAGTCCTCAACGCGCTCCAATCGCAGGCGACGCGACCGCTCGCAGTATTGATGATCACGGGCCATGACTCGGAGGAACTCGAAGCAGAGTTCCGCTCCCAGGGAAGCGAGTTTGTCCTCACGACGCATTTCCTGACGAAGCCGGTGCAGTTTGAAAAACTCGAGCCAGTCGTGCTCGCGGCCCACGAAGAGGTGATCGCGACGAAACGCCGTCTCCGCGAACGGGAGCTGGCCGCTGAAGCCGCCCTCGCGACCCCCGAGAGTCCGGTCGAATCCGCGCCCCCCGAGAGTAGTCAGGCCGACCTCACCGTTCTCCTCGATCAACAGAACGAACGCCTCGCCGCGGTGGAGCGTGAGTTGAAAGCGCAATGCGGCAAATGGCGCGGTGACTTCTGGAAGCTGGCTTCCGTGCTCCTTCTCATCTGGCTCGCCGGCCAGTTTGGCCTGCTGCAAAAGGCGGAGCCCCATTGGGCGAAGGTAAAAACGGCGGTCTGGCATCAGGTCGATCTGTGGAAGGCGACGCGCGCGGCTTCCAGGAAGACCACCCCGCCCGCGGCAGCAGCCCCGGCGGTGGACCCAGCATCGGCCGCTCCTGCGAACGAGCCGCTCGGGCAGCCCTTGTGAAGGAAATCGCTCAAAGGCGAGTGACGATTTCCAATCGTCCGGGGAATTTATAATCGCGTCGCTTGGGAAAAGATCGAACACTGGGCGAGTTATCCACTCCAACTCCTCAAGATCATGAATTCCGATTCCTACGACTCTTCCTCTCCGAATCCAGAGCCCGCCGCGCCGAAGAGCGCGCAGGAGAAACTCGACGATCTTTCCAACACCCTCACCGAGGCGATCCTGAAGGGCGGACGCGATGCGAAACGCGCCTTCGAGGATGGGATGCCAAAGGTGAAATCGGAGTTTGCCAAGGGACTCCACGATGTCGCTTATGCGGTTGGATATGCCGCGATTTTCGGGGCGACCCTGGTGCGCGAAGCGACTCCGGATGCCTTGCGCGAGGGTCTCCGCAACGGCGCCGCCTCCGGCCGAAAAGCCGCCGACGAAGTGATGCGCCAGCGCCGCGAAAAGGCGGAACGCGAAGAGAAGACCGATGCCGCCGCTGATGCGGAAGGCGCCTGGGCGTGAACGTAGCGGAAGCGGCGACGCTTCCGACAGACGTCCCTCGGCCCGCGATCGGAACGTTTGCACGTTCCGCTACTTTTTCACCACCCGTAGCGGAAGCGGCGACGCTTTCGACGAACGTCCCTCGGCCCACGATCGGAACGTTTGCACGTTCCGCTACCTTTTCCCGACCCGTAGCGGAAGCGGCGACGCTTCCGACGGACGTCCCTCGGGCCACGATCGGATCCCTCGCTCGTTACTCCACCACCGCGACCTTGTCGAGGGTGAGCACTTCGGCGGGCACGGCGGGGAAGGTCACTTCCCCCGTAGCGGCCCACTCGACTCCGCGCTTGAGGGTCTCTTGAAATCCGAGACCGCCCATGGAGACGGCGCTGTGTCCGAGCGCGGTGTGGAAGACACGGCCCTTGCCGTAGGGAATCGCCATGAGGAGCGGCTCCCACTCTCCCGATCCGCCGGTCTCGACGGCCGCGAGCGCGGCTCCGAGCACGGCGACGTCCTTCGCCGGTCCACGAAGGCGATCGTAGAGCTCGTCCTGCGCGTGGAGCCATTTCGCGGGGAGACCCTTCGTGATAGGATGATCGGCATTCTGGATCTCGACGACGAACTCGTGCTGCTTTCCGTGCGAGCCGCCGCGTCCGGCCGTGGGGTCGAGGGTCCATTGGCCGTCGCGCTTGCGAAGGTAGGGCCCTGAGAGTTCGCTTCGGCCGCCCCAGCCGCCCACGCCGATCATTTTATTGTAGGCGGACCATTCGGGAAAGGAATTGTTCGCGGCATGGACGGAGACAAACCCGCCTCCGTTTTTAACAAAATCTTCGAAAGCCGTCTGCACCGCCTCGGGCCAGCTTTCGCCGTTGTAGTTCGAGACGACGACGTCATGCGCGGTAAAATCGGGTTTCCACGCGGACCAAGCCGCAGTGCTTCGAGCCTTGTGGCCGGCGACCTGGGATTCCCACTCCTTCATCTCGGCCGCGAACTTCGCCTTGGCGGCCTCGTCTGGATCCTTCGGGGCGCGCGGTGCTTTCGGGGCCGAAGCGGGAGCGGTCGAGACGGTCACCTCGAAGCGTCCCGATTTTTCGAGCAGGGCGACCATGATGGGAGTGGTCTCCTGCCAGGCGTGGTTGTTCTGCCCGTCAACTAGGAGCACTTGGATCTTGTCCGCCGCGGCGAGTGGCAGACAAAGCGAAAGAGCGGAGGCAAGGAGGAAGGAAAAAGAAGCGCGTTTCATGGCAAAGCACGAACTTAGCGATCCTATCATCGTTTGCCAAGGACGCATTTGCCTACGCCACGTTCGCCTCGCTGACGCGCTAGGAGTAGCTGCGGGCGAGCGCTCCGAATTGCCAAACGTCGTCCGATGCGGCTCGGCCAGTTCCTTGAAAACTTCTCCGACGCGCATCCGGGAAGAGCCCACCGCATCCTTTATGTTTCCCGAAATTCGCTCTTTCTTGACTGATCAGCCCGTTTACGGCATCCTCTTCGTGATGAAACCTTTCTCCGATTCCGACACCATCCTCCAAGAGCCGTCCACCGTCTCCGCCCCGCCCACTGCGAACCTTTCCCCCGACGATGACTTCGACAAGGAAGAGCTCGGTCAACGCCAACCCGAAGCCTGCTCGCTCGATGAAGGATGCGAGAAATGCCAGTGAGACATGACGTGCCGGAAGTCGGCACTCACCCCCAGCCCGCGACGATTTCCCGCGCGTCGGCGGGATCGAGCGACTCGGGCAGGCGGATGAAAACCGAGGCGCGCGCGCCGCGGCGGTCGGCCTGAGAGGTCACGCCGTGGACATCGGCGCGGAGACGGCGGTTCGCCTTGCAGCAGAGCAGGTAGATGAGGGCGCCGACCTCGCCGCCCGACTCGCCCCGGAGGCGATAGAGTCCGTGACGCCACTCCGTCAGGGTGACTCCGAGGGCGACGTCGGGCAGGGCGGCCTCATCGTCGTCGGAGCGGTGGAGACGCGATTCGATGGCCTCCTCGACGAGGGCGGCAAGATCGCCGTAGCCGGGGCGATCGTCGCCATTCTGCGGCGGAGGGGCTAGGTGGAAAAAGTCGAGGGCGAGTCCGCGGTTCATCGCCGAAAAGAGATGCGCTTGGCTGAGACCAACGCCCTGCTTCCAGAGCGCACCGCTGATCGAGGCGGCGATGCCCCGGTCATCCCTCGCCGCGACCCCGAGGATGGCCGAGGGTCCGTTGGCGATGAGGATGGCCTTGGGCCGCGACTTCTTCGAGGAGTCGGCGAGCCGCAGAAGGTGGGGACAAAACCGCAGCGCATAGTGACGGTAGATCCCCTCGAAAAAGTCGCGCCCGAAGTCGAGGAGGATCTCCTGGGACTCGCGGTCGCCGAGACCGGCTTCACCGAGGAGGCGATGCGGATCGTAGCGCCGGTCGTCGGGCATGCAGGCCTTCGCATAGAGTTCGCGGATGTTGAAAAAGAGGGTCGGCTTCTGACGCGGCGAATCCCAGGCGTGCCGGTCGATGCGGGTGAAGACGTAAAGGGCGCGGGCCTTGTCGAGATTGCCATCGCATCGTCCGAGGAGGTCTTTCACCGCGAGATTGTCGATCAGCCCCGCGTCGGCGATCTCGCGGAAGCTGCGTCGATTGGCGACGAGAAAGCGGGCGAGATCGAGGACCTCGGGACGGAATCCGGCCTTGGCAAAACTCCGCGTGTAATACTCGGCGAGCGGGATGCCGGAAAAGCCGCTCGAGAAACGTTCGGAGAGCGAGCGCGCCGGGTCGTTGCGGGCGACGAGATCATCGGGCGTGACAGGAAGACGCTTCGTCTTCAAGGCGAGCTTCACGGCGGCGAGTTCTTCATTCGTCAAGCGAGCGGCCTCGACTTCGATGCGGATGTCGTAGCCCGTGTCGGTGAGACGATCCGGATCGCGCGACTCGGCGAGGATGCGCTCGCCCTCGCACCGCTCGGTCTCGAGCTCGCGCATTTTTTCCCGCTCGAGCGGACCACGCAGGATCTGGCGCTCGGTGCGGACGCGTTCGTCGAGGGAGGATTCAAAACGCGCGTAGCCGGGAAAGAGCCGATCTTCCGCTCCGGGGAGGCGCGAGAGGAATTCGAAGGAGGAAGCGAGGCTGCCCCGCGTCTCGAGGAAGAGCGCGGCCAACTCGGGCACGGGAGCGAGCCAGTCGCCGGCGCGGTGGAAGGTGGTGAGCAACTCCGAGGCGTCGATGGGCAACTCGTAACGCTGCGCCGTGTGGATCAGGGAAAGGGCGGCGCTGCTGCGATCCTGATCGGTCACGCAGGTCTCGGGATTCGCGTGATACAGTCCACCCGCGCCGAGGGCGACGGGATGGCCCGGCGAGACGGGACGCCCCGGACGAAGTTCACTCTCGATCACACCACGGGCAAAGGCGGCGACCCGACGCCGCGCCGCGAGGAGGCGCGAGCGCACTTCCTCGGCGAACTCAAAACGCTCCGTCGTCGCGGCTCCTTCGGGGAGCCATTCGCCGAAGGAATCGAAGTCGTCGAAAAACATGAGATCCTCCTCATGGCTGCCGAGAGCCGTCGGCACCCCGCCGGGGGGACGGCGGAGGTGGATCCAGCAACGCAGCCGCAGCAGAAAATAAAAGGCCTCGAGATCGCGAGGGTCCTCGCCACGGAGTTGCTCATAGATTTCGTGACTGTGCCGAAAGTCCCGCCCCCCGAGCGTCCAGATCGCGGCGAGAAAGACACGGAGGGCGTCGTTTTTCAAATCAAAACGGTCGATCCGCTCGGCGGTGACCCCGGCCCGCTCGAGCTGTCGCAGCCAAAGCCGACGGATATGGAGGAAATGCTCGAAGGGATCGAAGTCGGCGCGGATGCGGGTCCGGAATTCCTCGCAGAGGCCAGAAGGGTCGTGGATCGGGGCGAGATCGAGAAAGGCATTGAGATCTTTTTC
Organism: Akkermansiaceae bacterium UBA5020; assembly: GCA_002396885.1. Taxonomy (GTDB): domain Bacteria; phylum Verrucomicrobiota; class Verrucomicrobiia; order Verrucomicrobiales; family DEV007; genus Arctic95D-9. The sequence continues at coordinate 6,132 of DGXY01000139.1, forward strand.
ACGGAGATTCGCGATGTCCGCGAAGGCGTAGGGAAGCCCCTGAAACGAAAAGCCGAAACGATCGCGAAAACGGCGGGTGTGCAGCGTTTCCTCCTGCAATTTCCGGACGAAAGCATTCGTCTGGGCCTCCTCGATGGGGTCAGCGAAGAGAAAAACGAGGTCGAGGTCCGAGCAGGGCGTGAGTTCCGCCCGCCCTGTGCCTCCGATCGCGGCGATGGCGAAGGGCCGGTCGAAACCGGCTCCCATCTCGGCAGCCCATCGGGTCACGATCTCGGCGTAGATCGCGGAACGCTCGCTGACCAGCGCCAGTCCGTTTTCGAGATCGGGCTCGAGGATGCGGGCGTTGTTCGCGGCGACGCGCTGCTTGAACTCGAGGGTTTCGGGGCTGGTGGTCATGTTAGGGAAAGGCGCCCGTCCCTGACGAACGCCAAAACAGAAGGAATCGCGCGAACCCGGCGAAGGACAAGCGGAGTTTCGCCGCAAAACGCTCCCGACACGGAATCAGACGTCATCCCCACGACGGCACCTCGCCAAGCACGACGTGAATGGGAGCCAACGCCACGACCGCACAGGCGGCACCCTCGTCAGGCAGTTTCACCGCGACGAGGTGGGCAGGCGGATCGACTGGCTCGAGACAACGCACCGCAAAACCATCGGCAAACTCAAGCTCGATGCGCTGCGGCGCGAGCTGGAATCCCTCGCCCGTCGCTTTCATGCGCGCCTCCTTCGAGGTCCAGATGCGGAAGAAGGCGAGGTGCCGCTCATCAGGCGTGAAACGCTCCATCCACGCAATTTCTGAATCGCGAAAGCAGCGCCGCGCAAGCCCCGCGTGATCGACCCGGCGGTCGTAACCCTCGATATCGACGCCGAGATGCTCGACCGGCCCGATCGCGAGCACGGCGCGGCCTTCGGAATGCGAGAGATTGAACCCAGTCTGAACGCCCACCAAAGAGGGTTTGCCCTTTTCACCGAGCGCAAAGGCGAGCGAGCCGGGATCGCCCCCGAGGCGCCGGGCGAGGAGCGCCCGCATCATGCCACGGCCGCGAACGTAGCGGTCGCGATGCACTTCGAAACGGAAGGCCGCGGCCCGCTCGAGTTCCTCCTCGCTCAACCACGAGCGCGCTAGCGCGAGAGGGAGGACCGACTCCTCGTCGAGGGAGAAGGGCGTCACCTCGATCGCGATCGACGATTCGTTTTCGGATTCGGATGGGACCGGAGGCATGGACACGCGGCAGTGTAGCCCGCTTCGAGACGACGACCAAGGGGAGTTTGCCCGTCACTTCTTCTCCCTGATCTTCTTTTGGCTGATGTTCGCGATGACAGCATCGACGGGCGAGGTCACCGAACTGCGCACCCCATAGACAAGGGTTTGTTTCGCCTGCACCCTCTTCGAAGCCGCCTTCACCGAGACCTGGATCAAATTCACCGCCCCCGGAGCGACCGCATCGATCCGATACCCGGCCGCGAGCGCTGCCGTCACATTAGCGACTCCTCCGGTCGTCCGGATCGCCGTCAAGCGGATCGTTTTTCCCGCGCTCGTTCCGGTGATGGTGAGGTGGTCGTTGATCTCCCCGTCGTTTTGGGCGGAAAGGTAGAAGGTGCTGGTCTTGGTGCCCGTCAACTTCACCGCCAGAGCCTGGCTCGCCCCGCTCGGGGAATAGAAATTGTCGATGCGATGGGTCGCGGGATTGCTCGATGCCCCGATCCTCGCATCGGGTTGGAATTTCGCTTCGAAGGCGCCGAGATCGGGAGCTCCGTTGAAGGGCCGTATCTCACCGCGCTGATCGACCAAAGGCGCGTCGCCGATCGTGCCGCCACCATCGAGGAGGGGACTGCCCAGTTCGGGCGCGACGGTCTCGGTCGGGCCGCCATTGTCAGCGAGGATCCCGACCTCCGGGTCGCCCGCCGTGAAATTATCGCCCACCGCGATGAAAGAGCCGACGTTGTCGACTGTTCCCGCATCATTCAAAGCCACGACCGCATTCGCAAGGCTGATGCCGTTGCCACCGTTGATCCCGCCGGCGATTTCCCAGATCCCTCCCCCGCTTGAGGCCGCCCCGATCGCGCCACTGGGCGTGCCGGCGCTGCCGGGCAGACCAGCGTTGTTCGAGAGGATCGTGACATGGGTGAGCTCCGCGGTGTAATCAGCCCCATTCCTCGAAAATGCGAGACCTCCCCCGTTCCCCGCGTCACCGCCGGGACCGGCACTGCCGCCAGTGGTGCCGTTCCCTCCTGATCCACCATCTCCCGCGAAATTGAGGATCACGGTGGAATTCACCATCGTCCATTTCACCCCATTGCCGCCCGCGACAAAAATCCCACCGCCGCTCCCGCCTTTCCCTCCCGCGGTGCCGGCTCCGCCAATCCCCTGATTCGGAGAGTTGCCTCCGACTCGACCGCTCCCGGCCTCGTTGCTCTGAAAGAGGCTCTCCTTGACATGGGGGGCGCTGCCCAAGGCTAGGTCGCGCGCCCACAGCCCGCCTCCGTCACCGCCTTTGCCTCCTGCGCCCCGGGTATCGGTCGTGGAGACATCATCCCCACCCAAACCACCCAAACCGGCGTTATTGTTTTTGAAAGCGCTCCCACTGACGCGCAGCGAGGACGATAGCACGAAGACGCCGCCTCCGTTGCCACCGATCCCCCCGGCGCCTCCGGTGCCGCCATTGCCATTGGCTCCTCCGCCGCCGCCTGCCCCGGCGCGGTTCGATTCGATCGCCGTCCTGATGATTTCCAAAGAGCCCCCCTCACAAGCGATCGCTCCGCCGTCACCTCCCGGCCCGGCCGTTCCGATCGTGCCCGCGGCACCTGCCTCCAGATTGCCGGCCTGACCGCCCGAGCCCGCTTCGTTATCGGTCAGGACGCAGTCCTCGAGATAGACGGAGGCACCGACACCCGAGCTGTAGATGGCACCGCCTTGGCCACCCTTTCCACCATTGCCGGGATTCGTGGGGGCGACTCCGGATCTGTGTCCGCCCCGGCTCCCGTTTCCGGCGAGACAGAATTGGATGACACAGCGCCTCAAGATCAAGTCGCCCGCGTTCAGAATCCCGCCGCCGTTTTCCCCGTCGCCGCCATCCGTCGGAAGGATGCCATCGCTCGGCGGAGTTCCCCAAGCGGCAGCGCCTTCGGCGAGGATGAGATCATTCAACTCGAGCTCGACATCGGGTCCGACCTGGAAAATCCGGTTCAATCCAAGACCGTTGATCGTCACGGGCAAAGCCAGAGCTCCTGCCGAAATGGAGATGCGACCCGCCGCGCTCAGCGAAAATTGACCCGTCGGAGAAATGTCGACCACCGCCCCGGAAAGGGAATTCTGAAAGGTGATCACGTCGTCTTCCCCCACCGTGGCCTCGGCCGCAAGGAGCGCGGCCCGCAAGGAGCCCGCGTCGCTATCGGAGTGGTTCGTCACCACAAAATTCCCTGCCACGACACTTGATGCCAGGAGGACCATCGCAGTGGCCAGGAAAAAGAACGAAAAGGAAAATTTCATCGCAAGACGGTCGTGTAAAGCGTGGAAGCCGGGAGCGCAAGACTGCTTTGCTGCCTATTCATTTGCCCCGATTCCGGGCCGCGTGACGGAAATTTCAAACTCCCATCGACGCAATTTTCCAGAGCTCCCAAGCGACCTTGGCCACGCCGAGCGCGAGCACGCTGAGACTGAGCGCCGACAAGATCCTCGCCGCCGGTTTGCTCACGGTCGGAGCGAGGCGCATCCACGGAGCCATCACGAGCCCGAGCGCCACGCCACCAACGAGGCCACCCGCATGCGCCGCATTGTCGATGAAAGCGGCCCCGAGCAGCCCGAAGATCGAGACGACGATGGTCGACTGGATCAGGCTGGCGCGGAGGAATCCCGGCAAGACCGAACGGAATTTCCCAGTGACAACGAGGAGGAAACCAAGGCAGCCGAGGATCCCGCCCGAGGCCCCCACGCTCGGCTGGTCCGGCCCCAGATAAAGACTCGCGAGCGATCCGGTCACGACCGTGAAGAGAAATACAAGGCTAAGGAGTGCGGGATTCACCAGGGCCAACATGACCCGGCCAAGATTGTAGAGCGCCATGCCGTTGAAGAGGATGTGGAGGATGCTCCCGTGCATCAGTCCCGTCGTGATGAGCCGCCACCACTCGCCGTCGACTTTCACCCGTTCCTTCACCAGCGCCGCCATCTCGATCGAAGGACCGAGTCCCGCCAGCATCTGACCGAGAAACACGGCCACGAGGATCCCCACACCAACCTTGAGCAGGCGGGAACGGCGCGTCACGAGCCATCTCCGGAAAAACTCGAAATTCACGAGGCGGCGATTCAACTCTTCGACCGGGAGCCGATCGACCCGCTGGAACCAGGCCATCGCCGCCTCGACCAGGGGAAAGAGCCCATACATCGTGGCCATCAGGAGCGCGAGCATGCGGAACTCAGGCAGGTAAAATCCCGCCGCAATGAGCCCGCCCGAGAGCAGCAGTGCCTTCAGTAATCGCTTCTTCACGTCCGCCCGATACCCCTCCCCATCCACCCGGCGCGTGTGGGGAGCGACCAATCCGGCCGGGACGAAGCGGTCATACCAAGGAAAGACCAAGTCCGTGGCCGTGCCTAGTCCAGGGAGAAGGCGCTCGAAATCCGCCCTCGAATCGACGATCACGATCTCTCCGGGCTCGTAGCGCTGCCCGTCGAGGGAAATGGTCGCTCCCACCTTCACTCCGTAGCTCCCCTTCGCCGAATCGGGCACCTCGTCGAGAAAGGCCTCTTCCCCCCAAGGCTGCTCCCGGGGAATCAACCCGCGGAACCAAACCTCGCCGGGCTTCCATCCGCCGAGGGGATCGCCCGACTCGACCTGATCCGATGAGATGTTCTTTTCCTCCATCAGCCCAAACCTACGTTCCACCACACGAATTGCGCGGCCAGAATCAAGGCATTCCCAAAAAAAGTGTTCGCCCGAACAAAAAAATTCTTGCGGGAATTCCGGTGGTCGGTTATTTCTAATTGAGTGTTCACCGTAACACTGTTAAATCGAACTAACTCAAGACATCAATCCCATACCTAAGACATGAAAACGATCCTCAGCCTCAGCGCCGTCCTTGCCACCATCGCCGCCCTTGGCCTGATTCCCCTCGCCTTGGCAGATTCGAAGGAGACGAAGGAAACCGCGCTCCCGGGGGCTTCAGAGAAGGCCTCGAGCCCTTCGAAGACCCCTTCTTCGACTAAAGAGAACCCGGAGGCGGAGAAGCCTCGTGCCGTCGCAGAGTCTCCCGCCAAGACCTCGCCGAAACCCAAGACCAAAACGACCGTCTCTACCGCCTCGAAGCGATCGCCTGGATCGGCCAAGACGGAAGAGCCATCCCTGACGCCGACTCAGGAGGACAAACTCCTGATGCTCCTCAACGAAGGCACCGTGGAAGATCTCGACGCCATCCCCGGAATCGCCGCGACCCGCGCCGATTCCATCGTCAGCGCGAGGCCCTACGCGAGCATTCACGAGATCATCCTCGTCGAAGGCGTCGGCAACGCCACCTTCGAGAAAATCCTCGCCCACGGCAAAACCCTGACCCAGCGGAACACCGTCGCTGCGAACGAGACCCGTAAGTCCTGATCGCAGCCGAGGAGCGTCCCGGCTAACCCTCCGCCCGAGGCCCCGGTTACCGTTCCGCCCTTTCCTGGATCCTTCGGGATCACGTCAGATCATGCGGGGGTTTGGTTCTTCCCCCGCATGATTTTTCGCGTATCTGGAAAGGTCCCTTTCCCTAGGGGCCACATGCCGGAAAACTCGATCGAGAATCACTTCGGTAGGAAAGTCAGAAGATCCCCTTCGCCGCCAGAATCAACCCAAAGGCGAGCAGGACGATCGAGGTGCCCATGCCGATGCGTCGGGAGAGCGACTCGGGTGAGCGCTTCTTGACATGATGCAGGGCCTCGTTCATCGAAAGCCAGAACAGCATCGTTCCCAGAAAAACAAAACCCGCAAAAACCAAATCCATCCGCAGATCAGGACGGGTATCGAAGACCCGGAAGCTGGTCAGAATGAGGGCGAAGGTCGCAAACGGGACCGGATTGAAGAGTGTCATCGCGAAGCTTGCCGAAAACTCGCCGAGGTAACGGGTTCCGGGCGAACCGGTTTCCCTTGGCGCTGGGGAAGGACGCAGCCCGCGCAGTCCCATCACCACCAGCACGAGACCACCCCCGATCTGAAAGAGGGTCTCGTGAACCACGAGAAAGGTGGCGATTGCCTTGAGCCCAAAGATCACGCAAAACGCGATGATCCCGTAGGCCACCGCCATCCCCAATCCTGCGCAGAGTCCCCGTCCGCGATCGGGAGCCAGATTCTTCCTCAGACAAAGAAGACCGACCGGTCCCAGCGGAGCGGAATTGATGACGCCGAGCATCATCGCCTTGAGCAACAACTCGAGTGTCATAAACACTTGAGAAAACCCCCAAAAACCGTGCCCGAAAAGCATCGATTTTGTCACTTCAGAAACCCGCGGCTTCGATAAAACGCGTAGGCGATTCAGAGGAACGGTTTCATCCGGAAAAAATCTCTTTCCACAGTCACATCTTCAGATTATAATTTCCATAACTAACCAGGAGACGCTTATGGGAATGCTGTTTGTCATGATTGTGTCGTCCGTCGCCGGCTATATCGGCTGGTGGATCGGCGATTTCTTCGGCTTCGCCGCCGGCCTTGTTTTAAGTACCGTCGCCAGCGTGATCGGCTACTGGTACGGGCTCAAGTGGAACCGCGAGTATTTCAGCTGAGGGCTTAACAGGCTCAGCCAAAAACTTCGAGAATCGGCCGTCCCTTGTCGGCGACGGTGAAGGGCCGTTTCTCGGGCGAGAAGACCGCTTGCTCCAGCGGCAGCCCCAATGCGTAGGCGATCGTCGCGTTGAGCGAAGGAATCTCGATCGGATCGCCCGCGATTTCGCGTCCTTCGGCATCGGTTTCGCCGAGGACCTGCCCTCCACGTACTCCGCCTCCGGCCAAGGCCACGGAGAAGGCCTGCGGATAGTGGTCGCGTCCCACGTTCATGTTGATATCGGGAGTGCGGCCGAATTCCGTGGCCACAACGACGAGGGTATCCTCGAGCAGGCCGCGCTGGTGAAGGTCATCGACGAGTGTGGCGAAGGCGCGGTCGAAGGTGCCGCAGAGATCGGGCATGGTCACGAAATTGGCACTGTGTGTGTCCCACCCGCCCAGCGACACCTCGACAAAACGCACCCCTCGCTCGACGAGGCGCCGGGCGAGGAGGCAACCCTGACCGAAAGGATCGGAGCCGTAGGCCTTGCGCAGGATCGCGTCCTCCTGCGTCAGATCAAAGGCCGCGAGGTCGGCGCTTTTCATCATGCGTATCGCGCCGTCATACATCTCGGCATAAGCTTTCACCTTGCGGTGGGGAAATGCGTCAACAAAATCGCGGTCAAGGTCGGCGGAGAGAGCGAGGCGTTTGCTGAGACGATCTTCGGCGAGGCCCTCCGGACGTTTCACATTCTTGATCCCCGTCTCGGGGTTGTTGACAAAAAGCGGTTGATGCACTGCCGGGAAGAATCCCGCACCGGGATGGCGGCTGTTGCTGCCGACATAGACGTAGTTCGGCAGGGTCGCATGCCCCGCCCCGGGTTGGAAGACCTCGAGCCACGCGCCCATTCCCGGATGCCGGATTGTGCCGCGGGGGGCGTAACTCGTGTGCATGAAGTAGTCACCCTGCTCGTGCGCCCCCTGGTTTGAGGTCATCGAGCGGATCACCGCGACATGTTGCATCTGCTTCGCTGAAAGTGGTAGATACTCGCCCACGCGGATGCCATCGACGCTTGTCGCGATGGGCTTCACCGGCCCGGAGACCTTGCCCGACTCTTTCGGATCCCAGGTGTCGAGATGGCTTTGCCCGCCCGCCATGTAAAGATAGATGACCCGTTTCGCCGTGGCGACATGAGGGGGAAGCGGATCGGGTTTGCCGGCGGCCGACGCCGTCCCCGCCAGCCACTCGGGCAGAAGCCCGACCCCGAGAAGGGATTGCGCGGTCCGCGCGACGAAGGCACGGCGGCCCGGATCATCGCGAGAGTGTTTTAGTGCGTTTGTCAGGATGCTCATGACGACTCACTTGATAAAAAGAAACTGCCTCGAATTGATGAGCGCGAAAACGAGGTCCTCGATCGAATCCAGTCCTTCCGCCTTGGCTTGACGCCAGGTGGAGAGTTCCGCCTCGGTGGGCCGGCGCGAGAGCAAGGTGAGATAGACCACCACCGCCTTTTCATCCTCGTCCTTCGCCTTGGCCAGTCCATATCCGAGCTGCGTGCGCGAGGTGAGAATGTTGCCGATGAGCGGACTGTTCATCAGGACGAGCGCCTGGGGCATCGTCGCCTCGAGGTTGGCGTTGTCGACGAGATCGCGGTCGCTCTGGCCGAACTCGCGCAGGTAGTGGCCCCGCGGTGCCGGTGACTCGAGGTCGGCGGCACGAACCCATTCGCGCGCCTGTTCGCGCCGGTCGCGGAGGAAGGCCTCCCGTTTCTCCGGCTCGATCCCCAGGCGCTCCGCCTCCGCGGTGAAAATGAGATCGCGCGCTGCGACGGCAGCCGCCTCCTCCCGCACGATCGTTCCGCCAGGCTCATATCCCGGCACATCAATGTAGGGACGCTGCTGGCTCGCCTTCTTGAAATCCATCGACATGCCGCCGCCGGCGGCGGGATCGACCGGAGGTGGCGGCGCCGTCTTGCCGGTCACCTGCGTGTAGAGCCGCGCCACCGCGGGCACGACGAGATGATCGTTCACCGAGGAACGCGCCTTGTATTCGACACCCCGGATTTCGTTGTTGAGCTGTTCGGCACGGACCTTGTCCTTTGCCTTGAGAGCGGCCGCATACTCCTCGCGAAGGCCGGTGGCACGCTGGGAGATGCTTTGATAGGCCTTCGATGCTTCCATCGCCCCATCGAAGAGCTCCTGCGCCGTGAGGGTATCGAGCGCGTCGCTCAACTTGCCGCGATAAACGATGCGATCGTGGGTCTCAAGGTCGATGCCACGGTAGCGAGGCAGATCCGGCGTGTGGTGAACGAGGGTGACAAAGGAATCCCAGATCTGCTCGGCGGTGAGACGGCGCAGGAGCGGGCCGTTGAACTCCGGTCGCACGCCGGGCGTCCATTCCTCCTTCGTCGCTTCGGACTGCCAAGCCCTCGTCTGGTAGAGCGCCTTTTGAAAGGCACGCAGGTCGTAGTCGAGACCCACCATCAGCTCCTCGAGGTAGGTGAGCAGTTCGGGGTGGGAAGCCTCGGTCGTGTCGAGGATCTCGTCGACCGGGTCGATCAGCCCGCCCCCGAAGGCACGTTTCCACATCCGATTCACGATTACCTTGGTGAAACGCGGATTCTCCGGCGAGGTCACCCAGCGGGCGAAGGCGGTGACGCCATCTTCGCCCTCACCGAGTGGAGCCGCCGAACCAAAGACGGTCGCCGCCGGAACGAGATCACCGGGCTTCGCATCCTCGTATTGGTAGTCGTGCGGCAGCTTGAGTTGTCGTTTCGTCAGGGATTTCACCTTGCTGTAGCGCACGAAGTCGCCGAGGTCGTCGAGGGCCTTGCCAACCCAGCGGGCCCGCTCCGCTTCGGCCTCGGCCGCTGCCTTTTCCGCGGGTGTCCCTTTCGCGATCGCAGCGTCGCGACGTCTGACGGCGGCCCGGTGCAAATCCATGGCCCCTTCCATCTGCGCGATGCCCGTATGGTTCGTTTCCTGCGGATAGGTGAAAGCGGCGAGACGGTAGAAGTCCATCTGCGTCCACTGGTCGAAGGGATGGTTGTGGCACTGGGCGCACTCGATGCGGGTCCCGAGAAACACCCGTGAACTCAGCGCGAGATTGTCGAGCGGCATCCCGATGTCACGCATGTAATAGCCGATCGCGGGATTCTCCCAGACCTTGCCCTGGGCCGAGAGCAACTCGAAGACGAACTCGTCATAAGGCTTGTTCTCGCGGACGCGTTTCGCGACATGGGCAACGTAGGGTTTCGCTGTCATCTGCCCCTGCCCTCCGTGCGCTTTGGAATTCAGTCGCAGCAGATCGGCCCAGAAGTGGAAAAAATGCGAAGCGTGGGCATCGGACTCGAGGAGGCGCTCGACGAGGGCGTTCCGTTTATCCGGATCTTTGTCGGTGAGAAAGGCGAGCGTCTCCTCGCGTGTCGGAATGCGTCCGGCAAGGTCCAAGTAAAGGCGACGGACGAGGACTTCATCGCTCGCGGGCACCGGCGCGGCGATGCCGTGCGCTTTCCACGAAGCCTCCAGGAGCGCGTCGATGCGCGCGCTGGGTTCGGAGGCGGAGGCGGGAAATGAGACCGAGGTCGTGATAAGCAGCAAGCAACTCAACAAGAAAAATCTCTGCACTTCCGAATTCATGAACAACCAATCGTCAAAGAGACTGGCCAAAACCGATGCCTTTGACCATCACGTGATCGGGTAACCTTCAACAATGCTTCTCCAGAATCCCCCGCATCTTGCCCTCGCGGGCCTCGATGCTTTCGCAGAGGGCGAACTGGACGCGGGCGCGGTTTAGATTCTGTCCCTCGTAGTTGACCTTGAAATAGACGTCGCCGGCGAGGTAGTCGGTGAAGAAACGCAGGCCCAGTTCAAAGGCGATGAGACGGACGGAGTCGTAGAGGTAATGTTTGTCGGCTTCACTCAGGAATCCCTTCGCCTCCGTTAGGTAACCTCGCACGAGCGCACCGAAAAGATCAAGATCGAGATAGACCTCGCTGAGATCACTCGTTTCCTCACCCGCCGGATTGCAGCCGCTCCGCACCGCGTCGCCGAAATCGTAGTGGATGAGACCGGGCTTCACCGTATCGAGGTCGACGATGGCGGTGCCCTTGCCGGTGAAGTTGTCGATCATCACGTTCGTGATCTTCGGATCGCCGTGGATGGGACGCAGGTTCAACTCACCCGCCTCACGGGCATTTTCGAGGATGCCGACGAAGTCGCGGCGCTGCTCGACGAACTTGCCGAGGCGGCGCGCCTCCGAGACGGTCTGGAGCCGTTCGGCGGCTTCGGGTGTGGCAATGACGAGGTCATAACTCGCGAGATAACCCGGCGTGATGTGGAAACCCGGCAGGGTGTCGGCCAGCCCTTCGGTGGGAAAATCGGAAATGATGCGCTGGAAATGACCAAGGACGCGTCCCGCCTCGGCGGCGTGCTCGGGTTCGTTGACTTTCTCGTAATTGGTCGAGCTGGCGATCATGGAGAGGGCGCGCCAATAACCGCCCTTCGCATCGACGACGTAGTCCTTGCCATCCTTGGCGGGAATGACGCGAGGAAGCTGCCAGATCCGGTCGGCCTGATCCGCTTCGGACTCGATACGGCGGTGGGCGTGGTCGGTGACGGCCTTCATGTTCGCCATGACCGCTACGGGATCCTTGAAGACCGCCTGGTTGATGCGCTGGAGGATGAACTGCTCCTCCGAGAAAGTCGTGCGCAGGATGACCCGGTAGGTATCGTTGACGTTGCCTGCTCCGATCGGCCTCAAGGCGACGAGGCGCCCGGGGATATCGAACTGGGTGGCGATGGATTCGGCGATCATGGGAAAAGGGGGAAAGCACAAGTAGAAGCGGCGTATCACCGCTTGTTCAAGGGAAAAGCGGTGGGACGCCGCTTCTACTTTTCACCCCTCAAGCCAGCAATTTCTCCACAAGATGGCCGTGCACGTCAGTGAGACGGTAATCGCGGCCCTGGTAGCGGAAGGTCAACTTGGTGTGCTCGATCCCCAGCAAGTGCAGCAAGGTCGCGTGCAGATCGTGGATGTGAACCGGGTCTTCGACGACGTGGAAGCCGAGTTCGTCGGTCGCCCCGAGAGTGATCCCCGGCTTGATCCCGCCGCCCGCCATCCACATCGTGAAAGCCTGCGGGTGGTGGTCGCGTCCGAGGCTGCGTCCGAGCGCGGCGCTGGCCTCGACCATGGGCGTCCTTCCGAATTCGCCACCCCAGACCACAAGCGTGTCCTCGAGGAGTCCGCGCTGCTTCAGATCCATCACCAAGGCGGCGGAGGCTTGGTCGACTTGGAGAGCCTGGGTCTTGACGCCGTTCTCAACCTGCGAGTGGTGATCCCATCCTGAATGATAGACCTGCACGAAACGCGTCCCCCGCTCCACAAGGCGGCGGGCGAGGAGGCACTGGTTCGCGAAGGCGGCCTTCGGATCGCCGGGCTTCGCACCGTAGAGAGCGATCGTCGCGGGCGATTCGTCGGAGAAATCCATCAGCTCGGGCGCGGCGGACTGCATGCGCCACGCCATCTCGTAGGCATCGATGCGCGTCTGGATCTCGGGATCGCCGATCGTGCCGAGCTCGCGTTCATTCATCTTGCGGATCAGGTCGAGGGAGTCGCGCTGGGCCCTTGCATCGTAGCCCTTCGGATTCGAGACATGGAGGATCGGGTCACCCGCGTCACGGAAGGGCACTCCGGCGTGGCTCCCGGGGAGAAAGCCAGAGCTCCACATCGCCGCTCCGCCGCTGAGACTGCCGCCACTCTTCAGCACGACGAAGGAAGGCAGATCATCCGCTTCGTTCCCGATTCCATAGCTGAGCCACGAGCCCATCGCGGGACGACCGGGAAGCCCGTGGCCCGTGTTGAGAAAAAGCTGGGCCGGGGCGTGGTTGAACTGGTCGGTCTTGAGCGATTTCACGATCGCGATATCATCGACGATCTTCGCGAGATGCGGGAGCCGGTCGGAGAGTTCAGCACCGCATTGCCCGTGTTTGGCGAAAGGAAAGCGCGGCGCGAGGACCGCGGCATCCGGCTGGATGAAGGCGTAGCGCTGCCCCGCGATGACCGAGGGTGGGATCGGTTTGCCATCGAGCTCGCGCAGCTTTGGCTTGTCATCGAAGAGCTCGAGCTGGCTGGGCGCCCCCGCCATGAAGAGAAAGATGACGCGCTTCGCCTTCGCCCCGTGGTGAGTATCGCGCGGCGCGAGCGGATTGGCGAGGGCCGCGTTGGCCTCTCCGGCGAGGTTCGCGAATCCGCCCGAGAAAGCCGAAGCGAGACCGATGCGGCCGAGACCAAGCCCGCAATCGTGGAAGAAATGTCGTCTTGTCAGGGAGCGGAGGGATTCGTTCATGATCTCAAAGGGTGGCATGGGCACTCTGCCGGGGTCGGCGTGGAATCGCTAAGGAAGGCAACCCGCTCTTCAACGTCTTCCCGCGATGCATGGGCTGGAAGCCCATGCCACATGGCATTGCATTCATGATCAGCCTCGGGTGATGTTCTCGTTCAAATTCAGGAGGACGCGCGCAACCATCGCCCAAGCGGCGAGCTCGGGGGTGACGGGTCCCTTGTCGGCGGAAAGAATGGCGTCGGCCTTCAGCTCGCCCGAAGCGAGACGGGCCCGCTGCGTTTCGTAAAAGGCGAGATACTCCTGCTTCTCGACCTCGCTCGGCAGGCGGGTCAAGACCCGACGGAAGATCGACCCGAGAGGATCCTGTCCCCCGCCCGTCCCTGACAAACGCGCCAATCCCTCGGCGGCTTCGTGGAACATGGGATCGTTCATCAGGGTCAGAGCCTGGAGCGGCGTGTTGGTGCGGTCGCGGCGGGGCAGGCAGTTTTCCCCGGTGGGCCCGTCGAAGGTAAGGTAGGCGGCGAAGGGCGCGGTGCGTTTCGAGAAAGTGTAGAGACTGCGCCGATAGCGGTCCTCGCCGCCCGAGGTTTTCCAGGCATCGTTGCCGTAGGCGAGCTCGACGACGCTGCCGGGCTGGGGCGGGTAAACGCTGGGACCGCCCATCTTCGGCGAGAGCAATCCGGCCGAAGCAAGGGCACCATCGCGCAGCATCTCGCCGGTGAGTCGGAAGCGGGGGCCTCGCGCGAGGAGACGGTTGTCGGGATCCTTCTCGAGCTGGATCGAGTCGATGCAACTGTCGCGCCGGTAGGCGGCGCTGGTGACGATGAGACGGTGCAGTTTTTTCACCGACCAGCCTTGCGCCGCCACCTCGACCGCGATCCAGTCGAGCAATTCGGGATGCGAGGGCAACTCGGACTGGTAACCATAGTCGCCTGCGGTATGGACGATGCCGCGCCCGAAAAAAACCTGCCAGGTGCGGTTCACCAAGACACGCGACCCGAGGGGATTGCGGTCGCTGACGAGCCACTTGGCAAGTCCGAGCCGATTTGCGGGCGTGCCCTCGGGGATGGGTTCGAAGACGGCCGGCACGGCGGGCGCGACCGCCTCCTTCGGAGAAAGGTATTCGCCCCGGTGATGGCGATGGGTCGGGCGCGGATTCTGCGGCGGTCGCTCCTTCATCACGAGGGTCGTGGGTGGATCGGGCAAGCGCTTCCGCAGCTTGGCGATCGCATCCTGATGGGCCTTGTGCTCTGGATCGATCCTGACAAACGCAGAACGCAGCGAAGCCTCGTCGCCCGCAAGAAGATCGGGCGTGCCGGAAGGCAGGGCGACGACCGCGCCCTCCGCTGTCGTCGCGGAGAGGCGGAACTTGCCGAGTCCGGCGACGAAGTGGCGCTCGAAGAGCAGATTCAGATCGAGCGTCTTGGCCCCCGCGAGAGGCGTCGCGAGATTCAGGACCAGGGCATGGGCCTCGCCCTCGCGCGTCGCGGTGGACCACCCGGTGGAGCCGTCGCCATCGTAGACGTTCTCGCCCTTCGCCTCGCCCGAGCCGATCGAGATCTTGCCGAAACTGACGCTCGCACCCGAGAAGGTGAGCTTTTCCCCACCCACCGTTGCCGACACCTCGCTGAGGAAGAAATCGCCCTTGCGCCCCTCGTAGAAGGCGGCTCCGGGTCCGTTCGCGGGAAGACGCGGATCGGGCAGGACCTCGAGACGCAAGGCGGTGACGGCCTTGCCCGCGAGAGGAGCGAGATCGAGGATGACGTCGTAAACATCGCGTTTCGTGAAATCACCACTCGCGTAGATGGCGTGATCTTTCTCGATCTCGAGGAGGGGCAGATTCGATTTGGCCTTCAGCGGAGGCAGGATCGTCCAGGGCGCGGACTTGCCGCGGAGATCGGCGAGCCAGGCCTGGTATCTCGCCTCGTCGATCGTGGCGACAGCCTTCATCTCGAGGTCCGCGATTTGCTTTTCCATCTCCTGACGCTGTTTTGTCAGGGTGGAATCGACGATCTCGATCTCGGGCTCGTCGGCGTTGTTGAGCAGGGCGAAGAGGGCGTAGAAATCGGTGTGGGTGATGGGATCGAATTTATGGGTGTGGCACTGCGCGCATCCGGTGGTGAGCCCCATCCAGACGGAGCCAGTCGTGGCGACGCGGTCGATCATGGCAAGGTAGCGGAACTCGAGCGGATCGATCCCGCCTTCCTCGTTCAGCATCGTGTTGCGGTGGAAACCGGTGGCGATGAGCTGGTCGGTCGTCGGATTCGGGAGGAGGTCGCCGGCGAGTTGCGCGATCGTGAACTGATCGTAAGGCAGGTCGGCGTTGAAGGCGCGCACGACCCAGTCGCGATAGGGCCAGATCGAACGGGGACGATCCTTCTCATACCCGTTCGTGTCCGAATAGCGCGCGAGATCGAGCCAGTCGCGCGCCCAGCGCTCGCCGTAGGCGGGCGAGGCGAGGAAACGATCGATCAAGGCGGCCCAAGCCGCTTCGGGGTTCTTCTCATGCTCCGCGAGAAAGACACCGGTCTCTTCCATCGTCGGGGGCAGGCCGCGGAGGTCGTAAGAGAGGCGGCGGATGAGGGTGTGGGGATCGGCGGGACCGTTCAGGGGAAGTTCTTTGCCGACGCGCTTGGCATCGAGGAACCGGTCGATGGGATGGTCGGACCGACTTTCCCCCATCGCGGGAACCTCGGGACGCGCCGGTTTCTTGAAGGACCAATGTTCCTCATACTTAGCCCCTTGGTCGATCCAGCGTTTCATCAGGGCGACTTCCTCGGGCGAAAAGCGCGGCTTGTTCGACTTCGGCGGAGGCATCACTTCCTTGGGATCCTCGCTGATGAGCCGGGCGATCAGTTCGCTCGCGGCGTGGTCGCCGGGCTTCACGGCCTGATACCCGCCGAGGTCGCGGGTCGCGGCGGCAAAGGTGTGGAGCCCGAGATCGGCCTCCTGCATTTCCTCGTCGAATCCGTGACATTTGAAACAGCGGTCACTGAGAAGCGGCCGGATCTCGCGCTGGAAATCGACTTCCTGGGAGGAAAGAAGCGGAGAGACCAAGGCGAGCGCACCGAGGAGCCAATGGGGGAAAAGGCGCATGGTAGAACATGCACCCACCTGACCGATCTGTCGTCGGGCGGAAAAACGTGATCTTTTCCCGTAAGAAAGAGTCGGTCCTCAAGCCCGCACTTTCCAATCGAAGGATTCGTAGGCGAAGTCGAAAGATCCGTCGGGCTTGCATTCGATCACGCCGAAGCCTTCCGGATTGCCGTGAACCGGTCCTTTCCACCACATCCCGGAAACGGCACCGCCCTGGATGTAGCGGGTCTTGCCGAGCTCGATTTTCTCGAGGACATGCCCATGCCCCGAGAGGACGAGTTTCACGTTATGTGACTCGAGCAGCTTGCGGAACTCGAAGACATTCGCCACGAGCGCCTTTCCATCGAGGGCGAAGGACGGCCCCTTGACGACCTGATGCCAGACCGAATAAAAAGGAATGTGGGAGACGAGGACCACAGGCGTCTCCTTGCCCGCCTTCGCGAGATCGGCCTCGAGCCAGGCGAGTTGGTCGTCGTCGATGCGGCCTTCGTAGTCGCCCGTGGTCGCGTTGCGCCCGATCGAGTCGAGCAACACGAAGTGCCAGCCTCCGTGGTCGAAGCTGCGGTAGGTCTTGCCCTCTCCGTAGCGGTCGGCGAAGAGCTTTTTCCCGTAGTCCTGATGGCCCGGATCGACGACGGCCTTGGACGACCAGCCGACGACGTCGTGATTGCCGATCGTGTGATAGGCGGGCAACGCTAGAGTCTTCAGTCCTTCATCAAAGAGGGTCCACTCGAGCCGAGCCCGGTCGATCCCGACCTCAAGCGCGTCCATGATGAGATCGCCACCCGTGATGAGAAAATCGGCTTTCGTCGACGCCGCGGCAGCGACGGCATTCATCTTCGCGATGCACTGTTTCCACCCGTCCCCCGCCCCGCGCTCGGGTTGGACGTGGATGTCGGTGGCGAAGAGAAAGCGGAAGGATTTCGCCTGACTCTCTTGGGCGATGGTCGGCAAGGCGGCCAGACCGGAGGCTCCGGCAGCGAGATGGAGGACAGAGCGGCGGTTCATCGGAAAACGATAGCGCATCCAGCCCGCGAAAGCCCCCGCATTCACGTGACCCGTGACTTCCTCAAATCCCATACCCCACCATCGCGTCAGCGACGTCGGGACGGACGAGGTCTTCTAGGCTCGTTTCGCGAAATTTTCGATTGGTCGACTCGCCGGCTTCGGCGAGGCAGCGCTGGATCCCGCGGGATCCGGGGAAATCGGGATAACCCTTCGTCTCGAGAAACTGAAGCAGCTCCCCATCGACCGCCTCGACGATCTCGGCCACGGAGATAAGCCGACTTTCCTTCCCAAGACGATAACCGCCCCCGATGCCGCGTTTGCTCCGGAGGAGACCGGCCCGCTTGAGGACGAGGAGGATCTGCTCGAGGAATTTGATGGGGATCCTCCCGCCTTCGGCCAACTCCTGCGCCTGAAGGGTGCGATCCGGCGGCAAGGTCGCAAGGATCGCCATGGCGCGGAGGGCGTAGTCGGCTTTTTTGGAGAACTGCATCGGGCGGATCGGGCAGGGTCAGGGCCGGTAATTGAAGAGTTGGCCGAGCTCGTAGACGGTCTTCTCACCCTCTTCTGCGGCGGGAACGGCGGTATTGAGCGCCTTCAAGATCTTACGCTGGATGTTGATCGTGATGTATCGCCCCTTGCGCGCTTTCTGCACCTGTTTGTGGGTGAGTTGCTCGGTGCTCGCGGCGACCAAGGCGTGATTCTCGATCCCGAGTTCGGTAAGAAGGGCGTCGAGAGGCTGGGGACCGAAATCGCGTTCCGGGGTGTCTTCCATGATGCGGGAAAAGGGGTGGGAAAGGGCGCAACTTGGGCCTTGAGTTCGCCCTTCCCCTCGCTAACCGTTGCCCCTCGCCATGACAACCCGAATTTTGCTTTCCACCACCAGTTACCAGGATACCCCCGGCCCCCATCACGCCCTCCTCGAATCCCAAGGCTTCGAGATCGTCCGCGAACGCGGCCCTCTGCCCGAGAAGGCGATGCTGGAGCTCGCCGGTGAATTCGACGCCTTCCTCTGCGGCGACGACGCCATCACCCGCGCCGTGATCGACCAATTTCATCCCCGGCTCAAGGTCATCAGCAAATACGGGATCGGTCTCGACAAGATCGACGTGGCCTACGCGACGGAGCAGAAGCTGCCAGTGCTGAACACGCCGGGCGTGAACCACACCACCGTGGCCGAGCACACCTTCGGCCTCCTCCTCGGGATCACGAAAAAGATCATCGAAAACGCCATCGAGGTTTCCGCCGGGAAATGGGTCGCGGGTTGGAAAAAACCGGTCGGACACGAGATTCTCGGCAGCACCATGGGCATTATCGGCCTCGGCCGCATCGGCAAGGAAGTGGCGACGCGCGCGAAAGCCTTCGGCATGTCCGTGATCGCCTACGATCCCTATTTTGACGAAGCTTTCGCCGCCGAACATGGGGTGACACGCTGCGCGACGATGGATGAGGTCCTCCTCGGAGCCAATGTCGTGAGCCTCCACTGCTTCCTCGACGAGAACACGCGTGGGATGATCAACGCGGAGAAGATCGCGGAGATGAAGGACGGCGTCATCGTCCTGAACTGCGCCCGCGGCGAACTGGTCGAGACTGACGACATCGCCGCCGCCCTCGTCAGCGGCAAGGTCGGCGGCTACGGCGCCGACGTCCTCGACGAAGAGCCGCCCCGCGCCGGCCACCCGCTTTTCACCGCCCCGAACTGCGTCATCACCAGCCACATCGCCTCACGCACCTACGAGAGCGTGGAGCGACAGGCGATGCGGGCGACCCACAATCTGATCAACTACCTGAAGGGCGATCCGGATTTCATTCAGGCGAACAAGTTTTAAGGGCCTTCGTTTGCAGGCACGCGGGAGCGTGCCCCTCCAGCGCTGCCGCGCCGACTGAGGACCTGGAGGGGCAAAACCTTCCGGCTCCGAAAACCCACCCGATGCGCGAACTGGTCTGAACCCGAATCCAGTCAACCCGGCCGGTTTCTTCGTTTTGACTTTCCGCCAACTCGATTTTAACTCCCCGCCATCATGCCACTCACGATCAAACCCGCCTCCGAAGTCGCCTACGATTGCCTTTCCATGGGCGAAGTCATGCTCCGCCTTGACCCGGGCGAGGGCCGCATCCACACCGCCCGCCAGTTCACGGCCTGGGAAGGCGGGGGCGAATACAACGTCACCCGAGGCCTCCGCCGCTGTTTCGGTCTCCGCGCCGGGGTGATCACCGCCTTCGCCGACAATCCGGTGGGGCGCCTCATCGAGGACTTCATTCTCCAGGGCGGGGTCGATACCCGTTTCATCCAGTGGAAAAAATACGACGGGATCGGCCGCGACGTCCGTAATGGCCTGAATTTCACCGAGCGCGGCTTCGGAATCCGCGGCGCTGTCGGCTGCCCCGACCGCGCCAACACCGCCGCGAGCCAGATGAAACCTGGCGACTTCGACTGGGATGAGATTTTCGGCAAGCTCGGAGCCCGCTGGTTCCACACCGGAGGCATCTTCGCCGCGCTCAGCGAAACGACCGCCCAACTCACGATCGAGGCCTGCAAGGCGGCCCAGAAATACGGCACCATCGTCAGCTACGACCTCAATTACCGCCCCTCGCTCTGGAGCTCCATCGGCGGCCTCGCCAAAGCCCAGGAGGTGAACCGCGAGATCGCGAAATACGTCGATGTGATGATCGGCAACGAGGAGGACTTCACCGCTTCGCTCGGCTTCGAGGTCGAGGGCGTCGATGAGAACGTCCGCGGCATCGATGTGACGAACTTCAAAAAGATGATCGAGACGGCGGTGAAGGAATTCCCCAACTTCAAGGCCACCGCCACGACCCTCCGTGAGGTCCACACCGCGACGGTCAACGACTGGGCTGCGATCTGCTGGCACGACGGGAAATTCTACGAGTCGAACGCCTACCCGAATCTTGAAATCATGGATCGCGTCGGCGGCGGCGACAGCTTCGCCTCCGGCCTGGTCTACGGCTTCCTCGATTCGAACGATCCGGAGAAAGCCATCCAGTATGGCGCGGCCCACGGAGCCCTCGCCATGACCACTCCCGGCGACACGACGATGGCTTCGCTCAGCGAGGTGACGAAAGTCGTCTCCGGCGGCGGCGCCCGCGTCGTCCGTTAAAGTAGGAGCGGCTTCCCGCCGCCTTTCTTCGGCTTCACACTTCGTTCCCGGTCGGCAGTTGCCCGAGTTCCTCTAGCACCGCACGGACCCCTGCTTTTTCCGTTTCGAGGAAACTTTCGTCTTTCTCAAGGAGGACTTTCAGGATTTCAACGAGACGGGGATGACGTTCGCCATTCGCGATGAGGGAGTGGTGGACGAACTCGGGAAGGTCCTTGTAGAGAGGCACGTATCCCTCGGGAACCTCGACGCCCTCGGGTCTTTCGGGCGCGTCCTTGAAGCGGAAGGCGACGATGAGACGGCGGATAGGCTCGGGAGATCCGGTGGCATAAAAGAAGCCCCAGAGCATGTCCATGGTGTCGCGTTGGTCGAGAGGCATCTCGAGGATCTTTTTGGTCTCCGCTTTCTGGTCCTCGTAGGCTTGGCCGAATTGTTCCTTGAGGAGGGTATCGGCCTCCTCCGTGCGGGAAAAGAGCATGGCCGTGTGCATGACCTGCATCCGCCCGGGCTCCAGACCGGCCAGGCCGGAATACCAGTCTGCGAGTTTCTCGCGGTTCTGGCGGATGAGTTGGCTGATAAAGGCGATCAGGGCGGGTTTGGCGTGGTCATTGTCGAGAGTCCCGTCCTCCGCCCAATCCTTTAACTGGGGGATGAACCGGTCGGGCGTGGGATTCTCGTAGTAAAATTCGAGCCAGTCTTTTTCCTCGACTCCCTCAGCCCCCGTTTCCTGTGCGGAAAGAGGGCAAATCAGGGTCAGGGGCACGAAAAAGAGGGAAAGGAGTCGCTGAAGAGGAAAGAACATGGGGAAGGGAAGCACAATTCGAGACGCTTTGACGAGCCGAATTGTTGAATTTCCACTTGAATCCTTGCCAGATGGCGTAAGATTCCCACCCCACCATGGCAAAACAGAGTTGGATCACCCGAAACGCGCGCAAGGCACGCACCGTAGCAAAATACGCCAAGCTTCGTGCGAAGCTCAAGGCAGAAAAAGACTACGACGGTCTCACCATGCTTCCGCGTGATGCGAGCCCCACCCGCCTCGTCAATCGTTGCGAGGTGACCGGCCGTCGCCGCGGATTCCTCCGCCGTTTCAAGATGTCGCGGATCACGTTCCGTGAGATGGCTTCGCACGGGATGATTCCCGGTGTGACGAAATCCAGCTGGTGATTGGTCTTTCCTGCCTGGCAAATCCCCCGGAAAGCGGAGTCTCGCGACTCCGCTTTTTTATTGCCCGGCGAGGCCCGCATCCCGGGGCGTAGTTGAAATTGCTCCGTCCAGACGCGATACTGCCCCATGCCTCTCTACGAATACATCACCACCGATCCCGAGAAAGGCTGCCGCATCTGCCAGAAAGGCTTCGAGCTGAGGCGCCCCGTGAGTCGGCCTCCGCTGGAGGCCTGTCCGCTCTGCCGCAATCCGGTCAAGAAGCTCGTGTCAAAGAGCGTCGCCTCGCCCAAAATCTCCAAGCCGCTGTCGGTGAGCGACGCCAAAAAGGCCGGGTTCACCGTGCTCGAAAAACGGGACCAAGGCACCTACGAGAAGCTCTGAGCTTCCTCATCCAAGGTGCCCCACCCCTTCCTCAGAGACCCCGCTCAGGGTTGTCCCGGCGTGGTGGCTTTCGGGATGATGAACAGCTTTCCGTCCTCGATCCTTAGGTCCTCGATGCGATCAAAAAACGCGGC
>DGXY01000139.1:28278-29279 GCA_002396885.1 Akkermansiaceae bacterium UBA5020
CTCGATGCGATCAAAAAACGCGGTCGCTTCCGGATTTTTGGCCGCGTCCTGGAGGAGATTCTGGGACTTCAAGCCGGAGAGAAACGCATCGGGCACCGTATTGCCATTGACCGCGAGTCCTTCGAGGTAGAGCGCGGGCTGACCCGCCGCCATGCCCAACTTGAGGGAAACTTCTCCGTTGAAGAATTTCCCCTTGAGCGTGTCCGCCAGAAACCCTTCCGGCAAGGGCATCTCGTCGAATTTCACACTGACCTGACTGCGCAGGACATCGCCCTCGATCGCCACATTCGCCTTGCCGGCGACGGGAGAGAAATTGGGATGGTTCCAGAGGATCAGATTCAATTCTTCACCGGTGAGGGTGAGCGGCACCGGCGATCCGCCTGCCCCGATCCCTTCGCTGAAGGAATCGAATTTCTCCAACGCCGAGGTCACCTGCTCCGGACTGGCTTGCGGCGTTTCGATGGGGACATACTCGGTCGCGGTGTATTCCTCGACCATCTTGCCGAAATAATTCTTTGCCGCGACAACACCAAAGATCACCAGGGCGACGCAGACGCCCACGGCGAGGAGGCACCCAAGACCGCAACCGATGCCCCCGAGACCGCATCCGGATTTGCGTGGCGGGGGAGCGACGGGAGAGTTCTGCGCATAAGGCTGGGGAGCCTGGGGGTAAAGCGGAGGAGGCGCGTCGTTCATGGAGATGCAAAGACAGACTCAGTATATCGCAACCGCCTCGCGATGCCCAAGAAAATTCGCGGAGGAGAGCGGATCGCGCCCCTGGGATGTCCACCGATCTCCAAACCTCCCCTTGCCACAACCCGATCTTCCTCAATGTTGTTCCCTCCTACCCGACGAGACTTTCCCCATGGGTGACGACGCGATCATTCGAATCCAGGGTGCCCGACAGCACAACCTGAAAAACCTGAACCTCGAGATCCCGAGGAACCGCTTCGTCGTCATCACCGGCGTCTCGGGATCGGGGAAATCCTCGCTCGCCTTCG
>DGXY01000139.1:29363-30774 GCA_002396885.1 Akkermansiaceae bacterium UBA5020
CGAACACAACCTCAAGAACATCGACGTCAAGATCCCGCGGGATGAACTTGTGGTCATCACCGGCCTGTCGGGCTCGGGGAAATCCTCGCTCGCCTTCGACACGCTCTATGCCGAGGGCCAGCGACGCTACGTCGAGTCCCTCTCGGCCTACGCGCGGCAATTCCTCGACCGCCTCGAAAAACCGGAGGTCGATTTCATCGAGGGACTCACCCCGGCCATCGCGATCGAGCAGCGCAGCTCGCAGCCGAATCCGCGTTCGACCATCGCCACGGCCACGGAGATCTACGACTACCTCCGAATCCTTTACGCCGCCCTCGGGCGCCCCCATGATCCCGTCACCGGGACGCCGCTGGTGCGGCACACGATCAAGGACATCGTCGATGTCCTCGTCGCCTTTCCCGAGGGGACGCGGCTCATCCTCGCCGCTCCGGTGAAGGTCGAAAAGGGCGAGACCGTCCGTGAGAGCCTCGAGCGATATCGGGTCCAGGGCTTCCTGCGCGCCCGCCTCGACGGTGCTCTCGTCGAGATCGAGGAGATCGCCGAAAAGACGAAAGCCAAGGTTGTCGAGATCGTCATCGATCGACTCGTCGTCCGTGACGACCTGCGCAGCCGCCTCGCCGATTCGCTCGAAATCGCGCAGAAGCTCTCCGAGAACCGTGTCACCGCCCTCGCCCAGACGCCGGGGACGGACGATTACGAGCGCCACGACTTCACCTTTCAATACACCAATCCCGAGACCGGCTTTTCCCTGCCGAAACTGACGCCGAAGCACTTTTCCTTCAACAGCCACTTCGGCGCCTGCCCCGGTTGTCATGGACTCGGTTCGAAACTCGTGCCCGATCCCGAGCTGATCGTGCCAGATCCTGACAAAAGCCTCAACGAGGGCGCCGTGAAGACCTGGTGGACCGGTTCGAAGTCGCGCAAGGGTTTCCACCAGCGCGCCATCGCCGACCTCGCCAAACATTACGAGGCCGACCTCGACGCTCCCCTCCGCAGCCTGACACGCGAATTCAAGAAGGCGCTCCTTTTCGGCGACGAACGTTTCGAGGGGCTCGCGACCCAGGCGACGCGGCTCCTCGAGACGAGCGACAGCGAAATGACGAAACGCAATGTGCGTCGTTTCATGTCGGCGAAACCCTGTCCCGACTGCGGCGGTAAGCGGCTCAAGGACGAGATCCTCGCCGTCACCCTCGCCCATCGCGAGCGCCCCCTCTCGATCGAGGGTTTCGCCTCGCTCGCGATCTCCGAAGCGATCCCCTGGCTCGATGGGGTGGAGCTCAGCGAAGTGCAGGCCACCTACGCCACCGAGGTCCTCCACGAGGTGCGGAAACGCCTCGTCTTCCTGAACACCGTCGGGATCGGCTACCTCACCCTCGATCGCGAGAGCGGCACCCTCTCCGGCGGCGAAAGC
>DGXY01000139.1:30967-36655 GCA_002396885.1 Akkermansiaceae bacterium UBA5020
GAAAGCCAGCGCATCCGCCTCGCCACCCAGCTCGGCGCGGGCCTCGCCGGCGTTCTTTATGTGTTGGATGAACCGAGCATCGGCCTGCACCAGTCCGACAACGAAAAGCTCATCGTCACGCTGCAGAATCTCCGCGACGCGGGCAACACCGTCATCGTCGTCGAGCACGACGAAGACACGATCCGCGCTGCCGACCACCTCCTCGATCTCGGACCCGGAGCCGGAGCCCACGGTGGCGAACTGCTCGCCCAAGGCACGCCCGCCGAAGTCGAGGCGAATCCCAAATCCATCACTGGGGCGTTTTTGTCAGGGAAGCGGCGCATCGAGATTCCTGACAAACCCCTCTTCACCGATGGCGATTCACGCGAGCTCGTCATTCGCGGTGCCCGCGAGCACAATCTGAAAAACCTCGAGGTCCGTTTTCCCCTCGGTCGTTTCATCTGTGTCACCGGACTTTCGGGCAGCGGCAAATCGACCCTCGTCGACGACATCCTCCGCCGCGCCCTCTTCCGCCATTTCCACCACAGCAAGGACAAGCCGGGCGAGCATGATGCGATCGAGGGCATGGAGCATCTCGACAAGGCCATCGTCATCGATCAGGCCCCGATCGGACGCAGTCCTCGCTCGAATCCCGCGACCTATGTCGGGCTCTTTGGTCCCATCCGCGATCTCTTCTCCCAGCTCCCCGCCTCGCGGACGAGGGGTTACGAACCGGGACGATTCAGCTTCAATGTCGAAGGCGGTCGCTGCGAGACCTGCCAGGGCGACGGCGCCATCAAGATCGACATGCATTTCATGACGGATGTCTACGTGACCTGCGAGTCGTGCAACGGACGCCGCTACAATCGCGAGACCCTCGATGTGACCTATCGTGGCAAGAGCATCGCCGACGTCCTCGAAATGACCGTCGAAGAGGCGCTCGACTTTTTCCAGAAGGTGCCCAAGATCGCCCAGCCCCTCCGCGCCCTGCGTGATGTCGGGCTCGACTACGTCGCCCTCGGCCAATCGGCCACGACGCTCTCCGGCGGCGAGGCCCAGCGCATCAAACTCGCCACCGAGCTCGGCAAGACGGCCACCGGCAAAACGATCTACCTCCTCGACGAGCCGACCACCGGACTGCACTTTGCCGACATCGCCACCTTGCTCGAGGTCTTTTATCGCCTGCGCGACCAGGGGAATACCCTCATCGTCATCGAGCACAATCTCGACGTCATCAAATGCGCCGACTGGGTCATCGATCTCGGACCGGGCGGTGGCGGGGCGGGCGGAAAGATCGTCGCGCAAGGCACGCCGGAGGACGTGGCCAAGGCGAAGGGTTCGCTGACGGGGCGGTATCTGCGGAAGATTCTGAAGCCTTGAACCGGGTCGAACCGCCGTGGATTTTTACCAATTTTCCCCTTCCCTTACCCGAAAAATCGGGACAATCTGATATCGCGTCGGACACGGCGCGAATCAAACCAAACCACAAGCAACTCGATTCCCTCCTATGAAATCTTCGATCAAACTCACGCTCTTCTCAGCCGTCGCGGCCACTTCTCTCCTTGTCTCCTGCACTCCCGGTGAAAAAGGGGCCGTCGTCGGCGGTGCGATCGGAGCGGGCACGGGCGCCCTCATCGGTGACGGCACTGGTGCCCTCATCGGTGGCGCGGTCGGCGCCGTGGCTGGCTCGGCCATTGCCAAGAACAACGCGAAGAAGAAGTATTACGGCTATTGATCGGCCCCTCCTACTCTTACTCTTACCTCATACTCCTACTCAGAAAAGGACGACCAAAAGACGCCCGCTGAGTATGAGTATGAGTATGAGTATGAGCTTTCAGGTCGGATAAACCCAAGGTTCCCGGTATTCCCGCTTGAGCAGGGCATTCGCTTCCTCATCATCGGGGAAACGCTCGCTCGCTCCATCCCACTTCACGCTGCGGCCGAGTTTCTGGCTGATCATGCCGAGCAGGCTCATGTTCGTGGCGAGGTGGCCGATCTCGACATCGGCGACGGGATGCCGCTTTGCCTCGATCGAGTCGATGAAGTCGCGCCAGAGCGGCGGCACGTTGTGACCGTCCTTCTCGTCGTCGAATTTCGGATCCTCGCGCACGACGGGGCCCTTGCCATCGGCCGGATAAAAGGACCATCCGTCGCGCCAGCCCATGTGGAAGATGCCCTTCGACCCGTAGAAGTAACATCCCACCTTCGACTTCTCGGTCTCGTTCCCGGCGAAGCGGCGGTGTTCCCACACCGCGGTGAATTTCTCGAACTCGTAGGTCACGACCTGATGATCGGGCGAGTCGGAGGTCTGCTCTTTTTCGTTCAGCACCACCGGCCCCTTCACGGGACGTCCACCCGCCGAGAAGATCGTCTTGGGATGTTTTTCCTCCGACCACCAGAGGATCTGGTCGAGCCAGTGGACGCCCCAGTCGCCGAGAATGCCGTTCGCGAAGTCGAGGTAATTGCGAAAGCCGCCCGGATGGATGCGTTTGTTGAAGGGCCGCAGCGGAGCGGGACCACAATAGAGATCCCAGTCGAGATTCATCGGCACCGGATCATTCGGCGTGGGCGTCTCGACTCCACCCGGACTGTGGGCAAAGGCGCGGATCATGCCGATCTCGCCGGCACCCCCTTCCTTGAGAAATTTCATCCCGCTGACGTGGTGAGGGCCGATGCGGCGGTGCATGCCTACCTGCACGGTGCGTTCGTACGCCCGCGCCGCCTTCACCATCGCCCGGCTCTCGAGGATGGTGTGGCCGGTCGGCTTTTCGACAAAGACGTGCGCACCCGCCTCGATGCAGGCGATGCCCTGGAGGGCGTGCCAATGATCCGGGGTCGAGATGATCGCGATCTCGATCTTTTCCTTCTCCAGCATCTCCCGGTAGTCGCGGTAGGTCGCGGGCGGTTTCCCGGTTAGGCTCTCGACATCGTCGGCCGAGACCTCGAGCTCGTCGGCATCGACATCGCATAGAGCGACGACATCCACCGATCCGTCGGCGATCGCGACCCGGAGGATGTTCATCCCCCACCAGCCCGAGCCGATCAGGGCGGTGCGGTATTTTTTGCCCGTCTTCGACTGGGCCTTCACCCAGGGGGCAAACAAGGGACCGGAAAGCGCCGCCGCTCCCGCGGCGGTCTGGAGGAAATGACGTCGGTTGGTGGGATTCATCGTTCGGGGAAAGGTGGCATCGAGGTCCGTCCTGCGCGACCTACGTGATTCCGATGATGAAGCCGACGGCAGGAAATGCCAAGTCCGATTACGGAGAGCGCCGACTTCCCCGTAACGAAATTCGTGAGAATTTCGCCCGACGGCGGAGAAACTCTCACGAGTTTCTTTACGGCCCGAGCTTCCAAGAAGAGCAATTGCCGGGGCGGATGCGTGTGGCAGATTACGGAGCATGACGTCCGTAATCCAACGATGATGAAAGTCCCCTTCTACGACGCCAAGCCCTACGACCACCTTTTTTTCGTCCCGGCGGGCGAATCTCTCGGAGTGGAGTTCCAGTTCCACGCCTTCCGGCTCAACGCCGACACCGCCGCTAGCGCGGCAGGAGCAAAGGCCGTCTGCGTCTTCGTGAACGACACGATCGACCGCGCCTGCCTCGAGGCTCTCGCCAAACAGGGCGTCCGCCTCGTCGCCCTGCGCTGCGCCGGATTCAACCAGGTCGATCTCCGGGCCGCCGCCGAGCTCGGTATCCGCATCGCGCGTGTCCCCGCGTATTCGCCTCACGCCGTTGCCGAGCATGCCGTGGCTCTGCTCCTCACCCTCAACCGCAAGACGCACCGAGCCTACAACCGCGTCCGCGAACACAACTTTTCCCTCAACGGCCTCGTCGGCTTCGACCTCCACGGGCGCACCGCCGGCATCGTCGGGACGGGCAAGATCGGCAAAATCACCGCGCAGATCTTCAAGGGTTTCGGGATGGAGGTGCTCGTCTACGATCTTTACCCGGACGAAGCGTGGGCCTCGGCAACGGGCGCCACCTACCTCGGGCTCGACGACCTCCTCTCGCGCGCCCACGTCGTCTCCTTGCACACGCCACTCACGCGCGAGACCCATTACCTCATCAACGAACGCACCCTCGCGATGATGAAAGAAGGCGCCTACCTCATCAACACGAGCCGCGGAGGACTCATCGACACGGCCGCCCTCATCGAGTCGCTCAAGCAGGGGAAACTCGGTGGCGTCGCCCTCGACGTCTACGAAATCGAGGAAGGCGTCTTCTTCGAGGATCTCTCCCACGAAGTCCTCCAGGACGACGACCTCGCCCGCCTCCTCAGCTTTCCAAACGTCCTCGTCACCTCGCACCAGGGATTCCTCACCGAAGAGGCGCTTTCCGAAATCGCGAGGGTGACCACCGGGAATCTCGCAAGTTTTGGCAAGGGGGATGAATTGCAGGCCGGGACGGAAGTCAGGCCTTAGAGCGGAATGGCGTTCAGCACGCCAAATCGTGCGCAGCCTTTTCCCAAAGCCTGCATTGCAAAATGGCGCCCGCCGACCGACCCTTGCCTGGGAGAACCTTCCGGTTTTGGATCGTTCGATCATGGAAAATCCCCCCACAGACAAGGCGAGCCGACGCGAGGCGATGGCCAAGTGGAAAGCCATCGTCGCAGAATACCAGAAGCCCAACCGCTGGCGCGCCAGTTGGCAGTTGCTCAACACCATCGGGACCTACCTGCTCGTCTGGTATCTTCTCTACCTGAGCCTCTCGATTTCCTGGTGGCTCACGGCCCCGCTCGCGATCCTCGCCGGCGGACTGCTCATCCGGGTCTTCATCATTTTTCACGACTGCGGACACCATTCCTTTTTCCGCTCGTCTTGGGCGAACGATTTCTGGGGATTCATCACCGGTCTCCTCACCTTCACCCCCTACTACCATTGGCGGTGGGAACACTCCATCCACCACTCCGCCGCCGGCGATCTCGATCGGCGCGGCGTCGGCGACATCTGGACCCTCACCGTCGAGGAATACCTCCAGTCGTCCCGCGGACGTCGTTTCGCCTATCAGCTCGCGCGGAATCCCGTGATCCTTTTTTTCATCGCCCCGCTCTTCCTCTTTCTCGTCCGCCAACGCTTCCCCTCGAAAGGCGCCAAACCGCGCGAGCTTATCTCAGTCTGGACCATGAATCTCGCGATTGCCGTCATGGTCGGCACCCTCATTTATTTCTTCGGATTCCTTCCCTGGCTCTTCATCCAGCTCATCGTCACCGGCGTGGCGGGTGGTGGTGGGGTCTGGCTCTTTTATGTCCAGCACCAGTTCGAGGACGTCTATTGGGAGCGCAGTGAAAACTGGGACTACACCGCCGCCGCCCTCCAGGGCAGCTCCTTCTACAAACTGCCAAAGATCCTCCAATGGTTCTCCGGCAACATCGGTTTTCATCACATCCACCATCTGAGTCCGCGCATTCCCAACTACCACCTCGAGGCCTGCCATCGCTCCGATCCCCTCTTCGCGAGCGTGCCCCCGACGACCCTCTTCGGCAGCCTGAAATCGCTCCGCTTCCGCCTCTGGGATGAAACCTCCGGCACCCTCGTCAGCTTCCGGAAGGCACGCCAGCGTCGTGCCGAAGCCGCGGCAGAGAAGGCGAAAGAGGCCGCTGGGAAAAAAGCGGGGGATTTGTGATTCGTAGGGGGACGGTTTGCAAAAACCGCTCGACCACTTTTTACCTTTTACCTTTTACTTTCCCACCTCTGTCCCACCTCTGTCC
>DGXY01000139.1:36888-73038 GCA_002396885.1 Akkermansiaceae bacterium UBA5020
CTGTCCCACCTCTGTCCCACCTCTGACGCGCCTCCGTCGCTCCGCCCATGCCCCGCCTCCTCTTCGTTTGCCTCGGCAACATCTGCCGCTCGCCTGCCGGTGAGAATGTGATGAACCACCTCCTCGAGCGCGAGGGGCTCACCACTCAGTTCGAGGTCGACTCCGCCGGCACGGCCGGCTACCACGTCGGCAATCCCCCCGACCCGCGCATGACCAAGGCCGCCCGCGCCCGGGGCATTGACATGAAGGGCCGCGCCCGCCAGGTGAAGCCGACGGACTTCGCCGAATTCGACTGGATCTTCGCGATGGACCGCAGCAACCACGCCGACCTCGCCGCCGTGCGCAGCCGCTGCGAATCGCCGACCGCCAGGCTCGTCCTTTTCTGCGAGTTCTGCGAAACCCACGGGGAACGCGAGGTGCCCGATCCCTACTATGGAGGTCCCGAGGGCTTTGAAAAGGTCCTCGACCTGCTCGAAGACGGCTGCTCGGCCTTCCTCCAAAAATGGCGGAGCGGCACGCTAGACTGAGAGAAAATCGTCCATTCCTGACGAATTCTTTCACAAAATCGTCATTTCTGGACAATTCTTGACCATGAACCCAACCCCAGTTGGCTCGGGCAAGGGCGGCTTGTTCCGTCGTCTGGCCCTGCCCTTCTCCCTTTTCGTCCTTGGCGCGAGCCTGTCGCTCGTGGCGTGGCTGCAGGGGATGAACCGGGATCGCTCACTGCGCGAGTTCGAAGACACGGCGCGGGAGAACGCTCGCTTCGTCGAGCGACTCCGCCTGCCGCGCTCCCCCGAACTGGCCAAAAATCTCTCCGAGGTGCTCGGCGTCGGAGTGGGGTTCTTCCGCGCCGGAGAAGCGGTCGCGGGGCTGCCCTCTGAGCTCGTTCCGGTCGTCCCTCGCCTCGCGGACGAGGAACCGCATTCAACCCGATCGGGACGCTGGGATCTCGCGATCGCACCGGTTGCAGGAGAGCCGGTGCACCTCGTGCTGCTGCGCGAGACGGCCCCCTTGGCTCCCGATCCCACGACCTGGCTGCTGCCCTCCCTGATCGTGACGGCACTGGGCGGCGGACTCGCGGCCCTCGTCGCCCGGCGCATCGTCTTGCCGCTCGGCGCGCTGACGCGTTGGCTCCCGAATCTCGATCGCGATTCTCCAAATGCCCTCCCGGCCACCGTCACCGGCCGCCACGACGAGATCGGAGCCCTCGCCCGTTCCCTCGAGGAAAGCCATCGCCGCCTCCGCGAGGAAACGGAGCGCCGCCGCCAGTCCGAGCGCCTCGCCGCCCTCGGCCGCATCGCGACGAGCCTCGCCCACGAGATCCGCAATCCCGCGGCGGCGATCCGCCTGCATGCCGACCTGCTCTCGAAAGAGGCCGGACCGGAGTCGAAGGATTCCATCGACCTGATCCGCGACGAAGTCGACCGCATCACCGATCTCGTCAATCAGTGGCTCTTCGTGGCACGCGGCGCACCGCCACGGACGACGCCCCACGATCTCGTTGCCCTGACCCGCCGCGTCCTTGCACGGCTTGCCCCGCAGTTCGACCATGCCCGCGTCAACGCGACACTCTCGGGCGCGGACTCGGCCACGGTGGATGCGGATGGACCGCGTCTCGAGCAGGTCGTGCGAAATCTCCTCCTCAACGCGATGCAAGCCATGCCCGAAGGCGGCACCATCCGCGTCGCGATCACGACGGATGACAAGGAAGCCCTCATCGAGATCACGGACCAAGGTCGCGGCTTCAGTGAGGAGGCGCTGCAACGCTGGAGCGAACCCTTCTTCTCCGAGCGCGAGGGCGGCATGGGGCTCGGCCTCACCCTCGCGGATGAGGTGATGCAGGGACACAGCGGATCGATCGGGGTCGCGAACGATCCGGACGGCGGCGCGCGGGTCTCCTGCCGGATCGCCCTGACAAAAACCGAAACATCCTGACATGCACACCACACACCGAGTCCTTATCGTCGAAGACGAGCGCGCCCTCGCAATCGCCTTCGCCGCGGCGGTGCGTCAGGCGGGCGCCGCGAGCGAGCTCGCCCCCACCGCGGCCCAGGCTCGTCGGCTCCTCCGCGAGTCGCCCCCCTTCGACGCCCTCATCCTCGACATCGGCCTGCCCGATGAAAACGGACTCGCCTTTCTCGCGAGCCTGCCCGAGGCGGAGCGGCTCCCCACCCTCGTCGTCACCGCCCACGGCGAGATCGGAAACACGATCGCCGCCCGCAAGCTCGGGGTGCGCGAGTTTTTCACGAAGCCACTCGATTTCGCGACCTTCACCGGCGCTCTCGCCACGATCCTGCGTCCCGCGGCGCGTCGCGCCGCGCCTGCGCCCGAGTCCGACTCCGCCTTCCTCGGCGCGGCCCCGTCGATGCGCCCGGTCTTCCGCCAGATCGCCCACGCCTGCGCCAGTGATGAGCCCGTGCTCATCCGGGGTGAAACAGGCTCGGGCAAGACCCGCGTCGCCCGCCTCATCCGCGAGCATTCCCGGGAAAAAGACGCCCCCTTCGTCCTCCACGCCGCTGGCGCCGCCCCGCTCGCCGAGTCCCTAACAAACGCCCAAGGCGGCGTCCTCGTCGTCGAGGATCTCACCTCGCTCCCGGCCGACGAGCAGGCCCTCCTCGTCCGCGGAATCGAAGCGGACGACGCCACCTTTCCCCGGCTCCTCGCCACGGTCTCGAGCGATCTCGCCACCGCCGTCACGGGCGGGACCTTGCGCAGCGACCTCTACTACCGGCTCCAGGTGCTCGAAGTGAGCCTCCCGCCTTTGCGTGAGCGGCTCGAAGATCTCCCCGCCCTTGCCGATTTCTTCGCTGCCCAGCTCGCCCCGGGTCGTCGGATCGAAATCCACGACGAAGCCCTCGCCCGTCTCCTCTCGCACGACTGGCCGGGAAATCTTCGCGAATTGAGGAACTTGCTCTCCTTCGCCCTCACTGCGGCGGCGGGTGCACCCGTGATCGAACGACGCCATCTCCCGGCCTATCTCGTGGATCCACCTGAAGTCCCGGATGAAGAAACCGGTCCCACCTGCTTGCCCGAGCCCCTCGTCCGCGGCCTGCGCGATTGGATCGAGGCACGTTTTCGACAAGGCTCTGCCCCCACTTACCGGGAGCTTTCGGAGACGCTCGAAACTGGACTGATCCGCGAACTCCTTCCCCGCTACGGAGGGCGCCTTGCCAGACTTGCTTCGGAGTTGCAGGCGAATCGCGCGACCTTGCGGAAGCGACTCAAAAAGACGTCGCTCGAGGAATAGAAAGGTCGTGGGTTCCTCGTAGCCACGAGCGTGAGCGAGTGGATCACACGCACGTCCGTTCGCTCACGCTCACGGCTACTCACTGAACGAACCTTGCCCAATCGCTGGTCAAAAATTGCCCACTTTTGCATTTCCTCTTCGAGGCGCTTGCCGCATCGCCACCGATCGAGTCTAAGATGCGCATGTCCTTTCGCTCTTTTGGTTTCAAGCCCCTCCTCCTTTTACTCGGTTCTGTTTGTGCACCGATTCAGGCCCAAGAGTCCTCCCCCGTCGAGAGCACCCTCGATCCCGTTGTCATCACCGGGGCAGCTCCCGTGCCGAGTTCGGCTCCGGTCTTCCTCGCCGATGCGGAAAGCAATCTCGACGTGCCTCTCGTCGTCACGCCGACCCGCGAAGTCGCTCCTGCGACGATCTCGCCCTACACCATCGCCACCCTCAGCGAGGACGACATCGTCGACCGGCTCGGTCGCAGCCTGCCTGAGCTGCTCAGTGAATCCCCGTCAGTGATGGTGCAGAAGACGGCCCACGGCCAGGGCTCGCCTTTCATCCGCGGCTTCACCGGCTACCGGAATCTCGCCCTCATCGACGGGGTCCGCCTGAACAACTCGACCTTTCGCGACGGCCCGAACCAATACTGGAACACAATCGATCCCTACTCCCTCCGCTCCGTCGAGCTGGTGAAAGGCCAGGGCTCGGTCCTTCACGGCAGCGATGCCATCGGCGGCACCCTGAACGCCCTCACCGCCCGTCCCGTCTACGCCGAGAGCGGCTTACTCAACGGGGGCCGCACCTTTGGTCGCTGGTCATCGGCCGAGCAGAGCTACACCGGACGCGTCGAGGGTTATGCCTCGGAGGCGGATTCCTATGGTTTCCTCTTCGGCTTCACCGGGAAGGATTACGGCGATCTCCGCACCGCCGGCCAGGGCGAAAACCCGAACAGCGGCTATGAGGAATGGGACATGGATCTGAAGGCCGAGTTCTTCCTGAATCCTGACACGCGCCTCACCTTCCTTCATCAGCAGGTTCATCAAAACGACGCCTGGCGCACCCACAGCACGATCTATGGCATCCCTTACCGCGGCACCACGATCGGCTCCGACCAGCGCCGCTCCCTCGATCAGGACCGCCACCTCACCTATTTGCAACTCGAGGGCAATCCAGGTGGGGCGATCGATCACTACCTTGTCAGCATCAGCCACCAGCGCCAGGCGGAGGAGCAATACCGCGTCCGCGCGGTCGGTGACGGCCGCATCAATGTGAGCGGCTTCGATGTCGACACCTACGGAGCCCTTGCCCAGTTCTCTTCCGATACCCCGATCGGTTATCTCACCTACGGCGCGAGCTACTACATCGACCGCGTCGATTCCTATCGCGAGAATTTCAATCCCGACCGCAGCTTCGACGACCGCGACATCCAGGGTCCCGTGCCGGATGATTCCACCTACGAACTTGCCGATCTCTTCATTCAGGATCGCATCACGATCAACGACGGACTCGACGTCTGGCTCGGCGCCCGCGCCACTCTCGCCCAGGCGAACGTCGGCCGTGCGCAGGATCCGGTCTCGGGCGATGTCTCCTCTTTCGAGGATGAGTGGACGAGCACCGTGGGCAGCGCGCGCTTCGTGCAGCAGATCGACGACGAGAAAATCTACTCGCTCTTCGGCGGCGTCTCGCAGGGTTTCCGCGCCCCGAATCTCTCCGACCTCTCCCGCCTCGACCTCGCCCGCTCGGGTGAAATTGAGACCCCTTCGCCCGGACTCGATCCCGAGAAGTTCACCTCCTTCGAAATCGGCGTGCGTCGTGAGGAGGAGCGCACCCGGGCCTCGGCTTCTTGGTTCTACACCGACATCGAGGATTACATCGTCGGCACCCGCACCGGCCGCATCGTCGACGGATCGCAGGAAGTCACGAAGATCAATGGCGGCAACGGCTACGTCAGCGGTGTCGAGATGGAGATCGAACAGGGCCTGACCGACACCCTGACCCTCTTCGGTTGGTGGTCGTGGCAGGATGGCGACCTCGAGGCGAACGGACTGCGCGAACCAACGAGCCGGCTCATGCCCTTCACCGCCGAAGCCGGGATCCGCTGGACGCCGACCGACGACGTCTGGGTCGAGTTGCTCGCCTACGGTGCGGCCGAGCAAGACCAGCTGCCCGAGCGGGATCAGCTCGACGTGGAGCGTATTCCGCCCGGAGGCACGCCCGGCTACGTCATCGGCACGGTGCGCGGCGGCTACGATCTCGGCAACGGACTCAGCCTCACCGCGGCACTGGAGAACTTCACCGACGAAGCGTATCGCGTCCACGGATCCGGCATCAACGGTCCGGAGCGGAACTTCATCTTCGGAGCGGAGTGGAAGTTCTGAGGGGGAGGGAGGTGCAAACCTTCCGTAGCCACGAGCGTCGCGGGTCGTCCGACCTCGGAACCGTCGCCGGTTCCGCTACGTTTCGGTTCCCGCGAACCTTCCGTAGCCACGAGCGTGAGCGAGTGGATCGTCCGTCCGGCCGTTCGCTCACGCTCACGGCTACGAGCCCGCAGACGGGAATCTCACCAAACCACAAAAAAACCCGCCGCGGTCGCCCGCGACGGGTTTTTCAAAATCAGATCAATCCCGGAAGATCAATCACGCCTTCGGCTTGCCCTTGCCCTTGCCGTCGCCCTTGCCTTTCGGGGGAGCGGAAAGTTCGGCCTTGTCGAGCTGGCCGTCTTTGTTGGTGTCGCGGCCGGCGAACATCTTCTCGGGGTCCTTGCCATCGGTCTTGGCCTTGGTGGCGGCGGGACCAGCGAGGAATTCTTCCTTGGAGATGGTGCCGTTGCCGTCCTTGTCGAGGGCTTTGATCATGGCCTCGGCACGCTTGGCGGGATCGCCACCCTTGCCCTTGCCTTTTTCTTTGCCTTCTTCAGCCTGAGCGAGGCCGACCGCCAAACCGGCCACGAGCGTGGTGGCCAAAACGAGGAATTTTTTCATCTTTATTGAGTTCTCTATTGGAGTTTATGGGAAACATTGTCCCCGCTCTATTAACGTCCGGGGACGGGATTCGTTGCGAAAAAAATCTTTATTCCGCCGATTTTCTGAGGGCGGCCTCCATGAGGCGGAAGCCGCGGTCGATCAGGCTGACGCGGTCCTCGAGGAGTCCGGCGGCGAGCAGGGCGTTGTCGAGGAGCTGAGCGGCAGCTAGTTTCGCGAGCTCGGGGTTGCCTTCACGGGCCGCCGCAAGGGCGTGGACGAGGCCGTGGCGCGGGTTCAACTCGAGCTCGACTTTTTGGGCCGGGAGCGGCTCGCCGGGATTCATCGCCTGCAGCATCTGGCGCATCTGAGCACTCATCCCGTGGGCGGGCGCGAGGACGGCAGCGGGGCTGCTGACGAGTCGCTTTCCGGGGGCGACCTTTTCAATGCGATCACCGAGCTCGGCGGTGAGAAACTCGCAAAGAGCGTTCATAGCCTCATCCGCGAGGGGCTCGCCGGGCGTCTCGACGCTCGCATCGTCGGACAGCTCGACCTCGGAGGAGGCGGCGGAGACCAGCGACTTGCCGTCGAATTCGCGGAGATGCTGGATAAGGTATTCATCGATCGAGTCGAGGAAGTAAATCACCTCCAGCCCACGCGCCTTGAGCGCCTCGAGGTAGGGACCCGCCTCGACCGAGGACCGGTCGCTGCCGGCGAGGTAATAGATCTTGTCCTGTCCATCCTTGGCGCGGGTGAGGTAATCCTCGAAGCCGGTGAGGGTGCCGGGATCGGTCATGCTGCTCTCGAAGCGGAGCAGTTTGGCGAGGCCCTCGCGATGCTCGAAATCGGTCACGACGCCCTCCTTGAGGAAGCGCGAGAATTTCGCGTAGAACTCGCGGTATTTGTCGGCGTCGTCTTTCGCCTCGCTGTCGAGGAATTTGAGGAAACGCTTCGTCACGACCCGGTTGAGCTTGCGGACGAGCGAGCTGTCCTGCATCGACTCGCGACTGATGTTCAGCGGGATGTCGGCACTATCGATGACGCCGCGGAGGAAGCGGAGCCAGTCGGGGAGGAGCCCCTGCGGTTTGTCATCGATGAGAACGTTCTTGCAGAAGAGGGAGACGCCGGGCTCCATCTGGCCCATGCCCCAGAGCTCGGTATTTTCGGTCGGCACGAAGAGCAGGGCATTGAGCTCGATCGGCGAATCCGCATTGAAGTGCATGCGGTAGCGCGGCGCGTCGTAGGCCTTCGAGGAGAACTTGTAGAACTCGTTGTAATCCTCGTCACTGACCTCGTTCTTCTTCTTCCGCCAGATCGCCTCGACCTTGTTGACCCGCTCTTCGCCGATCATGACGGGGAAGGAGACGAAGTTCGAGTAATTCTCGACGATGGAGCGGACCCGGTCGGGCGTGGCATAGTCGGCGCAGTCTTCACGCAGCTTCAGGACGATGCGGCACCCGCGCGGAAGTTCCTCCTCCGACTCGGCGATTTCATACCCGGTCTTGCCATCGCTGGTCCAGACGAGCGACTCGGCCTCGGGACGCCAGGAACGGCTGTAGACGGTGACCTCGTCGGCGACCATGAAGGCCGAGTAAAAACCGACCCCGAACTGGCCGATGAGGGCGCTCTCCTTGCGGGCCGATTCCTCGAGATTGCGGAGGAAGGCCTTCGAGCCGGAATGGGCGATCGTGCCGAGGTTTTCGTGAAGCTCTTCACGGGTCATGCCGAGGCCGTGGTCGGCAATGGTGAGGGTCTTGGCCTCCTCGTCGACGGAGAGCTGGATCTCGAGGGGCAGTTCGGGACCGTGGATCGCACTCTCGGTGAGTTGGAGATGGCGTAGCTTCTCGAGGGCGTCGGAGGCGTTCGAGACGAGCTCGCGCACGAAGATCTCCTTGTCCGTGTAGAGTGAATGAATGACGATGTCCAGCACCTGGCTGACCTCGGCTTGGAACTCGCGTTTTTCGGGAGCAATCGTGGTAGACATAGGGAGGGTGGGTTGGTTTTGAAAAAAGAAAAGTGCGGGACGGAAAATGGGGACGGCGCGGCGCTTGTCAAGGACAAGCCTCTCGTCTAACCTCCATTGGAGCCGCCGGTGATGGCTGCCAAGAATCCGCCTCTCTTGATGAAGGAGCTCATTTGCCACCTCAATTTCAAGGAGATCCCGTTCCTCCTGATCGGCGGAAGGGGGCTGGAGGCCCATGGATACGTCCGCAACACGAAAGACGTGGATCTACTGATCTCGCTGCAAAGCAAGGATGCGATCGCCACCTCGCTTCGTGAATTGGAATACGCCTGCATCGCCGAAACCGCGATCTTTTCGCGTTGGAGATCCGCAAATCCGATTTCGGACGACGTAGACCTTCTCTATGTCGATCCGGGCACCTACGCAAAGCTCGCTTCAGATGCCATCACGATGGACTTTGGGTCCGAAACCGTGTCCGTTCCGTCATTACTGGGGATGATCGCTCTGAAACTCCATGCCATACGGAACAACCCGGAAAGACGTCATCGCGATGTCTCTGATATACGCGCAGTGATCGAACTTCACCGAAACACGATTCATCCCGATGAGATCCAAAGCATGTGCGAACGTTACGGCCCACCTGGAATCTTCAACGACCTGAACCAAGACTTCGAATGAATCCCGACCTTCTCGATCTTGACCTTCCTTTCGGCGAGTTCCCCGATCTGAGTCCGCGTCAAAGTTCACCGGAGGAGAACGACGCGTGGCATTTGGCGAATCGGAAGATGCGCCTTCTCCGGGGTGATGTTGATTCTGGATTCTCTCCGGTGAACGCTTTCTTCTCGATGGAGGAATCGGCGAGTCATCCGGTCGAATCCTGAGAGCACTCTTGAAACCCAGTGACGACCGGGAGGTAGCCACGACGGAGCAAAAGCCGCTCCTCACCCGCCGATCGGGGGCGGGGTGCGGGCCACGTCGCGCTCGGCTTCGAGGGCCGGAAGGATGCCCGCTCCGGTCGGCATGAGGATAACTTCGCTGCCTCCGGCGACGATCTCCTGGGTCTCGAGCACGGCGAAAAGGGTCTCGATGACCTCGCGGTCCTGACCGATCTCGCGCAGGGCCTCGCCGACGAGACGGGGACGCACCGCCTGGGCCTTGGCGAATTCGATCGAGGCCTCGCGTTCGGCCTTCGACTTGATGATGTCGACCTGGTTGTCGCCGGCCTGACGAATCGCCGAGGTGACCTGACGGAGGCGATTGATGACCTTTTGCTCGATTTGGTGGATCATCGCGGCGTCGCGGAAATGGACCTTGCGGATGTAGAC
This sequence comes from Akkermansiaceae bacterium UBA5020, assembly GCA_002396885.1. GTDB lineage: Bacteria > Verrucomicrobiota > Verrucomicrobiia > Verrucomicrobiales > DEV007 > Arctic95D-9. The sequence goes on from DGXY01000139.1 coordinate 46,372, forward strand.
CGAGCCCAGCGAATAACCCCAACTCTCCGACTTCGGCGAGACCTCGGTGCGCACTTCGCGGCTCATGTGGTGGCGGTTCTGCATCATGCTGTCGAGCGGCATGTTGCTGAGACTGCGCACCGTTGTGTTGGTGACGTTGGCCATCAGCGAACCCTCGGGATCGGTGTTCTCAAAGAGATAAGCAACGGGATTGCTGACACGCATCTCATACCAGACCCCGATGCCCACGGGCGTGCCCTCTTCGGAGTTCACCGCGCGGCTGCGGAGGTAACGCTGGTCGAGACGCAGATCGAGGGTATGGACCTTCCCGAAAAAGGGCACGAGAAGCACCCCTGGCCCGATCGAGAAGGGCGTGATGTGGAGACCGGGCTCGTCAATCACGCCGATGACCTTCCCGAAAAGGACGAAGACCTTGCAGCGGCATTCGTTCACCGTGGTGAACCAGCAGAGGTATTTGAGGATCCCGAGCAAAATCGGGAGCCCGATGAGGAGGCCGAAAAAGGCCAGGGCGGCGCCGAAGAAAAATTCGCTCATGAGTTGAGGGAGGGATGGTCCGCGATGACCCGGCGGGCGCGACGGAAGAGCTGCAGTTTCACGTTGCGCAGGTAGCCCTGCAGCGAGGCGGGTCCGCCATTCTGTTTCAGGGCGAAGAGCTCGCCGGCGACGCGGCGGAGCGGCTCGACCTCGGCCTGGACGCGCATCGTCTGGATTTCGACGGCACGTTTCGATTGCTCTATCTTCTGATCGGCCTCGGCCTGGGCGAGGCTGATGTCGGCCGAGACCTCGTTGTGCGCCGTGTTGATCGCGGCGAGGGCCGAGTCAATGTCCGGCGGCGGATCGATCCCGGTGATGAGCGAGGCATCGAGCTCGATCCCGTAGCGGGCCGCCGAGCTGAGGCACTCCGTGTTCATCTGCTCGTTGAGCTCGTTGAGATTCTTCCGCAGGTCGTTGATCGAGACCCCCTCGATCTGCGGAGTGCCGCCCTCCATGATGGCGTCGTCGATCTGGTCGAGGCTGACGCCCTCGGCCTCGTGCTTCGCCTGGAAATTCGCGATGCGCTCGCGGAGGATGGAGACGAAGTAGCCCATGATGTGGGCGACGGGATGCTTTACCCCGAAGAGGTAGGCGTAGAGATTCCGCTCCGAGACCTTGAAACGGAGCTGTCCGGTCACGCCGATGTTGAGCTGATCCTTCGAGACCGCCTCGAGCACGGTCCAGTTCTTGTTCACGGACGGATCCTCGGGATCGTAAGCGATGCTCGCCGTCTCGATCGCGATGCTGACCTTGTGCACCTTCTGCCAGGGCATCTTCACATAGGGACCACCCGGCCCGACGACCCGCACCTGGGGATAGGCGTAGCGGGGTTTTTGCTCGTCACTCAGGTGCTCGGCGATGGGGAGATCGAGGGTCGTTTTGCCCTTCAGCCGCTGCGCCCGCCCTAGAGTGGTGACGACGGCCCGCTCGTTTTGCTCGACGGTATAGAAACCGGTGAGGACGCAGCGGACGATGAACCAAGCGACGGCACCAAAGAAGATTCCGATGAAAAAGCCCATACGATGATCAGCGTGGACACGCCACGGGGAAAAGCCAAGTAAAATCTGTTGCACGATAGGGCGGAAAAGAGTTCGGGGCACGGCATCAGGGCGCGGCCCCGGTTGTAATTTTCCTTTTCATCCCGGTGGTTCCCGGCGGAAGATTAACCAGTTCCTTTTACCCATGATACGCCTCGCCAACCTTCTACTCTTCATTCTCCTCGTCAGCCCCCTCGCCGCTTCGGAAAATTGGCCGGGCTGGCGTGGTCCGCGCGGCGACGGCTCGGTCGCAGACGCTCCCAATCTGGCGGTGAAGTTCGATCCCGCGACCGACGCGGTGTGGAAGACGGCGATCCCCGGGATCGGCCATGCCTCGCCGGTGATCTGGGAGGACCGGATCTTTCTCGTCACCGCCGAAGAGGGCAAACGCTCCCTCCTCAGTCTCGACCGCGTCAGCGGCAAGATCCTCTGGAGCGAGGTCGTCCTCGAAGCGCCGATGGAGGAGATCCACCGGCTCAACAGCCACGCCTCGAGCACGCCGGTGACGGACGGGGAAACGGTCTTCGTCAGCTTTCTCGACGAGACGGAGATGTTCGTCGCGGCCTACGATTTCGCCGGAAAGAAGCTTTGGGAAACGCGTCCCGGAGGATTCTCCAGCAAACACGGCTATTGCTCGTGCCCCGTCCTCTGGAATGGCAAGGTCATCGTCAACGGCGATCACGACGGCGACGCCTACCTCGTGGCCCTTGATCAGAAGACCGGCGCGACGATCTGGAAGACGGACCGTCCTAACAAAACGCGAAGCTATTGCACGCCCCTCCTCCGCGAGATCGACGGAAAAATGCAGATGATCCTCTCGGGCAGCCTCTCCGTGGCCTCCTACGATCCCGACACCGGCAAGCAGATCTGGGTGATCGATGGACCGACCGAGCAATTCGTCGCCTCGCTCGTCTACCACGAGGGTGAGAAGCTGATCTTCCTGACCTGCGGCTTTCCGCAGAAGCACATGCTCGCGATCCGGCCGGACGGCAGCGGCAACGTTACGAAAACCCACGTCGCCTGGCGCGACATCGAAGGCGCGGCCTACGTGCCGAGTCCGGTGGTGAGCGGCGATCATTTCGTGCTCGTGGCCGACAACGGGGTGGCCAGCTGTTTTGTGGCAAAGACCGGCGAACGCTACTGGCGCGAGCGGCTCCCCGGCGGTCACAGCGCCTCGCTCCTCTCCGCGAACGGGCTCGTCTATTTTGTGTCCGACGAAGGCATCGTCTCGGTCGTGAAACCGGGCAAGACCTTCGACGTGATCGCCCAATCGCCCCTCGGCGAAAAGGTCTCGGCCTCGCCGGCGGTTTATGACAATCATCTCTTCCTCCGTGGCGAAAAACATCTCTATTGCATCGCGCCGAAGAAAGACTAGATCGATTCTTCCAACCCCGTAGCCCTGATCAAGCGGCGGGACGCCGCTTCTACTTTTTCCCGTGACCCGTGACCCTCATGCTCAAAGGAATCTCCCCTCTTCTCTCTCCTGATCTTCTTGCGACGCTGGCCCGGATGGGTCATGGCGACGAGATCGTGCTCGCGGATGCGCATTTTCCCGGTGAATCGGTCGGGCCGGAGGTGATCCGTGCCGATGGACTGCGCATCGCCCCGCTCCTCGATGCGATCCTGCCTCTCTTCGAACTCGATTCGTTTATCCCGCATCCTGTCGCGATGATGGATGCGGTGCCAGGCGACTCGCTCGACCCTTCGGTGGAGGCCGCCTATCTCGAGGCGATCCATCGTCATGCGCCCGGGACCCCGGCGATCGAACGGGTCGAACGTTTCGCCTTCTACGAACGGGCCCGGGACGCCTTTGCGGTGGTCATGACCGGGGAAACGGCGAAGTATGGCAACGTCATCCTCGTGAAGGGCGTGACCCCGGTGAAGTGAATCGAATGAACCTCCCCTGGCCCCGCATCGTTTTCGGCACCACGCCACTCGGGAACATCTACCGGGTCGTGCCGGAGGAAACCAAACGCGAACTGATCACGGCCTGGTTTCAACACGCCGGAGCACCGGTCTTCATCGACTCGGCCGGGAAATACGGGGCGGGACTCGCTCTCGAAAGTCTCGGCAAACACCTCGCCGCCCTCGGCATCGCGCCGGAGGAGGTCGTCATTAGCAACAAACTCGGCTGGAAACGCGCGCCGCTGCTCACGCCCGAGCCGACCTTTGAACCGGGCGCCTGGTTTGGTCTCGAACACGATGCGGTGCAACGCATCAGCTACGAGGGCATCCTCGAATGTCATGAGGAGGGAAACCGGCTCCTCGGTTCCTATGAATCGCGGGTCGTCTCGGTGCACGATCCCGATGAATACCTCGCCGCGGCCGACTCGGCGGCGGACGACGAGCGCCGTTTCCACGATCTTCTCGAGGCCTACCGCGCCCTCTACGAATTGAAGGCGGCGGGCAAAGCCGATGCGGTCGGGGTGGGGGCGAAAAACTGGCATTCGATCCTGCGGCTCCATGAAGCGGGGGTCGAGTTCGACTGGGTCATGTTCGCGAATTCCTACACCGTGATGCGGCATCCGCTGGAGCTGCGCCGCTTCATGGAGGTGCTCGAGAAGCGCGGCACCGCGATCGTGAATTCGGCCGTCTTTCACGGAGGTTTCCTCACGGGAGGCGAGTTCTTCGACTACCGCAAGGTCACCCGCGAATCGGATCCAGCGCTCTATGATTGGCGCGATCGCTTCGAGGTGCTCTGCGCGCGATTCGCGGTCTCACCCGCGGCGGCGGCCGCCGCCTATGGACGATCCGCTCCGGGAGTCGTCGCCCTCGCCCTCAGCACGAGCCAGCCCGAGCGCGTCGCCGAGATGGTGACCTTGGCGCACGCGGAGATGAGCGGGGAGTTTGAAGCGGCGCTGGTGGCCGAGGGATTGATTGGGTGAGGAAGTTTTGCCTCACTCCCCCTCCTCCCCCGTGATCCCCAAAAACAACTCCTCGAGCGACTCACCCGCCGCTCCGCCGAACTGGCTGCGGATCTCTTCGACGGTGCCGATCGCGCGGAGTTTCCCGTGATTGATGATGCCGATGCGATCGGCGAGTTCCTCGGCGACGTTAAGGAGGTGAGTCGAGAGAAAGACGGTGACGCCGGCCCGGCTCCGCGCTTTCAATTCCTCCTTCACGACCCGCGCGTTTTTCGGATCGAGACCCACCATCGGTTCATCGACGATGATGACTTCGGGCTCGTGCAACAGGGCCGAGGCAAAGGCAAGACGTTGTCGGGTGCCGTGGCTGAGATTCTCGATCCGCTGCCTCGCGTAGGGCACGAGGGAAAACCGCTCCATCAGCTCGGGCGTGCGCTCCTTCGCCAACTCGTGCGGCACCTGGAAGAGTTCGGCAATGAAGCCCATGAACTCCATCGGATTGAGTTTGTCGTAAAACTCAGCCACGTCGGGGATGTAGCCGATGCGACGTTTCGCCTCGAGCGGATCTTTCTGGATGTCGTAGCCGCAGATTTTGGCGAAACCTTCGGTCGGTTCGATAAGACCGGTGAGCAGTTTGATCGTCGTCGTTTTTCCCGCGGCATTGGGTCCGAGAAAGGCGAAGAGCTCCCCCTGAGGAATGACGAGATCAAGTCCATCGAGGGCGAGGAGATCGCCGTAGCGCATCGAGAGTCGGGAAATTTCAATCATATCAATTCGTCGAGGAACGGCGTTGGTAGGCGTCGAGGGGCACGAGGATCTCGGAGACGGCCTCGAAGCCGAGATCGCTCTCGATCCGCAAGGGTTCGCCCGCCTCGCTCAGATAAATCCGCACTTCCTGAGCTTGCTCGTCGCTGCGAAGGGTCAGGAGAAAGGCGCGCATCTCGCGCCCGCCCAAATTGAAATTACCGACCCGGGCATCGGTGGTGAATTTCAACTGGGCCGGATCGAGGGGATTGATGCCTCCAAAGTTTGCGAGCGATCCGATGAGGGGCGAAATCATCGCGGGGTCGAGTGGCGTCTCGGGACCAACCGCAAAGACCTCGCGGCCCGCCATGACGACGCGCGCCCGCATCGCGGTTTTGGCGGCGGGATTCTGGTCTGCGGTCGGGAGCGGTCCGTCATAGGCGATCTGCACGCTGACTTCCTTCGCCGGGATCCGCACGGAGAATTCCCCTCCCCGGCTCTCCATCGTCTCGGTAAAAGCGAGGGAGCCTTTCCAGAAGAGCTCCACGAGGGTGGCGGCGCTGGGTTCGTCCCAGCTCTCGAGCTGTCCGGAGAGCGAGACGACACGCTCAAAGACTCCCGATTCGGCCTCGATCCCCGACCCACCCGCGATGACGACCTCGCCGCGACGCACGCCGTTTTCGAGCAGGGTCATCTTTGTCGAGTCGTTCCAGGCGAAAAAGACCGCGTAGACCTCACGCGGATCGATCTTCGTCATGCGCGATCCGGGGGGCGCCCAGACCACCGCACAGAGCCACACCACGCTGCCGAGCCAGAAGAGGACGATGGCGATGGTGAAAAGGCGGATGGACATTTGAGCCTCATCCTAGCACAAAACCCGTCCCGACCTCAACGCGTTTGCAGGTGGATCATGAGGCATGCCGCAGGCCCGGGCCCGCCCTCAAAGATGCAGCAGATGCCTGAGGGATTCGGCGATACTGTGAGAAGTAGGACGATGGGCCTTCCAGAGATTCGGATGATAGGGAATGGGCGTGTCGCGACAGTTGAGTCGTTGCGGGGGCGCGTCGAGGAGGTGGAAGCCATCCTGCACCACGCGAGCGACGACCTCGGCCGTGACCCCGCCCCACGGAAACCCCTCGCCCACGCAAAGAAGGCGCCCGGTGCGCGCGACCGATCCAAGAACGGTATCGGTGTCGATCGGTTTCACCGTGCGGAGGTCGACGACCTCGATGTCCCAGCCTTCGGTGGCGAGTTCGTGGGCCGCCTTGAGAGACTCGTGGACCATCGCACTGTGGGTCACGACCGTGGCGTGACGTCCGGGCTTGAGGACATTGGCGCGGCCGGCGGGAAGGACCGGCTCGGTCGGGAGTTCGTCGGCCTTGAGGTGGTAATAGAGGAACTTGTGCTCGCAGAAGAGAACCGGATCATCGATCGCGACCGCTTCGAGGAACATCCAATAAGCGTCCTCGACCGTGGCCGGAGTCATCACGACGACGCCGGGATAGTGGGCGTAGATCGACTCGAGGCACTGACTGTGAAAGGGACCGCTCCCCTCCGTGCCGCCCGAGGGCAGGCGCACGACAAGCGGACAAGGCACCCCGGTCCGGTAAAAATGGGTCGCCGCCTGGTTCACGATCTGGTTGAAGGCGACCGATGAAAAATCGGCAAACTGCATCTCCACGATGGGCCGCATCCCTTCGATCGCCGCCCCGATCGCCGAGCCGATCATGGCATCCTCGCTGATGGGCGCGTCGAGGACCCGGCCGGGAAAGCGCTCCGCGAGGTGCTTCGTCGCCTTGAAAGCACCACCGAACGCGGCCACATCCTGTCCGTAGATGTAGACGTTTTCGTTCTCGGCGAGGACCTTGGCCTGGGCCTCGCGTATGGCCTCCAGATAAGTGATCGGCATGATTTTTCCGGTCGAACCTTGCCCACACCACGCCCTTGTGCAAGTCGCCATGCCAAGCTCCGACAAAACCCACGCCAATGGATGCGGAGCCGCTCAGGGCAGCCGCAACCCCATCACCCAGGCCGGGCTTTTGCCGCATTCCAGCGTCTGGGCGCGTTTCAGGAGCCCGGTTTCCGGATCGCGGCGGTAAAGGGCCAGTTTTCCCTCCCCTTGCCCTGCCACGACGACAAAACGGCCACCGGGCATCAGATCGAAGGAACGCGGGATCTTCTCCGTCGGGACGCGCTCGAGTTCCGCGAGTTTTCCGCTCTGAGGATCGATCGTGAACGAGGCGATGCTCTCGTGACCGCGGTTCGAGGCGTAAACGAAACGACCGTCCTCACTGATCTTGATCTCGGCACAGCTTCCCGAGTTGGCATCCCATTCTTTCGGATGGGTCGAGAGGGTTTGTTGTTTCGTGAGGGTCCCCTTCCCGGCGTCGTAGTGACAGAAAGTGACGCTCTTCCCCTGCTCGTTAACGACGTAGGCCCATTTCCCGTTGGCGTGGAATTTGAGATGGCGGGGACCCGCATTCTCGTCACCCGGCATCGTCGGCGGATCATTCAGGGCGAGCTCGCCCTTCGCCGCGTCGAAGCGGAATTGATCGACGCAGTTCAGGTCCATCGGATGCGGAGTGAAAGCGAACCGGTTCGTCGGATCCGTCCGGATGCAGTGGGCCTTTGGTCCGATGTCGAGCACCTGGATCGGCTCCTCCACGATGATACCCTCTTCATTGATGGGACTGACACTCACCAACCCCTCACCGTAGTAAGCCGCGAGGAGCCAGCGTCCCGTCGCGTCGGGATGGACGTAGGCCGGATTCCCCGCCGCCGCCGCGGTCGCCACGATCGAGAGCAGGCCCGTTGCGGGATCGATCGCTAGGGTAGCGAATTTCTTCTCCGACCGCACCGCCGCATAGATCCGCTTTCCATCCGGACTGAGGGCGAGCGCACCAGGTGATCCTGACAGACGCACCTCGCTCTTCCGCGACAAAGTCGCCGCCTCCTCGTCGAGCGAATACACCGCCACGCAGTTGTGCCCGCCTTCGGAGATGTAAACCACGGTCTCGGCCCGGGCCGTTGGAGCAACGAGAAAAAGAGCAATCAAAAGAGACTTCATGACACCATTCCCCTTAACACAGATTCCCCAGAACTCCAAAACTCCACCACTCCGCTTCCTAGTCTCACTTCCCCTTCCTCGCCTTGTCCAACATCTCCTGCAGCGTCACCGGCGCGCCACCGCGGCGCTTGCTCTCGTCGGCGGCAGCCATGAAGGCGAAGATTTCGAGCGTCTCCTCGGCGGAGACGGGCGGCTTTTTCGTCTGGAAAAAGGCCACCATCTCCTTCATCAGCTCGGGATACCCGGCACCGGCGCTCTCCTCAATGACCGCCTTACTGCCGAAAACCTTCACCCCATAAACCGTCTTGGAGGCGCGGAGCCCTAACAAAGTGCCTACCTTGCCCCCCTTCCAGATTCCGGTGACGACATCGGTGCCCTCGGTGTGGGTGCGGACGACACTCTCGCAGCCCGTCCCGATCACGGTGAAGAGAGCTTCGGTCGGATGGATCCCATACCAGGCGAGGTCGAGGTGATGTTCCTCGAGCGAGGCAGGACCATAACTCACCACCGCGGCGACTTCACCCACGTCCGCCGTCGCCGCCTTCACCACCCCGGCGTTGTAGCGGAGGTTCGAGCAGCTCCAGACGGGCGTGCCGTGTTTTTTGGCGAGGTCGAAAATCGCGACCGCGTCCTCGAGCGAAGCCGCGACCGGTTTGTCGATGAAAGTGGGCTTGCCCGCCTCGATCGCCGGTTTCGCCTGGGCGAGGTGAGGGCGACCGTCGACGCTCTCGACCATCACCACATCGACCTCGGGCAGCATCGCCTCGATTGTTTCATACATCTTCACCCCGTATTCCTTCGAGAGCGTCTCGACGTAGCCGTCGATGCGCGAGACGCTCGACTCGATGTCGGCACTCGAGGCCGGAACCGCCGCGACGACGCGCACCGGATATTGGTTCGCCGGATCGTGGAGGATCTTGGTGAAGGCGACACAGTGCGAGGTGTCGAGCCCGATCATGCCGACCCGGATGGGTTTGGCGTCCTGGGCATAGGACGGGAGGATCAGAGCCGAGGCGACGATCGCGGGGAGAAAGAGGCGTTTCATGCCCCTCTTGTAGGGGACGGATTCACACAGCGATAGTCCGCAATGCGGCCAAGCCATCACCCCTCCTGCGGCATCACGAGACTTCGTGCCACTTCTCCCCTGTCCAAGGCCGCGTAGGCTTCGTTGATCTGACTCAGCGGATAAGTCCGCGTCAGCAGGGAATCGAGATCGATCTTGCCCTGGGCGTGCAGATCAATCAGCGTCAGCAAATCCAGCCTCGGACGGGTCGATCCGTAGATCGATCCTTTCAGCGTCTTCTCGGCGTAGACGAGCTGGTTCACATTGATGCGGGCACGGGCCTCGGGCGGGGCGATGCCGACGACGACGCAAATGCCGCCTTTTTTGGTCATGTCATAGGCCTGTTCGATAGGCTCGGCGAGGCCGATCGCCTCGAAGGCGTGATCGACGCCACGACCACCGGTAAGATCCTTCACTGCGGCCACCGGATCGTTTTCACAAGCATCAACCAGGTGCGTCGCACCCATCGTCTTCGCGTAGGCGAGCTTCGCAGGGACGCGATCGACGGCGATGATCGTCGTCGCGCCGGCGAGACGGGCGGTCTGGACGATGTTCAGTCCGATCCCACCGCAGCCGATCACGGCGACACTGCTGCCAGGCATCACCCGGGTCGCGTGCATCACCGCCCCGTAGCCCGTGATGACCCCGCAGCCGATGAGAGCGGCGTGTTCGAAGGAAACCGAGGTCGGGATCTTCACCGCCGCGGCCTCGGGCATGGTGGAGCGCTGGGAAAACGTCGAGACCCCCGCATAGTGGAGGATGGACTCGCCAGCGGCGTTGCGGAAACGTGTCTGCCCGTCAGGCATCAGCCCGGTGAAACGCATCGCCGTGCCCACATCACAGAGCGCGGGACGTCCGCCGAGGCAATATTCGCAACGACCACACGACATTCTCCAGATCGGGATGACATGATCGCCCGGCTGCACCGAGGTGACACCCTTGCCAATCTCCTCGACGATCCCGGCGCCCTCGTGACCGAGGATGATGGGCGTCTTCATCGCGAGATCGCCCTTCATCACATGAAGATCGCTATGGCAAACTCCGGCGGCCATCATCCGCACCGTGATTTCACCCGGTCCCGGCGGGAGGACCTCGACGGTCTCGAGAACGAGCGGTTCCTTGGCCTGATAGAGGACGGCGGCGAGGGCTTGCATGGGAAACGCGATGAAATGATGTTTTAGTAAAAGGTGAAAGGTAAAAAGTAAAAGGTAAAGTGATCTCGGGCGTGAACGCTCCCCCGCTTTTCTCCATGAACCCTGAAGAATCCGAAACGATGCGCTACGCCGTGCTGGGCAGCGATCCCTCCTCGTTGCTCGAAAAGCTTGAGAAATACACCGGCGAAGTGAATTGGGCTTTTTTGAAACCTCACTATCAGAACGGCGCGCTCGTCTGGGTCGATCCCGTCCTTTCCCTCACGGAGGTCGGTCACGCCTTCTCCATCGACGACGCAGACCGCGTCCTCGCCTGGCGAAAATCGGGAGACCTCGTCACGCCCTCAGAGCCGCATGCGATGCACTGGGAGGAGACTGAAGCGCGATTTCTCGCGTTGGTGGTATCGCCCTTCGTGCTGATCCAACCACGGTAGCCACGAGCGTGAGCGAGTGGACCTCGCGGGCCATTGTGGGCGTCCCCCGGCCTCCTGTCGATTCGCTCACGCTCATCGCTACGACGCGATCCGCACGAATCCCGTAGCCACGAGCGTAAGCGAGTGGACCTCGCGGGCCATTGTGGGCGTCTCCCGGCCTCCCGTCGATTCGCTCACGCTCATCGCTACTTCACCACCGGCTTGCCCGCATCGGCCCAACCGTTGTAACCGTCGACGAGGTGGTAGATCTTCGCGAACTTCAGGTCCTTGAAGAGTTTCATCGATTTGCCGCTGCGACCGCCTGCGGCGCAGTGGACGAGGTAGGGTTTTGCCGGATCAAGCTTCGCGATCTGCGCCTCGAAATTGCCGCCGTTGAAATTCACATTCACCGCGTCCTTGAGATGGCCGTCGGCATACTCCTCCGGACTACGAACATCAAGGACCGTCACTTTCTCATCAGAGGCGAGGATCTCGGCGGCCTTGTCGATGGTGACATCGACGGGATCGGCGGCGTTGAGGGCGGTAAGACCGAAGGCAGCGACCAAGGCAAGGAAGAAGGGAATTTTCATCTTTTCATTCTACCGGAATCTGCGCGATTCACCAAGGGCAAACCGGCTCCGTGGATGCATGAGAATCCAAATCACCCGATTCAATTCCCCGCCACCTTCCCTTCCTCACCCACGACCCGCAATCTCACCCGCTCAGTCGTGTGGCCGCCTCCCGCGGGAGTCATCAGGTAGAAATCTCTTACTCCGGGGACCGTGATCTTCGACGCGGTGATGAAAAGGCGCTTTTCGTTTTCCTCCGGCTGCAGCATCAAACCATTCAGGCCGATGTTGTCGACGTAGACCCCGTGAGGCAGGTTCCGCCCCGCCTCTTCCTTTCCGAAGGTGATGTCACCCTCGACTCCGTTGCGATCCGCCGCGACGATCGCGGTAATGGTCTCCCCGGGTCGGATCGTGAACTCGAGGACGCCATCCTCGCCCATCTTGCCAGAGTCGCCATCGCTCTTGAGATGGACGCGGAGCTTCTGTTTGTCCTCGAGCGCGACAGGCGTGGCCGTGCCAGCCTCTTTCTCGACGGTCCGGTTTCCGATCATCGCCTTCGCGAGGATCTTCACCTTGGCCGCGTCCTCTTGGGAAAGGCCCTTGAACGCCGCGGTCGAGCGCAGGGTCGCGAAGGCGCGGTCCTGCCCGGGCTCGAAGGTGATCGGCTGCGCGATCATGAGCGTGTCGGGCAGGCCGGAAACCGTCATCTCGATCGGACCCTCGTAGCCGTCGAGTCGAGTCGCGGAGAAGGCGAGTTCGCGACCGCTCTCCGGGGCAAGCTTCAGATCTTTCCAAGCCGTCGCGACAGTGAAGTCGGGCTTCAGCGCGCGCGCCACGAGGGTGTAATCGTAGCCCTCCCCGCCGAAGCCGCGCGTGTCGGCGAGACGCACGACATACTCGCCATCGGCCGGGGCGGTGAAGCGCAGCACCGAGTCGGCCCCAAAGCGGCGCTCCGGATCGTCGTCGTTCTCGTAATAGAGGCGGTAGACCGGAAGCCCGTTGCGTCCGGGATCGGAGCCGGCGGGCAGCGCCCTGACAATGTAACAAGGCTGTCCCAGCGGATGCGACGTCGGCGTGGTCTGGAACCAGGTGCGACGGTTCCCGAAACCGGGATAAACGTTGAAGCCCGAGTCGGGACCGCGCGGATAGAGGTGCAATTTCACGACCTCGCCGTTTACGAAAAGGAATTCATTCAACTCCATCTCCTCCCAGTTCTGGACACGGAAATCGCTCGAGGTCATCGAGTCCTTGCCGCGGAAAGTGAGCCAGGAGTCGCGCACCGCCTGCAGCACGACCTGCTCGACTGGCTCGCCCTTGGCATCGAGGATGGCGAGCTTGGAATCGAGCTTCGACTTGGCTCGCTCCGCGTTCACCTCGAAGACCCAGGTTTCGCCGGCCCGGGCGGCGAAGGGATAATGATCAACCTCGCCCATCGCGCTGATTTGGCCCACGGCCTCGCTGCGACGGACCAGTTTCGGATTGGCGCCCGAGGCGGCCTCGGCGAGTTTCAGGGTTTCCACTTCGATGCCGTTCGCCTTGGTCGCGACAATCGCCTCGTTTTTTTCGGCTTCGACGAGGGCTCCGACTCCGGCGAGGCCGAGACGATCCTGCGAGCCGTCGAGGCGCGAGGTGAAGAGCGTCTCACCGTTCCCGGTAAAGGCGAGCACCACGAGCACATCGGACTGGGGACCGAAATCCTTCACCAATTCGACCGCGGGCAGGCTCCAGAGTTTCAGCGAACGATCGGCCGAGGTAGTGACGAATCGCTTGCCATCCGGCGAGATCGCGAGATCGACGATGGCGTCCTCGTGACCGAACCTCGTCTGGATCAGAGGATTTAGCATCGGCCCGGTCTTCGAGACAAAACGCCAGAGGCGGATGCGGTTGTCGGCTCCCGCGGCGACGATGTGATTCGAATCCGGCGTAAAGGCGACGCGGTATTGCTCGGCCTCGGGCTGGTTCAGGGTGTCGAGCCGTTCGCCCGTCGCGACCTGCCAGACCTTGCAGGTGCCGTCGCCGCTCGCACTGGCGAGGACGCTACCGTCGGGAGAAAAGGCGAGATCGTAGACCGCACCATTGTGAGCGGTCATGGATCGGAGGAGCTTGCCCGAGGTGAAATCCCAGAGATGGATATCGCGATCGTAACCGGCCGTAGCGAGGATTGCTCCGTCGGGTGAAAATTCGGCGTCGAAGAGGATGTCGCGATGGGTCCCCTCGCCGATCGTCTTGACGACTTCGCCGCTCTTCGTATCGAAGACAATTGCCTCGCCCTTCAATCCGGAAATCCCGGTCGCGGCGACGAGTCTCGAACCCTCCGCGGAGAAATGGAGGGCGTTGATCTTGCCTCCAGGGGTTTTCAAGGTCTTCACCTTCCCGCCCTTGTGCAGCTCGATCCGACCGTGCTTCGCGAAAGCTTCGATTGAACCATCAACGGCGAAAGCAGCGGCGGTAATCGCATCCTTTACCGCTGCGGTGGCGGATACGTCGGGGACATTGAGGGTTGAGAGCAGGGAGATGTCGCGCTCTTTCGACGGCCCCTTGGCCCCTTCCTCGATCCAGCGTTTCAGCAGCGCGACCTCGTCGGCGGTCGGTTGTGGCTCCTTCTTCGGAGGCATCGCCGGCTTCGCGGTTTTGAGGACGGTCTGGAGCAGGTAGGATTTGTCGGGCTCACCGGGAACGAGGATCGTCTTGCCCTCGGTTTCGCCTCCTTCCATGATCGCGGCGAAGGTCTCGACAGAAAAGCCGCCCTCGTAATCGCCTTCGTTGTGACAACCCGCGCAATAGTCGCGCAGGAGCGGAGCGATGTCGGCATGGTAGTCGACGGGGGCGGCGGAGAGAGGCGTGCAGAGCAATGTAGCCACGAGCGTGAGCGAGTGGATCGCGCCCGTGTGCCCGTTGCTCTTCCGGCCCACCGCCCGCTCGCTCACGCTCGCGGCTACCTTGGGACGGCGGGAAAGAATCGAAAACGATTTCATGATCGAAGAGGGTATAATCCGAACCTCAACAGGGTTGGTTCAATGTTGAAACAAAAACTCGCGCGAGGTCATCAGCGCCCAGAAAAGATCTTCGATCGCGGATCGCTTTTCGCCTTCTCCGGCGGAGCCTAACATCGCCAGAAATCCGGCCTTCTCCTCCGTGGTCGGCAGACGCGAAAGGGTCGCGAGACTGGCCTCCTCGACGATGCGGACGTCGTCCGCCTTCTCAACGATCAGTTTCTCGACGATGCTCTTGTTCGAGGCGAGACGATCGTTGACGGCGTTGCCGTTCGCGAGGTGGAGGACCTGGATCATGCTCGGCTGGTTCGAGCGCTCGCATTCGCAGGTGATCTCACGGTCGTTGCGCCCGAAGGTCTTGAGGAAATAGGACTGCACCGCTGAATCATAGAGCTCGAGAGCGCGCGTGCCTTCCTTGTAGAAGTCGGTCTTCTCCGAACTGCCATCATTGAGGGCGACCTTGTCAAAGACGCCGGCCACCCCGGTGACATCAGCGATGGCGTCGTGGAGGACCTCGGCCATGAGCCGACGGGGTTGGTGGCGTGAGAGATACTTCGAATCGTCGCGGTTCTCGGAGAGGACTTCGCCGCTGCGCTGGTAGGTCTCGCTTTGAAGGATCACCCGCATGAGGGCCTTCAGGTCGAAATTGGCCCCGACAAGATTTGCGGTGAGCGCGGCGAGGAGCGCTTCATTGCTGGCGGGATTCGAAGCCCGGAGATCATCGACCGGCTCGACGAGACCGCTTCCGAAGTAAGCCGACCAGATCCGGTTGGTGATGGAGCGGGCGAAATTCGGATTCTCCGGAGCGACGAGCCAGTCGGCGAGGGCCTCGCGGCGGTCCTCGGTCGAGTCGGGATCGAGCGCCTCGCCGTCGAGCGGAGCGGGGATCTGCGGTTTGCCGGTGCGCGGCTGGATGAGGTCGCCGCGCGGCTCGACGTAGAGGGTGCGGATGCCGTCGCCGCTGCGGGTGTCGCCGCCCCAGCCCTTCGCCCGAACACGGGAGAAGAGATTGGCGAAGGCGTAGTATTGGTCGTTGGTCCACTTCTCGAGCGGGTGGTCGTGGCACTTCGCGCAATTGATCGACTGGCTGAGGAAGGCTTGGGCGGTATTCTCGGCGAGGGTCTCGGGGTCCTGGTGGACGGCGTAGAAATTGGTCGCACCGTTCTCGGTGCTGATCCCCTTCGCGGTGACAACCTCTCGCACCATCTCGTCCCAGGGTCGGTTGACGGCGATATTGCCCCGGATCCAATCGTAGTAGGACTTCACCGCCGCGGGGCGGAGGATCCCCCCGTTGACGAGGAAGATGTCGGCGAAGCGGTAACTCCAGTAATCCACGAACTCCTCGCGCTGGAGCAGAGCGTCGATCAGCTTGGTGCGTTTGTCAGGAGAGGCGTCCGCGAGAAAAGCGCGCGTATCGGCGACGGTGGGAAGCTTGCCGATCGTGTCGAGAAAGGCACGGCGGATGAATTCCTCGTCTGTGCAGCGCCCCGAGGGCTGGAGATTGAGCTGAGCGAGCTGGGCGAGGACGAGGTCGTCGATGAAGTTTGCCTTCGGAGCAGAGGTGAAGACGTCGGCGGGGATCGAATTCGGGAAGGGCGAGCGGATCCGCGCGATCGCCACCTTGCTCGAAAAGAGGGCATTCACGGCACCTTCGCCATAGCCGATCACCTCGGCAGAGCCCGTCTCATCGACGAGGGCCACCGTCTCATCAGCGGAGGTGAACTTCGCCCAGTCGGTAACATCGAGGCTGCTGCCGTCCTCGTAGTGGGCAGTGACGAGGAAACGCTGCTTCGCCCCATTCTTCAGAATCGAGAGGGGCGGCTCGACCGTGATGGAGACGACCGCAGCTTCATCAGGCGAGGGCGCGGGACTGCCGTTCGCGACCCACTCGGCGAGAATGCGGTATTCGCGCGAGCGGGGATCGAGCTTCTTGCCTCCCTTGTGCGGCGTGGCCATGGTCGGCTTGGTGAGGAGCAGGCTCTTGGCCGGCTCGAGCGGATCGACGCGGCGCCCCCGAGCCTCGCGGGTCATCGTGTAGAAGTCCTCCGGCGGATTGTATCCGCGCAGGCTGAGACGGAAGCCGCCCTTTCCGGCGACGGCACCGTGACAGGCTCCCATGTTGCAGCCCTGTCGCGTCAACACGGGCATGACGTGGCCGTTGAAGCTCCAGGCAAAAGGCTGGTCGAAATTCTCCACGAGGATCTCGCGCGTCGCGACGGCATCACCGACTTTCGCGGTGAGGACAGCCTTGCCGTTGCCTTTCGCGACGACGACGCCATCGACGATCTCGGCAATCCCCGCGGGTGCGATCGAGAAGGTCGCGGCCGGTTCCTCGCCGACAAAGTCGCCGCCTTCGGCCCGCACCGCGAGGACGTGTTGGATCGCCTCGGGTCCGTCGAGGCGGATTTGTTCCGGGAGAATGCGCAGCTCTTTCGCGGAGGCGAATCCGGTCGTGAGCGAGAGAAGGAGGAAGGGGAAGAGGGTTTTCATCCTGACAATCACGCAAAAAGTTCCTTCACCGGCTCCTTCCCGAAATCGACGATGGGGAAAGGACGTCCCGAAGGTCCGGGGAGGTGGGTTTCGAGATCGAAGCCGAGGGCGTGGAACATCGTCGCGACGATGTCACCGGGGGCGACGGGTCGCTCGGCCGGGAAACCGCCGATGGGGTCGCTCTTGCCGACGACTTGACCGCCCTTCACGCCGCCTCCGGCGAAGGTGCAGGTGAAACACTGCGGCCAGTGGTCGCGCCCTCCCGCCGGATTCACCTTCGGAGTGCGGCCGAATTCGCTGAGGCCCGCGACGAGGACGTCGCCGAGCATGCCGCGTTGGTGGAGATCCTCAATCAGGGCGGAGTAGGCCTGGTCGTACATCGGGGCGACCTCGTCCTTCATCTGGTTCACGGTGATGAAGGGCTTCGAACCGTGGATGTCCCAGGAGAGCTCGTTGAAGACCGTCAGGAAGGTATTCACGGTCACAAAGCGCACCCCGTTCTCGACGAGGCGGCGGGCGAGGAGGAAACACTGGCCGACGCGGTTCATTCCGTAGCGCTCGCGAACGGACTGCGGCTCTTTCGAAAGGTCGAAGGCGGAGCGGGCCTTTTCACTGGTCATGAGCCGGAAGGCGGAGTGGAAATTCTCATCGAGGAGCCGGGCATCCTCGCTCGCCTCGAAGGACTTCACCGTGTTGTCGACGAGTTCGCGCATCTTTTGACGGCGATCAAGGCGGACCGCGCCGAACTGATCGGGGGACAAAAGATCCGGTACCCGGAAGTCGGGCTTCGACGGATCGGCCATGAGGGCGAAGGGATCGTAGGCCTTGCCGAGGAATCCGCCGGCCTGACCGTTCGGCAGGTTGCCACCGCCGCGGCCCATCAGTTCGGGCAGGACGACGAAGGGCGGCAGGTCGTTCCTTGCGTGCATCAGATAGTTCGCCACCGCTCCGGCATGGGGCGTCTCGACTCCGCCCGTGAATCGGCGTCCCGTCTGCATGATCTGCCAGCCGGCGTCGTGAACCGCGGCCCCGTCGTGATGGCAGGAACGGATCAGGGAAAACTTGTCGGCGATCTGTGCGTGTTTGGGCAGGATCTCGGAGAGCTCGAAAGCGTCGCTCTTCGTGCGGATCGGCTTGAAGGGACCGCGGATCTCGCTCGGCGCGTCAGGTTTCATGTCCCAAAGGTCGAGGTGGCTCGGACCGCCGAGGTTGAAGATGAGGATGCACGACTTCGAGTCGTCGCCCTTCACGTTCCCGGCCTGCTTGGCGGCGAGAAACTGGGGGAGGGAAAGACCGATGGGAGCGAGCGCTCCGATCGTGAGGAATTCGCGACGGGTGCGTCGTGGCCCGCAAAGCGGCCCGGAGGTTTCGGCGAGGAAGTCGAACATGGCACGGGTGGGATTGGCTCCCGGTTACAGGGGTGAATGTCCAAGGCTATCGGAATTCTCACGCTTCGTCTTGTAGCGCGATGCCGGGTTTTGGTATATTTCGATCATGCCTCCCTTCGACCCAAAACGCTTTCAATCCGAGTTTTTCGCCCGCTGCCCCGGACTCCGCGAGCCCATTGAGTTGACGGCGGCATTGCCGGGGACGGGAGTTTTTGTCAAAAATCTCGAAAGCCGCTACGTCTACAACAATGATTTCCACCGGATCCGCTACGATCGCATCCCCGCGGACGAGCTCGTCGGCAAACGCGCCCGCGACTTTTTCCCGGCCCTCCTCGGCGACGCCTACGAGACCAACGACCGCATCGTCTTCACCACCGGGCAGACCGTGGTGAACCAGATCTGGCTCGTTCCAACGATCCGTGGGACTCCGGGCTGGTTTCTCTCGAGCAAGTGCCCCCTGCGCGACACGGAGGGGGAAATTATCGGTTTGTTAGGTCTCATGACCCCGATCGAAACGCCCGAGGAGCAGCGCACCCACTTCGGCAATCTGCAGAAGGTGATCGAATACGTGGAGAGCCACTTCGTCGATGAAGTCGACGCCGAAGGCCTCGCCAAACTCGCCGGGCTCTCCGTGCCGCATTTCAACCGCCTCTTCCGCCAAGTCCTGCGGCTCTCGCCGATGGAATATGTTCTCTCGCTGCGGGTCCAGGAAGCCCAGCGCCTTCTCGCGACAACCCGGATGTCGCTCGGAGAGATCGCCGCGGCTACGGGATTCTACGATCAGAGCCACTTCACAAAACGATTCCGCAAGGTCACCGGGGTGACGCCGAGCGAGTATAGAAAAGGCGGCGTGCTGTGAGGCATATTGAACCACGAATGGAACGAATCCAACGAATCAGGAGAGGCAGGCGACTGCAGCCTTCTGAAAAATTCGTTTCATTCGTTCCATTCGTGGTTAAAAATCCAAAGCATCATGAGCGACGACCTTCCTTATGAGGCTCCTGATCCGATCCATTTCGGTCGACTCAAGCGCGATGATCTCTTGTATCCTGAGATCTCCCATTCGATTGTCGGAGCAGCGATGCGTGTTCTCAACACGCTCAAGCCGGGACTGGGCGAGAAAGCTTATGAAAACGCTCTCGTGATCGAACTCACCAAACGTGGCCACCGGGTCGAACAGCAGAGAAGATTCGAAGTTTACTACGAGGGAGTTCTTGTCGATACCATGACTCCCGACCTGCTAGTGGATAAATGCGTGGTTGTCGATCCAAAGGTGGTGTCGGACTTCAACGAGTCGCACACGGCTCAAATGATGGGTTACCTGACAACCACCGGTTATCGTTTGGCAATCCTTTTGAGCTTCAAATACGCGGATCTCCGACAACGCCGCGTCGTGCAATAACAAGCTGGCAGGATCATGGTCGTCTGATACTGCCCATCGCATGCCTTTTTATTCCGGACGCGACCCACATCGCTAGAGGATTTCACCGCCGCGTCACGGTCACGGTCGTGAATCCCGAGGAAAGGCCGAGGTCGTCGGCGGAGCGCAGCTTGATCGTGTTTATCCCCGGCTTCAACCGGGCGCGGAGGGACCACGAAGTCGTGGTGAAGCTGGTCTGGCCGATCACACCCGACGCATCCTGACCATTCATGAAGGTCTGGGCCCGGAGACGTTTGACGAGGTAGCCCACTCCGATCAGAACCATCAGGGCGACAAGCGCCTGTTTCATGTCGGAAAGTCATCCGATGCCGGGGAGAAATCCAACCCCTCTCGCTTACCCCTTGGCCCGCTCCGCCTCGGCCCATTCGAGGGCCTTTTGCAGGCTGGCATTTTCGAGAAAGTGGTTCAGACGCGGCGGAATTTCGCTTCGATGATCCTGGTGAAAGGCGGTGATGCGCTCCGAGACTTCGCGAAGGAGAGCAAGTTGCCCGTCGGGATCGGATTCCCGCATCGCGGCATCACCGATCACCTCGAGGCGCCGGCGGAGGAGGGAGATGAGTTCATCGAGGTCTTCGTTTTTCATGGTTCCCACCCAAGAGGGTCTTGCGCGGGAGTCAACCCTCTTCCGTCGCAGCCTTGAAGGAGGCGAGTCCGCTCTTGCCAGCCCTCAGGCAAATCGCTACGATCCCGCCCGAAGATGAACGATGCCCCCGAGGAGTTCGATCCCGCCGAGGCGATGAAACGGGATCTCGCCGATTTTCTCGCCGATCTCGAGGTCTACCGCATGCCCTTCGGCCGCTATCGGCACGCCCTGATCCACACCTTGCCCTACGAATACCTCCACTGGTTCATCGAGAAAGGCGACGGCTTTCCCAACGGCCGGCTCGGCGAACTGATGGATTTCGTCTACCGCACCAAGGGCGTCGGAGCCGAGGCGATTTTTGCGCGGCTGAGGAAGCGGTGAAACCCTGCCGCCCCACCCTACCCGCGCACCGTCGGATCCTTCACCTCGAGCACCCCGCGAACCGAGTCGAGGAGCCGCTCGATCCGGATCGGCTTGATGAGGACATCCTTCACCCGCACATCGCGCGCGAGCGCATCAGGCAGCTTCGGGTCGTCCTTTTCCCGCACAAAGACGACACCGGGAGCGAGGAGGCGCGGTCCGCGTTCGGAGGCGTAGGCTCTCGAAATCAATTCATACAGCATCGGCCCCGGGAGTTCACCCACCTGCATCGCGAGGAAGAAAAGGGTGTAGCGGCGCTGTAGCGCCAGCTCGAAGGCCCGCAGCGGATCGGCCGTGGAGAAAACGCGCGCCTCGGTGAAACTCTCGAGCGTTTCCCGGATGAGCCGTGCGGTCGAAGCCACGGGATGGGCGACAAGGACCGAAGCGGGAGTTCCCTTTTCTACCGCAGTCATCGTGGTCTCGGGGGCGACGATCGACTCCGGACAAGCATCAACCTCCGCGAGCGAAACTTCCGCCTGCGGGGCGATCGTCCTCAGGGTGGTCCATTTCCGTTCCGGAGTTCCTGCCATAGTGATCCAATCGGGGTGACGAGATGTCTTCGGGGAAAATAGCCTGATTTTTCAAAAAAGCGCCTCGAAGGTTCCAGGGGCTCCCCGCGTGTTAGGCATCTCAACCGACGCTTTCACCGGGGAAGGACCGTGGCGTCAGGAACTCCATCAAGAGGCCTTTGCCCCACTCCACCTCGCCCCAGTGGTCCACCTCGAGTGCGATCCGCGCGATCGCCAGGGTCGGGAAATCCTCCAATCCGGCAGCTTCACAGAGGAGGTTGACCGTCTCGTGCATTCCCGGGTTGTGGCCAAAAACCAGGACGGTGTCGGCCGACTCCTCCAGCCCCTGAACCACCCGGAGAATCGTCCGGGGAGGAGCGAGGTAGAGGTCGGGCACTTTCACGATCCGTTCGGCGGAATACCCGAGCCCCTCGGCGATCATCGCCGCCGTCGTCGCCGCCCGCGTCGCCGTGCTCGTAACGATCAGATCGGGCACGATGCCGCCCTGCTGCAGGGCCGCGGCCATGCGGGGAGCATCGCGCAGCCCCCGGTCATTGAGGACGCGGTCGTGATCGGAGAGCCCGGGATGATCCCAGTCGGATTTGCCATGGCGGACGAGGAGGAGCTGTTTCATTGGAACGGATGCACGAGACCGGGTGTCGCGGGAAGGGGCGTTCATCGCCCCTGTCTGCGCCACCTCGTCAACCTTGACAGATACTCCCACTCTGACCAACCTTAAAAATCGATCCTCCACACTGAAACCATGATGCTCCGCCACCCGCTCGCCCTCGCCGTCTCACTCGCCACCCTCGCTTCCACGGTAGCCGCCAAGGCGGACAATTGGCCGAACTGGCGCGGCCCCTTCTTCAACGGATCCTCCGAGGAAAAAGGCTTCCCCTCCGTCTTTTCAAAAACCGACGGAGTCGCCTGGAAGACGGAACTCCCCGGTGAAGGAGCTTCGACTCCGATCGTCTGGGAAGACGCCGTTTTCCTGACTTCAGCCGATGCCACCACCGACGCCATCCTCGCGATGCGGATCAGTGCGAAGACCGGCGAGATCGTCTGGAAAGACGCCCTCGGCAAAGGCGTCCGCATCGACGAACGCAGCAACTACGCGGGCAGTTCGGCCGTCACCGATGGCAAGACGGTCTGGTTCTTCAGCGGCAACGGCGACCTCGCCGCCTACGACTTCGACGGGAAGCGTCTCTGGCACCGCAACATCGAGGAAGACTATGGTGATTTCGCCTTCCAGTGGACTTTCTCGAGCTCGCCCCAGCTCTACGGCGGGCTCCTCTATCTGCAGGTCCTCCAGCGCGATACCCCGGTGAACGGACGCGGCCGCACCGATGGCCCGATCGACTCCTTCCTCCTCGCAATGGATCCGGCGACCGGCGAAACGAAATGGAAACATGTCCGCCCCAACGAGGCGGTCCAAGAGTCGAAAGAAGCCTTCTCCACTCCGATTCCGATCCTGCATGAAGGACGCCCCGAGCTCGTAATCTCTGGCGGCGATTGCCTCACGGGTCACGATCCGGCCACGGGCAAGGAACTGTGGCGCTGGGGCACCTACAATCCCGAACAGATCGGCCATTGGCGCCTCGTCCCCTCCCCGGTCTACGGAGCAGGCACCATCCTGATCTGTGGTCCCAAGGGCGAGCCGGTCTACGCGATCGCCGCAGGTGGCAACGGTAATCTCCTCGGCGCCGCGAAACGCTGGGTCTCCGAGGGCAAGGAAGCGACCTCCGACGTGCCTACGCCACTTTTCTACGACGGCTATTTCTACATTCTCAACGACCGCAACAAGTTCCTCACCTGCGTCCACCCCGTCTCGGGGCAAATCGTCTGGAGCAAGGCGATCGATGCCAAAACCAAGCTCGAGGCCTCACCCACCGGCGTCGATGGCAAGATCTACGTGATGAGCCACCTCGGCGAAATCTTCGTCTTCAGCGCCGGCCCCGAAGGCGGCGAGGTGTTGAACTCGGCCGTCTTCGGTGAAGCCCAGAGCGTGAACATCCGCGCTTCGATCGTGCCAGCCAACGGCACGCTCTACATCCGCACCGACAACCTTCTCTACGCGGTGCGGAAATAGGCGGCGCATTTATCGCGCATCCGCCGCATCGATTCCTCGTCGCTGTATTGCCCGAGCTCCGCGAGAGGCACCCACGCGAGATCGTGGGACTCCTCCGAGACGATGTAGTCGCCCGAGCCCGCATCGCGCAGGAGAAAGCGGACGTCGTAGTGGAAGTGCTCCGGATCGTCCCCGCGCGCCGGGATCGGGTGGATGCCGAGATCGAAAACCTCCGTCACGACCGGTTCGAGCGATTCGAGGCCGGTCTCCTCCAGCCCCTCGCGCAAGGCCACCGCGAGCACATCGGGATCTCCGTCAGCGTGCCCACCCGGCTGGAGCCAGCGATTCAGCTTGCGGTGATGGGTGAGGAGGACGCGCGTCCCGGTGCGATCGACGATCCAAGCCGATCCGGTGATGTGCCCCTCGGCGAGATGGCGCTCGAAACACGCCGCCGCCCGCGCGACAAAATCGCGGAAACGGACCACGGTTTCCACCTCGTCGGGATGACGGGCGCCGTAGCGATCGAGGAGCTCGAGGAGGGCTTGCCGGTGCATGGACGAGCCCGATAACGCGGATTCCCCGTCCTGTCCAGCCTAGGTCTTATACCACTGGATGGAACGAGGCATCTCGATTAACCTCACCGCATGTCATCCTGTTGTGAGAAAACACCGGAACCACCCGCCCCGTTGGCATCCGAGGACTGTTGCGGTGGCGGTGGAAGCGGGAAGAAACGGCGGGACTGGCTCCTCCTCGGTTCCATCCTCGTCATCGCGATCACCTACCTCGCGCACCTCACCGGTCTCGATCAGCGAGTTGGCTCCCCGATTTTTTCGGCCTTCTGCCATGCCGTGAAGGAGCTAATGCACCTCATGTGGTGGGGCACGCTCATCGGGATCCTCGCGATCGCGCTGCTCCAGTATGTGCCGCGCCGCCGGATTGAACAATGGCTTGGCAGCAAGGGTAATTTCGGGGGACTCCTCCGCGCCGTCGGGGCCGGGCTCTTTTTCGACGTTTGCAGCCACGGCATCCTCCTCGTCTCGATGCAACTCTACCGCAAAGGACTCAGCATCGGACAGACGATGGCCTTCCTCGTGGCGAGCCCGTGGAATTCCTTCTCCACCACCTTCGTGCTTTTCGCCCTCATCGGCGTGAAGTGGACGCTGCTCTTCATCGGCGGATCCGTCGTCATCGCCCTCGCCACCGGGGCGCTCTTTCACCTGCTTGAAAAGCGTGGCCTCGTCGCTCCGAATCCCTATCGGGAAGAATTCGAAAAGACCCGCCTCACCGAGCCCGGCTTTGCCCAGCAGATCGTTCCCTTGCTGCGCCGCCCGGCAGGCTGGTTCGCGATTCTCAGGGGCGGACTCCTCGAGTCCCGCATGGTTCTGCGCTGGATGTTGTTCGGCGTGATCCTTGCCGCGATTCTGCGCGTCGCCGTCTCTCCCGATGTCTTCTCCGACTGGTTCGGACCGACCCTCGCCGGACTCGGGCTCACCCTCGTCGCGGCGACCGTCATCGAAGTTTGCTCGGAAGGATCGAGCCCCATCGCGGGCGATCTCCTCAACCGCGCAGGAGCTCCGGGCAATGGTTTCACCTTTCTCATGGCTGGTGCCGCGACCGACTATACCGAGATCCTCGCCCTGCGCGAGACGACCCGTTCGTGGAAAACCGCCTTCCTCCTGCCCGCCGTGACCGTGCCCCAGGTAGTTTTGTTAGGCTGGCTGATGAACCGCTTCTCCGAAGCTATTTGAAGTATCGTTTCAGGGCAGCCTGTTCGTCGGGCAGCAGGGTTTCACGTGAGACCGCTTCGCCACCTTTGCCGGCCGAGCCCACCGCACCGCCCGCGACCGGAGTGGAAGCGGCCTCATCGATCTCGCGCTCCGTCTCGCCGAGCCCGAGGACCTCGCCGATGGCCGCCTTCGAAAAATCCTCGTTCGTGACCCGCTCGAGATTGTCGGTGCCGAGATCATCGGCCTGATCGTCGAAAAAGATCGGTGCGTCGCCTTTGCCGCGGGTGATGCCGCCGGCTCCGGGCATCTCGCCTTCCTCGCCGAAGCCCATGCCTTCTTCACCCAGCCCCGTGCCTTCGCCTATCTCCGGGAGACCTTCCATCGATCCAAGGGCTCCTGAGCCTTTCTGGAGTTGCTTTTGGAGCGATTGGAGCTGCTCGTTGGAGAGCTTCGAGAGCGTTTCCTGGCCGAGCTGCGATGGATCGACCTCGCTGAGCTGCTTGCGCAACACCTCGTTCAGCGGCAGACCGGCTCCGTCGAGCGCCTTCAGCGCTTCTTCCATTTCCTTCCTCGCCTCCTCTTTCGCCGCCTCGCTCATCTGCGAGGAGAACTTCTGAAGCGCCGAGAGATTGCGCTCCAGCGTTTTCATCTCCTCGGCGAGGTCGCGGATCTCGAGTCCGAGGGATTGCTGGAGCGAGTCGGTCGCCTCAAGGCTCGAGTGGCTGAACCACTCCTCCTCCGGCTGATCGCGCAGTTCCTCGATGCGGCTGGCAAGTTCCTCGATCTTTTCCTCCCCGATGAGATCCTCCTCCTCGAGCGTCGCGAGCCAATCCTCCATCTGCTCCCAAGCACTTGGTTCGACCACCTGGGCGGTCGCGGCGGAACGCTCCGGGATCGGCACCCAAGAGGCCGCCACCACGAGGAGAAGCGCGCTCAGGCACGGCAACCAGGCCCGCTGTAGATTCCAGCGAAAACCCGCGGCCCCGAGCGGATCGGGTGGCAATTCGGGCCAGGGTCCCACCTTCGCCGCCGCCGAGACGAGGCGATTGTTGAGGCGCAACTTCTCATCGAGACGCACGAGACCTTTTCTCGCATCCACAAAACGCTTCCTCCCGAGGAGCCAGGCGACGGCGGCCAAAACGAGCAGCAAGCCGCCCAGACCGAGACCCACCCTCTCCGGAGTGATCCAGTCCGCCCGCCAGGTGCGCCCAGCGAGCAGTGCCACCGCAA
Organism: Akkermansiaceae bacterium UBA5020; assembly: GCA_002396885.1. Classification (GTDB taxonomy): domain Bacteria; phylum Verrucomicrobiota; class Verrucomicrobiia; order Verrucomicrobiales; family DEV007; genus Arctic95D-9. The sequence goes on from DGXY01000139.1 coordinate 72,663, forward strand.
AGAGGACCAGCCCGACGAGGACGAGCTGATTGAAACGCTCCAGCCACCAGCCGAGATTGAGCTGTCTCGCGACCGCGGCCGCGCGGCGGTTCCACTGACGTTCAAGCACGACCTGATCCATGTCGTCGAGAATACGGCGACGTCGGCCGTCTGGCAAGCTCGTCGGCCATAGAGAGAAGACGGGGAGGCCTACCATCGAGCGAGGAAAAGGTGGCCTACGGAATACGCGGAAAACCCTGAATCACAAAGGACCGAGATCAATGCGAAAGGCAGAAGAAGGCTTTGGCGATTTCAATGCGGCCCCGCGATACGCGAAAGTGATCGATCCGATCGAAAGGTCATCTTCCGCGCTTTCCGTGATGGCATGAAGTCGGTC
>DGXY01000086.1 GCA_002396885.1 Akkermansiaceae bacterium UBA5020
CGGCCTTCTGTAAATCTGAGTCCGAAAGAAGAGGCGGCCTACGGAATACGCAGAATACGCGGAGGTAAAAGAGCTTTTTCCGGAAAGCCAAATCAACGACCTTGGCCCGATGTCACAGCGAAGATTCCTTCGTTTCTGATCACGGCGGCATCGATTTCGGCCTTCTGTATTTCCGCGCATTCTGCGTATTTTGATGCCTGCGGCATCTATCTCGGCCTTCTGTATTTCCGCGTATTCTGCGTATTTTGATGCCTGCGGCATCTATCTCGGCCATCTGTATTTCCGCGTTTTCTGCGTATTCCGTAGGCCACCTCTCCTCCGCTCGATGGTAGGCCGCCTCTCCATCCGCTCGATCGTAGGCCGCCTCTCCTCCGCTCGATCGTAGGCCGCCTCTCCTCCGCTCGATGGTAGGCCACCTCTCCTCCGCTCGATGGTAGGGCACCTCTGCCTCGGCGTTCCTGTCTCCACTCCGTTTTGATTCGTGGAATTCGTGTGATTCGTGGTTTAACACGTCCCCATGAAGCTCCCCCTTACCGATGTCCGTCCCGCCCTCGTGAACCGGCTCTACCGTGCCGCGTTCCGCTCGGGCCATGGGCGGAAGGGCGGGGGCATCCGTCAGGGCCTCGCCCGGCCGCTCTTTTATCTCGTCGAATCCCTGCGCCTCCCGCGCGATGCCAAGCTCGAGATCGACCTGCCCGTGCGCGGTGTCGCGAAGACCCTGCGGCTCAATGCCTACAATCGTCAGTTCAACCCCCTCTATTTCGCCCAATACGCCGAGGGCTACGAGGTCACCGTGGCGCGCAGTCTCGCCGCCCTGCTCCCCGAAGACGGTGTGATGCTCGACATCGGCAGCAACTGGGGCTACTTCCCGCTGCTTCTCGCCTCTCGTGAAACCTTCCGGGGGAAAATCCTCGCCTTCGAGCCAGTGCCCTCGACCTACGCCGATCTCGCCGACCTCGTCGCCCAGGCCGGCCTCGGCGAATGGATCGAACCCTGCCAGGCCGCGATCGGGAATGCCGACGGCAACGTCACCATGTCCGTGCCGCGCCACAGCGGACTCGCCCGCATCGATCCGAACGGCGCGGGAACGACCGTTCCGCTCCAGCGGCTCGACTCCCTCACCCTCGATCGCCTCGATGTCGTGAAGATCGACGTCGAAGGGCACGAACTCGCCGTTTTCGAGGGCGCCACCGAGACCCTCCGCCGCCTCGGCCCCGCCCTCGTTTTCGAAAGCGGCGTCGGTGCCAGGCAAAAAGCCCAGCCTCCCATCGAGTATCTCGAGAGCATCGGCTACCGCCTCCACCGACCCGAGGTCACTGGAAAGAAGGTCGTCTTTCACCCCTTCCGCGCCGCCGACCGGCCGACCATGCAGAAGTATTTCAACATCGTCGCCTGCCCCGCCGATCGCGTCCTTTCGTGAGCCCCGCTGCTCGACCTGGGAGGGTCAAGTTCACGACTCACCCCTTTCCGATTTTCCCTCTCCCGACTCCGAAGCCTTTTCTGACAAAGAATTTGCTTCTAAATTCTGAGAATTGCGCGAGGATGTGTTTTTACCAGCGATTATGCAGCACGACGATACCGTAGAATTGGAGGGTACGATCCACACCGTCCTCCCCGGCACCATGTTCCGGGTCGAATTGGATAACGGTCACCTCGTGCTGGCACACATCTCCGGAAAAATGCGCAAACGTTTCATCCGCCTCGTCGCGGGAGACCGGGTGAAGATCGAGATGTCGCCCTACGACACAGAAAAGGCCCGCATCGTTTACCGCGTCGACGCCCGCAGCCCACGCCCGATGAATCCCGGCAAACGCAGCTCTCCTCGCAGCATGGCCCGTCCCGGTCAGCCCAAGAAACGCGCCAAGCCGAATCCGACGCCGCGCCGCGGCTCCGGTGGCAGCTGATTTTTTTCGACCTCCGCCCACGCGGGTGAATGACGAATCCCTTCGCGATCCTCGGACTGCCCGAATCGCTCCTCCTCGATCCCGCAGCGATCGAGACCTCCTGGCGCGAACATCATCGCGAGAGTGAGGCCGCCTCCGCAGGCGATGCCTCCGATCACAATCGCGCCCGCGCCCTCCTCTCCGATCCCATCTCCTGTCTCGCCGCCTGGCTTGAGGTAAAGGCCCCGGCGATCGCGCCCGACCGCTCCATTCCCCCCGCGCTGATGGATTTGTTCGCCAAGATCGGACCCGTCCTCGCGCGGACCGATGCCCTCCTCGCCCGACACCGCCAGGCCACCACCGCCCTCGCCCGCGCCCTTCTCACAAAGGATTGCATCACCGCGCAGCTCGAGGTGCAGGCTCTCTTGCAGGAGATCCAGCCCGTCAAAGCCACCTTCCTCGACCGCTTCGCCGCGTTTGAGAAAGCGGCCGAGCACGAGGATTTCGCCGCGGCCGCGGCCGCGCTCGGACCGCTCAAATTTCTCAAGAAGTGGGAAGAGCAATGCCGCGAACGGCTCCTTGCCCTGATCGCCACCTGAGCGCACCGTCCCCGACTCATGAACGACGAAATCATCATCGGGATCGATCTCGGCACGACCCACTCGCTCGTCGGGGTCGTCGACTCGGGTTTTCCCATCGTCCTCGCGAATGAAAAAGGCGAGCGGCTTCTCCCCTCGTGCGTGACCTGGCCGATCGGACGAGATCCCCTCGTCGGCACCGAGGCGATGCGCGCACGCGCCCTTGCCCCCGCGCGCACCGTGGCCTCGATCAAACGCTTCATGGGTCGCACCTTCGCCGACCTCTCCATCGAGGAACGGAGCGAACCCCCCTATCGCCTCGTCCCGGGCTCCCGCGGCGAGATCCTCGTCGCGCTTGATGAGAAAACCCTCGTCTCGCCCGAGGAAGTCTCTGCCTTCATCCTCGCCCGGCTCAAGGAAACAGCCGAAGCCGCCTTGGAGATGCCCGTCTCGCGTGCCGTCGTCACCGTGCCGGCCTACTTCAATCATTCGCAGCGCGAAGCCACCCGCCGCGCCGCCGAGCTCGCCGGACTCACCGTCGAGCGCATCCTCAACGAACCCACCGCCGCCGCCCTCGCCTACGGGCTCGACCGCCTCGGCGAATCCGCCACCGTCGCCGTCTACGATCTCGGCGGAGGCACCTTCGATCTTTCCGTCCTGCAATTGCGCGAAGGCTTTTTTGAAGTGATCGCCACCGCCGGCGACACCCGTCTCGGAGGCGACGATCTCGATCTCGCCCTCGCCCGTTTTCTCGCCGGGGAACTGGATTTGGGTGTTTTGTCAGAGCCCGAGGAGGCCACCCTGCGGATGCGCGCCCGCGAGGCGAAGGAGGCTCTCAGCAGCGAGGAGCGTGTCGTGGTGCGGCTCCCCTTCTTCCGTGGAGAATCCAGCTACGAGGTCGAAATCACCCGCGAACGTTTTGAGAAACTTGCCCTGCCCCTCATCGAACGCACCGGGCCGATCTGTCGCCGAGCCTTCGCCGAGGCCGCCGAAAAGGGCGCGGCGGCGGTCGAGAAACTCATCCTCGTCGGCGGCAGCACCCGCATCCCCCTCGTGCGGACGAAGCTGAAGGAATGGCTCGGACTCGAACCCGATCTTTCCCAGCATCCCGACGAAGCCGTCGCCCTCGGGGCGGCGATCCAGGCCGGGATGTTGTGTGGTCGTGTCAGGCAGATCCTCCTCGTCGACGTCACCCCGCTCTCGCTCGGCATCGAGACCTTCGGTGGCCTCATGAACGTGATCATCCCGCGGAATTCCACCATCCCGGTGAAGGCCGGCGAGCTTTTCACCAACGCCGTCGACGGCCAGGCCTCCATGGCCATCCGCGTCCTCCAAGGCGAGCGCGAATTGGCGAAGGACAACTGGCTCCTCGGCGAGGTAACCTTACCTTTCACCCCCGGACCCAAAAGCAGCGCCCGCGTCGGCGTGCAATTCGCGATCAACCGCGACGGCATCCTCGAGGTCCTCGCCCGCGACACCGCCACCGGCGAGGACCATGTCCTCGAGATCCGCGACGCCGCCGTCGACGTCGAGGACGAAGCCGTCGAACGCATGATCAGCGAATCGATCGACTACGCCTTCGACGACATGAACGAGCGCATCTGGACCGAGGCGAAGTTCAAGAGCGAAGAGCTCCTGCCGGCGGTGGCCGGGGCGCTCGAGTGGGTCGGCGATCGACTGGAGGAAGACGAGCGTTCCGCGATCACGACCGCGGCGAAGCGCGTGCGCGAGATCCTGGAGGCGGAGACCCACGACGCCGCGGCCTTGAAGAAGGCGAACGCCGCTCTCGATGAGGCGACGCAGACCTTGGCGGCGTTGTTGGTGGAGGCGGCATTCGAGGGGTAAGAGGGAAGACCCCTGTCCCTGACTCCAAGCGAAAAACGCCCTCGATTGCCCTTTGACCCCCCGCCCTTTTCCATCAAAGGTAGGTCCGGTTTCCCCCGCCTCGCCGTGACCTGGATTTCCCTCGCCCTCCGCAACCTCCTCCGCAATGCGCGTCGTTCCATCACGACGATCGCCGCGGTGGCTCTGGGCTATGCCGCAGTGAACATTCTCGCGGGATTCACGGCCTACATGTTCGTCAGCATCGAGGACGCGCACATCTACGAGCAGATCAACGGTCACGCCCAGATCTGGAAGAAAGACGCGCGCGGCTACGGCGGCACGGACCCGGGCGCCTACCTGATCTCGAAGGAGGAATTCGACGCGATCAAGGCCTTCGCTGCGGAGGACCCGCGGATCGAGTTCCCTGCCGGGATGCTCGAGGTGAAGGGCAATGTCGATTTCAACGGGCTCCCCGGCTTTTTCATCGGTCAGGCGATGGTGCCCGAGGAGAAGGACGCGATCCACCAGCGCTCTACCGCCTTGCGTAGCGCCGACGGCGACACCTACGAAGGCACGCCGATCACGAAAGACACGCCCGACGGCATCGGTGTGACCACAGGCATGGCAGAGAGCCTCGGCCTGAAGATCGACGACGCGGTCATCCTCATGTCGGCCTCGATCAGCGGGCAGATGAACGCGATCGACGCCCGCGTCCTCCAGATCTCCGACACGGCCTCGGAGGCGCTCAACAACCGCTTCGTCTTCCTGCCCCTCGCCCTCGCCCAGAGCCTCTACGACACCGAGGGGGTGAGTTGTGTGCGTTTTCTCCTGAAAAACAGCGCCGACACCGATGCGGTCGTCGCTTCCCTGCGCGATCGTTTCCCCGAATCGGAGTGGGAGGTGATCCCCTGGTATGAGGTCTCGAAGCTCTACCTGCGGACGAAGCGCATGTTCGACATCATCTTCGGCCTCGTCTTCGCGATCATCGCCACGATCGTGACGATGTCGGTGCTCAACACGATCGGCATGGCCGTGGTCGAGCGGACAAAGGAGATCGGCACCCTGCGCGCCCTTGGCCTGAAGCGCCCCGGAGTCGTCATTCTTTTCGGCATCGAGAGCGCCCTCCTCGGCATCATCGGAGCGACCACGGGGCTGATCCTGACGCTGGCCTTCGCCCTCACCGTCGGGGTGATCGAGCCGACCTGGGAGCCGCCGGTGACGGCGCGGGAGATCGTCTGGGAGATCCGCATTCTCCCCGCGACCCTGCTCGGGACCTTCGTCCTGCTCGTCCTCTTCACCTCGCTCGCCGCGATCGCCCCGGCGCGCCGCGCCGCGAAACAGAGCATTGTCGATTCGCTGGGGCATGTGTAAACTGAACTGCCCCATGAAAGCCCTCTTTTGCTCTCTCCTCGTCCTCCTCGCCTCGACGGCCTCACACGCCCAGGATGCTGCCCTCCTCGCCGCGGAACAGGCTCGTGGGATTCTCACCGGCACAGGCGTGCGCTGGACGGTTACGGTCTCGGGCAACAAGAGCGCGAAATTCGTCGCCACCTCCCAGGGCGGGAAGATCTTCGCCGAAGTGATCGAGCCCGCCGACGCCACGGGGCGCCGCTATCTCGCCGATTCCGGTGGCGACATGTGGTTCTGGAAACCGGGCCTGAGCCGTCCCGTCTCGGTCTCGAAGCGCCAGCGCCTCTCCGGCGACGCGGCCATCGGCGACATCGCCTCGACCAGCTACGTCGATGGCTACAAGGTGATCGGCCAGGAAGACGGCGAAGTGAACGGCGAAGCCGCCACGGTCTACACGATGGAAGCCAACTCCATGGGCGACACCTACGCGAAGATCAAATACTGGGTGACGAAGGCAGGCAATCTCGGGACGAAGTCCGAGTTCTACGCGAAGTCGGGTAATCTTGTCCGCTCCTCGACGATGGAATACAACAACAAGGCGGGTGGCAAACCCTTCCTCTCGAAGATGGTCGTCGTCGATGGAGGCAACACGATCACCCTCAGTTTCAGCGACGTGAACCTCGGCAATTTCCCCGCGAATCTCTTCACCCGCGAAAACCTCGGCGGTCCCAAGGACACCGGTCCGAAACGCTGATTCCCTCCCCGATCATGGCCGCGATCACCTTCACTCCGGCGGAGTTGGATGCGGCCACGTCGCTCTTGCAGGATCTCATCCGGCTCGACACGACCAATCCGCCGGGCCACGAAGCCGCCGCAATCGCCCTGCTCGAGCAAAAGTGCCGCGACATCGGTCTCGAGACGGTGATCGCCGGGGCTCATGAGGAACGTCCCAACCTCGTCGCGAAACTCGCGGCCGATCCCGCGCGACGCAAGAGGCGCCCTCTCATCCTGAGCGGTCACGTCGATTGTGTCCCCGCCGACCCCGCCCGCTGGACCCACGATCCCTGGTCGGCCCACCATGACGGCACCCACATCTGGGGCCGGGGAGCAATCGACATGAAGGGCTTTGTCGCAATGGCCTTCGCGGTGATCGCGAAACTGAAGCGCGAAAACCTGCCCCTCACCCGCGACGTTCTTTTTGTCGTGGTCTCCGATGAAGAAGCGGGCACGAGGCTCGGCTCGAAATGGCTCGTCGAGGAGCGTCCCGATCTGCTCGGCGATCCCGAGTATGTCATCAACGAGGTCGGCGGTTTCACGGTGCATCGCGATGGTCGGCGTTTTTATCCGGTGCAGGTCGCGGAGAAAGGGGTCGCCTGGCTACGATTGACGGTGCGCGGACGACCGGGCCACAGCTCGCTTCCCTCGCCGGAAAATGCGGTCTCCCGCCTTGCCCGCGGCATCGAGGCGATCGCGGAGACGCGCCTGCCATGGCATCCCTCGCCCGAGGCGCACCGCTTTCTCACCGGCTTTGCGAAACCGCGCGGCATCCTCGCGGAAAAGATCGCGGGGCTGCTCTGCCATCCTGTGATGGGGCCGATCCTTTTGCCGCTCCTCGTTCGCGAACCCTCGCGGCGCGCCTCGATCGAAGCGATTCTTCGCAACACGGCGACGCCGACCAGCCTGGGTAGCGGCGGAAACATCAACGTCCTCCCCGGCATCGCTTCGGTCGACATCGACGGCCGTCTCGCTCCCGGCCAGACCACCGACGATCTCCTGAGCGAACTCGAGGTGGTTCTCAGTCCCCTGCTGGGGAACGACTACGCGCTCTCGGTGCTGCAGGAATCGCCCGGCGTTTCCTTCGAGACCGACACCGAACTCTTCCACGAAATCGAGCGAGCCCTCACCGAAGCGGATCCTGGCAGCCACGTCGTGCCCGCGATCATCCCCGGCTTCACCGACAGCCGCAACTACGCGACCCTCGGGGCGCATTGCTACGGATTTTACCCGCTCCAGCTCCCGCCCGATCTCGATTTCGCCGCCCTCTTCCACGGCGACGACGAAAGGATCCCGGTAGCAGGGTTCCACTGGGGAATTGGCGTGTTGGCGGGAATGTTAGGACGGTTTTTGACCCGGTGACTGAAACCTCCTATTCATACTCTTACCTCATACTCCTACTCAGACGGCGGGCGTCGTGGGACGTTCGTTGAGTACGAGTATGAGGTAAGAGTAGGAGTATGAGTTTTTTTCAAGCCAAGCCATAGAACCGCTTCGCATTCTCCCCGAGAATCGCAGCCTGCTCGGCTTGGCTGAGCCCGGAGACCCAGAACTCGACACACTGCATCCAGTCGGCGTATTCGCCGCGGAGGAGACAAACGGGCCAGTCGCTGCCGAACATCAGCCGATCGGGACCAAAAGCCTCGAGCACGACATCGAACCAGGGACCGAGCAGATCGGGATCCCAATCCTCAAGGGCGGGAATCACCTCGGTGATCATTCCACTGACCTTGCAGAAGACGTGCTCGCGTTTCGCCAGCTCCCGCATCGAGGTCGCCCACGCGACATCGACGCCACCGGGACCTCCGATGACGGGCTTGGCGATGTGGTCGAGCACGAAGGGTTGGGCGGGATGACGGTCGACACACTGGATCGCCGCCTCGAGCTGGTCGGCATGGATGAGCAGATCGTAAGTAAGGCCGAAATCATGCAAGACGGAGAGCCCGCGATTGAAATCCTCGCGCAGGCAATAATCGCGTTCGGGCATTCCCTGCAGGACCTCGCGCAGGCCCACGGCCTTGGGTTTCTCGGCAAACCGCGCCACCTTTTCGGCGGCATCGTCGGCGGTGAGATCGAGCCAGCCGACGACACCGAGGATCCAGTCGTGCTCCGCGGCGTGTTGGAGGAGGAATTCGTTTTCCGCTTCCTCGGTGCGCGCCTGCACCGAGACGACGCCGTCGATCTTGAATTCATCGAGGAGCGGCTTGAGATCGGCCGGGGCAAAGTCGCGTTTCAGCACCGCCATGTCGCCCCCGATCCACGGATAAGCCTCGGGCGAGTAGTTCCAGAAGTGATGATGGGAATCGATGCGCATGGTTTGAGAAAGTCGTTCAAGGTCACCACGAGTCCGCTGACAACGAGGAGTTGCACCACTTCATCGAGAAGTCTTGCCAACCACTTTTCGAACGGGGGTTCCATCATCTTTTCCACGCCAGGATCTGCCGAGGACGGCGTCCGCACTTTGTTGCAGGGAGGCCAGTCGCTCCATCGGCGACCTGTGCGACAAGGAGCCTCCGACTTGCTTCTTCACCGGTTCCCGAAGGTTTTCCTTCTCCGACATGCCCGAGCTTATCACGGCGTCGTGACTTTCACAATCCCGCGAAAAGGACCGATCACTTCCCGATCGCATAAAGCGCCTTTTCGGAACGCAGCAACAAGACCCCGCCGGCCACGGCTGGAGTGCCCTGGAATCGTGTCGGGTCGTCCTCGATGCGATTCACGCCGAAGAGCTTGAAGGTGGGCGAAGCCTCGATCACGAAGGTGCCGGCGCTGCGGCTCACGGCGATGAGGTGATCGCCGACGAGAATCGGCGAGGCGTAGAAGGCCATTCCTTTCCCGGTCTCGCTCGCGACATTGAGCCGCTCGCGATAGAGCAGCTCACCGCTTTCGGGTTTCGCGCACGCGGCGATGCCATCATCGCTCACCCAATAGAGCAGACCTTCGTGCTCGACCGGCAAAGGCATGTAGCTCTTCGCGGTCTGGCTTTCCCAGAGCAAGGCGTCAGCGCTCCGGTCGCCCTCGCCACCGCCGGCGAAGACGGTGCCGATCGTTCGCGGAAAACCACCGAACAGCGCGATGCGATTTCCCGAAATGGGCACGGGACCGGCGGAGAGATTCCCCGTGACGGGGCTCGCCGTTTTCCATCGGATCGCTCCGCTTGCGGGATCGAGTCCACGCAGTTCCCCGCGGATCGCGACGAGGAGATCGGTGCGGTCGGACGCGACCCGCTGAAGCGCCGGCGTGGCGTAGGTCTGTTCGAGCATGGGATCCTCCATCCGCCAGAGTTCCTTCCCGGTCGTGCGATCGAAGGCAAGGAGGGCGCGGGCCTCGTCGCCGGCATTGACGATGACCGCTTCGCCCGCGAGGACCACGCTCGAGGCCGAGCCCCAGGTCATGGACGAAGACATCGTGCCGGTCGGGGCCGACCAGACTTTCTTGCCGGAAAAATCGTAGGCAAGGACGCCGTTCTTTCCGTAGAAACAGTAGACCCGCTCGCCATCCGTCGCGGGCGTGTTGCTGGCGTAGCCGTGCTCCGGCAGATACTCCTTGTATTCATCCTCGGCGACGACGGCGGGTTCGCTCGCCGTCCAGAGCCGCTTGCCACTGACGAGATCCACGCAGAGGAGATGCCGCACGAGATCGAGCGGCTCCGCGTCGGCTTCCTTCCCATCGCCGTAGCCGGTGTAGCAGGTGACAAAGACGCGATCGCCCCAAACGATGGGTGAGGAAGATCCCGGGCCGGGCAGATCGAGCCGCCACTTCACATTCTCCGTCGAGCTCCAGTGCAAGGGCACGGTCGTGTCTACGAGTCCCGTGCCATTGAGACCACGGAAGCGCGGCCAGGATTCGGTGGCCTTCACCTCCTCCGCCTTTGCATCGCGATCCGACTGCGCCGCGAGAGTTTCGAGGGAGAAATCGGCGAGGGGAAACTGCGACCAATCGCGGTGGTCGAAATGCCACCACTCGCTCTCGATCGTCATGAAGCCATTTGCCCGCATCGCTGTCTGGAGGATGCGGCGATTCTCCGCGACCTCGGCACTGACCTTGAAATAATCGCGATGGGCGCGCGGCGAAAACTCGTCATAGGGCGTCGGCATGGGCAACTCGTTGCCCGTCGCGAGCTCGACGAGGGTCACATCGACGGCGGCCCCGCGGTTGTGTTTGGAACCCTCCTTGGGATGCCCGACAAACCCTGGCAGGGGCGATTTCTCCCACATGAGGTATTGCACCGAATGCGGACGATAGCCGTCCCAGACCTTCAACCCGAGCCCCCGGTCGGCGAGGCTGCGGTGCGCCGAAAGGAGGGCGTCCGCCACCTTCCGCCGGAGAAAACAACGCTCCACAGGGTAGAGCACCGCCTTGCAAAAGTTGTTCTCGGTGGCGTAGGGCAGTTCGATGACGATCGTTGGATCAAGCCTCTTCAGCTCGACGAATTCATCGTCGCGATCCGCCCTAACAGGAGCACCAAATACGAGGAGAAGCAATAGCAAGGAGAGCGCTCGGGGAGTCATGCGGGGAACGCCGACACGATACCGCCACCCCCGGCGGATCGGCAAGCGTTTCCCAGCGCCCCATCGCGGGATCAGATCGTGATCGTCGTGCCGTCGAATTTTGTCAGGGAAAACCCTGCGAAACTCTCGTTGGTGAGGGTCTTGTGATCGCGGAGAAAGCGGATGGCCACGTCTTCTCCGAGAAGGAAGGCGGGCGACTCATCGGAGCGCCAGTGGACACCGGCCGTGTCGCGTCCGTAGCCGATGTTTGAAGCGAGCTTGTTGAGTTCGCCGCCCACCGTAAGGGCCCCCGGGTAGGGGAGGAGCAGGCTGCCGAGGGCGTTCGCTTGGACCGGTGCCGGAATCTCGAACGTTTCCTTGAAATAAGCCTTCAACACGGTGACGCAGGCAGCGGCGATGGTGGCGTGCCCGCCTGGATAGGCCGGGTGGGTCGGGGAACCCTCCGGATAGGCCAAGGGAAGAAGGCTCGTCGAATAGGCTCCTTGAATCAAGGGAAGCACCGCCGAATTGAGCACACTCGTGTGAAGGGGATACGCCGCTCCGTCTTGGATCACCCGGTGAACAAGCCCCGAGTAGGCCTCCGGCCGCAAGCGACGATGGACGAGCCATTTCTGATACCAGGCCGCCTTCAGGGCCTCGCTCGCGACGCGTGCCACCAGATCAAGGAGATGGGCGGCTCCGAAGGTGACAAAGCCTCCCTGATTCGCGATCGAACGGTAGGGGTGATTCTCATCGACCGCCCCACCGCCGTAGGAAAGGAGGATGAGCGCCGCACTGAGGAAAGCCTGATAGGAAAAATCGAAGTGCACATACTCCGCGAGGTCGCGACCGCTCGCGATGTAGTAGGATCCGTCCGCCGCGGCAGTCGTCAGGGGAGATCCGCCATTCTGAAGATTGAGCCAATGGGCGAAGGTGGTCGCATGATTGTCGTTTTCCGCCGTCGTCCGGTAGCGTTGGGTGATCGTCGTGGCACCGAAGGGGATGTCCTTCCAGAGGAACTGCGAGATTAAAGGCCCGGTGGCCTCGCCGGGGAGTCCCCCGCGAAAGAGGGTGCCGGGCGTCACGTTCGCGCCGCTCTTGGGCCCGCGGAAGTCGGGCAAGGCGGAGAGGTCGCTCGCGGCGGCGGCAATCGTGGGGCTGCTCTCATACTCGATGAAGGGCACATCACGGGTCCAGGCGCGCCAATAGACCTCGACCATTTCTCCCGCCGCCCACGCGCTGGAAAGAGCGGGTGCTGCCGGCATCGTGAAATGATGGGAGTCACCTCCTTCGAGCGAAAAGGCGAGCGAGGCCTGGGGGTTGGCGAGTTTGGCAACGCCGCCGAGCGGGATCGCGTTGAAGGCAGCCTGGGTGCGGGTGACAAGGGCCTGCCGGTAGAGCTGGTAAGCGCTCGCGTCCACCTCACCGACGCTGTTGTGGGGCAGGGCTTTGGTGAAGTTTCCGATGAAGTTCGGGTAAAGCGTCTCGTCGGTGTTGGTCGGATGGGGCGGGAGCGCCAGGTTGCGCTGCTGAGTCGCGGCGGCGAGGCGCTTGTTGAAGGCAGCGGTGCGACGGACCTCGGCCGCGCTCGGCGGAGCCGGCTGCTTACTTGGCTTAGCCGGATCCTTGCTTGGCTTAGCTGGATCCTTACTTGGCGCAGCCGGCAGCGTCCCCCGCGGTGCCGATCCCGCTGCCTGCGCCGTGGCAGAGGCCCCGGCAAGAGCAGCGCCAAGCGCGGGCACGGTGGAAAGAAAAGAGCGACGGTTGAAGGCGGACGGGGATTCGGATTTCGGGCTCATGAGAGGATTGTTAAAGGGTTACCGACGCTTGACGAACGGCCGTTCTGGATGAGTCAACAAAAGCGAGCAGGTCTCAAGGATCACGTCCGATATAAAGCTTATTTTAATTACATCAAATTCAATTCATCACGCTTCACCGCGTGAAGAAACTGTCGCATTACTTCCACGGTCGATGTCGAGGCCACCTCGGACTTCGGCGTCTCGTCAGCCCACAAGGTGACGATCGTCCGGAAGCCCTGATAACGATCTCTTCATCCGGTTCTCCCGTCCGGCGGTCCCATCCCGCCGGACGGTGACCTGACAAGCCCACAAAAAAAGCCCGGATCGCTCCGGGCTTTTTGCATTTTCCGCCTCATGCGTGGCGGAGGGAGGAATCAGGCGAGCTCTTTCAGCTTCGCTTTGATCGCCTCAAAGTCGGGGAGATCGCCGGGGCTGTCGCTGCTCTCGGAGTATTGGACGATCCCCTGCTTGTCGATGATGAAGGCCGAGCGCTTCGGCACTCCGCCCATTTTCAGGTTCTTCTCGGGGAGAAAGCTGGAGTAGGCGACATCGTAGGCCGCCGCGATCTCGTGCTCGTAGTCGCTCAGGAGGGTGATGCCGATGCCTTCCTTCTCCTTCCAGTTCTGCTGGGCGAAGGGATTGTCGCCGCTGATCCCGAAGACCTTCGCATTGAGCGTCTCGTATTCGGCCAGCTCGCTCGTGACCGAGCAGAATTCCGTCGTGCAGACGCCGGTGAAGGCCATCGGGACGAAGAGCAGGAGAATGTTGCCGGAGCCGAGCTGGTCGACGAGGCGGACGAGCTCGGGGCCGTTCGCCCCGAGGGTGGTGAGTTCGAAATCGGGTGCGTGGGAGCCTACGGAGATAGCCATGTTGGATGGATGGGGTTGGGATTTGCGTCCGCTCGTGGTGACGGAACGGAGCACCGTAAAGTCGGGCGGAAGTGAACGCAAGTCACACAAAGCGTGCGTCCGCGCCTTCACTCCTTCCCCCGCGGACCGAACCCGGTCTCGACGATGAGTTGACCCTCTTCGGTGTAGACCGCCGCGAGTGAGGTGACATGGGCCTTCATCGCGGGATTCTCGGGATCGAGCTTGAAGAGGTCGAGCGAGGCGTAGCTGTTGACGAAGGGCTCGGGGACTTCGCCGAGCGACGGACGGATCTCGATCACCTTGAAGGCGATGGTGCGTGCGCGCAGCTCGGGTTGCAGGAGAAAGCTGGCGTTCAGGTAGCGGAAGCCTTTCTGGAAGGGCGCTTTCCGCAGAGGCTGCGCCATCGCCGCGACGATCCCCGTGCTGCCGATGCTCTCGATTCGGGTGTTGCCCCGGAAACCCTCCGCCGCCGGAAGGGTGGTGAGGAGCACGTTGAGATCTTCGGTCGAAAAAAGAATGCGTTCGGACTTCTTGGCGGCGACGGCCGCCTCGACCGCTTTCAGCTTGCCCATCGCTGCCTCGACCTGGGCGGCAGAGGGAGCCGGGATCGCGAGTTCGGCCGGGGTCTCCTGGGTGAAGGTGCCGATTTTGCGGTATTGATAGGTTCCAACGACGATATAGAGCACGATGAGGCCACCGAAGATCGTCACGATCGCCGCGAGGATGAGACATCCGGGCACGGGCGAACCGCGGTCGGGCATGGCATCGGTCGATTCGGTGGAGGAGGCTTCCTGATCCGGCATGGCGGGACTTTGCCCCGCGCCGGGCGAAACGCAAAGGATTTGGGCCAGGGATCGGCCGCGTCAGGCGGGCGGATTCGCTCTTAACAGAATCACGATTTTCCGAACCAGGCCTTGGCTTCGGGTTTCAACCAGAAGAGGAGCAGGGGAACGCAGGCCAGGAGAAAACAGGCGCTCGTCATGCCGATGCAAATCAGGACGAGATTAAACACCCAGACCCACGGCTTTCGCGGGAGAAAAAAGGGCATCAGAAAGAGGACGAAAAAGACGAGCCCCATCACGAGCATCATCACGCCGATGATGACCGCCTCGGTCTTGCCCATCTCGAGCTCGGCCGGCTCGACCAGGAAAAAGGGAAGGCAAAAAGCCGCGACCGCCAAGTAAACCACGCAAAGAACAGCGCTGTAGACATAAAACCATCGCACCGCCGGAGGACGCGTGAGGGGAACGGGAGGAAGATTGAGCGGTTGGAGATCCATTCCGTGGAAAATAGACAGGGTGATGTCTTCCGGGCAACTCTCTTTAGTCGACTTTCCCGCCAGCGAGAAGAAACCCTAACAGATCCTCAATCTCCTCGCGCGTCAGGGTGTCGAGCAGGGCGGGCGGCATCGGAGAGACGGGCGACTCCTCCCAGGACCGGATCTCGCCTTTGGGAATGGTGACAAGTTCGGAAGGGACGAAGGGATTCGTCGTGAGGGTCAGCTTGGACTCGCGGAAGTCGTTCTGCACGATGCGCCCCATCACGGTGGAGCCGTCGTTCTTGGAGACGAGGACATTGCGATGGACCTCGGCGACGACGGCGGAAGGATCGAGGATGGACTCGAGGAGGTCGCGCCGCGAAAAGCGATTCGCCACCATCGTCAGATCGGGACCGACGGGACGCCCGGTCGTGCCGGCGACGTGGCATTTCGCACAAAGGGCCGCCGCATAGAGCTCGCGTCCACGGGCGAGATCGGGCGTGCGATTTCCGGAAGGGGCGTCGGCGAGTTCGGCGAGGGTCCAGTGCTTCACCATGGCACGAGGAGCGGGAATCGGCTCCTCCTCGGCCGGTGCCTGGAGCCGTTGCGCGAACTTCGTTCGCTCCGCCTCGTTCGCGACCTTCGCTAGTGCGCCTTCCTCTAGCCCCTCAAAGAAGGGCTGCAGGAAGCGGTCGCCGTAGGAGAAGCGCCGCGCGTGGGCGAGGCTCGTGAAAAAGAGCGCGTGAGTCTCTGGCTCCCATCCCGACTTTGCCTCGGCGAGAGCCTCGAGATAATGGAGCCGGTCGCTCTGGTTGACCGACGCGGCGAGGCGCTCCATCGCATAGGCCACTGCTCCGGGAGCCTCGATCCGGATAAAGGCCCGGGCGAGTTCGCGCTGCACCTGAGGAGACGAGTCGCCCTTCATCCCTTCGAGCTGGGTCGCGACCGCAGCATCGCCGGAAAGGCCGGCGAGTTCGTGGATGCGCAGGAGGGTGAGACGATCGATACGGTTCGCCGTCGGGCTCAAGGATAGACTTGCCGCACTCTTCGCCACCGCGGCCCGATCCTCGTCCGTGCCCGCGCGGGCGAGCGCAAGGCGGGCGGTCAGGCCGGAGAGATCGGCCCCGGAGGCGAGCGCTTTCTCCCGCCACGTCGCGACGGGCTGCCATTCGAGGGCGACGCGCGCCGCACCGCGGATCCAGGGATCGGGATCACCGAGATGAGGCCACGCCGCGGCGACGGCGGCGGGATCGGTGGTGCCGTGAAAGGTCTCGAGCGTGCGGCGTTTCTCGCGGGCCTTTTCCGAAAACGCATGGCGTGCCATCTCCTGCTCACCGAGCCCGGGTAGCCCCGCGCGGCGCGCGCCGGTGTAGCGCACGCGGAAGAGCGCCGACTTCGTTTTCCGTCCACCCGTGACGAACCACATCGCGCCTTGGTCATCAAAATCGAGGTCGGTGACATTGAGAGGTCGCCCCTCGAGGAAGACTTCACCAGTCGCATGATAACTCGCTCCGTGGGGCGTGAGGTGGATCGCGAGGATGCGGCCGTAGGCCCAGTCGAGTGCGTAGAGCGCCTCGCGCCACGGGGCGGGGAAATGACTGCGGGTCCCGAACTTCACCCCGGTCGGCGAGCCGCGACCGGCATCGTAATTCGTTGGCACATTGTCAGGGGCATACATCGGGAAACTGCGCGTGTTGCCGCGGTCCTGATGCCAGCCGTAGTTCGCCCCGGAGACGAGGTGATTGATTCGGGTGGGACGGTAGAAGGGCAGACCGACGTCGCCCTCGTTGTCGGCGTCGTAGGTGAAAGGCTCTCCGTCGGCATTGAAGGCGATGCCGTAGGGATTGCGCAGGCCACGGTTCATCGCTTCCCAGGTCACGCTGCCGTCGGCGGCGGGTTTGGCTCGCACCCAGTGGCCGAGCTCCTTCGGGGCTCCCGTCTCGGGACGGGCGCGCCTAAGCGCTCCCTCGGGCACGGCGATGTCGTCGCCGACGATGGCATGGAGATTTCCATCGGGCCCGGGCGTGAGCGCATTCCGCCCGTGCCCCGCGCCGCCCTCGGTGGCTTGGACGAGCTTCACCTCTTCGCCGTCGAAACGGCCGTCGCCATTGGCATCGCGAAGAGCATAGAGCGCCTTCGCGTTGTTGGCGTGGGCGTAGAGGGTCTCTCCAACCCAGGCGAGACCGCGGCATTCACGCAAAGTGTCTTCGACCGTCTCGGCGGCGACGACTTCGTTCCCGCTGTCGGAGAGCGAAAGCCGCAGAATCCCCTTCTGCTCTTTGCCGATGAGCAGCCGTCCCTGCGGATCAAAGACGAGACTCACCCAGGAGTCCTCGCCTTCCCCCGCGTCGCGGATTTTCTCGATTTCAAAACCCAGTGGCAGCGGAGAAAGATTCGTCGCCTCGGGCTGATCGAGCGCCTCTTTCCACTGGTTGTATTCGGCAAAGGGGCTGACTTCGGGAAGCTGGTTCAGCCCCCATCGCGTCGTCTCGATCTCACCGAAAGAAGCGACTCCGGGCCAGGTGTGATCGGTGTGGACCACGACAGGCTCCCCTTGCTCCGTCGTGTTTGTGAGAGCGAGCCCGAATGCGGAAGGCCCTTCGACGCCGTTCGCGACGATCGCCAGCGTATTCTCGCCGGCATGGAGAAACGAAGTCACCTCAACCTCGGCGGGTGGGTCGTGGGGGTCGAGGGCGAGGACTTCGCGATCCTGGATCAGGACACGGACGCCGGCGAAGTCAGCGGTCACGCGAAGGACCGACCGGTCCGGTTCGGCGGGTAGGGAAAAGGTTCTTTCCACGCGAAATTCAGAGGTGCCGAGACGATCCCCCTCCGATGACCAGATCCATTGCGGCAGCGGCGGGTCGGCCCATCCGCGGATCGGGAGCGAGAGGAAGGAAACGAGGATGAAAGACCAGCGGGAGGAAGCATTCACAGTCCCGCCATCGAAGCGGATTCCGGGAGAAAAGGCGAGCATCACGCGTCACGCGATGACGCGCGGTCGGACCGCCCCGGTCAATCCCCCTCGCTCTGCATTTTCTCGATGAGGGACTCGAGATGGCGTGGACGCGAGGTTAGCGGCGAAGGCGAGCGACGATGAAGGCTGCCCTAATCGTGCAATGTTCCGAACTGCGTGTGCCTATTTCGTCTGCACGCTGATCGTGGCGGCGTCCTCGATGAGCGGATCGAAGGTCGAACTCAGCCGCAGGGAAAGCACGTGGATCTTTTTCAGAATCTCGGGTCTCTTCCCCTTCACCTTCTTCGTCAGCTTCTTCTTGTTCGGCGTGATCGTTGCCCGGATCGCGACGGGGGCTGTATTTTCGTCCATTTCCGCCGTCGCGTAGGTTCCCATCAGAAGGCCTGCCGTGATGTTCCCGGTGGGATCGAAGTAGGACACCGCAAAAAGGTCGCTGCCCCCGGTCGCGGAACCCTTGAGGACGTCGGGAAGTTTGCCGCGATTGGAAAGGGTGGCATGGCCGGTGACGGCGTTTGCCTTGGTCGAAATCAAGGCCGCCGACTGACTCGCAGGTGCATACAAACCGACGCCCTGCAGCCCTGCCGCCGATGCCCCCACCCCGATATCGGGACGCGAGGCCGCCACGACACTTGCATCGATCGTGAGGTTAAAGGCCTGCGCCGCCCCACTGCCGGGCTGACGGTAGACGTGGAAGGCGTAGTCCCCGGCGAGGAGGAGCTGCTCGAGATCGAAGTTGCTGTCTCCGTTGAATGAGGCAATCAGATTGCCCTCATCGTCGAAGAGTTCCGCCCGAAGGGAAGCACCTCCCGTGGCGGCGAATGAAACGATGCGAGGTCCGGTGAGGCTGAAGTCGAAGACCTGCCGATCTCCGGGCAGGATGTTGCGGGAAAAGGTGGCAAGACCTCTGGTGAATATGGCACTGACGGGAGTCGTGAAAAAGACATTGGCCCCGCAGCCCGTTCCGATCTCCGAGGTCGCGTAGGCACGGAGGTGGTAGGTCGTTCCAGGAGAGAGATCGGCAACGGGGACGGTGAAGCTGCCCGTTCCGGATCCGGCGGGCACGAGGATGTCATTCTCCAAGGTCGGGTTGGGGTCGGTTCCCAAGACGAAACCGCGCGCCGTCACCGGACTGCCACCCTCGGTCGTGACCTGGCCGGCGAAGGTCGCGCCCGTCCGAGTGAGATTGGTCGCCGGAGAGGTGATCACGCCCGGGACCGATCTGAAGACATCCTGCGCGCCGATGTAGCCACTCAGGACTGTGACCGAAGGGCTCGCGAACGAGGCAAACCCGCCGATTTCTCCGAGGCTGCCCTCGTGCGAGTAGCTGGCGCTGCTCGTGCGTGAGCCGCCGGCGTTGGTCGTGTCGGGGGTCAGGGAGTAGACCGCGCTCGTTCGCGGCAGGGCGTGGGCGGCGAGGGAAACCGCGAGAAGGGAGAGGGTGAGGAGTGTTTTCATGGGCGTGACGGAAGAGAGGTGTTTGGAAAAGGAGGGCCCGGAGCTTTTGCTTAGCACTCTATGAAACGGTGTCGGCATTCTGCTGTTGGCATTTCCAGAAAGCCGTTCATCTCAGCTTTCGCTTCGCTGACCTTCTTGATCGGCACGACAAAGAGTTTGAGTTGCATCGGGGATCTACGGCGTCCCGCCGCTTCGCAAAAAAACCAACCGCTACGCGGTCTTGTTTTTCAGTTTGTCTTGTTGGTTTCCTATTTGCCGCCCCACTGCCTCTCCGCAGGCAGTTCCGATAGCTGCTCTGTTGCTCACTGACCTGCGGACCGCACAACCCGGAAACCAATGCTGATGACGGATCTGGTCGGAATGGCGTTGTTGCGATTGGCACAGCGCGCGAGGCCGGCGTCAAGGCCCCAACCGCCGCCGCGAATCACGCGGACGGAGCCCGTAGCAGGACCCTTGGGATCCGTAGCCCCGGCGTAGGGAGTCCCATACCAGTCCCAGCACCACTCAGACACATTCCCCGCCATGTCATTCAATCCAAAACCATTCGCCGCAAACGAGCCCACCGGACTCGTCGCGGGCGAGGTGCCCCCGACACTCCCGATCGCGTTGTAGCTGTTCGGCCCCAGGTCGTAGCCGCCGACTGAACCAAAATAGTTCGCTTGTTTCTGCGCGATGGTGTCGCCCCAGGGAAAGCGTTTCCCGACCTCTCCTCCTCGCGCTGCTTTTTCCCACTCCGCCTCCGTCGGCAGGCGATAGCCGTTTGCTGTCCACTTCACCCGCACGTTGGTGACATCGACGTTACCCGTCTTGTAGATCACCGTCTGCGCATCGTCCGTGTAATACACCGGTGTCTTCCCCTCCCGCTCCGATCGCGCATTGCACCACTTTACGCAATCATACCATGACACCGTCTGCACCGGATGCGTCTCCCCCTTGCCCGCTCCGACAGGCAGATCGGTATAACCGCCCACGAGCGTTCCCCACCGCTGTACGGCCTGCCAATGGCTCAGCGTCACCTCATTCACCTCCATGTAAATCGCCGATACCGTCGTAGTCGTGGGAATGGCATCGGTATCGGTGTCTCCGCTGGCGCGACCAATCGTGAACGCCCCCGCCGGGATCAGCACCATGCCCGGTGGCGGTGTGGCGACCTGGCTCGCCGGGATCGTCCCGGTCACGGAGCTGGCAGGGATCGTCACCCCGGGTGCCAGTCCGCCCGCCACCATCGCATAGCCCACCGCCGCGATACGCTGATCGGGGGTGAGAAGCTGTGAGCCATTCGTCCCGTCATTGAACCACACCCGCAGCCGCACGTCGGTATTAGCGAAGACCGAAGGCGGGATGACCGACATGCCCGCGCCGAGCGTGGTGTCTCCAAGCAGCACCGAGTAGAGCCCCTTCGCCACCGGGAGCGAAACCGCCGCCGTCGGCTGGGACCCCGCGGTGCTGGTGCCGTCGTTGCTCCAGTAGGTCGTGGTGCCCGCGGCATCGACGAGGGCGAACTTGAACGCGCCGGATCCGTCGAAGTTCACCGGCGGACTGCCAACGGCGACGCGGCCTTGGTAGTTGAGGATCCCCGGCACCTGCGCGTGCAGCGCCGTGGAGGTGATCGCGAGGACGAGCGCTGTTGCAAGCGCCCGGAGCAAGGGTCGGGTCGGAAGCGTTTTCATTCGGATACGATGGGTGCCTTTTGGATGTGGATGTGGATGTGAGAGGGTGCGGGCAATCAAGGCGCGGAAAAAACCTCCAAGGGGAAGGCTCCGATTTTTAAAGTCTGCTTTCATGGGGAGGGTCTTTTCAACGTCGGGCGACAAGGGTCGTCATCAGCCTAGGGAAACTCTTCGCCACCCTTCCAGTCCCGGCTTTTCGGCGGGTGTTTAAGAAAATCGGAAAAAATTCTTGGTTCTTTGTCGGTTTGAGTGGG
>DGXY01000052.1:0-366 GCA_002396885.1 Akkermansiaceae bacterium UBA5020
ATTTCTGATTTGCAGTTTTATAAAACTTTATTAAGTTTGCGAAGCGCCTATCCAACCCGATCCCGCTTCCACCTTTGAAAACGTCTGCCTTCACCCCTCTTCTCGCCCTCCTGCTCCTGGCTAGCGCGGCTTTCAACACTTCGTGCACGCCTCAGGGCAAGAAAAAGGGTGAAGCGCCGGATCCGGCGGTCGTCGGTGGGGCCCCGGCACCTCTTCCGACCTCGACCGGCACGAAGGATTCCTACAACCGCGTCTCCACCAACGCCCCCTTCGTCGCCCTGACCTTCGATGATGGTCCCCATCCCACCAACACCCCGCGTCTCCTCGACATCCTCAAGGCCCGCAATGTGAAGGCGACCTTCTATG
>DGXY01000052.1:525-817 GCA_002396885.1 Akkermansiaceae bacterium UBA5020
GCAATGTGAAGGCGACCTTCTATGTGGTTGCGACCAACGCGAAACGTTATCCCGAGATCATGCGTCGTATCGTGGCGGAAGGGCACGAAATCGGCAACCACACCATCACCCATCCCAATCTTTCCAAGCTGTCCGCCGACGGTGTCCGCAACGAGCTGCGCGCCTGTCACGATGCCATCGTCTCCACAACCGGAGTCGCGCCCCGGACGATGCGTCCGCCCTACGGAGCGATCACCGCGGCCCAAAAGACCTGGATCAAGAAGGAATTCGGCTATCCCACGATCCTCTGGTC
>DGXY01000052.1:988-53039 GCA_002396885.1 Akkermansiaceae bacterium UBA5020
TCGGCTATCCCACGATCCTCTGGTCGGTCGATCCCGAGGATTGGAAAAAACCCGGCTCGGGAACGGTGACCTCCCGCCTCGTCTCGGGAGCGACTCCTGGCGGCATCCTCCTCGTCCATGACATCCACGCCAGCACCATCGATGCGATGCCAGCCACGGTGGATCAGCTGCTCGCCAAAGGCTTCAGATTCGTGACCGTGACGCAGCTCATCGCGATGGAGCAACCGGGGCGCTGACGCCTCGGTCAAATCACGCCGAAATTCCGAAGGAGCAACTTCGTGATCAAAGCGGCTCCTGCGATTCCACTCAGGATAGAGAGAACCCGACTCGTCAAGCTGTGCTCGATCCCATCGGGTGGGATGACGTGATAAGACAGCCCGGTCCAAAGGCACTCCCCACAGAGCGAACCAAGGCCGGCTCCGAGTAGGACACAGCCGAGGACAAACTCGGGAAGAAGGCCGAATTCGAGCCATCGGTGATGCGACCCCCGTCGTCCGCTTGACCCCATACCCAGCCCCATGAAGGCACCCACTCCGGCGCCGAAGACAAAGTGAAGGACCCAGGACATCCAATCGGCTCGCTCGTTCATGAACCGTGACTGTTGCCTCATCGCCCCCTTGAACGCCCTTACAAAATCGGACCGTGATCGGAATTCCTCGCCAAGCGGAAAACGTCAACTGAAAACCGACGTTTTCACCCCGCGAAAACGTCCTCGCCTCACCGGGCAAAGCATGGCAGGATTCGCCTCGCTGTGAGTTTCCTCTTCCCGCTCTACCTTCTCGGTGCGACCGCTATTGCGGTGCCGATTCTCTTGCACCTGAGGAGGCGTCCGCCAAAGGAGCACGTCGAGTTCGGCTCGCTCATGTTCCTCGAAAAAACGCCCGAGCGGGTCACGCGCCGGACGCAACTCGAGCAGCTCCTCCTTCTCGCGCTGCGCTGCCTCGCGATCCTGCTGCTAGCCTTCGCCTTCGGCCGGCCCTTTCTGGATTCCGTACGCCTGCCGTCGGAAGATTCCAGCCTGACCCGCGCCGTCATTCTCGTGGACCGCAGCGCCTCGATGCGCCGCGAGGGCTTGCGCGAGACCGCCGCCAAGGCCGCCCGCGAGGCTGCGGAACGCTATGGGACCGGAGCCGAGGTCGCCCTGGCCTTTTTCGACGAGCGCTTCGATCTCGCCGCCGACCTTCCCGCCCTCGCTGGACTCGGACCCGGAGCCCGCTCCAGCGCGGTCGAGGCCCTGCTCGCCGAGGAAAAATTTCAACCGTCCTGGCTCGGCACCGATCTCGGAGCGGCCATGACTCAGGCCGCAAACCTTCTTCTTTCCGCCGACGCGACCCGCCCCGCCGACGCCCGCGAGATCGTCCTCATCGGCGATTTCCAGACCGGCGCGAAACGCGAACTGCTCCGGCAAAATCCTTGGCCCGAGGAAGTGAAGGTGCGCTGCGTGCCGGTCGCGCCGTCCACCGCGGGGAACTTCTCGCTCACTCTCGCCGCGACGCCGCCACGCTCGAACATCAACGAGGACGAGGTCTACCGCGTCCGCATCATGAACTCCGCCGAATCCGCTTCGGCGAATCTCTCGCTCGGCTGGAAAGGGCACCCTGACACCCACACCGAAATTCTCGTTGCCCCCGGCACGAGCCGCATCGTCACCTCCTCGCCGCGGCCCGTCGGAGCGGAACGCGGCACCCTCGTCGTCAGCGGCGACACCCACCTTTTTGACAACGAGGTCCATGTCGCCCCGGTGCAGCCACGTCCCTTGCGCGTGCGGTTTCTCGGAAAGGAAAGCGACTCCGGGAGCGCCGGCTCACCGCTCTTTTATCTGAGCCGAGCCCTCCAGCCGACTCCGGCCCTGCAGCCCCTCGTGAGCAGTTCGGAATCGGTCGAGGGACTCGATCCCAATGACACCGAGATCGTCGTCGCACCCGGACCGTGGGATGCCGCCGACGGAGCGGCCCTTCATCAATTTGCCGAGAAAGGCGGCCTTGTCCTCGCCCTGCCCTCGTCCGACACATCCAGTGAAGCCTTCGCCGCCCTCACCGGTCGCGATGACTGGAAACTCTCCGAGGCGGACGTCGATGACTTTTCCCTCCTCGCCGATCTCGATTTCGACCATCCCGTGCTCGAGCCCTTCGCCCGCGCCCAGATCCGCGACTTCACGAAGATCCGGTTTTGGAAACACCGCAACCTCACCCTCGGCGAAACACCTCTCGGCGAAGGCACGCGCGTCCTCGCCACCTTCGACGGAGAAAAGCCCGCTCTCCTCGAGCATCGCGTCGGAGAGGGAGCCGTCTTCGCCTTTCTCGCGGGATGGCGGCCCGAGGAAAGCCAGCTCGCGCTCTCGTCGAAATTCGTCCCGCTGCTCTTCTCGATCTTCGACCACGCCGGCTACAGCATCCGCTCCGCTCCGACCGTCTATGTCGGCGAAACGAACTACCCGGCCCCGGGGTTCTACGAGGAGCCGCAGGAAGGCGGCGCCACGCGCCTCGTTTCGGTGAATCTCGATCCGTCCGAAGGGCGGACCGATCCCTTCGACCCGCGCGTTGAACTCGCCGCCCTCGGCATTCCGCTCCTCGAGGAATCCGCCGCCCCGGCACCGGAATTGAGCGCGTCGCAAAAGTTGCGGGTCGAATCCGAACAGAAAGAAGCCCAACAGAAACTTTGGAAATGGCTCGTCTTCGCCGCCCTTCTCGTCTTGATCTTCGAAACCTGGCTGGCGGGACGACGGTCCCGGACCGCTGCAGCGACCGCACCACAATCCGCGTGAACGCCCTCCTGACATGATCGCCAAACTCCTCGAATCCTGCCTCGGACCGGTCATTGCCGCGGAGAAGAAATTGAAACGGCGTCAGCTCGTCATCACCGTCCTCGCGGTCGGGGCGGTCGGCTGCGCGGTGTTTGCGGGGCTTGCGACCTTCGCCTCCTCGTGGTCGTGGCCAGCGGTGCTCGTCTGGTTCGGCGCCCTTTGCGTCGGCTCGGTGATCGGATTCGTCCGCATCGATCGCAGCACTCCGGACCTGCGCGAATTGGCACGCCGGATCGAGGAAAAACACCCCGATCTGCGCGCCGCCCTCCTCGCCGCGATGGATCAGAAGCCCGGACCCGACGGCGGACTGAGCTTCCTCCAGCGCAAACTCCTCGGCGAGATCTCCGAACACGCCGTCCGAAACCAATGGGTCCGCCGCGTTTCGGAAAAACGCCTCGTCGCCGCGGGTTGGGGCCAATTCCTCGCCCTCGCCGCCTTTGTCGCCTCGCTCTGGTTCCTCCTTGGTGAAGCCCCGCTCGGAAGGATCTCTGAAAAGGCCGGCCGCGGCGGCCTCACGGAAACTCCCCAAGCCAAACCCACCCTCGAGATCCGCGTCACTCCCGGCGATGTCGAGCTCGAGAAAGGCTCGCGTCTCGTCATCGAGGCCGCCTTCTCCGGGCGCGCCCCCGCCGACGCGACCCTGATCCACCGCCACGCCGGAGGCGAGACAAAAACGCCGATGCAGGTCGGTCTCGACGACAAGATCTTTTCCACGATGCTGCCCAAAGTCGACACCGATGGTCGCTACCTCATCACCTATGAGACCGCCTCGTCCGGCGAATACGCCATCACTGTCTTCGAATATCCTGAGCTGCTCCAGGCCGATGCCGTCGTCACCCCCCCCGCCTATCTCGGCGGCGAAACGGAAACGATCGCAGATACCCGCAAGATCACGGTGATGGAGGGTTCAAAGGTCGAATGGCGCCTCCGCGTCAACAAGCCCGTCAGCGCCGCCGAACTCTTCAGCGAAGAGGGCGAGATCCTGACATTGACCCCAGACCCGGCCGATCCCGCCCTTCTCATCGCCAGCCATGTTCCGGAAGTGACGAGGAAATACCGCGTCCATCTCGTCGATGAGAAGGAGCGTTCCAACCAGCGTCCGCCCTGGCTCACCGTGAACGTGAAGGAAAACGCGCCGCCGAAGCTGAAGCTCACCTTCCCCGGCCGCGACTTCGAGGTCTCAGCCCTGCAGGAACTGCCCCTCGAGGCCGAGGTCTGGGACGACATCGCGTTGCTGCGCACCGGCATGGCCTACCAGTTCCGCGGTGAAGAGACCGAGGTCGTCCTCAACGACCAACCCCTCGCCGGAAGTGCGAAACACACCCTTTCCACTCTCATCGACATTGAGAAGCTCGGCGCAAAGGAACGCGACCTCATCACCTATCACTTCTGGGCCGAGGACAAAGACACGCAGGGTAAGGTGCGCCGCACCCTCAGCGACCAGTTTTTCGCCGAAATACGCCTCTTCGAGGAAGTCATGCGCGAAGGCGCAGCCGGCGGCGGACAGGGCGGAACGCCTCCGGGCGGCGAATCGGATGAGCTCATCCGCATCCAGAAGGACGTCATCAACGCCGCGTGGAAACTCGCGCGCGATCACCAAAGCGGGAAAGCGTTCGAGTCATACGCTGAGGATGTCGGCGTCATCACCGAATCGCAGAACGTCGTCATCGCCAAGACCGACGAGGCCCTCACCAAGGTCGAGGATGCCGAGGTGCGGGCCGCGCTCGAGACGGCGAAAAAGCACATGTCCGAGGCCGCTGCGGAATTCTCCTCCGTTTCCGAGAAGAAAAGTGGTGAACTTCTCGTCGTCGCGATGAACAGCGCCAAAGACGCTTATGCTGAACTGCTCAGGGCCCGCGCCCGCGAAACCGAGATCTCGATGTCGCAGAGCCCGTCGCCGAACGCCTCGCAGTCGCAGCAGGAACAGCAACGCAACATGAACCTCGAGCTTGAGCAGAAGGAGCTCAAATACGAGGAGCAATCCGCCGCCCAGGATCCCGCCCTCACCGCCGAGCAACAGGAGAACCTCGCCGTTCTCAACCGGCTCAAGGATCTCGCGCGCCGCCAGGAGGCCATCGCCGAGAAGATCAAGGAACTCGAAAATCAGCTTCAGAAGGCCACCGCGGGGGAGAAGGCCGAGATCGAGCGCCAGCTCAAGCGGCTCGAGGAAGAGCAGCGCGAACTCCTCCGCGAGATGGACGACCTCGCCGAGCGCATGGATTCCGAAGAGAACCGCGCCAACCTGACCGAAGAACGCGAGAACCTCGACGAGACCCGAGAAAACGTGCAGGAGACCGCCGAGAAACTCGAATCGGGCGAACTGACCGAGGCCGCCAACGCCGCGACCCGGGCGAGCGAGCAGCTCGAGGAAATGAAGGAGGAATTCCGCGAGAAAACCTCGCGCCAGTTCGCCAATGAGATGAAGGGCCTTCGCGACGCGACCCGTGAATTGGCGGAACGTCAGGAAGCCCTCGGCGAGCAGGTCGAGAAACTCGCGGAGAACCCAGCCGCCGATCCCTTCACTGCCGAGAAACAACAGGAGCGCGGCGAACTCGCCCAGTCCATCGCGGAGCAGTCGCAGAAACTTTCCGAAGTGCTCGAGAGCATGAAGAACCTCAGCGAGCAGGCAGAGCCAACCGAACCCATCCTTTCCGATGCACTTTATGAGTCGGTGCGGAATGCGACGACCCAGCAGGTGCAGGAGTCGCTCGACGAGGCCCGCGACCTCGCCTTCTACAATCGCGCCGACCAGGCCAAGACCTCCGAAGAAGCCGCCGCCCGCGGCATCGAGGAACTGAAGAACAGCGTCGAAAAAGCCGCCGAAAAGATCATCGGCAACGAAGCCGACGCCCTCCGCCTCGCCCGCAACGAACTCGACAAACTGATCGAAGAAACCAAGGCCGAAACCGAACGTCTCGGCGGAAGGGAAGGGACGAAAGAGGGTCAAGCAGGAGAGCCGAGCGGGTCAGGTCAGCCTCAACCCGGAGAATCCAAAGCAGAAGCGGCGTCCCGCCGCTTGGCGGAGGCCAAGGAAAATGGAAAGGGTGAAGGCGAAGGCAAGGAACCGGGTGAACCCGGCGAGGGCGAGGAAAAAGGAGAATCCGAGCAGGCCTCCACCCAGAAAGGCGAGGGCAAAGGAAAAGGCGAGGCTCCCGGCGAAGGTCAGAAAGAAGTCCAACCCGGCGAAGGAAAAGCGAAAGGCAAGGGCAAGGGCGAAGCCTCCGGCGAAGGCGAAGGCGAAACACCCTCCGAAACGCTCGCCGAAAACGGCCAAGCCAAAGGGAAGGGCAAAGGAAAAGGCATGGGACAAGGCGAAGGGCAATCGCCTGATCCGAACGCGACCGAGGGCCAGGGCGAAGGCGAGGGCCAGGGCCGCAGTCCGCGCCAGCTAGCCTCCGGCCGCGGCACCAGCGGCGGTGGCGGCGCGATGAACAATGGTGGCGACGACCGCAACGAAGGCCTCCCCACCGGCCCACTCGCGGGACCGCTCTTCTTCGACGACAGCTCCGAGGAACGACGCCCCGGTCCCATCACGGGCGAGGACTACGAGCAGTGGGCCGACCGCCTCGGCAACCTCGAGGAAATGCTGCCCGACGAGGATCTCCGCAACTCCGTCGCCAAGGTCCGTGACGACGCACGCGCGATGCGGATCGACTACCGCCGCGACGACCTCCCGCCCGGCGCCGCGACGATCAACCAGAAGATTACCGAGCCCCTCGTCGAGCTGCGCCAGCGCCTCAGCGAGGAACTCGCCAAGCTCAACCGGGAGAATCCCGTCGCCCCGATCGACCGCGACCCCGTGCCGAGCGAGTTCCGCGATCTGGTGCGCCGCTACTACGAGGAACTGGGGGCCGGAAAGTGAGGTATGGGATTCCTAGCTGACATCCCTTCTTGTGGCATGGGCTTCCAGCCCATGCATCGCTGTAGGACGCCGATGAGCGACACCCGTTGCCTGCGCCCTTCCACGTCGAAACACGAAGCATGGGCTGGAAGCCCATGCCACTTTCTTTACGCATGACTTCCTCCACCGCCATCCTCGGCAACATCGCCTTCGCCAACCAATCCTGGGCGTGGGTCGCACTGCTTTTCGGGGTGGGGGCCATTCTCGTCCTCGTCCTCACCTACCGGCATTCGCCCCTGAGCGGCAGAGCGAAGGCTGCGGCGATGGCGCTGAAGGCCGTCGGGCTCGTTCTCCTCGCCCTCGCCCTGATGGAGCCGGTCAATCTCGACGAAACGCCGAAGAAACACGCCAACGACGTCGCCCTTCTCGCCGACAACTCGGCCGGGCTCGCGGTGCCGCTCGGAGAGGGGAAGGAAGCCCCCTCCGCCGCCCTGCGCACCGCTCTCGTCGGTCCCGCCCCGGATCAGCCGCCCGCGTGGATCGCAGGCATCGGCGACACCTTCCGCGTGCAGCCCTTCCTCGTCGACCGAGGCCTGCGCCAGGTCGGCGATTTCAGCGGCCTCGACTTCGCCCGCAACAGCTCCACCCTCGGCTCGGGGCTCGACAATCTTTCCACCCGCTTCCGCGGACGTCCCCTCGCTGCGACCGTGCTCCTCACCGACGGCAACGCCACCGATCCGGCCGCGCTCGAGGCCCACCTCGCCGCGCAGGAGGCGCTGCCGGAGGAAAAACGCGTGCCTTTCTTCCCCGTCCTCGTCGGCGAGCTCGATCCCTCCGCCCGCGACCTCGCCATCGCCAGCGTCGATGCGACAACGACGCAGTTCGAGGATGCCCAAGTGACGCTGAACATCAGGGCCGAGGCCCTCGGAGAATTCCCCGAGGCAGTCGAGGTGTTTGTCAGGAACGAGAAGGACGAGGAACTCGCCAAGAAGGATCTCGTCTTCCCCCCCGGCACGGACCGCCGCGCCGTCCCCGTCCGCCTCCGTCTCCCCGGGATACCTGCCGGCGTCTCCTTTCTCAGCGTCGGCATCCGTCAGACCGCGAAGACGGCGCTCGCCCAGCTGACGGAAAAGAACGACCGCGTCCGCGTCACCGTGAACCGCGGCCGCGGCCCCTACCGCATTCTCTATCTCAGCGGACGGCCGAACTGGGAATACAAGTTCCTCCGGCGCGCCATCGCCGGCGACGCCGAGCTCGATCTCGTCGGCCTCATCCGCATCGCCAAACGCGAACCAAAATTCGAATGGCGCGGCCGTAGCGGCGAGAGCAGCAACCCGCTCTTCCGTGGTTTTAACCGCGACCTCCCCGAAGAGACCCAACGCTACGACCAACCCGTCTTGGTGAGGCTCAACACGGCCACGCCCGAAGAACTACGCGACGGCTTTCCGAAGACGGCCGAGGATCTCTTCACCCGCTACCGCGCCATCGTCATCGACGACCTCGAGGCCGATTTCTTCACCGCAGAGCAGCAGGAATTGATCGAACAATTCGTCTCGATGCGCGGCGGAACGGTGGTGATGTTAGGAGGTCAGGAGTCTTTCCAGGAAGGCGGCTGGGACAACACCCCCGTCGGCCGGTCCCTGCCCGTTTATCTCGATCAAAAGGAACCCGGCGGCGCCGCTCTCGAGGCGACCTACAATCTCACCCGCGAAGGCTGGCTCGAAGACTGGATGCGCCTCCGCGCCGGCCAGGAGGAGGAGGAAATCCGCCTCGCCTACATGCCGCCTTTCTTCGCGGTGAACCGCCTTCCCACGATCAAGCCGGGCGCGAGCATCCTCTCGACCGTGACCGACCCCGAAGGCCGCGTCCTGCCTGCCCTCATCACGCAACGCTACGGCGAGGGCCGCAGCGCCGCCTTCGCCGTGGCTGACTTCTGGCGCTGGGGGATGAAGGACTCCGAACAAAATGCCGAACTCGGCAAGATGTGGCGCCAGTTTCTCCGCTGGTCGGTCACCGATGTCCCGGCCCGAGTCGAACTGACGAAGGAGGAGACGAACGACGGCGCCATTCCCGAGACCAAGGTCGCGGTGCGCGTCCGCGATCTGAAATACGATCCGCAGGACGACGCCGCCGTCCTCCTAACGGTGAAGGACCTCGACGGCACGACGCGCAGTCTCACCGCCGAGCCCTCGCTCGACGAGCCAGGCCTTTTCACCGCCGAGCATCTTTCCGAAGAGAGCCAGGGCTACCGCATCGAGGCGAAGGTGATCGACGGCGCGGGACAGGAAATCGGCACTGGCGAAGTGGCGCGCTCGCTCAATCCCGAAGCCGCCGAGTATAACCGTCTCGGCCCCGAGAAGGACCTCCTCGAACGTCTCGCGAAAGCGACGGGCGGCGAGCTTCTCACGATCGCCGATCTCTCCCGCCTCCCCGGCCTCCTCGACGAACTCGATCTTCCCGTCGTCGAGGTGAAACAGCGCCCCCTCTGGCACACTCCCTGGCTCTTCCTCCTCGCCCTCGCCTGCTTTCTCGGGGAATGGGGATTGCGGAGAAGGAAGGGGACGATTTGACGATGATCCTGACATGACCCGAATCCTTTTCCTCCTGCTGCTCCTCTTCACGCCCGCGCTTCGCGCCGAGTCCGGCTTGAAGATCCTTCTCGTCGTCGGCAGCGGCGGCACGGAGGATTACACCAAGGAATTCGCCGAGATCAGCGCGCTCTGGGTCGACGCTGCGAAGAAAGGCGAGGCGGCCGTCGAGATCATCG
The DNA here is from genome assembly GCA_002396885.1 of Akkermansiaceae bacterium UBA5020. Taxonomy (GTDB): domain Bacteria; phylum Verrucomicrobiota; class Verrucomicrobiia; order Verrucomicrobiales; family DEV007; genus Arctic95D-9. The sequence goes on from DGXY01000052.1 coordinate 10,400, forward strand.
GTCTTGATCCGCCATCCGGAGAGCCCCCCAGCGACGCGGAAGTCCTGAAACAGAAACTCGCCTCCGAGACATCGCCCGAACTCTGGGTCGTCCTCATCGGCCACGGCACCTTCGACCAGCGGGAGGTAAAGTTCAATTTCCGGGGCCCTGATGTGACCGACCGCGAGCTTGCGACCTTTGCCGATGCTTATCAAGGCCGGCTCGCCCTGATCAACACGGCCTCGGCGAGCGGTTCCTTCGTTCGCACGATGAGCAAGCCGGAGCGCCTTGTCATCACCGCCACGAAGAACGAGGGAGAACAGAGCTACGCGCGCTTCGGCCGTTATTTTGCGGAGGCCTTGGGCGGGATCGAGGGCGGCGACCTCGACAACGACGAACAGGTCTCGCTCCTCGAGGCCTGGCTCCATGCCTCCCGTCGTGTGGCCGAGTTCTACAAGAGCGAAGGCCGCATCGCCACCGAGCACGCCCTGATCGATGACAACGGCGATCAGCTCGGTTCGCGTTCGGAATGGTTTGAAGGAACGACCCCGACCCAGACCGCCTCGCCCGAGGCGAAGCCTGACGGCGACCTCGCCGCTCAGAAAGTGCTGGTGAAGAATGCCTTCGAGCGGCTCCTCTCTCCGGAGCAACGCGAAAAGCGCGACGGACTCGAACGTCAGGCCGCGGAGCTCCGCCGGTCGAAGGACAAGTTGGAGGAAGCCGACTACTACACGAAGCTCGAAGCCATCTTCCTCGAACTCGCCCGCCTTTACGACGGGGTAAAAGCGAGCGACAGTTGAGTGTGCGAATTCACGGCGCGACATGAAGGAAGAGGCTCCGCTGAACGTGCGCTCGCGCCTCACCCGGGGCGCTCGCCTGGCCGGGGGACTTTGCTTTCTCGTCCTCGCCGTCGTCGCGATCGTCGCTGGGATAGAACCGGCGTGGGCAAAATGGTCGGTCTTCCTGGTGTCTTTGTCAGGCTTGCTGGTCATCATGTTCTGGCGGGTCGCTCCGACGGATCCCGGCACCGGAAAGGAGAACGAGGCGCTGGTCGAACTGGCCCGGAACGCAATCCGCAGCGAGGCCTCGCGCCTCGATGCAAAACGCCAGGATCTGGAGAAGATCCTCATGACCTACGGCGAATGGATGGAGTTTCCCGATTTCAAGGCACTCCAGACGATCGACTGGAAAGACGAGGCCCATCTGCGCATGGACTCCCGCGTCGCCGAGCTCATCGATCGCGAATCCGACCTGCTTTTGCAGCGTTTCTCCAGCGGCGTCTACTGGCCGGGAGGATCGTTTGAGGGAAAACAGCTGTTGCTCGATCTCGCCTCCTTTACCGAGGCGGTCGCCCGGGTCTACAAACCAGATTCCGCGCTCCCCCTGCTCGAACTCAACCTCGAAAGCGTCTTCAAGGCGGTGAACCGCGCCTCGCTGCAGATCATCCTCCTCCTCGAAGAGCTGCCCATCCTTGAAGTGAAGGAGATGAACCTGCGCAAGGTTTCGGAGAACATCCGCACCGCGAGCAAGGTCTACCGGAAGTATGAGGAGATCCAGCATTACCTCACTCCGGTCCGCTACCTCTGGCACGGCGGAAAGTTCCTCCTCACCACCAACCCGCTCCTCGCCGCCGGCTGGATCGCGGGATCGGAGCTGCTCTGGAAAGGCGGCAAGCACTTCGGCAAAAAGGCGATGGACGTCTATTTGCTCAGCCTGGTCCGCCAGACGCTCGGCATCATCGCTTGGGAGACGGCGGGCATCTACGACCAGACCCACCGCTATCGCAGCCCCGACTGGGTCTACGGGGTGGAGCTGGCCCACCTTCTCAGCCTCTTCGACGAGACCCCCGAGATCCTGCGGGAAACCTTCCGTGAATTGGGACGGCTATCCTTCCGCAGCACCTACGACCGCATTTTCCTCTACCGATGTGTCGCGCAGAACGCCAGTCCAAAACCGAAGCAATTCGCCCAAGCGGAGCTCCTCCCCCTCGCGACCCGGCGAGAGATCCGGGAAAAGCTCGTCGGTTTTCACGACAAGAATGTCGGCTCCGTCCCGATCATGGCTGCCGAAGTCGCACAAAAATGGAGACAGGGACTCGACGTGAGACTGGGCCTGTAACCGGGGCCAGTGACCCCGGGCGGGCGGCCCGAGGCCATTCGGCCCGGCCTCAATGAGGCCGGCCTCCCGACGCCCCGGAAACCGTTCCCTTACGCGCCCGCCTTGACGATGTCGGCGAAGCTCGCCGGATCAAGGCTGGCACCCCCGACGAGGAATCCGTCGATGTCGGGCTGGGAGATGAGCTCGGCCGCATTCCCCGGCTTCACGCTACCTCCATACTGGATGCGCACCGCCGCGGCGACCTCGCCACCGAAGAGTCGCTCGAGGACGCTGCGGACGTAACACTGGGTCTCCTGCGCCTGATCGGGAGTCGCGGTGCGGCCGGTGCCGATCGCCCAGACGGGCTCGTAGGCGATGATGATGCCGGGCATCTGAGCGGCATCGATACCGGCAAGGCTGCCCTCGAGCTGCTGGGACAGGACAAACTCAAGCTGTCCTCCGTCGCGCTCTTCGAGCGATTCCCCGATGCAGAGGATGGGAACGAGGCCGGCGGCGAGGGTCGCATGGACCTTCTTGTTGATCACGACATCATTCTCGCCATAGAGCGAACGACGCTCGCTGTGACCGAGGATCACGTATTGGCAGCCCACTTCCTTGAGCATCGCCGCATTGATCTCTCCGGTGAAGGCGCCCGAGGCCTCGTGCGACATGTTCTGGGCGGAGAGGCCGACAGCGGACTGTCCCGCCATCAATTCCGCGGCTTTCGGCAGCGAAACGAAGGGAGGAGCGAGGACGATTTCAACAGCAGTGGGCTCGGGGAATGTCTTGAGGAAGGAATCGAGGAACGACGCGGTCTCGGACGGCGTCATGTTCATCTTCCAGTTGGCGGCAATGACGTTTTTTCGGCTCATGTTAGGGTCACGGGTCAGGAGTAAAGAGAGAATTATTTGTCGTCGAGGGCGGCGATACCGGGGAGTTCCTTCCCTTCGAGAAGTTCGAGGGAGGCCCCACCGCCAGTGGACATGTGGTCCATTTCCTCACCGAAGCCGAATTGGTTTGCGGCCGTGACGGAGTCCCCGCCACCGACGATTTTGACGGCTTTCTTGTTGTCGGCGATGGCTTTGCCAACGGCCTTGGTGCCAATGTCGAAACCGCGCTTCTCGAAAACCCCCATGGGGCCGTTCCAGATGATGGTCCCGGCCTCGGCGATCTTCTTCGAGAACTCCTCGATCGCCTTGTCGCCGATGTCGATGCCCTCGCGGTCATCGGGAATGGCGCCACCTTCTCCCCAGACCGCGGTGCACTCGGTGGGAGCTTCGTCGCGGAACTCCGCGGTATGGCGCGTGTCGGCAGGGAGGAGGAATTCGATTCCGTTTTTCTCAGCCTTGTCAAGGATCTGCAGGGCGAGATCGGTCTTATCGGGCTCGGCGAGGCTCTTACCGATCTGGTAACCTTGGGCGAGGCGGAAGGTGTTGGCCATGGCGCCTCCAATGATGAAAGCGTCAGCCTTACCCATGAGGCGGTTGAGAACCTCGATCTTGTCGGAAACCTTGGCGCCCCCCATGATCACGACGAAAGGACGCGCTGGATCCTCAAGCTTGTCGACGAGATACTCGAGCTCCTTTTCGACGAGGAAACCCATCGCGCAGGGGCTGAGATATTCGGTCACGCCAGCGGTGGAGGCGTGGGCGCGGTGGGCCGTGCCGAAGGCGTCATTGACGTAAAGGTCGCCGAGCGAAGCGAGTTGCTTGGAGAAGTCGGCGTCATTGGCCTCTTCACCGGGGTAAAAACGCACGTTTTCGAGAAGGAGGACTTCCCCATCCTTCATAGCAGCGACGGCGGCCTCGGCTTTCTCACCGACGCAGTCTTCGACGAAGTGAACGGGAGCATCGATCAACTCGCCGAGACGGACCGCGACGGGTTTGAGAGAGTATTTCGGATTCGGCGCGGCCTTGGGGCGACCGAGGTGGGACATGAGGACGACCTTCGCCCCGGCCTTGACGAGGTATTCGATCGACGGGACGGCCGCGGTGATGCGGGTGTCGTCGGTGATCTGGAGTTGGTCGTCGAGCGGCACGTTGAAATCGACGCGCATGAGGACGCGTTTGCCGGCGGGTGAGAGGTCGCGGATGGAAAGCTTGGACATGGGAGGGGGAGCGGCCTTCGGCCGCGGGGGATGGGTGTGATGGAGCGGCGGGAGAAGAAAAAAAGCGCCCGCCAACCGGGCGGTCGGGGGCGCTCCTTTGCTGAAACAATTACCAACAGAGAACCGGCGTGGATCAGAGACCCTTGCCGACGAGTTCCATGGCATCGACGGCACGATTGGAGTAGCCCCATTCATTGTCGTACCAGCCGACCACTTTGATGAAGTTGCCCTGGGCCATGGTCAGGTTGGAATCGAGAATACAGGAGTGGGCGTCGCCCACGATGTCCTTGAGGACGATGGGATCTTCGGTGTAGTAGAGGATGCCCTTGAGCGGACCTTCTGCAGCGGCCTTGTAGGCGGCGTTGATGTCGGCGGCGGTGACGTCCTTGGCGAGCACCGCGCTGAAGTCGGTGACCGAACCGGTCGGAGTGGGGACGCGGAAGGCGCCACCTTGGAGCTTACCGTTCAGTTCGGGGATGACGAGGCCGATCGCAGAGGCGGCGCCGGTGCTCGAGGGCACGATGTTTTCGGCGGCCGAACGGGCACGGCGGAGATCGCTGTGCGGCGTATCGAGAAGACGCTGATCACCGGTGTAGGAGTGGATCGTGCTCATGAAGCCCTTTTCGATCCCGAAGGAATCGTTGAGGACCTTCACCATCGGCGCGAGACAGTTGGTGGTGCAGGAAGCGTTCGAGATGATGTGGTGTTTGTCCGCGTCGTAGAGATCGGAGTTGATCCCGATGCAGAAAGTGAGGTCGGGATCCTTCGCCGGAGCGGAGATGATGACCTTCTTCGCGCCTGCCGCGATGTGCTTGCCGGCTCCGGCCTTGTCGAGGAAGAAACCGGTCGACTCGAGGACCACGGAGACGCCCTTGCCACCCCAATCGAGGTTGGCGGGGTCTCTCTCGGCGGTCGCAAGAATGCGGTGGCCGTTCACGGTGATGGACTCGTCGTCATACTCGACCGTGCCGTGGTAGCGACCCGCGGTGGAGTCGTACTTCAGCAGGTGAGCGAGAGTCTTGTTGTCGGTGAGGTCGTTGATCGCGACAACTTTCTTGAGTTGTTCGTCGGACATGGCACGAAGGACCATGCGTCCGATGCGTCCGAAGCCGTTGATTCCGTAGGAGGCCATAGATGTGGGTGTAAGCGTGATTCTTGAGAGAGACGGGAACGCCATAAGGCGGCCCGGACTTCGTTGCCCCGCGCTGGGGGCCAACGGCGCTAAAACTAGAGGGGATTCCAGACCCGTCAAAGAAAAAGCCCGTCAATCAGCGGCGACGCTTCCGCAATTACCGCAAGCTTCGTTCCAAATCCCCCTACTTTCGGGCAAATTACTGCCTCGAAAAAAATCTCCCAGTCGCCCGCGCGGCGATCTCTCCCCCCAAATCCAACGATTTTTGAACATTTCCTGATTCAGCAAGGTCTGTATCCTTCAAACCGACAAGGCTTCCCTTCACCGGACGCCCCTCACGAAAACACAAACCTCTCTCCTCAAAACCTTTCACTTCTCTCCGCGCGGCGAGTTATAGAGATTATCTTATTTTTAAAAATATCTTAATTTTTAACTTGCGCTAAATATTCTAACTTTTATACTCCGCTCATAGAGTTTGATTAGCCATGAAAAAATTAATCGTTGTCGTCAATGACCTGGAGCGCTCCGGCAAGTCCACTGTGGCCCGCACGCTCTCCCATCATCTCAAGTCCAAAGAGGTGAAACATCTTCTCGTCACTTCAAACGAGATGGACATGTCGGACTCCTTCCCGGGCGAGTTCTGGGATTTGGAAGATCAGTTCGATGTTTCCCTCCTCATCGCCGCGGTCGACCGACACGACGCCGTGATCGTCGACATACACACCGGCGCGGCGCGTAATTGGGGCGATCTCTTCGAATCGGAAGATCTCGAAAATCTCCTCGCCGAAATCGACGCCGAGATGGTCCTCGTCATCCCGAACACCCGCACCGAGCGCTGCAACGAGGAAATCTGCGACCTCACCGAGATTTTCTCCGATCAGGCGAACTACGTGATCGTCCATCTCCCCGGCGAAAAACGCGGCGAGATGAAATGGAAGGCCAGCCCCGCCGAAAAAGCGATCCGCTACCTCGGTGCCAGCGACATCGAGCTTCCCGATCTGTCCGACGAACTTCGCACGGCCCTCGAAAGCAGTGGACTCGAACTGCCCGAAGCCCTCAACAAACCTTCGTCCCTCCCGCGCTTCGCGGAGGTGCAGGCGACGCAGTGGCTTGAGCGGGCATCGTCCTGCCTTGCGGCCGGCAACGAGCACCTCATCCCCGACACGGGCGTGCTCGACTACATCTAGTTCGTGAGACTTCGCCAATGCCTCCATGGCATCTCCGAGCCTTCGGGCACGGTCGTGCTCGACAACTGAGCCGCCAATCTGGCTAAACCTGACTCTTCCCGGAAAGGCCTCCAGCGATGGAGGCCTTTTTCGTGATCCGCTCCGCTCAACCGATGCGGGTGAGGATCTCGAGATTCGCGGTGGGATCGAAACGCCCGAGTGCCTCGCGCTGAGCCGCGATCAATTCGCCGATCCCCTTTTTCCCGAGCCGCAACATCTCGGCCATCTCCTCCTCCGTGAAGGTCGCCTCTTCGCCGGTGCCCTGCACCTCGATGAGACGGAGATCTTCGGTCATGGCATAATTGAAATCGACCGCGGCGTCCTTGTCCTCGTGGTAGTTGAGGTCGAGGCAGCAGCCTTCCTTCCAGACACCGGCGCTGACGGCGGCTGCAAGTTGGCGCATGGGAGATTTCGTCATCTTCTTCGCCACGATAAAACGGCGGAAGGCCATTTCAGCGGCGACGACCGCACCGGTGATCGAGGCGGTGCGGGTGCCCCCGTCGGCGCGGAGAACATCGCAATCGATCCAGAGGGTGCGTGTCCCGAGCCCCTGCAAATCGATGATCGCCCGCAGACTTCGTCCGATGAGCCGCTGGATCTCCGAGCTGCGCCCGTCGAGCTTGCCGCGGCTGATGTCGCGGGGTTTCCGCTGCAGCGTCGAGTAGGGCAGCATGTTGTATTCCGCAGTGAGCCAGCCCCCCGGCACGCCCTGAGCCTTCATCCACGGCGGCACGCCCGTTTCCAGCATGGCGGTGCAGATCACACGGGTTTCCCCGAAATTCACGAGGACACTGCCGTGGGCGAGCGGGGCAATGTCGAGCTGAAACCCGACTTCGCGCATGGCGTCGGGGCTACGTCCATCGATTCTATTCATATCGTCGTCCATCTCCTAAGACGATCGCCTTTGCAAGCGTTCACATTCGCAGTTGCGTCGTAGTCGGTTGCCGCGACCGTTGACGCCGCCCTCCCCCCATGTCGCAAGCCCGGGAAAAACTGGAACAATTCGCCGTGGACGTCATCCTCGACCGCCGCAAGGGGATGCGTGCGTCCGTGCTGCGCGGAATCCTCGGCGGCCTATCGAGGGTCTATGAATTCGCCGTGAGCACGCGGCTCATGCTCTATCGCAACCGCATCCTCCGCGAGCGGAACCTGGGATGCCTTGTCGTCAGCATCGGCAATCTCACCGTGGGAGGCACCGGAAAGACCCCCGTCGTTGAAAAATTCGCCCGCTCCCTTCAGGACGGAGGACGCCGTGTCGCGATCCTCAGCCGGGGCTACAAATCGGTGAAGCAACCCTTTCTCAAGCGGCTCGCCGGCAAGATCCAGGGCAAGAACGAGATCGATCCGCCCCGTGTCGTCAGCGACGGAAAATCCCTCCTCCTCGATTCGAAGACCGCCGGGGACGAACCCTACATGCTCGCCGCGAACCTCCGCGACATCCCCGTCGTCGTCGACAAGGACCGGGTCAAAAGCGGCAAGCACGCCATTTCCGAATTCAATTGCGACACCCTCATACTCGACGACGGGCTCCAGTATCTGCGCCTCCGTCACCGTCTCGACATCGTCCTCGTCGACCGCTGGCAGCCCTTCGGGACCGAGCGACTCCTTCCCCGCGGCACCCTCCGCGAACCTCCCCGGAATCTGAAACGCGCCTCCTACATCTTCATCACGAAGTGCAACGGCGAGCCGAACGACGAGCTCATCGAACGGATCCGCAAATACAACCGCACGGCCGAGATCATCGAATGCGAGCACCGTCCTCGCTACCTGCAGCACATCGAAACGCGCGGAACCCTGCCCCTGGATGAACTCAAGGGCAAACGCGTCGGCACCGTCAGCGCCATCGCCGTGCCGGAGAGCTTCGAGGACGGGGTCCGCAAGCTCGGAGCGACGATCGAGGCGACCTGTCGTTTCATGGATCACCACCGCTTCACCGAGCAAGAGATCATCACCTTCATCAATTGTTGCGTCGAGTCCGACGTCGACATGATCATCACGACGGAGAAGGACGCGGTCCGCTTTCCGAGGCTCGGCCGCCTCGACGTGCCGATCTACTTCCTCCGCGTCGAGATCGGCATCCTCAGCAACGAGGAGAGCTTCGAGCAGTGCATCACCCGCATCTGCCAACCACGCTTGGAGACCGAAGCGAGGCGCTTTTTTTGAACGGGGTGGCTCATCCCGGGTTCACATCTTTCCTCTACTCTTACTCATACTCTTACCTCATACTCCTACTCGATTGACCGACAATGGACGCCCGATTTTGAGTATGAGTATGAGGTAAGAGTATGAGTAGGAGTTTAATACAATGCCCATGACCCCGATCCTCGCCGCCTGGTTTGATTTCTTCACGAGCGATGGATTCAAGGATTCCCTCATCTGGGGGGGCGTCGCGATCCTTCTCGCACTTGGTTTCCTCGGCACCTTCCTACCCGTCCTCCCAGGCACCACGCTGATCCTCGCGGGATCGCTGCTCTTTTACTTCACCATGGGCATGGAAACCTCGGGCCTCGCTTGGCAGGGCCTCGTCTTCATCGGCATCCTCTATGGCCTCTCGATCGCACTCGACTGGGTCAGTGGCGCCCTCGGGGCGAAATGGTTCGGCTCCAGCAAATGGGGCATCATCGGCGCGATCCTAGGCGGGATCGTCGGAATCTTCTTCGGCCTCCCCGGACTCATCGTCGGCCCCATCGCGGGGGTCTTCATCTTTGAGATCTTCGTGGCCAAGAAGGAGGTGAAGGAAGCCGGTCACTCCACCGTCGGAACGGTGGTCGGCGGCATCGCCGGGATCATCGGACGCGTCGCCCTCGCCCTCGGCATGATCGCCTGGTTCGTAGCCGATGTCTTTGTCGTGAACTGAGCGGGAAAATCCCCCACCCGGATCAAGCGATCCGGTCGAGCAGATACCCGCGCAGCTCGGAGATCGCGATGCGCTCCTGCTTCATCGAGTCGCGCTCGCGGATCGTGACGGTATCCTTCAGCTCTTCGCCATTCTCGCCGAGCGTCTCGAAGTCGATCGTGACGCACCAAGGCGTGCCGATCTCGTCCTGACGACGGTAACGGCGGCCGATCGCGGCGGCTTCATCGTAGAAGACGGTCATGAAGGGCGTCAACATCTTCTGCACCTCGCGCGCCTTCGCGACGAGTTCGGGCTTGTTCTTCAGCAGAGGGAAAACACCGACCTTGATCGGCGCGACACGCGGGGAAAAGCGCATCACGACGCGAGTCTCCTCCTTGCCCTTCTCATCGGTCACGGTTTCCTCATCGTAGGCCTCGCAGATGAGGGCAAGGACGGTCCGGTCGCAGCCCGCGCTGGGCTCGACGACGTGGGGGAGAAGTTTTTCCTTCGACTCCTCGTCGAAATACTCGAGCGACTTGCCCGAGCCCTTCTGGTGGACGCCGAGGTCGTAGTCGCTGCGGTAGGCGATGCCCTCGAGCTCCTGGATGCCGAAGGGGAACTCGTATTCGATGTCGTAGGTCTTCTGCGAATAGAAGGCACGCTCGCCGTCCGGGATATCGAGGATGTGGAGGTGCTCGCGCGGGATCCCGATCTCCTCGTAGAACTTAAGGCGCGCCTCGAGCCATTCATCGGTGAGGCGCAGGCCGTCCTCGGGCCGGCAGAAATACTCGATCTCCATCTGCTCGAACTCCCTCGAACGGAAAGTGAAATTCCGCGGATTGATCTCGTTGCGGAAGCTCTTCCCGATCTGAGCGATCCCGAAGGGCAGCTTGACGCGCGAAGTCTCGAGCACGTTCTTGAACTGCACGAAAATCGACTGTGCCGTCTCGGGACGCAGGTAGGCGATCGCATTCTCGTCATTTTCGTCGGACGAAGCGCCCATCTGCGTCTTGAACATGAGGTTGAAAGCGCGCGCCTCAGTGAGGAGGGATCCGTTTTCCGGGTTGAAGCGGGTCGAGTCGGTCACGGACTCGGTGCGTTCACCGACAAGTTCGAGTGCCTTCGGCGAGATCTGCTTGTCGGAAAGGAACTGCGCGAAATACTGGCGCGCCGTCTTGCGGGCCTTGTTTTCATCCTCGCCCTCCTTCGCGAGCACCGCGTAATCGCGCGAGACGTTCCAGCCCGATTCCGCGTGAGAGGCTCCCGTGAAATGGTAAACCGTCCCCGACTGGGCCGGAATCTGGTCTGCGCGGAGACGGGCCTTGCTGAGGAGACAGTCGCACATCGGATCGGAGAACCCGCCGACGTGACCCGAGGCCTTCAGCACCGCCTGGTGCGTGAGGATGGAGCCGTCGAGCCCGACGATGTCATCGCGCTCCTGCACATTCTTCCGCCACCAGTATTCCTTGAGGTTGCGCTTCAGTTCAGCCCCGAGCGGACCGTAATCCCAGCAGCCGTTGAGTCCGCCGTAGATCTCGGCCGATTGAAAAATGAAACCGCGCCGCTTGCAGAGGCTGACGATTTTTTCCATCAGGACGGTATTTTTTTCGGAAGCGGCTTCGCTCATGGTGTGAAAATTTGAGAAAAATTTGAAAAGGGGGGCACAAGATAACCGACGGGCCCTTTCCGCAAGGGGAAAGTCCACGGGCCACCGCGGGCACGCGCTCTCACGGCAAAGGGCTTCGAAAACGGGATTTTTCCTTGACCCGGCCGCAAATCTGCGGACATTGCCCGCCCCGCAGGTCGCGCCCCGGCCCGACGCCTCTCAGCGATGACCTGCTCCCGAAACCTTCCAAACGGATCCCAGCCATGTCCAGAGTTTGCCAAATCACCGGAGCGAAAGTTTGCACCGGCAACAAAATCCATCGCAGCGGACGCGCCAAAAAGAAGGGCGGGATCGGTCGTCACGTCACCGGAACGGTCAAGCGCCAGTTCAAGCCCAATCTCCGCGACAAGCGCGTCTGGGTGCCTGAGCTCGGCAAGTATGTCCGCGTCCGCGTCAGCGCCCGTGGCCTCAAGACGATCGACAAGAACGGGGCTTTCAAGACGCTCAAGCAGGCCGGTCTTGTCTGATTTCCCGGGTGTCGGGCATGTCTGACACCTTTCACGCAGCCGCGCCGGACGAGCTCGATGGGCTCGCTCTGGCGCGTTTTGTTTCCAGGCTCGGCGTCGAAGCGGTCTCTCCCGCCACGTTTCTCTGGAATGGCGAAGGTCCCCTCGCCCGCGCCTTCGACCTCTGGCTCGCCGGTTCCTTCGGGCCGACCCTGGCCCCGGCCCTGATCGAGGTCCATCGTCTCGCGACGGCCTACCGTCTCGATGAGATCGCTGCGGTCGACCAACGGATCGACGCATCGCTCGACCTTGGTGCCAAGACGCGGAGCCTTGCTGCCGCCAAAGCCTTTCTCGAAGGCAAGGCAGAGATGAAGGCGAACCGGGAATGGACCCGCTTCTCCGAGCGGGTCGCCCTAAACAAAACTCCCGGACATACCGCGACCCTCTTCGCGCTCCAAACCGCTCTTTATCACCTACCCCTTGCTCCGGCTCTTGCTGCCTACGCTTGGTTTGAGCTCGAGTCTGGCCTCCCGCGTGGTTACCGCGATCTCGCCGGCACCCGCGAGGAAGTGCTCCGCACCTTTGCCTCCGCCCTCCCCCACGTGCGGGTTGCGATGGACCGGGATCGCGACGAATCTGCCGACGGTTTCCCGCACCTGCGGGCGATCTGAACCCGCCCCATTCCCGGAGCCATGCCGGAACTTGAAGAAATCACCATCACCGAAACGGAGACCCAAACGGAGCACGACGCCCCGTGGAACGTCATCGTCTACGACGACCCGGTGAATCTCATGAGCTTCGTCACGCTCGTCCTGAAGCGCGTCTTCGGATACCCGCAGGAAAAGGCCGAGGCCCTCATGCTCGAGGTACACCGCAACGGCTTCTCGGTGGTCTGGTCGGGCGGGCGGGAAAAAGCCGAGCTCTACGTGCAGCAGCTCCAGGCGCACCAGTTGCTCGCGGCGATGAAGAAGGCGTAAGAGAGGTCGCGACGGGATCCCTTGCCATCGCGCTCCTCACCCATCGGATTTGCCCCGCCCGTCGATCGCTCCGGAAACCCGCCGCTACCGCAGCGTGCGTGAACTTCCTTGAAACAGACCAAGGAGGAAAGCACGGGAGTCTCCCAAGCTCCCGGACATCCGAAACGAAATTGACATCTTCGCGGCACGAACGCTGAACAAGATTTCGACACCGTGATCAAACACGCCCTGTGTCTAAGTTCCGCGAGCGCCTTCCGTGGCGAATTTGCCTTGCGTCAATATTGTCATCATAAACGAGGTGCCTGTGTCGCATTGATGAAGGAAGAGAGGCGCGTCCCGGGGCTCCCAGCCCGACGGGCACATCCTAACAAACCGCTAATCAATATCACCAAATCAACATGACCAGCCAATTCAAAGTCATGATGGGTGCCGCGCTCGCCGCCGCTCCCGTCCTCCAGGCCGGAACCGAGACGTGGTTCACTCCGCTCACCCAGTCCGCCGCCGTCGTCGCTCCCAATGCCGTTGCTGAGCTTTCCGCCCCCTGGATCGCCCCCGAAGGCCTTGAGCAGATCAACTGGGTCAGCCTCGCAGAAGTCGAGAACAGCATCCTGAGCCCCGGCCAGTCCATCGTCCGCGCCGCCGGACAGGGCACGAGCGCCTCGATGTTCGACATGCTCGCTATGCACCCGGGCGGCTCCCACATCTTCATCCCGCACGAGTCCCCGGTCGGTGCCGGCGTGACCCGCTACGACATCTACGCCAACAAGGCTGAGGTGCTTTTCCAAGGTGACCTGGGTGGCCTTAACAACAACTGGGCGAACGACTGGGGCGCCTTCGACCCCTGCCGCTGGACCCCCAACCAGACGATCATCACCGCCGAGGAATGGGCCGGACAAGGCCGCGTCATCGAGGTCCTCAACCCGATGGCCGATCTCGCCACCGAGACCATCCAAATCCGCGAGCTGAACCGCATCCCGAACGTCTCCCACGAAGGCATCAACTTCAGCATCAAGTTCAAGAACACCCTCTACTTCATCGACGAGTGGAACTCGGGCTCGATCTACAAGATGGTCTGGAGCGACAGCAAGGATTACACCAAGCCCGCGCAGGTCTTCGTCCTCTCGGTGGATGCCTTCATCTCCAGCGGCGGTATCCCTGCCAACAACTACAACGAAGGCGCCAATGCCACCGCGACCCGCGAAGGAGCCGCCACTTGGGTGCCGCTGACGGACAAACTCGGTGTGCCGCTCGCCGGCATCACCGACCCCTTCCGCAACGGACCCACCAACGATCCCCGCACCAATAGCGACACCATGGGTGGCCGTCCCGCCGCCGACGACGCCGGAGGCACTCCCTACGGCCGTCCCGAAGACATGATCGTGAGCAAGCTCGCCAATGGCAACGAAGTGGTCTACATCACCACCACCTCGGAGAACAAGGTGATCTCCATCGAGATTCTCAACACCACCAAGGGTCTCCACAAGGCCGGCCAAGCGGTGGTCCGCACCTATTGCTCGAACTCCGGCACGCCGAAGAACCTCGGTTTCCCTTCGACGACCGGAACCTTGGGCTCTCCCGACAACCTGGCGATCGATGCCCTCGGCAACCTCTACGTCATCGAAGACGCTCCGAACAGCAGCAGCACGGGTGGTGACATCTGGTTCGTCCGCGACACCAACAACGACGGCGTGGCCGAGTCTATCGACCACTTCCTCAGCCTGCGCGTCAACGGCTCCGAGGCCACCGGGATGATCTTCAACCCGGGAGTTCCGTCGGAGTTCCACGTTGCCGTCCAACACCCCAGCAGCACCGACCTCACCGCCGTGCCGAACGGCTTCGGTGACGCGGTCTGGACCTTCAACCTTGAGAACATCCCGAACCAGGACTTCCTCCGTTCGCTCAAGCGCGGTCGCCTTCGCACGCTCACCAACCAGTGAGGCGCGCCACGCTATTCACGGATGCCGTTGGGGTCCCCCCTGATCGGCCATCTTGTTGAAAAGTTATCTTGAACTCGAGGGGCGGTCCTGCACAGGGCCGCCCCTTCCTCGCATCCAGAGAATCCCCCCCTTACAACACAACACCCTCTTTCGACACGATGAACCGAACCACGCTCGCACCGACCCTCCTGCTGCCCGGCATGCTTTGCCTTTCATTGGCAGGGGATCCTCTGCTCGGCCAAGAGAATACGCCCTCAGCCGAAAAACCCGTCTTTCAAGAGCTTCTCGACCACCTGAAAACGCTCGACGGGGTCCTGCCGATGGTGCCCGACACGCACCCGATCAACACTCTTTTCAATGCCGAGGCGGTCGTGCCGCCACAATGCTACACCCGCACCGAGGCGCGAGCCAATCCCTGCTACGTCTGTCACCAAGACCACCTTCCGGGGCGGGAAAACCGGATGAACGACCGCGACCTACAGGCGGCCTATAGCTTCAGCGACGTGGGAATGACCAACCATTGGAAGAATCTCTTCGAAGACCGCACCGCCCGCGTCGCCGCGATCAGCGACGATGAGATCCGGCGCTACATTTCCGAGGACAACTACAGCGAGCTGGCCGGCCGGCTGCGCGAGGCCGGGTTCGAGGGATACATCCCCGATCTGAAAGGCCTGCAGCTCGGCGCGGCCGCATTCGACGAGGAAGGATTCGCCAAGGATGGCAGCCAGTGGGTGGCCTTCAATTACAAGCCCTTCCCGAGCACGTTTTGGCCGACCAACGGTTCGACGGACGATGTCATGATCCGGCTCGCCAAGCCCTTTCGTTCAACCAAAGAGGGAGTCGAATCGCGCGACGTCTACAAGGCCAATCTCGCCATCCTCGAGGCGGCGATCAAGGGAGTGGACTCGATGAGCTGTCTGCCTGTGGACGAAAAGGCGGTCGGCCGTGACCTTGACGCAGACGGCAAGCTCGGCCTCGCCAACGAGATCCGCGAGGTCCGGGGCTGGGTCGGTGCCGCCGAGGAACAGTTTTTCGACAGCCATCTCTACCCCGAAGGCACCGAGTTTCTCCACACGGTGCGATACATCGGGGTCGCGGAAGATGGCTCCATCGGCGTCTCGACCCGGATGAAGGAAGTCCGCTACATGTGGAAGGCGAAATCCTACGTGAAGGCCATGTATGGCCGCAAATACGACCTGGAGGCTAACGAGAAAGAGGCGGGGAACCTGCCCGGCTACCAGGGCATCGGCCATCACGGTCTCGACAATGGAAACGGCTGGGCCATCCAGGGATTCATCGAGGATCACAGAGGACGGCTGCGCTCCCTGACCCACGAGGAGAATTTCTCCTGCATGGGCTGTCACAACTCGGTCGGCGCCACGATCGACAAGACCTTCAGCTTCCCCCGGAAGCCCGACGGGGCCGCGGGTTGGGGTTACATCGACCTGCGAGGCATGCCGGACGCACCCAGCAAGGGTGAAACCGTCGGGGAAATCGAGCTTTACCTGACGCGCGCGGAAGGCGGCAGTGAATTCCGCAACAACGACGAGATGTCGGCCCGTTGGTTCAAGGCCGATGGATCCGTCGATCCCGAGAAGATTTCGAAAGCACGGGATGTTTATGACTTGATCACCCCGACCCCGGAGCGCGCCCTCTCACTGAACAAGGCCTACCGGACGATCGTCGAGGATCAGGATTACATCTACGGCAAGGACGCCGTCATCGTTCCGCCCGCGAACGTTTACGACAAAATCGACAACCAGACCGCACCAACCCTGCCGGAGGAGCGCACCTTCGACTACAACATCATTCTCGACTGGGATTCTCCACGGGCGAAACGCGAAGTGGCTGCAGTCCCCGGCGAGGGGGAATCACGATAACTCCATCGCACAAGATTTCAGATCTCATGAGAATGCAACGAACCATTCCGATCCTCATCACGGTGGTGCTCGCCGGGCTTGCCTGCTTTTTTTTGGCCAAGCGCTTCACCGCATCCCTTTCGGTCGTGGATTCCGCATCGCCGGGGCCCGGTTCCTCGGTTCAGCCCGGCGCCGGGGATCCCGGTGATACCGGAGCCGTGGCCGTCACCGTAACGGATTCGCTACCGTCCCGGGGTGGATCCCCCGTTTCGCCGGAAACACCGGACGAAGCGGTCCTGACGGAGGACGAAGCGTGGAAGGAACGCATCCTTGAACTCCTCAGAAACGAGACCTACAGCGACCTTGAACTGGGGCGTCAGCTTCTCGGGATCGTTGCGGACCAGAAGGCCCCCGACTGGGCCAGGGCTCATGCGATGGCGAATGCGCTGAACTTCACCGACGATGAGAACTACGGCGAAGAGGTCAAACCTCTCGCGCTTCGCACCGATCTGCCGGAAGTGGTCAACGACGCCATCCTCGAGGATCTGATTCACCGCGAAGGCACCGTGATCCTGCCGATCGCGCGGGAATTCGCGGCAGTCTCACAACATCCCCTCGCGGGAGCGATCGATGCGTTCGTCAAGGAGGCCGAGAAGGCGGACCTTCCCTGAGCGGGAGAAGCCCCGCGCTCCGACTTCCCCCACCCAATCACCCCCGTGGATGAAACCGGAAGTGCCCGAGCACTTTCCATTGTCCGATCCCATCGCCCAGCTCCGGACCGGATCCGATGTTGTGCACGAACGCATCCTCGGCCACGACCATGCCGATGTGCCAGAGTCCGTTGCCGCTGAGATCCCAGGTCACGAGATCGCCGGGGAGGAAGCGGCCCCTTTCCTCACCCTTCACCTCCGCGCCTTGTCGCCGGAAAAAGGTCTCGAGGTTAGGGACACGGCGGTGGTCGATGTTTTTGTCGGGACGCTTCAGGCCCCAGAGTTTCGGGTAAGCGGAAAAGGCGGTCTTCATGTCCTCGTGGACGAGCTTTTGCAGGTCGATGCCGATGGCGCGGTAGGCGCGGATGACTTCATCGGTGCAGACTCCCGTGTCGGCGGGCACGTCGCCGCCGGGATAGTCGAGCACGACGTAGGCGGGATCGTAGCGGACCGTCCGGGTGAGGCGATGCTCGGCCGCTTTCACGAACCGGTCGGCGAATCCGGCGGGATCAGCCGTCTCCTGGGCTCCCAACACGTGACTCAACACCCAGAGGCAGAAGAGGATGAGGGCGAGGTATTTCATGGCGTCCTTTACGAAGAGACGCCTGGAATCCTTTCACGTTTCAAAAAACTTCCGCCAAATCCATCGAGTACCCGAACGGGCCGGATCGCCCGGACCGCTCGCGGAGAAGACGCGGGACGCCGCCTCGGACGGGATCACTTCGGAGAGAGGAGCGAATGCCCGGTCATCTCCGGCGGTGCCGCGACCCCTAACAGAGCCAGAATCGTCGGGGCGATGTCGGCGAGGATGCCTTCGCTGAGATTCAAACCGTCGGCGTCGGCGCCCACGTAAATGAGCGGCACGGGGAAGGTGGTATGGGCGGTCTGGGGCGAGCCGTCCTCGTTGATCATCTGCTCGCAGTTGCCGTGGTCGGCGGCGATGAGGAGGCAGCCGCCGAGCTCGAGCACCTTGGCGACGACGCGCTCGACGCAGCGATCGACGCACTCCACCGCCTGGATCGCCGCCGGGACGTTGCCGGTGTGGCCGACCATGTCGGGATTCGCATAGTTCACGATGATGAGGTCGTAATCCGCGGCGCGGTCGAGGATGGTCTGGGTGACGCCCTCCGCCGACATCTCGGGCTTCTCGTCGTAGGTCGCGCAATCCTGCGGTGACTGGAGCATCTGGCGGTCTTCGCCCGCATTCGGCTCTTCGACCCCTCCGTTGAAGAAAAAGGAAACGTGCGGGTATTTCTCGGTCTCGGCGACACGGAGCTGTTTCAGTCCGGCAGCGGCGACGACTTCGCCGAGGGTGTTTTTCAACTCCGTCGTCGGGAAGACGACGGGACACCCATAGGTCTCGTCGTATTCGGTGAGGGTGTAAAAGGCCGTCTTGGGAAGTCCGCCGCGATCGAAGCCGGAGAAGTCCTCTTTCAGGAACGCGAGACTGAGCTGACGGGCGCGGTCGGCGCGGAAGTTGAAAAAGAGCACGACATCCCCATCGCGCATCCTGCGCTCGTCGACATGACCGAAGACAAGGGGCTTCATGAATTCATCAGTCACTTCCTGAGCATATTTTTCGGCGATGGCGGAGGAGGGTGCATCGGTGCGAGCCTCGCCCTTGCCGAGGACGATGGCATCCCAGGCGAGCTGGCTGCGGTCCCAGCGCTTGTCCCGGTCCATCGCGAAATAACGGCCGATGACGGTGGCGATTTTCGCGCCGGAGGGAACGAGCTTTTCCTCACAATAGGCCAGGTAAGCTTTACCACCGGTCGGCGAGGTATCGCGTCCGTCGGTGATGGCGTGGACCATGATGTCGTTCACCCCGGCCGCCTTGGCGGCATCGGCGAGGGCGACGAGGTGATCCTGGTGGCTGTGCACCCCGCCGTCCGAGACGAGCCCGAGGAGGTGGAGTCGCGACCCGGCCGCTTTGGCAAAGGCCTCTTGCAGGATGGCGTTGTGCGCGAGATCGCCATCCACGATCGCCTTGTTGATTCGGGTGAAATCCTGATAAACGATGCGCCCGGCGCCGAGATTGAGGTGGCCGACCTCGGAGTTGCCCATCTGGCCTTCCGGCAGACCCACGTCCATGCCCGAGGTGCGGAGCTGCGAGACGGGATATGTCTCGTGGAGCGAGCGGGTGAAAGGGATGTTCGCGAGGCGGGGGCAATCCCCGTAACGCTCCGCGCCTTCCGGACCGGCAGGGTTGTCACCCCAGCCGTCGCGGATGATAAAAACAACAGGTTTCTTGGACATACAACAGGAGTGATCGGACAGGATAGCCCGCGGTGCAAGTGAATCGAGGCCACCCCAGGAGGTCATGACCGGGAGATTGGTCCGATTTTCGCGCCATTTCGCGATTGCCAAGGCGCGGGCTTGCCTGTTTGATGGGCGCGTTAGCCACCCCGCCGCCCGCATGACGGATCCACCCGCCGCCCCCTCTCCCGCAAGCCCGGCCCCCGCCTCCAAGGCGCGCACTTTTGTCAACCGGTCGATCAGCACGGTCATCCTCGTAGCCCTGGTCAGTCTGGCTTTCTGGCTCTCACAGCCCTGGATCCTTTTCGGTCTCTTCGCGATTCTCTCGCTCGGAGCTCTCTCTGAATACTTCAGGCTCTTCACCGATCACGGGTTCCGCCGATTTCAAGTAGCGGCCTTTGTCGTCGCGATCGCCTACCTCGCCATGCTCTTCGCTCCCCACTGGGGATATGAGGTGGACTGGTATGGCGAACTCGACGTGCTCGCCATCGCCGCGCTCATGATCCTGATGGTGCTCTTCCGCGTGACCAAACCGCTCGAGGGCTTCCGGAGCCTCGACGAGATCGCCGCGACCCTTTTCGGCTTCGCCTACTGCGTGCTGCTCTTCGCCTTCATTCCGAAAATCTTTCTCCTGCCCATGACCACGGCGGAGGGACTGCCCGCGGCGAGCTTCTACCTCATCCACCTTGTCGCGGTGACAAAAATGACCGATATCGGCGCCTACCTCGTCGGATCGGCCATCGGCAAACAGAAGCTCGTGCCCCACGTCAGCCCCGGGAAAACCTGGCAGGGTTTCTGGGGCTCGCTGGTCTTTGCGGTGGCTGGCAGCTACCTCGCGTGGTGGCTACTGGGCGACCGTGTCCCGCTCCTGGGGCCGGTCTCGGCCGGAGTCATTGCCCTGATCCTCGCACTCGTCGCGGTGCTCGGCGATCTCGCCGAGTCGATCATGAAACGCAGCCTCGCAGTGAAGGACAGCGGCCACGTCATGCCGGGTATCGGAGGCTTCCTGGACCTCGTCGATTCGATCCTCTTCACCGCCCCGGT
Source organism: Akkermansiaceae bacterium UBA5020 (assembly GCA_002396885.1). Classification (GTDB taxonomy): domain Bacteria; phylum Verrucomicrobiota; class Verrucomicrobiia; order Verrucomicrobiales; family DEV007; genus Arctic95D-9. The sequence goes on from DGXY01000052.1 coordinate 30,672, forward strand.
CTATTATTTCTTCCTCCGGCTCGCCGCCTGATTTCTCCGCATGTCCGATCCCTCCCGACCAAAAAATGTGGTGGTGTTAGGCTCGACCGGATCGATCGGCGAGAGTTCCCTCAAGGTCGCCCGCGACCTGCCCGGGCGCATGAAGCTCGTCGGACTCGCCGCGAACCGCAGCGCCGACGCCCTCGCCGCACAGATGGCCGAGTTCGGGGTTCAACAGGGTTGCCTCTACGACTCGACCGGGTTGGATCGCGTCCGCTCGGCCCTCCCTGACCAAGTGACCCTCCACAGCGGCGAAGCGGGCCTCGTCGAGCTCGCGACCCTGCCCGAGGCCGACCTCGTTCTCATCGCCATCGTCGGAGTCGCCGGCCTCAAACCCGCCCTCGCGGCGATCGAGGCAGGCAAGGACATCGCCGTGGCCTCGAAGGAGATCCTCGTGATGGCGGGTGAAGCCGTGATGACCGCGGCGCGGCGCAAGGGCGTGAAGGTGCTGCCGGTCGACTCGGAGCACAATGCGATTTTCCAATGTCTCGAGGGCCGCTCGCCCGACGAGGTCTCTCGGCTCATTCTCACGGCCTCGGGCGGTCCCTTCCGCACCCTACCAGCGGCCGATCTGCCCAAGGTGACGGTGGCCCAGGCGCTCAAACACCCGACCTGGGAAATGGGGAAAAAGATCACGATCGACTCCGCCACGCTCTTCAACAAGGGGCTCGAAATGATCGAGGCGCGCTGGCTCTTCGACATCGGGATGGACCGGGTCGACGTCATCGTCCACCCGCAGAGCATCATTCACAGCATGGTCGAGTTCATCGACAGCTCGATCCTTGCCCAGCTCAGCACGACGGACATGTGTTTTCCGATCCAGTATGCCGTGACTTGGCCCGAGCGCGTCTCGAACAGCCTCCCGCCGCTCGATTTCGCGAAACTGGCGAAGCTGGAATTCGAGGCCCCGCGCTGGGAAGATTTCCCGGCGTTGAACCTCGCAAAGGAGGCCGGCGCCGTCGGTGGCACGCTCCCTGCGGTGCTCAATGCGGCAAACGAAATCGCGGTGAGCGCTTTTCTGGAAGGTCACTTGAGCTTTCCGGGAATCTGGGACACCGTCGCCGAGACGATGTCGCTTCACCGCACCCTGGATCACCCCTCGCTCGAGGAAATCGTGGCGGCGGACGAATGGGCGCGGGAAACGGCGAGGTCGCACCTGAAACGAACATGAAAAAGGCTTCCGCGGCGAAGAAATCCGCTCCCAAGAAATCGGCCAAGACCAAGGCCAAGGTGAAGGTCAAAATCAAGGCCCTCGCGAAAACCAAACGACCGGCCCAAGCCGCGTCCGCGGGCCGCGTTTGGGTGGGGCTCGACCTCGGCGGAACGAAGATGCTGGCGAATGTATTCGACGATCAATACCGCGTCCTCGGCCGTGCCAAACAGAAGACCCAAGGGGCCAAAGGCGCCCGCGCTGGACTGAAGCGCATGGTCGAGACGGTCGCTGCCGCGCTCGCCGATGCGGGGGTCGATCCGTCCTCTCTCGCCGGGATCGGCGTGGGTTGTCCCGGTCCAATCGATCCGAGTCGAGGCGTCATCGTCGAGGCCCCGAATCTCGGCTGGCGCAACGTTCCCGTGGAGGCCCACCTCGGCACGGCTTTCGGCGTCCGCACCGTCATTTGCAACGATGTCGATGCCGGCGTCTACGCTGAATACCAGGCCGGAGCGGCCAAAGGTGCCCGTTGCGCCGTCGGGATTTTTCCTGGCACCGGAATCGGCGCCGGAGCCGTGATCGAAGGACGCCTTCTCCAGGGTTCTTCACTTTCCTGCATGGAACTGGGGCATATCCCGCTTTTCCCCGAGACTTCGGGGATGGGGGAGGACGGCACCACGCTCGAGACGGAGTGTTCCCGCCTGAAGATCGCGATCGAGGCCGCCCGCGCCGCCTATCGGGGACAAGCCCCGCATCTTTTCGAAGCCTGCGGCACTGACATTTCAAAAATCACGAGCGGCGCTCTCGCCAAAGCCATCGCCGCCGGCGACACCGAGATCGAGAACATCGTGCGTCGCGCCGCGACCTTGCTCGGTTGCGGCGTCGCCACGGTCGTGCACCTGCTCGCTCCCGACGTCATCGTCCTCGGCGGAGGCCTCGTCGAGGCGATGCCGAAACTCTACCTCGAAGCGGTGCGGAAATCGACCCTCGCCCGCATCCTCGCCCCTTACCGGAAGAGCCTCCGCATTGTCACCGCGACCCTCACGGAGGGCTCCGGTTCCATGGGGGCCGCGGCCTGGGCGAGGAAAACGATCGAAGGGTGATTCGCTTGCTCAGCTTGCTTAGGGCTCAAAGGGCCTCGCCACGAGAAGCATTGGGGACTGAGGCGCGACCGGGGGCTCGAGTTGGGGCAGAAGGACGTCACGCCAGAGGCGGTAACCCTTTTCATTCATGTGGATGCCGTCGATCGAGAACCACTCGGCGCGCGGTTGACCGTTCGGTCCGAGCATGTGGGTGTGAGTGTCGACGAAGGTGACCTGACCGAGCGCAGCGGCCTCGGCGGCGATCATGGCATTCGCTTTACGCACCGCGCCGATGCGCACCCGGCGGGTCGGAATGAGGTTCGGCTTGATCGAAATCACGAAGACCTGCACTCCGGGGATCGCTGATCTCAAGGTCAGGGCCACCTCCCGGAATTGACCTGCGACTTTTTCCGGCGACCGCATCCAGGCGATGTCATTGTCGCCGGAGTAGATCACGTAACGATGGGCAGGGTATTTCGCAGCCCATGCCCCGACGTTGGCGACGAGGTGGGAGTAGGTCGTGCCCGCCTTGCCCAGGTTCAGCACCTGGTGACCGGCGAAATCCTGCGGCAGCGTTTTCCAGAACTCGATGCTGGAACTGCCGATGAAAACGATCGTGCGCGGATCGAAGCGCCCGGCCTCGCTGCGAGCGGAGACGGGGAGAAGCAGTGAGAGGAGGACGACGAGGAGCCAGGGAGATCGCGGAAACATCACTTTCGAATATTGCCTGATAATTATAATAAGTAAAACTTAAGCATCTTCTTTCAAGTTCCCGCATCCCTAGCCGGAGCGCTTGCGGAAAGGGTTTCAGGGGGCTAAGATTTGAAATGGGTTTGATCATTGAAATCCCCGACAGCGTGGCGGATGCCATGCGCGTTCCGCGGCCGGAGAGAGCCGCTCGCGTGCGGGTGGATTTGGCCTGCGCCCTCTATGCCGGGGAGGTGTTGCCCCTCGGCAAAGCGGCGGATCTGGCGGATCTGGACAAGTTCCGGTTTGCCGTGGAACTCGGCAAACGGAATATCGCCCGGCACTACGACGAAAGCTGCTTGGCCGAAGATCTCGCCGATGACCACGGTTAGCAACACGTCCCCCATTTCGAATCTGGCGCTGATCGGTCGGCTAGAGCTCTTACGGTTGGTCTATGGAACGGTGATCATTCCCAAGGCGGTTCGCTTTGAGCTGGAAAAGCTCGGTCATGCTGCCGCACAGACGGCCATTCATGACGCAGAACTCGCAGGTTGGCTGACGACAGAGTCCGTCTCGGATCAAGGACAGGGAATCGTTCGGGCGCTGGGCGAAGAACTCGATCCCGGGGAGGCGGAAGCGATCGCACTCGCCCTTGAGCAAGAGGGACGTCTCGTCATGGACGAACTCGACGGTCGTTCGGTGGCGCGACGCCTGGGCATCCCTGTGAGAGGTGTGTTATGGGTCTTGCGGAAGGGAAAAGAATTCGGTTTGGTATCTTCATTGAAGGAAGAACTTGAACGTTTGCGCGCCGAAGCCCATTTCTGGATTTCCCCTCGACTGGAGTCCGAATGGCTCCAGGAATCGGGCGAGTGATCAATCCATCTAACGCCTGCCCGCTGAAATCCCTCATGAGCCAAAACTACGCCACCACTCCCCCGTCGCTCACGGGCATGCCTCCAGGGATCCCCTACATCATCGGGAACGAGGCGGCGGAGCGGTTCAGTTTCTATGGGATGAGGACCATTCTCACGGTCTTCATGGTGAACTACCTGTGGATCATGGGCGACGTCGCGGGCACCCGCCTGAGCGATGCCGAGGCGACCCGGCGCTTCCACGATTTTGTCTCGCTCGTTTACCTCACGCCGCTCTTCGGTGCGCTCATCGCGGACTTCTTCTTTGGGAAATACCGCATCATCATGTGGCTCTCGGTGGTCTACTGCCTCGGCCACGGAGCCCTCGCCCTGATGGGGATGGCGGGAGAAGCGGGCACCTGGCTGATGGTGGGGCTCTGGCTCATCGCGATCGGATCGGGCGGCATCAAACCCTGCGTTTCGGCGCACGTCGGCGATCAGTTTGGTAAACAGAACCGGCACCTCCTCCCGCGCATCTTCAACTGGTTCTACTGGTCGATCAATCTTGGGGCCTTCGCCTCGACCCTGCTGACCCCGTGGCTGCTTGAATGGTATGGCCCCCACTGGGCCTTCGGGGTGCCGGGCCTCCTCATGGCCCTGGCGACACTCGTCTTCTGGATGGGACGATGGAAATTCGTCCACATCCCCGCGCGCGGCGCGCAGGTCCTGCGCGAGATGCTCAGCCGTGACGGGCTCTTTGCCGTCGGCAAACTCTGCGCGATCTATTTCTTCGTCGCGATCTTCTGGTCGCTCTTTGACCAGAGCGGCTCCTCCTGGGTGCTCCAGGCGGAGAACATGGATCTGCGCTGGCTCGGCGTGACCTGGCTGCCCAGCCAGATCCAGGCGCTGAATCCCATTCTGATCCTCACCTTCATCCCGCTGTTCTCGTATGTGGTTTACCCCTTCGTCGATCGCTTTTATCCGCTGACCCCGTTGCGGAAGATCGCGATCGGTCTGTTCATCATGGTGATCTCCTTCGTCCTCGTCGCGATCGCCCAGACGAAGATCGATGCGGGTGAGTCGCCCTCGATCTCTTGGCAGATCGTCGCCTACGTCGCCCTGACCGCGGCCGAGGTGATGGTCTCGATCGTCAGCCTCGAGTTCAGCTACACCCAGGCACCGAAGTCGATGAAATCGCTCATCATGTCGCTCTGGCTCTTCGCGGTGGCCTTCGGCAACCAAGTCACGGCCCGGATCAATGACGTCATCCAGGTCGACACCCCCATCGCCGAAGTGAAAGCCACCGGCAACGAGGCCTCGCACGGCGGCTTTGATGAAAAGGTCGGAACTGGAGACGACCTTCTCCTCATCTTCGACGCCGACGGCAAACGCACCGACCTGCGTTTTGCGGGACGCGACGAGCTCGATGCCATCCTCGGACTCGTCGAGAAGCATTTCCAGTCCGGGAGTTTTGCACTGCCCTCACAGGCCGAAGGCGCGACCCTCGCCGGTTCCGTAACTGATCCCTGGGGCAACCCCTATCAATACCGCCTCATCAACCGCAACCAGGCCCGGGTCTGGAGTGCGGGTCCTGACAAAACCCTCATGACCGAGTGGGACCAGGGCGCAGTCCTCGCGGTAAGCCGTCCCGAAACCGGCGACCCCTCCGCCTTGGCAAAGTTCTTTGACCGATTCCACCCTGAGCGCACCTGGCTCGATCGCCGCCGCGAGGCCCTTGGCCTGCCCACCGAAGCCGATCAGGCCGCGTCAGGCCCGACGATCACGCGAGACTACTTCGTCGGCGGATTGGTGAAGCTCGAGGGCGCCGCCTACTTCTGGTTCTTCAGCGGACTTATGCTCGCAGCCGCGGTGCTTTTTCTGATTGTCGCGAAGCTCTACCGACCCCGCGAATTCTTCCATGATGACGAGGAAGAAGCGGCGGCCGAAGCCGAAGAAGAAGCGGCCGGTCGCTGATCAGAGACCGATCACGTAAAGCCGCTTTTGCGAGATCTGCTCGGCTTCGGGCAGAGTGATCCAGCGCTCGAGATACCGCTCTCCCCAGGAGTCGGAAAAGGCGATCTCGTTCGTCTCGGCGTTGTAGCCGGTGATGATGACGACGTGGGCGCGGCTCCGATCGGGTGACAGCTTCGGATCGGCGGCCGCGGCAACGACGGCGTTCTTGTGCGACTCCCACGAATCCTTGCGCGACTTCGTGCGTTCGGTGGAAATCTCGTTGAATTCCTCGGTGCTGAACATCGCCCAGATCATCGGAATGCCTTCGTCGATCGATTTCTGGATATCGCGCATCTTCAGCTCTCCGTCGACCATGTCGAAGGAACGTCCCTTGCGCTTGATGTCGCTGCCGATATTGGAGAGAAGCAGCTCGACCGAGGTGCCGCCGCCAGCCTGGGTCTCTCCGGCCATCGCGAGGAGATACATGTCGGCGGGGATGCCGAGGAAACGCATGCAACGCTCGGCGGTGGCCGGCACGCAGTAACCTTTCGGCCCTTGGTCGACCATGGGGATGTTGGAAATGACGACATCGCCATTGTCGCGCTTTTCGATGAAGCCCCGGGCGCGCTCGCGGATCGTCGCATCGGAAACGCGGGCGGTGTTGCCGCGATTTTCGGCCGCCGCTACCGTCTGCACGGCGAGGGAGACATATTCATCGGGAACGTGGGAAAGAAGGAAGGCGTGGCCCGCCCAGTCCCATCGCTCCACCTCGACACGTGACTCGCCTTCGCCGAAGCGCTGCTTCTGCGAGGGCCCCAGCAGGGCAGAGAGTTTGCCGCCGATGATCTCGGCGTCGTTCGCCATGATGAGGCGCACGCCCTCCATGCCGCCGGGAACGGGTTTGCCCTTGATGAAATGCTCCTCCCCTCCCCCGGCCGCGCCAAAGGAATCGCCCTTATTGGCGTAGACGATGGAAAGGCCGGTGACCTGCTCGTTCTCTCCGTAGAGGGCCGACGAGTGGGGGCGGGCCCCGAGAAAGCGGTATTCGGCGTTGGGGTAGGCGCGGTAGCTTTCCCCGATCGCCGTTTTGGATTCGCGCGGCCAGTCGAGGCGGGCGGCGACCTCTTCGGGTTTGCTCGACCAGAGGGTGTTTCCGGCGAAGAGGGCGTGACCGATCGCTTCGTTGATCTGCTCGACGGTGACCCCACCAGTCGGCGCGAGCGCGGCGGGCATCGAGGCGGGAGAGGACGGGGCGGCCCCGGCGGCGGGCTTCCAAGTCGCGAGGAATTGCTGGTCGGCGGGAGAAAGCGACGCAAGCGGCACCTCGAAAAGCTGACCGCTCTCGAGAAGGATCGAGGCTTTGCCGTTGGCGACGGCGACAATCTTGGCCCGGATCGCCTTTCCGGCCGTGTTGGTGAGGGTGCGGAACTCCTCGGATCGGGCAGCGGGTGCTACGAGGAGCGTTGCCAACATCACGACGACACCGAAACAGGGTTGTTTCTTCATGGACGCGATTTTAGCGCAGCCTCACCCGGTGGGCAAGCCCGGTCCGGAGGGATGAGACAACCAAACCGATCCCGATCGAGCTCAGGAGAAAAGCCCGACGATCACGCCCGGGGCGACCCCGGCGGCCACGATGAGAATCATCAGCACGACCATCGCGAATCCCGTGAGCGGACTGACGCGGATCGCGCCCTCTTCACCCTTGGCCGGCTCGGAGAAATACATCGAGACGGCGATCTTGAGGTAATAATAGAAGCCCGCCGCTGCGGCGACGAGGGCGGCGGCGAGGAGCCACCACTGCCCGGCGTCGATGGCCATTTTGAAGGCGAAAAACTTGCCGAAGAATCCGGCCGTGAGCGGGATCCCCGCCAGTGAGGCCATCGCGACGAGAAGCGCGGCGGCATGGAAGGGCGATCGTTTCGCGAGCCCGCGGTAGGAATCGATTTCCTCACCGGGAATCGCCACACGGAGACTCGAGAGCACCAGAAAGGCGAGGAGCGTCATGAGGAGATAGGCTCCCAAGTAGAAAGCCACCACCGTGGTGGGAGACATCGCATTCGCCACGGAAGCGCGGGGAGCCGAGGCGAGAGCCATGAGAAGGAATCCGCTGTGTCCGATCGAGGAATAGGCGAGGAGCCGTTTGAAGTTTTTCTGCGGCAGGGCCGCGAGATTCCCGACCAGCAGCGTGAGGATGGCGACCACGATGAGGACGGCGGTGATTTTTCCCACGAGCGGAGCGCTCGCGAGAAAGGGGCTCACCAAGCGAAGCGTGACAATCGTCGCCGCCGCCTTCGAGCCGACCGAAAGAAAGGCCGTCACCGGAGTCGGGGCCCCTTGATAGACGTCCGGGATCCAGAGGTGGAAGGGCGCGGCACCGAGTTTGAAAGCGAGAGCGATGAGGATCAGGGCGAAGGCGAAGAGCGCGGCCGTGGTGTTGATCCCGTCTTTGCCGAGGGCTTCGGTGATCGCGGGCAACTCCATGCTGCCGGTCACTCCAAAGAGCCAGGCGAAGCCATAGACGAGGAAACCGGTCGAGAGCGCTCCAAGAATGAGATACTTCACTCCGGCCTCGAGCGAACCGACATTGCGACGAAGATAGGCCACGAGGATGTAGAAGGTGATCGAGACCGTCTCGAGCGAGACAAAGATGCTGACAAGGTGATTGGCGGAAGACATCCACATCAACCCGGCACAGGCAAAGAGCGGCAGGGCGAAGAATTCACCGAGTCCGGCCTGAGGGTGGGCACCGTCCTCAGGGTTGGCGGTCTGGGCGATGACGATAGGCGCATAGTCGATCGCCATGATCAGCACAAGAATGGTCGAGAGCAGGGCGAGCCCCTTGAAGAAAAGCGAAAGGCTGTCGGGCGCGGCGTAGAATCGCCAGATCCCTCCCACCGCGGCCTCAGGGGCCTTTACGATAAAAAGAAGACAGAAGACGATGGCAAGCCCGAGGATGCCGAGGCGGGCGAGGGACCGTTTGTCCTCGAGCTTGGCGAAGGCATCGACCATCAGCAGGACGAGCCCGAGCGCGACCACAATGAATTCGAGGTAATAGACCGGCATGGGGAAAGTTGGCAGAGTTCAGAGTCCTGTTTTCAGCCGTCGCCTCATCCGGCCATGGCGGTGAAGAGACCGTTCACGGCGGGGCGGATGAATTGATTGAGGAGTTCGGGCGAGAAGCCGACCGCGAGGAGGGCGACCAAAAGGAGAAGGAGCGGCAGACGCGTGCCCCACGAAAGATCGGCGGGAGTGTTGAGCGCCTCGGGCTTCGGGCCCATGAAGAGATTGCGGAAGGCGCGCAGCATATAGACGGCGGAAATCACAACACCCCAGAGCGCGCCGATCGTGGCCCAGCGGATCCAGGTCATGGTCGTATCCTCGCCGGCGAAGGCGCCGAAGAAGATCTCGACCTCGGCCGCGAAGTTGGCAAATCCGGGCAGACCGATCGAGGCGAAGGTGGCGAAACCGAAGAGAAGTCCGAGCTTCGGCATCGACTTGGCGATTCCTCCAAACTTGTCGAAGTCGAGGCTGCCGAATTGGTCGCGCATCCAGCCCGCGAGTCCGAAGAGCAGGGCGATGGAAAGACCGTGGGCGAACATGAGGAGGACGGCACCGGAGACCCCGATGACATTCCCGGCGGCGATGCCGAGGAAGGCGTAGCCCATGTGCATCACGCTCGAGTAGCCGAGCATGCGGTCGAGCTTCTTCTGCGCGATCGTGACGAGGCCGATGTAGAGAATGTTACCGAGGAGGAGAATGAGGACGAGGTTCAGCCACTTCTCCGCTCCGGCCGGCGCGAGCGGCATCGCGAGACGAATGAGTCCGTAGAGGCCGAATTTCTTCAGGACCCCGGCGTGCAGCATCGCCACCGGCGTGGGGGCCTCGGCATAGGCGGGAGCCGCCCAACTGTGGAAGGGAAAGAGCGAGACGAGAATGCCGAAGCCGATGAAAAGGAGGAGGAAAATCCAGGATTGGGTCCCTTCGGCAATCGGCGCGGCCTTCGCAAGCGCGATGAGCGAGGCCACGTCAAACGTCGTGCCGCCGAGGGCTCCGACCGCGAGAATCAGTCCGACGAGGAGAATGAGGCTGCCGACGCCGAGGAAGATCGTGATCGTCCAGGCGGTGCGGACGCGTCCCTCCCCGTGGCCGAAGATCCCGATCATGAGGAAGGTCGGGATGAGGGCGAGCTCGTGGAAGGCATAGAGGAAAAACAGATCCGTCGCGGTGAAGGCTCCGATCGCTCCGCCACCGATGAGGAGGAGGGAAAGGTAGTAGAGTTTGGCGCTTCCTTTGATGGCCGATTCTTGCGGTGCGACAAAGACGGCCGCCACGAGGACGAGAGCGGAGAGAAGGACGAGGACGAGGCTGATCCCGTCGATCCCGAAGGCGAGACTCAGCTTCGGAAAGCCCGGCATCTCAAGCAAGGTTCGAGAACTGGCGAACTGTGTCGCTCCCTCGACCACCGTATTGAAATTGATCGCACAGTAAACCGCAACGAGAAGCACGAGCACCGAGGCTCCCAGCGCGGTGAAGCGGGCGGGCGCCCCGAGGCCGACGGCGAGCGCGGCAAGGAGCGGCAGGAAGACGAGGAGTTCAAGTGTGCTCACGACGAGAGGGGGCGGAAAATTCGATCAGAAAAGGAGGTAGAAGATCACCGCGACCACGGCGACGCCGAAGAGGAATGCGTAAGACTGGACGTTGCCGGTATTGAAGACCCGGAAGACAGAACCGGCGGCAAGAGCGGTCGCAGCGGGGAAGCGGGCCACGAGCGGATCGATGAGATAGCGGTCGGCGAAATCGAGGCCCTTGGCGACGGCATCCTGGAAGACATGAACCAGACCGAGGTAGAACTCGTCGATTTTGAATTTGTCGCGGAAGAGTGGGATGCTGATCGGATCCTTGTCCTTGCCCTTATAAAAATAGATCGCGGCTCCAACGCCGATGACGAGTCCGATGAGGGAAAGGATCGCGGTGAGACCAAAATGTTCGACGAGGTGGTGGATGTCGGCATGCCCTCGCGCGAGGAGCGGACCGGAGACAAACGAGTAGGCCGAGAACACCGCCATGAACGCGAGCAGCGCGAGCGGGATCCACATGACCGGCCCGACCTCATGGGCATGGTCGGCATCTTTCGTGCGCGCTTTACCGAAGAAGGCGACGATGACGAGACGGGTCATGTAGAAAGGCGTGAGGAAAGCGACGATGATCGCAAGGACATACGGCCCGGTCATTTTCTCATGTAGGGCCGTCTCGAGGATGGCCTCCTTGCTCCAGAAGCCGCTTGTGAAGGGCACGGCGATGAGAGCGGCGGTGCCGAGGGCGAAAGTCCAGAAAGTGATCGGCAACTTTTTGCGCAGTCCGCCCATCTTCCAGATGTCCTGCTCGTGATGGCACGCATAGATCACCGCACCCGAACCGAGGAAGAGGAGCGCCTTGAAAAAGGCGTGGGTGTAGAGGTGGAACATGCCGGCATCGCTGCCACCCTGACCAACTCCCTGGGCCATGACCATGTATCCGAGCTGGGAAAGAGTCGAGTAGGCAAGGATGCGCTTGATGTCGTTTTGCTGAAGGGCCATCAAGGCGGCGAGCAGCGCGGTGATCGCTCCGACCCAGGCGATCACTTCGGCGGCGAAATCCGCCGCATCCACGAGAAACGCGACCCGCGCCAGCATGAAGACCCCGGCGGCGACCATCGTGGCGGCGTGGATCAGGGCGGAGACGGGCGTGGGACCCTCCATCGCGTCGGGGAGCCAGACGTGCAGCGGCACCTGGGCCGATTTGCCGACCGCGCCGCAGAAGACGCAAAGAACCGCGAGGTTGAGCAGTTGCGCATTGGCGACACTGCCGACGGCCTTGGCGATTTCGTCGAAATAGATCGATCCGGTGAGAATCCACACGAGGAGAATCCCCGCCATGAAGCCGAAGTCGCCGATGCGATTGACGAGAAAAGCCTTTTTGGCTGCGTCCGCGGCGGAAGCCTTCTCATACCAGTGACCGATGAGAAGGTAGGAACTGACCCCGACCAGTTCCCAGAAAATGAACATCATCGCGAAATTGTCCGCGAGGACGATGCCGGTCATCGAGAAGAGGAAGAGGGAAAGCCCCGCGAAGTAGCGCGACTTGCCCGCGTCGTCCTTCATGTAGCCGAGCGAGAAGAGATGCACGAGGAAGCCGATCGAGGAGACGATGAGCATCATGCCGCGGCTGAGTCCGTCAATCTGGAACCCGATACCGAGTTCGAGGGCTTGGCCGAGGTCGATCCAAGGATAGGTCTTCGTCTCCACCGCCGTCTCTCCGCCCGCGGCAAGGAGAAAGCAGAAGATCAGACAGAGCAGGGCTGACCCCGTCGAGAGCAGTGAGGAAAGGCCGGACCAGCGTTTCAGGCCAAGCAGAATCGCCGCCGCGACGAGCAGCGGGAGGAGCAGGACGGACCAGGCCAGGGTATTGACATCCATGGGATAAGAGCGGGCGCGGGATCAGTATTTCATCGTGTTGACCTTCGTCACATCGGTCGTCTCCTTCGTACGGAAGAGGGCGACAATGATGGCGAGACCAACGGCGACCTCGGCCGCCGCCACGGTGATGATGAAGAAAAGGAGGACGTGGGCGTCGTAGGCGGGCTGGCCTTCGACGAGGTTGAAACGCGAGAAGGCAACAAGGGTGAGATTCGCGGCCGCGAGCATGAGCTCGAGGCACATGAAGATGATGAGCAGATTGCGCCTCACGAGCACGCCGGCCAGCCCGATCGCAAAGAGCGCGCCGCTCACGAAAAGGAAGTGATTGAGGGTGAGTTCCATGGTCCGTTCTTGGTGCTTCGTTTCCCTTACTTGAGTTCCTTCTTGCTGAGCACGACCACGCCGACGGTGGCGGCGAGGAGAAGGACGCCAACGATCTGGACGGGGAACCAGTAGGTGCCGAAGAGAAGCTCGCCGATGCGATGGACGTCACTGTGGCCCGGCTCGGAAGGCACGATGGCGGGAAGCGGCCGGCCGGCGGTGCCGCCGCGGTTGAGGACGAGGACGACGAGCACGAGGAAGGCGGTCACGACCGCACCGGCTCCGGCGAAGCTGATGAACGGGAAGCGGCGCTTCTCCTCTTCCGGCACGTCGAGGAGCATGATGATGAAGAGGAAGAGCACCATGATCGCTCCCGCGTAAACGAGAATCTGGAGCGTGCCGACGAGATAGGCATCGAGTTGGATGAAGAGCGAGGCCAGACCGAGGAAGGAGAGGACCATCGAAAACGCCGCCGAGACCGGGTTGCGGCACACGACCACCCCGATCCCCCCGAAGAGGGCGAGTGCGGCGAAGAGATAGAAAAGGAAAGTCATGGCTGAGCGGATGCGGGCGGGGAGTAATGGAGCAGTGGAGGATGGGCTTTCGAGGGGGCGGCGACGGTCTCTTGGTTTCTAGGCGTTCAATTTTGTGGTCATTGCTCCATCATTCCTTCACTCCATCATTCCTTTACTTCAAATCGTTCCACTTGTTCACGAGTCCGGTGCGGACGCCGCCGATTTCGTAGAGTCGTTCCTTGTCGTGGACCATCTCGGCGCGGCTCGTGCCGGTGATCGCGTAGTCCTTGCGGAGGTAGATGGCCTGCTCGGGGCAGACTTCCTCGCAGAGGCCGCAGTAGATGCAGCGGATCATATCGATCTCGAAGGCGCGGGGGCGTTTCTCCACTTTTGCCCACTTGTCGTCGGAGGGAATCTCCTCGGGCTTGATCGTGATGGCACGGGGCGGACAGATGAATTCACAGAGCTGGCAGGCGACGCAGCGCTCGCGGCCATGCTCATCGGTCACGAGGGCCGGGGCACCGCGGTAATGATCGGGCAGGTTGGCATCCCACTTCTCCTCGGGATATTGCATCGTCACCTTCGTCTTGCGGGTGAGGGTGGCGACGAGGTGGCCGAGGGTCACGCGCATGCCACTGACCAAGGCGGGCAGGTAAAGCTGCTCCCACCATTTCAGTTTCGGACGTTGGACGATGATGGCCATGGCTGAGCGCGGCCGGAGGCCGCGGTAAAAGGTAAAAAGTGAAAGGTAAAAGGTCGGAAAAGGAATCGGTGCGGACTACTTCAGAACCCACAGGAGGATGGCGGTGAGAACGACGTTGGCGAGGGCAATTTCAAAGAAGAAGACCCAGCCGAGGCGCATGAGCTGGTCGTAGCGAAAGCGCGGAAGGGTCCAGCGGACGACGATGAAGAAGAGGATGAAGCCGATGACCTTGGCGAAGAAGGCACCGATGTGGATGAGCCCCTGCCACCAAGGCACTTCGGAATCGATCGTGGCGGGCGCGAGCCATCCGAAAGGCAAGCTCCAGCCGCCAAGGAACAAGGTCACGCAAAGGCCCGAGCCGATGATCATGGCGGCGTATTCACCGAGGAAGAACAAAGCGAACTTCATCGAGCTGTATTCGGTGTGGTAACCAGCGACGAGCTCCGTTTCACACTCGGGAAGGTCAAAGGGGAGGCGGTTCGTCTCCGCGAACATCGAGGTCGTGAAGATGACGAAGGAAACGAACATCGGAATCGCGAGAATGAAGCCCTTCAAGCTGAGCCCCTCGCCCCAGAGCGGAAGAAGCGCCCAACCGTTTTGCGCCTGCTCGTGGACAATGCGGCCGAGATTGAGATCGCCGTAGATCATCACGAGCGGGACGATGGAAAGTCCCATGCAGATCTCGTAGGAAATCATCTGACTCGTCGAGCGGACCCCACCGAGGAAAGGATACTTCGAATTCGACGCCCAGCCCGCGAGGACAATCCCGTAGACGGTGAGCGAGGCGATCGCGAAGACAAAGAGGGGCCCGACGTCAAGGTCGGCGATGACCATCTTCTCCCCGAAGAGTTGGCTGCCGAAGGGAAGGACCGCGCAGGTGAGGAGGGCCGGCACCATCGTGAGGGCCGGGGCCAGCCAGAAGTAGAACTTGCGAACGTGCGCGGGGGTGAAGTCTTCCTTGAGGAGGAACTTGATGCCGTCCGCGACCGCCTGGAGGAGGCCAAAGGGGCCGACACGGTTCGGACCGACGCGGTCCTGGATCGCGGCACTGACACGGCGCTCCGCCCAAACGGACATCGCCACGAGGGGCAAGGTCACGAAAAAGACGAAGACCACGATCTTGATTGCGGCTGCGATGATGAGATGCCAATCCATGCGGTCAAAAGGGGAGAGTGGCATGGGCATCCTGCCCATGCTCCGTGGCGTGACGTCCATTGCCCAAAAGAAGGTTCATTCGCGAACTGGCATCGTGGCGACTCCACGCGTCGTGACACGATGCATGGGCAGGATGCCCATGCCACATTCCGGAACGTTCGTCTTTGAGATTCATGTCGTTCATCCCACGATCAATCCTGCGGCTTTGCGTTCTTTCTCGCGTTCCAACGCGGGAATGGTCTCGCCGGTTTCGATGAGGGGAAGACCGAGGTCGCCGATCTGGCCCCAGCTCAATCCCTTGAACTCGGGCACTTCGGCGGCGAGCTGCTTGAAAAGATCCATCGCCGAATAGATGCCGTTGCCACCGCCAAGCGCCTGGATAAGGTCGCGCACGATCTCCCAAGACTCGAGGGTCTCACCAGGGGCATCGACCGCCTTGTTGAGACGCTGAAGACGTCCGGTGACGTTGATCATCGTGCCCGACTTCTCGGCCCAGCAGGCCCCTGGCAAAACCACATCGGCGATGCCCGTGGTGGGATTGGCGTGGGGATGGGTGGCGAGGAGGAAATCGAGTTTGCCAAGGAGCTCGCCGGAGAAACCGCCGTCCTCGACGAGGTTTTCCTGAAGACAGAGGAGGGCCTTGATCCGACCCTGTTCGATGCCCGACTTGACCCGCTCGAGTGCGCTGCCGGGCTTCTCGAGCCCGAGGATGAGCTTCACGCCATTGGTGTTGGGGTTGCGGTCGGCGGAGATGAGATATCCATCGGCCTCACCCATGCGCGGCACGATCTCGACGTGTCCGGCCCCGAGTTGTTTGACGAGGCGGTTCACCATGAGGAGCTCCTCGTTCGTCATGCGCGCGGAGGCGATCACGGCGATCTCGGATCCTGACAAAGAGGTCAATTTCTCCACCGTTTTGGCGATGGCCTCGCCCCAGGTGGCGACGCGGTGTTTGCCGTTTTCCTTCACCATCGGTTCGGTGAGACGGGCATCGCTATCGATCCAATGGAAGCTGAGACGGTGCGAGTCAGGCATCCAGTCGGAGTTCACGTCGTTGTTCTGACGGGGCACGACGCGGTAGATTTTGTTCTGGCGGCTGAAGACGGTGACGTTGCAGCCGGTCGCACAGTTCACGTCGATCGTGTCAGTCTGGCGCATGAACCAGACCCGCATCTGGAAGCGGAAATCGTTCGAGGTAAGCGCCCCCACAGGACAGATGTCGACGGTGTTGAGCGAGTAGTTGTTCGCGAGCTCGCGGCCCGGATACACGGTGAGGACGGTGTGACTGCCGCGGTCGGTGAAGCCGAGGACCGGATCATCGGCGATCTCGTCGGTGAAGCGGATGCAGCGGCTGCACATGATGCAGCGTTCGTCGTCGAGACGGACGCGGGGGCCGACATCGACGTTCTTCGGCTTTTTCACCTTCTGCTCGCGGAAGCGCGATTCGCCCTTCCCGTGCTCGACGCTGTATTCCTGCAGGGAACACTCTCCGGCCTGATCGCAGATGGGGCAATCGAGCGGGTGGTTCGCGAGGAGGAGCTCCATCACACCCTCACGACAACCTTCGGTGATGGGACCGGTGGTGCGCACGCCCATGTTCGGCGCAACGGTATTCGCGCAGGCAATGACGGGACGCGGGATCCAGGAAATGGGGAGATGACCGCTCTCGTCGGGCTGGGGCGACTCGGCGCCGGGCGCGGGACGCGGCGGCATGCCGGTCTCGACGAGGCACATGCGGCAATTCCCCGGCGAGGTGAGCTTGGGATGGTAACAATAATGCGGCACCTCGACGCCGGCTTGGCGACAGGCTTCAATGAGGCGCGTTCCTTTCGGGAACTGGTGCCAGACGCCGTCGATCTGGACGTCCACGAGATCGGGTTTCACTTCGCTCATCTCAATCTCAAAGGCTCGCGGCGGCGGTGAGGGTTTCGGCGTTGACGAGGGCACCCTCGAGTTCGGGTTTGGTGTCGCCAATGAGTTCGTCGCGGAACTTCTCGACGAAACTCTCGGTCGGCCAGGAACAGGCTTCCCCAAAGGCACAAATGGTGCGTCCGTCGATGTTTTTGGCGACCCCGTAGAGGGTGTCGATGTCAGCTGGCGAGGCTTTGCCCGCGACGATACGGTCCGTGATCTTCTTCATCCAAAGCGAACCTTCGCGGCAGGGCGTACACTGGCCGCAGGACTCGTGGGCGTAGAAATTGTTGAGGTTGTTGAGGACCCAGCTCATCGAGCGGCTGTCATCCATGATGATGACACCACCAGAACCGGCCATCGATCCGCAGGCGGCCAAGGTGTCGAAATCCATCGGAATGTCCCAGA
This sequence comes from Akkermansiaceae bacterium UBA5020, assembly GCA_002396885.1. Classification (GTDB taxonomy): domain Bacteria; phylum Verrucomicrobiota; class Verrucomicrobiia; order Verrucomicrobiales; family DEV007; genus Arctic95D-9. The sequence continues at coordinate 47,905 of DGXY01000052.1, forward strand.
TCGTGAGCTTGCGGGCGTCGTCGCCGCGTCCGACCGTGTAGATCTCGTCGGCACGCAGGACTTTGGCGGAGGAGCCTCCCGGGATCACCGCCTTGAGTTCGCGTCCGGGCTTAAGACCGCCACAAAGGTCGTTGATGACCTCGCCCATCGTCACCTTGCCGACCTCGACCTCGAAGTAGCCGGGCTTCTGCACATCCCCGCTGACGCAGAGGATGCGGGTGCCCGTGTTGTTCTTCGTGCCGGTCTTGGCGTATTCCTCGCCGCCCATCTCGATGATGTGCTTCACATGGCAGAGGGTCTCGACGTTGTTGACGATGGTCGGGCAGAGGTAGAGCCCCATCGCCGCCGGGAAATAGGGCGGCTTGATGCGCGGGTAGGGACGCTTGCCCTCGAGCGACTCGATCAGGCCGGTCTCTTCGCCGCAGATGTAAGCCCCGGCCCCGCGGTGCACGTAGATCTCAAGGTCGAAACCGGAACCTTGGATGTCCTTGCCGAGAAAGCCTTTCTCATGCGCCTCGGCGATGGCCTTCTCAACGATCTTGGCGGCCTCTGGAAACTCTTCGCGTATGTAGATGTAAGCGAGCTTGGCACCCACCGCAAAGCAGGCGATGGCCATGCCCTCGACGAGCTGGTGGGGATCCTGGTGAAGAATGTAGCGGTCCTTGAAGGTGCCCGGCTCGGATTCGTCCGCGTTGCAGATGAGGTAGACGGGCTTGGTGTTGCTCGGAGGGATGAATCCCCACTTCACCCCGCAGGGGAATCCGGCTCCACCCCGCCCGCGCAAACCGGACTTCTTTACCTCTTCGGTAATGGCGGCACGCTCCATCTTGAGCGCTTTTTTGAGTTGCTCGTAGCCACCTTCCTTCAGGTAGGTGCCGATGCTTGCGTCCCAGCCCTCGCGGTCGATGTTGCGGAAGATGACCCGGTGTTCCTTGCCATGCGGTTCGCGGCCGCGCTTGTAGGTGATGGCGCCCATGTCAGGATTCAGGGATATTGTTTGAGGAGGCCGTCGACGTCGGTGACGGCCTCGTGGAAATCATCGTTGACCATGCAGACCGGACCGAAGCCGCAACTCGCGAGGCACTCGGCGAACTCGATGCTGTATTTGCCGTCGGCGCTGATGGCAATGGGATGGTGATGGGTGACACCGGAACGGTCGATCCCGGTTTTGTCGCAGAGCGACTCCATCAGCTCGTAGCTGCCGGCCATGGCGCAGCTGAGGGTGCGGCAGACGCGGATGTGGTATTTGCCCGGAGCTTCCTGGCGAAAGCCGGGGTAGAAGGTGACCACTTCAAGAACCTTGATCGGCTCGAGACCGAGCTTCGCGGCGGTCCACTCCACCGCTTGCTCGCTGATGTAGCCGAAGTGGTGCTGCAGGTGATGAAGCACCGGAAGCACGGCGGAACGCTTGCTCACCGGATAATGGGTGATGCGTTCGTCGATTTCGGCTTCGAGATCCTGTGGAACAGCAAGCATGAGAGGGCGGCTTTCGCTGCGGTAAAGGGTAAAAGGTAAGAAGTAAAAAGTGCCTGGATTCAGTTGTCGCGGCGAGTCATCGATCACATTCGCCCATCACGAAGTCGAGACTACCAAGGATGGAGACCGTGTCGCTCATCATGCAACCTTCGAGGAGTTTCGGCAGGATGCTGAGGTTGACGAAGGAGGGTGCGCGGATCTTTAGGCGGTAGGGCACGCCGCCTCCCTTCGAGTGGATGTAAAAGCCAAGTTCACCCTTCGGGTTCTCGGCCCCAAAGTAGACCTCACCGGCCGGGGCATCGAGCCCTTCGGTGATGAGGATGAAGTGGTGGATGAGCTCCTCCATGCTCATGAGGACGCGCTCTTTCTGGGGAAGCCGCTGCTTCGCGTCGACGACGTTGATCGGTCCGTCAGGCAATCCGGCGACGGCCTGGCGGAGGATCGAGGTGCTCTGGCGCATCTCCTCCATGCGGACGAGGTAACGGTCGTAGCAATCGCCCACCGAGCCGATCGGGATGTCGAACTGGTAGCGGTGGTAATCGAGGTAGGGATTGGCCTTGCGCACGTCGTGATCGACACCGGAGCCACGGAGATTGGGACCGCTCAGGCCCCAGGCGATGGCGTCTTCCTTCGAGATGACCCCGATGTCGCGTGTGCGGTCGAGGAAGATCTTGTTCCGGGTAAGAAGGGTATCAACCTCGTCGAGACAGATGAGGAATTCGTCACAGAACTTCAGAAGCTTTTGGGTGAAACCCTCGGGAAGATCGCGAATCTGGCCTCCAACGCGGGTGTAACTCGTCGTGAAACGCGCCCCGGTGAGGAGCTCGCAAAGATCGTAGATCGTCTCGCGCTGGGTGAAGGTGTAGAGGAAAACGGTCATCGCACCGACGTCCATGGCGTAGGCACCGAGGCCGAGGAGGTGGGCAGAGATGCGCGCCATCTCGCAGCAGATCGTGCGGATCGCTTGGCCGCGCGCCGGGAGTTCCCAGCCCATCAACTTTTCCACCGCGAGGGCGTAAGCGACGTTGTTGGCGAGCGGAGCGAGGTAATCGAGCCGGTCCGTGTAGGGCACGAACTGGTTGTATTGCATGTTCTCGGCGATCTTCTCGTCACCGCGGTGCAGGAAACCGATGTCGGGATCAGCCTTGGTGATGATTTCGCCGTCGAGTTCGAGGATGAGACGAAGCACCCCGTGCGTCGCCGGGTGCGAGGGCCCCATGTTGAGAACGAGCTTTTCACCGACCAAATCCTCGGTCGTCGCCTGATAGCCCTTGAGGGACTCGGCGCGGGCGCCCGTGTCCTGGACTTCGATCTCTCGTGAGGTGGTCGGCATGGCGGTTCGTGGTCGGGCTCGGCGGTCAAGCGAGCAGCTCAGACTGCCGGAGTATCGGACCGGGGTTTTCGAAGTTCAAGGGGACTTTGTGAAATTTTTCACAAAGTGGTTTCCTCTCCGATACGTTACAAAGCCGGGAGCGGATTGTACTCGCTTCCCTCCGGGTTCGCACCCAATCTAGAGACCATGGAACATCAGAAACCGATCGCCGGGGAAGGCAAAGGGAAGCGGAGTGTCTTCGGCTCAATTCTTGTCGGACTCTTCGGAGCCCTCGGGGTCGTCTATCTCGTCAATCCGACCGCGGGCATCCTCGAGCTCATCCCGGACAACCTTCCCATCTTGGGGAATCTCGACGAAGCCGCCGCGATGATGCTCGTGATCAGTTGTTTGGCCTACTTTGGCGTTGATCTCGGCGGACTCTTTGGCCGCAAGTCAAAGAAGGACGACATCATCGACGTCGAGGTCGAGGACAAGTAATTTGCTCACTGCGCTACTGTCGGCGGCGTCACCGTGCCCGCCGCCCGGTCTTTCGCGGCAGCCATGATGCGCGGCATGTAGGGCTCGGGATTGGCATCGAAGGCCCTCACGCAGGGCGTGCAGCAAAAGAGGACTTCGTGGCCTTTGTAGATCCGGCGATGTTTGGGACCCTCCGTGCCGAAGGGTTTCTGAATGACGGCACAGTTGTCGAAGGGATAAGGAATCACCGCGCCGCCCAACTCCCGGTCGAGCTTTTGCGTTTCCTTCAATGATGGGGCAGCGGGAATCGTCGGGACCTGAGGAGAGGGCACGGAGGCTGCGGGAGCATTGTCCGCGGCCGCTGCCACCGGAGCGGCTGGCGTCTCGGGAGCGGAGGTGCAGGAAACCAGAGTCAGGCCAAGGCCCAGACCGGCGGCAAGGAGAGAAGCGTTCATGTGGATCCTAGTCCGAAGATGCCGGAGCCATGGGGCGGCGGCAAGCGGGAAGATGGTCTCATTTCCCCTCACCGCTCCCGCGAATATCGTTTGCAGGAGAGAGGGAATCGGCTTCCCTAGTCATTCTATCCCGTCCTATCCGATTCCCCCGATGGCAACGATCAAAGTGGCATGTCCGAAATGTGGGCAAAAGGTGTCAGGCGACGAGACCTTTTACGGGACGACGGTGGAATGCCCGGTGTGCTCCTCCGATATCCTGTTCCCCGGACAACGGCGCGAGGAGAAAGCGCCCGCGATCCTCGATCCAGTGCCGCCAGAGCGTCCCTTGGGAGACACGATCTCCCACCCGGTCCCTCCCGCTGAGGAAAAACCCGTCGCCCCCTCCCTGCCGGTCGCGACTTTCGAAGAATCCGCCGCGCCTCAATCGGCTCAGGAAACGCTGCCACCCGCTTCGGAGAAGGCGCCGGTGGAGGAGGAAGAGGAAGGCCCCGCACTGCCACCCTCTCCGATCTACGGGGCGATCTCGATCGTCTCGGCGGTGCTGAGCGTGGTCACCTGCGTCGGCGGCCCCCTTTTCGCTCCCCTCGCGATCATCTTTGGACACACCGCCCTCGCCAAGGCCCGCCACAGTCCCGTTCAGCCCGCCCCCGGACACACCCTCGGGGCGATCGGCCTGATGATCGGCTACGTCAGCCTCATCATTACCATCCTGATTCTGCTCGCCCTGACCTTCTTCGGCGATTCGATCCGTGAGGCCATCAGGCAGATCTGGGAGTAATCCCCGCCCGGCTTCCCGAAACCGAGTCGGCACCGATGGCAAGTTTGCTGCTTGCAAAAGCCTCGGCGTGGCTTAAAAAGCCCGACCTGAGCGAATGCCTTGAATTGTAATAATTTTCAGGCATTTTGATATTGAAGATTTCCCAATCAACTACAAACTAAACGAAGAACCGAACCATGCTCGAAACGACCATCACCAACATCCGCGCCCGTGAGATCATTGACTCCCGCGGCAATCCCACCGTCGAAGTCGATGTGGAACTCGAAGGCGGCGCCATCGGCCGCGCTGCGGTCCCGAGCGGCGCCAGCACCGGCGAGCACGAAGCCTGGGAACTCCGCGACGGCGACAAGGCGCGCTACCTCGGCAAAGGCGTCCTCAAGGCCGTCGAGGCCGTCAATGAGAAACTCGGACCCGAACTCATCGGACTCGACGCCACCGAGCAGACCGCGATCGACAAGCTGATGTTCCAGATCGACGGCTCGCCCAACAAGGCCAACGTCGGTGCCAACGCCATCCTCGGCGTCTCCCTTGCCACGGCCCACGCCGCCGCGCACCAGCTTCAGTTGCCGCTCTACAAGTACATCGGCGGCCCGAACGCGAAGGTCCTCCCCGTCCCGATGATGAACATCATCAACGG
>DGXY01000052.1:53205-53802 GCA_002396885.1 Akkermansiaceae bacterium UBA5020
GAACATCATCAACGGCGGCGCCCACTCCGACGCGCCGATCGACTTCCAGGAATTCATGATCATGCCCAAGGGCGCGCCGACCTTCCGCGAGGCGCTCCGCCAAGGTGCTGAGATCTTCCACGCCCTCAAGAAGGTGCTGAAGGATCGTGGTCTCTCCACCGCCGTCGGCGACGAGGGTGGCTTCGCGCCGAACCTCGACTCCGCCTACGACGCCCTCGAAGTGATCGCCCAGGCCGTCGACAAGGCCGGCTACAAGCTCGGTGAAGACACCTTCATCGCCCTCGACGTGGCCTCCTCCGAGTTCTTCGACAAGGAGCAGAAGAAATACGTCTTCAAGAAGTCCGACAAGTCCGTGAAATCCGCCGCCGAGCTCGTCGACTACTACCTCGACCTGCAGAGCAAATACCCGATCATCTCGATCGAGGACGGCTGCGACGAAAACGACTGGGACGGCTGGAAAACGATCACCGAGAAGATGGGCGCCAAGACCCAGCTCGTCGGCGACGATCTCTTCGTCACCAACACCAGCTTCCTGCAAAAGGGCATTGATCTGGGCGTGGCGAACTCCATCCTCGTGAAGGTGAACCAGATCGGCTC
>DGXY01000052.1:53980-126995 GCA_002396885.1 Akkermansiaceae bacterium UBA5020
AACCAGATCGGCTCCCTCACCGAAACCCTCGACGCGATCGAGCTGGCCAAGGAAAACCGCTACACCGCTGTCATCAGCCACCGGTCCGGTGAGACCGAAGACAGCACCATCGCCGACATCGCTGTCGCGACGAATGCAGGACAAATCAAGACCGGCTCGATGAGCCGCTCCGACCGGATCGCGAAATACAACCAGCTTCTCCGCATCGAGGAAGAGCTCGGCGACGACGCGATCTACGGCGGCAAGATGCGCGCCTGATCCGCGGATCGACAGACACCACCCTTCCATCACGATGCGCGATCCGGATTTCACCGACCAGCCAGAGTTCACCCTGCACGCCTCGACGGCGGCAGCGGCCCCCCGGCCCAGTCTTTGGAAACGGCTCTCGCGCCTGATGGAGGTGGTGATCTACGCCCTCCTCGTCCTCGCCGTGGTGAAGCTCTTCGGCCCCGAGTTGGAGCGCCGCGAGGAACTCGTCGCGGAAAAACAACGTCTCGAGGGGATTCGCGACGAAAAAGAGTCGCAGGCCGTGCGCCTGCGTCAGGAGCATCGCCTCCTCAAGACCGACAAGGATTACCTCGAGACCGTCGCCCGCGACCGCCTCAACCTCCAGCGCGAGGGCGAACACGTCGTTCGCATCGAGCGCGAAGGCGATGAGTGAGACAGGGGGGGGCAGTGGGTCGGCGTCTTTTCACTTCCCGAAAAACGTCCTGAAGCCGAGCTGAGCCTCACGAGGGATAGCTGCCCAGCACCTTCACGAAGGAGCAGTGTTTCTCGAGCTGGCTGATCACATCGGCGAGTTCGGTGTCTTCGCAGTGACCACCGACATCGACGAAGAAATAATACTCCCACGCCCGGCGCTTCGAGGGACGGCTTTCGATCTTCGACATGTTGATCGAGAATTTCTCGAAAGGCTCGAGGGCACGCACGAGGGAGCCCGGTTCGTCTTTCACCGAGAACATCACCGAAGTGCGGTCCTTGCCCGTGGGCGGACAGGTCTTGTGGCTGATGACGAGAAAACGGGTCGTGTTGTTGGCGAAATCCTGGATCGAGCGCTCGAGCAGATTCAATCCGTAGAGTTCGGCGAGCAGCTCGCCCCCGAGCACGGCGGCGCCCGGCTCCCTTGCGGCCAATTCGGCAGCAGCGGCGGAACTAGACTTCTCGATCGGCTGGATCTCGCGGAAATTCCGCCCCAACCAGCCCCGGCACTGCGCGAGGATCTGGGGATGGCTGTAGATCTGGCGAATCTCTTCGCGCGGACAATTCGCCATCAGGTGATTCTCGATCGGCAGCATCACTTGTCCGTAGATCTTCAGCGGTGAGTCGGCGAAAAGATCGAGGGTATGGGTCACCGCCCCCTCGGTCGAGTTTTCGATCGGCACGACCCCGTAATCGACCATGCGGCGCTCCACCTGCTCGAAGACTTCGGCAAAGCCGGGCTGGGGCAGATACTTCACACTGTGGCCAAATTTCCCGATCGCGGCCTGGTGTGTCCAGGTGCCCGCGGGGCCGAGATAGGCGATCTTCAAATCTTCCTCGAGGGCGAGGGCGGCCGACATGATCTCGCGGTAGATCGCCCGGATCGACTCCTCGGGGAGACGCCCGCCCCCACTCTTCGCGACGAGGGACCGGAGGAGTTTTTCCTCGCGCTCGGGAGCGTAGATTTCAAGACCTTCCCGCTTTTTGATCACTCCGATTTCGTGGACCACGTCGGAACGTTCGTTGAGGAGTCGGATGATCTGGGTGTCGATCGCGTCGATCTGGATGCGCAGGTCTTCGAGGCTCATATCAAGGTGAAAAAACTCAGGCTTCCCGCTCTTCGGCGGTCTCGGGAAAAATTTCGGGATCGTCCAGGCCGGTCTCGTCTAGTTCCGGCACTTCTTCCTCCGACCCGGTTTCCTCGACCGGTTCCTCGGCCGCGGCAAGCTCTGCGGCGGGAGATTCCACCACCTCGGGTTCGTACGCAGCGGGGGCTTCCGCTTTCGACGGTTCGGGTTCGGGTTCGGCGGTGGGAAGGGGCACGAGGCGCAACTCGGAGGCGTTCGGGAGATCATCGAGCGTCTTCACTCCGAAATGCTCCATGAAATACTCCGTGGTCTCGTAAAGCATCGGCCGACCCGGGAGATCGGCGCGTCCGCCCGTGCGGATGAGCCGGCGCTCGAGCAGCTTCTGCATTGTGCCATCGACCGAGACGCCGCGCACCGCTTCGATATCGGCCTTCGTGATGGGCTGGCGGTAGGCGATCAGGGCGAGCGTCTCCAGAGCCGCGGCACTGAGTTTTTCCGGCCGCATCTCGGGAAGAAGGGCGCGGATCCATTCTGCGAAATCGGCCCGCGTCACGAAGCGCCAGCCGGTCGCGCCTTCCTGCAGCTCGATCGCCCGGTCCGAGGCCGCGAGCGCCTCGCCCAATTCGGCAATGGCCGTCTCGACCTCGCCCGTGCCGATCGAGTCCCACGCCCGCGCCTCCGGCGCGAGATGATCATCGGCCGCGCGGCGGATCGCCTTGGCGATCTCCGCCGCCGTCACCGGCTCCGGCGCCGCATAAATGAGGGCCTCGACGATTTGGATCAGCTGCATGAGTGGTTCTGAACGGGCCGATAAACTGAACCGGTTTGTAGGATTTGAAAGCGGATTCTGCACCCGCCCGGACTACCCCGCCGCCTCAAAACTGGTTCCGGATCATCTCGATCTCCCCGAGAATACGTTCCTGCCTCACCCGGAAGTAATTCAGCTTCATCAGCTCGAGCACGGCGAGGAAGGTGACGATCATCTCGTGTTTCGTCGTCGCTCCCTGAAAGAGGGCGGTGAAGGGCATCGAGCCGCCCGGCGGAATCAGGCCGAGGAGATGATCGATCTTGTCGCCAACGGTGTATTGATCGTCCACGATCTCGCCGAGGCCCTCGTCATTGAAGCGGTCGAGGATATTCTGAAAGGCGCGGATGAGGTCGAAGATGCTGAGCCCGTCGTCGAGGGGCCGCTCTTCATCGCCGGCCGCGACGATCTTGTCGGGCTTGTGGGAAAAATGCTTTTGCTGGTTCGCCTCACGCTCCCCGAGCTTGCGAGCCGCTTCCTTGAATTTCTTATACTCGATGAGCTGGCGGATGAGGTCCCAGCGCGGATCCTCCTCGTCGGCATCCTCCTCAGGCGGCTGGACGTGCTTGGGCAGCATCATCCGGCTCTTGATGTAGCAGAGGTTCGCCGCCATCACGAGGAACTCGCCGGCGAGGCCGATGTTCAGCAGTTTGAAAGTGTCGAGATACGACATGTACTGCTTCGTGATCCGCTCGATGGGAATGTCGTAGATGTCGATCTCTTCCTTTTTGATGAGGTAGAGAAGGAGGTCCATGGGACCCTCGAAGATGTCGAGCTCGACCTTGTAGGGATTCTCGACGAAGTCGTCAGGATCAAAGGTGCCGGTCCGCTCCTCCTCAGGCACGACCGGGGTGACCGGAGCGGCAACCGCATCAGGGGTGGACCCGGACTCGGGGACGGTTTCGGGAGCTGGATCGGGTTCGGTCACGGCAATGGGCGAAAGAGATCCTCAGCAAAGCCGCAGCGTCGGCCCTTTGCAAGAAGGGTCTCCTCCCGGCGCGGGATAATTTGGACAGGAAGCGTCCTGCGTCATAAGCGGGAAATTCGCTCGCCCTCGCGCAAGGACCGCGAGGGCAACCGGCGCGCGGGCTTACTTGGGGCTGCTACGCCTTGACGTCCCTGAGCGCTGGGCACTCGTCGCAGGGATCGTCATCATCGTGGCTTTTCGCCTCGCCGCAATCCGGTGGAATTGGACCCTGCCCGCCGTCCGCGAGGTGACAGGCAAAGGTCCGAAACCGTGATCACGGGGATCACGCAGTGGCTTCCTCGCCAGTGGGAAACTTGACTTTTCGGGAGGCCCTTTCTCCGCGCTCCTTGAGCCAGAGCACGGCGCCCATGGCCATGAAGACCCCGAGAACCATCCACGATGTATAAAGGGCTCCCCAGACGCCCTCGGTGAAGCCATAGCTGTGGAGGCCGACGCCGAGATTGTTCACGCCCCACCAGCTGAAGGTGGTGATGATGGCGAGGACGAGGCTCTGAACGTGGACGCCGATCTCGCGGATCCAGCCGGCCATGCGCCCGTGGAGGATGACGAGGGTCCATAGGCAGATCATGAGGGCCCCGTTTTCCTTCGGGTCCCACCCCCAGAAACGGCCCCAGCTGTAATTCGCCCAGATCCCCCCAAGGACGGTGCCGACGAGGGAGAAGAAGAGGCAGAAGCAGATCACACCGTAGTTCATGCGTGTCAGCGTGCGGTAGAAATCCGGATTCGAGCTCTTACGGAACAGGGCGAAAAAGCGGCCTGAGAGATAGATCACCCCGATGATCGCGGCAACGAGCCCGGCGGCATAGCCGATGTTGATGATCGTCACGTGGGTGGCGAGCCAGAAGTTCGTGTCGAGCACGGCGACGAGTTGGGTGATCGTGTCGGTCGCCTCCTTCGCCTCGTATTTCATCGAGAGGAACATGCCGAGGACACCCGAGACGACGGCAACGAGGGTGCCGACGCCAATGCGGGTGAAATACTCGATGACCAGCCCGAGAAGCACCGCAGTCCCCGTGATGAAGAGGACGGTATCATAGAGATTCGTGATGGGCGGCCGCTCGCGGATGATGGAGCGCAGGGTGATGCCGTAGACATCGAGGACGAGTCCGACCAAGGTGATCAATCCGGCGACGAGAAGAAGCGTCTTGCCGACCTTGCTGCCCGGCGTCAACCAGCTGAAGGCCATCACGACGAAGGCGAAGACAAAACTTACGAGCGAATAGTAGAACCATTTACCACGGTAAAGCTGGATCTCGAGCTTCGAGTGTTTGCCCTCGCCGCGTGCCTCCGCCATCGCATGTTGTTTGACCGAGAAGGCCTCGAGAGCGGCGAGGAAGGCGGGCTCGCCCTCCCCTTGTGCTTTGACGAGGGCACTGATGCCTCCGAGCTGCTCCTTCACCCAAGGGCGCTTCTCTTTTGAGGCAAGACCTGCGAGCATGAGATCACTGGCAGAGACCCAGACTTCGTCCGCGGGATCCTGGGGCGGGAAAAAGTTCATCCCCCGTGCCGAATTGGCGTGGAAGAAGAAAAGGCGCAGAGCACCGGAGAACATGCGCTCTTCCTCGGTGGCGCCGGGCTGCTGACGGACCGTCTGGACGAGCTGGTCGAGCGTCATCTCGGGCATCTTTTCCATCATCTCGACGGTGTCGAGCCGCTTGGCGAGTTCGTTGAGTTCGGGTGGAAGGATGTTGCCGTTCACGAGCAGCTCCCCCTTCTTCGCGAAGCCGAACTGGCCGACAAGGTATTCGAAAGAGCTGATGTTGCGACCGAGGGTGAGGATCATGCCCTCGATGCGGTCGAGTTCGAATTCGGGATCCTTTTCACTCTTCTCATGCTGATCCTGCTTCTCGGCATACTGGGCGCTCAGTTCGGCAAGCTTCGCGCGACCGGGGAGGAGTTCGTTGTAGGAGTAGCGGTCACGCTTCGACTTCGGCGAGACGCCGATCTGGACGACGGCTTCGGAATCGTCGATCACGAAGACGGGAAGGTCCTTCGCGATCTCACCGCGGAAGAGCACGTCGAGGAACCACGCGGCGTAGTGCAGCCGGTGCGGCTCGCCGTCCTGCGTCTCGAAGGAGACCGACGACTTGCCCAAGAACTGGAGCAGGGTGAAGCGCGCGACGGTGTAGACGGGCTTCACCCGCCCGTCCTGCTGCACGAGGAGGTTCTCGAAGGCGTGGACGGTCTCATCCTGCCAGGGGACGTAGTTTTGCAGGGCACTCTTGGGAAGCTCGCGGGCCTCGGCAAGCGATCCGGAGCCGACCAGGAGAGCGAAAACGCCCCAGAAAAGGAAGTGGAGGGATGATCTCATAGGGAGGCCGGGGTTTTGGCGTGACGTTGACGGGAGCGGGTCGTGAAATTGACCAGCATGATGAGGAAGTGCACTCCGAGTCCGACGCCGGTCACGATCAAGGAGTAGAGCGGCCACTGGTCGGCGGGGTTGTTGGCCACGGCGAACTGCGAGAACATTTCGTCGCCCGGCTGCGAACCGGAGGGCCCGAAGGACTCCTGGAAGAAGGTGAAGCCCGCGTGGCGCATCGGCTCGTTCATCTTGATCTCGAGGGGTTTCTCGGGCTGCCCTTCCTCAAATCGCGTGACGCGGCTCTCGTAGTTCCGAGCGGTCATGATGCCGGGGTGGCGTTCGAAAATGAACTCGTCGAGCTTCACGGTGAAGGGGACGGTCCAGGATTTCTTCATCAGGATAGCCCCGTAGAGTTGGTCGCCGATCTTGAAGGTGAAGGGCATGGGCTTCTCGCGGGGGTCAAATCGGTAGGATCCAGCCCAAAGCATGGCCTCGATCGGAGCCCCTCCGTCACGTGGCCGGATTTCCAAGAAACACCCCGGAAGGTTTTGCTCGGCCTCTTTCGAAGGCTTCTGAGGGGAAAGCTTGAAGCCGTCGATCTCCTTGCCGGTCACTCCTGCGGCCATTGGTGCCGAGGTCGGAATGGGGGTAGCGTTCGGTGAATACCCGTTGATGACAACGTCGAAGGGCAAGGACTCGGCATGGATGATGCGCTGCTCGTCCGACCGCATCGTCTCGAGATTCTCCGCCGGATAGATCCACGCCTTTTCCGCGACACCATCTTTTGAAAGGGGCAGGATCTCGAGCTGCCATTCGCGGTAGCTCTCGACGCGGTTGCTCGACATGCCGGGGTAAAGCGCCATGTAGCCATCGGTGGAGAAAGCCCAAGTCACGAAGCCTCCAGCGAGGAGCATGAGCATGCCAATATGGGAAATGAGAAGCCCGGCACCCTTCCAGCGTTTCCTCACCTTCACGATGGCCCCGAGAGTCATGTTGAGAAACAGCACGATCATGAGGATCAGGCCGCCAGGCAGGACCACGGGGACCCCGAAAATCTTGTCGGTGAAAAAGAACGAGTGGAAATACTTCTCCTTCGCCGCATGCAGGCCATGCTCGACTTGGCCGAGGGTGCCTAACAAAGTTACCACGGTCATGAGGACGAGCACGACGGTGGCGAGCTTGAAGGAGGTGAAGAATCGATAAAAGTGCCGCGGCCAATTCTGCGGTGACCAATCGATCTTCTGGGAGGAGGGGGTTGCCATGATCGGGTCGGAATCAGTTGGTGTTGACGGTAAGGGAGTTGATGAACTGATCGAAGGCGGCGCTGTTCTGCTCGACGAGTGCCTTCGGTCCGGTCATTTTCACGAAGACGGCGCCGGCCTCAACCGAGACGATAAGGCCCATTAGCCGGTAGTCGGGGAAGCTCTGGTCGCTCCCCATGCCAGGCGAGAAACTGCCGTCGACCGAGACAAAGCGGGCCGGCTGGCCGAAGAGCGGACGGGTCGGGAGAGCCGCCACTTCTTCTTCGGTGAGGGGGGCGGCAGCCATTTGACCGCGCCAGCGGTTCACGTTGGCGGCAAGCCCCCCGCCCGCACCGGGGAGGCGGGCCACGTAGCACTCCCCTTCCCCCTTCGGGCCAAAGGTGAAGTTGATGTCGCGCATCGTCGAACCGGGTTTTTCGGTCCAGCCCTCGGGGGTGTCGTAGACGAGACCTTCGGAGGCCCCGCCGGAAGCCTCGGCCGACTCCGCGGAAGGCTGCGAGGAATAGCGGAACCGGTCCATGCTCGTCTCGACGATTCGGAAACTCTTCTCCGATTCGGAGAGCGAGCGCTCGACGAGACCGGGAGTGTCCTCCCCGCCGCAAGAGGCAAGGATGAGAGCGACAAGGGGGAAGGTCACGAAGGGGGCCGGAGGACGCGTCATGGGGAGAGTTGCTGGAGGATTACGACGCCAACAAGGGCGAGAGCGCTCAAAATCACCCTTAATAAAATTGGGCGAACGAAAGAAAACGGCCAAAAGGCTCAGGGTTTCACCGGAGCACCGGGGGCGGGAGTGGCCGATTTGGCTTCCGCTGGTTTCGATGCCTCGGCGGGCTTCGGCGCTGGGGCGGGAGCTGCGGGTTTGGTGGCCTCGGCCGACTTGGGAGCTTCCACCGGCTTCGGTGCCGCCGCAGGAGCGGGCTTGTTCGCTGGGGCGGGAGCCGCGGGTTTCGTCTCGGCCGGCTTTGGCGTTGCCGGAGGTTTCGGGGCATCGGCCGGGTTGTTCGCCGGATTCGGAGCCGCGGGTTTCGGCGCCTCCGACTTTGGAACCTCTGGCTTCTTCTCGGCCGGCTTGGGGGCATCGGCCTTGGCCGGCTCGGCGGGCTTGGGGGCAGCCGGTTTGGCGGGCTCGGGCTTCTTCTCCTCAGGCTTCTTCTCCGTCGGTTTCTCGGCGGGAGCACCCTTGATCTCCTGCGGCGCGGGGGCCGGGGGCGGCGCGGGCAGATCCACGCCGGTGTTGATCTCGAGATTCACGCTGCGTTCGAAGGCCTTGGCCTCGGTGGGATCGACGGCGGTTTGCCAGACATAGGCCTTCTTCAAATTCGGCAGCTTGGCGAAAGTCTCGAGGACGCCATTGTCGACCTTCGTGCCGTAGAGGTTGATGTATTCAAGTTTTGCCAGAGAGGCGAGCTCGGCGATGCCCTTGCCAGTCACGGCGGTGTTCTCGAGATGGAGACGCTCGAGGTCGCGCATGAGGCGGACCGTTTTCATGCCCGCGTCGCTCACCTGGCTGCGGGCGAGGTCGAGCCAGACGATGCGCTCGGCGACGGGCTCGAGCACCTTGAGCTGGTCATCTCCGAAGTCCTTCGCGGCGTTGATCACGTTGACGCGAAGCCTTTCATCCTCGGCCGAGATCGGCATCACGGAGAAATGGTATTTTTCCGCCGCTTCGTTCACCTCAGCCATGCGCGCAGTCTTTTCTTCCTCCGGAAGCGAATCCCAGACCGAAGGAGCGACGGCAAGTTCGGCGCCTTCCGCGGGCTCCTTGCCGGCGTGGATGGCCGCCACCTCGGTGGCGATGGCGGCGATTCCCGGGTCATCTCCGAGCTGGGCCACGGTCGTGTCGGTCTTGGCTCCCGCGTTGATCCAGAGCTTCAACAATTCCACCTCGGCGGACTGGAGCGGATCACCCTGCGTCGGCATGAACTCGTCGTCGTCTTGCGGCAGAAGCACACGGACAATCATCTCCGATTCATCCGCCTTGCCCGGCACCACCGTGGGAAAGTCCGAGCCTTCAGCACCCGCGAGGAGCAATTCGTGGGTGTCCATGCGGAGCTTGCCCTTGATTTTGTTTTCGTTGTGACACTCGTTGCAGGTCTTGTCGAGCATGGGGACGACGAAGTCCTCGTAAACCAAACGCTCCCCGATCGGCTTTTCAACCGGCGCCACCGCGACTCCGCCAGCATCGGCCGGGGCAGGCTCCGCGGCAGGAGTGCCAAGACCGATGAGCAAGGCGGGTTTCAAAGCGGCAGGGGCGTGCTCGGTGAGGTAGTCGGGCTCGTGGACCATCGCGCCCCCAAAGTGACCGCTCGCAGCCGTCGCAAAAGCCGCCGCCGCCGTTCCGAAGCCGGAGAGAAGACGTTTCCCCTTCATCGCAAAGACGAGGGCGAAGAGCGTCAGAACCACCACGGCGAGACCGAAATAAAGGTGAAGGTCCATGGCCCGGCCTGAGTAATCCTCGAGCGTCATGAGGAGGTAGCCGACCACCGTCGATCCGATCCCACCGAGGAAACTGAGCCAAAGGACGAAAGGAATCGAGGCCCGAAGATGGGAGAAGGCGGTGAAGTATCCGAGAAACTCCATCGCGACCGCAAGAAAGATGAGACCGATCGGAAGGTGCACGATGAGCACGTGGAATCGGGCGATGAAGTGAAGAAACCCTCCCTGCTCGGCCCCGCCGCGATAAACGAACCAGATCCCGGTCAAAACGGCCGCCCATACGATTCCCAGCAAAAGCGCGAGCTTCGCCGGAGTCCTGACGGGGGCCTGGTGCTTCACAAAACTACTCATGGAAAAGCTTCGTGCGAAGGTCGGGGCAGGTCAAATGCGCGTTGGCGTGCGAAAAGACACCGTAAGGAGCCATTCCGGGGACTCCATCTTCGCCTCGTTCGTCTTCAAACGGTTGCCCGGGCACCCCGGCACAACCCGGCTCGGAAATTAATTTGGCAAAGTGAAATAATTCGCTTCAATTGATCGGAGTTCCTGAATTCGAAAGAGAGCGCGCTTGGTTAAGTTCTTGCTGACCGGAGCTCTCGGCTGCCCACTTCCAAACCACCGTAACACTTTGGCCGAAAACCCGACAGACCATCTCGGCAAAAACTACTTCCAGACCCGGGAGAAGCTGAGCAAGACCATCGAGTCGCTCGGAGAACTCGGGCGCGAGAGCGGGATCAATCCGGGACGCCTCGCCCTGCTCAAGAATCTCCTCGCCAATCTCGAGGATCCATTCCTTTTCGTGGTCGTCGGCGAGGTGAACGCCGGCAAGTCCACCCTCCTCAACGCCCTCTTTGGAGAAGACTTCTGCAACGCCGACGTCATTCCCACGACCGATCGCATCGCCTTCTTCAAACACGGATCCGAGGCCCACGAGTTCGATTTCTCGGAGGACATCGTCGAGATCTTCCGCCCCAACGCTTTCCTCAAGGACTTCAATCTCGTCGACACGCCCGGAACGAACTCGATCGAGTCCACCCACCAGCAAATCACGGAGCAGTTCCTGCCGATGGCGGACCTCGTTCTCTTCGTCTTCTCGGTGACGAACCCTTGGGGCGCCTCAACCTGGGAATTTCTCGACCGCATCCACCACCAGTGGAAAAAGAAGGTCGTCTTCATCCTCCAGCAGTGTGACCTCCGCACTGACGAGGAGGTCGCCGCCATCCTCGAACACCTTCAGAAAACGGCCCATCATCGCTTCGGCCAGCATTTCCCGACCTTCGCCGTTTCCGCGAAAAAAGCCTTTCTCGCGAAGACCTCGGGGCTCGCGAACGACGATCTTTCGCGCAAGAGCCAGATCGAGGGACTCGAACGCTACATCGCCGGAGTCGTCGAATCCTCCGAGCCGCGCCTCATCAAGCTGATCCACGCTTGGCGGGCCGCTTGCTACGTGCTCGGTGAGGTGAAAGAGAGCCTTGGCTCCGCCTCCGAAATCATCCGGGCCGACAACGAACTCCTCAGCGAACTCGAGCCTGCCTGCAAAATGCAGCAGGAGCGGACCCTCAAAAAGTGCGAGCCTCTCTTCGAAGCCTTCGACCAGAGCTTCATGGCCGCGGGCCTCCAAGCCGAGCCGCTCCTCGATTCCGAGTTCCGCGTCATCTCGGCGCTGATGCCCCGCCGCAAGAGCGCCGAAGAGATCGAAGGCCTCATCTTCGCCACGACAATGAAGGCGGTGCGCCGCAGCATCGGTGCCGGGGCGACCGCCGTGAAGGAAGACGTCGCCCACCTCTGGGAGCGGATCTCGGAGGAGATGCAGGAGCATTTCAATCTCGAACTCAGCGTGGGCGAGGACGGCACACCAGACTGGACCGCCGCCCATCGCCGCATCGAGGAAAAAGTGGAGGAAGCCACCGCCGCCACCCTGCGTGAGCTGCACCTGCGGGATCAACTCGGTGGGCTCTTCCAGCGCCGCAGCCGCATGATCTGGGGCTTCATTTTTACCTCGGTCCTGACCGCCCTCGGGGCCGTCATCCTCACGATGCTGAAGGTGACACCATGGGATGCGGTCACTTTTGGCATCGCCTCCTGCCTCCTCGCGCTCGGTGCCGTCGTCGGATCGCAGTCGGTGAAGAAAGCGCGTTCCTTCTACACGGCGATCCTCGATCGTCATCGCGAGCTCCTCGCCAAAGCGCAGCGCAAGGCCTTCACCGATGGCACGAGCGCCTTCTATCAGGATTTCATCAGCCTCTTCGAGCCGCTCCGCCGCGTCTGCCGCGAGCACCGCGAACGCTACGAGCCGCAGCTCCGCGTCATCAAGGACACCGAAGCTTCCCTCGCCGAACTCGAGCGTATCCTCGCTCCGGTCGAGAAAGCCCTCAGTTCCCGGAAATAGTCGAGACCGTGTCCGCGAAAGCCAACTCGGCGAGATCGCAGAGCAGGTGACCGGCGATGAGGTGACATTCCTGCACCCGAGCCGTCACCGGCGAAGGCACCGCGAGAGTGAGATCGGCGAACTCGGCGCAGCGCCCGCCATTCTTTCCGGTGAAAGCAAAGGTGCCGATGCCTTCGCCCCGGGCAAACTCGAGCGCCTTCACGACATTCGCACTGGTGCCCGAGGTCGAGATGCCCACGACGAGATCGCCAGGGCGGCAGAGCGCCTCGATCTGGCGCGCGAAGACCGCCTCGAAACCGAAATCGTTGGCGCAGGCCGTCAGCGCCGAGCTGTCGGTGGTGAAGGCGAGCGAAGCGAGCCCGCGGCGATTCCGGGTGAAGCGCACCGTGAACTCCGTCGCAAAATGCTGCGAATCAGCCGCACTGCCGCCGTTGCCAAAAAAGCAGATCTTTCCGCCACCGCGGAGGCAGGCGACGGTGCGGGCCGCCATCTCGGCGATGATGCCCGAGCAGGCGTCCTGAAAACGCGCTACGGTCGCGGCGTGGTCGGCGAGAGTCTCGCGAATGATGCGGTCGTTGTCGATCATGGCTTTGTAAACGACTCAGACCGGCACTCCTTGGGGAAAATCGCGGGTGATCGCCTCGAGCAACTCCTCGCGCTCGATGGGCGTCGTGCCCAGCTTGCCAACGACGACGCTGCTCGCGAGATTCGAAATCCGCGCCGCGACCACCGGCGAGAGGCCCGCACAAAGGCCCAGCGTGTAGACCGCGATGGCCGTGTCGCCCGCTCCGGAAACATCAAAGACCTCGCGCGCCTTTGCCGGGATGTGCGCCGGGCCGGACCCTGTCGAGAAGACGAGCATACCCTGTTCCCCCAGAGTGAGGAGGATCTGCTCGCAGGACCAACGCTCGAGCAGGCGCTTGCCCACCTCGAGGAGCGGTCCATCTTCCAGTGGCGGCACGCCCGCATCGCGGTTCACATCCTCGATCCCGGCACAGGCGAAGGCCTCCGATCGGTTCGGCTTCACCGTCGTCACGCCACGCCATTCTACCGGATTTCCCGGTTTGGGATCGACGGTCACCGGCACGCCGCGCTCCGCCGCCGCCGCAAGGAGGCCAGCGACGAGTTCGGCACTGATGAGGCCCTTGCCGTAATCTTCGATGATGATGCCGTCGATGCGCGGCAACACCTCGCGGATGCGCGAGACGAGCTCCGCCGCGAGCGCGGGCTCGAGCGGGTGCCGCTTTTCACGGTCGATACGGACGACCTGTTGATGCCGGGCGACGACGCGGGTCTTCGTGATCGTGTGATACTCCGGCCGCCGCAGACAGAGTGCCATCCCGATGCCGTGCTCGCTCAGCGTTTCCTCGAGTAGCGTGCCGTTTGCATCGAGTCCGTAGAGCCCCGAGAGCTCGACCTTCGCACCGAAGGGTGTCATGTTACGGGCCACGTTGGCCGCACCTCCAGGATAGCGCGACTCACTCTGCACCTCGACGACCGGCACAGGTGCCTCGGGGGAAATACGCGAGACGGAGCCCCAAATGAACCAGTCCAGCATCACATCCCCGACCACGAGGATGCGGCTGTCGGCAAATCGGGCGAGAAGGGCCTCGGGTGTCAGGGACGTTTCCGACATGATGGGCGCTAGGCTAAATCGGTCGAGCGAGGATTGCAAAGAGGGATCCAAACAGATTGAGTAAAATCAACAATTTCAATACCAACAAAAACCATCCCGAGCCCCAGCGAAAAAAATCACCTCGAGCCGATCGCGTTTTTGTCCCGGAGACGTTCTCTCTTCGGGAAATATCGGCGTTCCCGCCTTATCGGATACCCATGAGCCACGAACTTACCTCCTCCTTTGAATCGGAAGTGATCCAACGCAGTCACGAAGTGCCGGTGCTGGTCGATTTCTGGGCCGACTGGTGCGGTCCCTGTCTCATGTTCGGCCCCATTCTCGAGCGATCGGTCGAGGCGGCCGCCGGGCGATGGGAGCTCGTCAAGGTCAACACCGAGCGCCATCCCGATCTCGCTCAGCGCCACGGCATCCGGAGTCTCCCGACGATCCGCCTTTTTGTGAACGGCGTCTCGACCGCCGAGCAGCTTGGCGCCCTCTCCGAGGCAGGCCTCAAACAATGGCTCGATCGCCACCTCCCCTCCCGCCATGCCGCCGCACTCGTTGCGGCCGAGGCCAAGTTGAAATCGGGAGACTTCTCGACCGCCTCCTTCAGCGCTGACGCAGTCCTCGCCGAGGAACCGGGCAACGATCAGGCCCTTTATCTGAAAGCGCGCAGCGCCCTTGCCCTCGATCCTGCGGCGGTGGTGGCCATCGCCAACGCCATTCCCGCTTCCTCACCCTTCTCCGAAAAATCCGGGCCGCTCAAGGAACTCGCCAAAATCCTCCTCGCCCCGCCTGCCGAAGAGGGCAAGGGCGCGATCCCTTGCGCCAACGCCATCGCCGCGATCGGACGCCTCGACTGGGATGCCGCCTGCGCCGCACTCCTCGAACTGCTCGAGCGCGACCGCCACTACGGCTACGACCTCGCGGCGAAAGCGCTGAAGCAGATCTTTCTCCTCCTCGGTCCGCGCGACGCCATCACCACCCGTCACCAGCCGCGTTTTGCGAGCCTGCTTTTCTCCTGACCCATGAACGAATCCGAAGACGATCTCCGCGCCCGGCTCACGCCGGAACAATTTCACGTCACCTGCAACGGAGGCACCGAACCGCCCTTCGACAACGAGTATTGGGATCACAAGGAAACCGGCACCTACGTCGATGTCATCAGCGGGCTGCCGCTCTTTTCATCCGAGGCGAAATTCGACAGCGGCACCGGTTGGCCGAGCTTTTTTGCTCCGGTCGATGGCGACGAGATCGTCGAGGTCATCGATACCAGCTACGGCATGCGGCGGGTCGAAGTGAGGGCAAAGACCTCGGGCGCCCACCTCGGCCATGTCTTTCCCGATGGCCCCGAGCCGACCGGCCTGCGTTATTGCATCAACTCCGCCGCACTGAGGTTTGTGCCTGCGTGAATTCTGATGAAAGCGGCGGGACGCCGCTTCTACTCTCAAGCCCGCGGATGGGCCTTCTCATACACCTGCTTCATCCGCTCGATCGAGACGTGGGTGTAGATCTGCGTCGTCGATAGGCTCGCGTGACCCAGCAAGGTCTGCACGCTGCGCAGATCGGCGCCGTGATCGAGCAGGTGCGTCGCGAAACTGTGGCGGAGCTTGTGCGGGCTCGCCTTTTGCGGAATGTCGCAGAGGGCGTGATACTTTTGAAACAGGTCCGAGATCGCCCGCGTTGTGAGCCGGCGTCGCAGCTTGCTGAGAAATAGCGCGCCCGACATCACCTTCGCCGCGTTCCGATAGCGGTGGATCGCCTCGGCCGCGGTGCTGCCGATGGGACAGACCCGCTCCTTGCTGCCCTTCCCGAAGACGCGGATGCACTCGTGGTGCAGATCGAAATCCTCGACATCGAGAGCCGCGAGTTCCGAGAGACGGATGCCCGAACCATAAAAAAGCTCGAGGATGGCCGCGTCGCGTTCCGGCGCCCAGGACGCCGCCTGCTTCGGCTGCTCGATGTGGAAGGGCTTCTCGAGCAACTCGATCACCTGCTTCTGATTCAGCACCACCGGCAGCTTCTTCTCCGCCTTCGGCAAGAGGACATCCGCGACGGGATTGCTCTTCAATCCGGCGCGACGGATGAGGAATTTATAAAAGCTCCTCAGCGCCGCGAAGTGGAGACGCACCGTGGCGCGGGCGAGATGGTCCCGCGTGCAGCGGTAGAGGTAATCGCGGAAATCCTCAGGGTCCGCGTCGGCCCAGCATTTCCCGGCAGGGAGCCATTCCCGGAAACGGGTGATGGCGTGCTCGTAGTTCGCGAGGGTGCGATGCGAGCTGTTTTTCTCGACCGAAAGGTATTCGAGGAATTCCTCGAGCCGGTCGTCGTGGGCTCGGGGGGAGGCGGACACGCGGTGAAAAAGTTGCGAGCGCCTGGTCTAGGTCGCTCAGTTCACCGAAGCACCGCCCTTTGGCCAGAAGTGGGCACCGCGATAGCTCAGCGACGAACTCATCGCTCCAGGAGCGTCCGAGGGGTGCTCGGGCAGTCGCACGGTCTGCTCGAAGAGCGCGCGGAAGCCGTGGTTGTCGTTCCATCCGAGGGCGATGCGGTATTCGCGGTCTTCGGCGAGGAGCGGCACGATGAAATGGCCGGCTTCGCGGTGAAGAAAGATCGTTTCCTCGGCGTCTGATTGCTGTCCGTTCACCTGCAGGCAGAGGCGCACTGATGAATGCATCGGGTGGCGCTCGCTCGTGAGATTCCAGTAAACCACGGCCGTGTCACAGTTCCGCGGGATCACCGCGAACGAGTCGTCACAGTAGGGGAGGGAATCAAAAACGAGATCTGTGGCGACGGCTTCCATGAGTGATTTGGGGAAATAGTTAACACAAATTAAACATAAAGCATTCCGAATTACCAGATTTTTTTGAAAATTCCGCAAAAAATTTTCAAAGTCTTTCAGCGAGCGGAATTCCCACATGGCGCTACCCTACTAGCCCATGCTCACCAAGCGCATCATCCCCTGCCTCGACGTGACCGACGGACGGGTCGTCAAGGGCACCAATTTCGTGAATCTCCGCGACGCCGGCGATCCGGTCGATTGCGCCGTGGAATACAACCGCCAGGGAGCCGACGAACTCGTCTTCCTCGACATCACCGCCTCCTCCGACGGGCGCAAGACCATGGTCGATGTCGTTCGCCGAACCGCCGAACGCTGTTTCATGCCCGTCACCGTCGGCGGCGGCATCCGCAAGGTCGAGGACATGCGCGAGATGCTCCTCGCCGGGGCCGATAAGGTCGGGGTCAATACCGCCGCAGTGAACGACCCCGAACTCGTCTCCGCCGGTTCGATGGCCTTCGGCGCCCAGTGCATCGTCGTCGCGATTGACGCGAAACGGAAGGCCGACGGCACCGGTTGGGAAGTCTACACCCACGGCGGCCGCACTCCGACCGGACGGGATGCGGTGGCCTGGGCGAAGGAAGTCTACGAGCGCGGCGCCGGCGAGATCCTCCTCACGAGCATGGATGCCGACGGCACCAAAGCCGGCTACGACATCGCCCTCACCGCCGCGATCAGCGCCGCCGTGCCCATCCCCGTGATCGCCAGCGGAGGTGCGGGCAATCTCGATCACTTGGTCGAGGTCCTCGATCAGGGCAAGGCCGATGCCGTCCTCGCCGCGAGCATTTTCCACTTCGGCGAATACACCGTCGCCGATGTGAAGGAGTATCTTGCCAAACACGGCGTGCCGGTGAGGCCGGCGATGGGCTGAAGACACGCGCCCGGGCTACCGGTCCGCACTTCCTCCGTCACAAAACTCACGCCAGCGCCTCGCGGATCACGTGCCCATGCACGTCCGTCAGCCGTCGTTCCATCCCATTGTGATACCAGGTGAGCCGCTCGTGATCGATTCCTAACAAGTGCAGAATCGTGGCGTGGAAATCGTAGACGGTGGAAATGTTCTCGACCGCCTTCCACCCAAATTCATCCGTCGCCCCGTAGCTGAAAGGCGCCTTCACCCCTGCTCCGGCGAGCCAGCCGGTGAAGCCGGCGGGATTGTGATCGCGGCCGCTCGCGCCCTTCTGGAAGGTCGGCATGCGGCCGAACTCGGTGCACCAAACGACGAGGGTATTTTCAAGGAGCCCCCGCTGTTTCAAATCCTTGACCAGGGCGGCGGTGGGTTGGTCGAGAATGTGAGCATGCCCCGGATACTGGTCGTAGATCGATTTGTGACCGTCCCAGTTGCCGACGCCTTCGCCCATGGCGTAGGCCCCGTTGAAGAGCTGCACGAAGCGCACCCCGCGCTCGAGGAGCCGACGCGCGAGGATGCAGTTTTTCGCGTAACCGGCCCGCACCGCATTCTGTGTGTCATCGGCGCCGTAGGCTTTCAAGACGTGGGCCGGTTCGTTCGCGAGATCGGTCAATTCCGGCACCGAGAGTTGCATGCGCGCAGCCAGTTCGTAGCTCGCGATCCGCGCGGCGAGCTCGGAATCACCGGGGAACTGCTCGAGGTGCCGGGCATTGAGCCGCTTCAGGAAATCCGAGGTCTCGCGGTTCGCCGTCGCCGAGATTCCGGCGGGCGTGTCGAGATAGCGGATCGGCTTCGCCGCGTTGAAGGAGGTGCCTTGGAACTGTGCCGGAAGAAAGGCCGAGCCCCAGTTGTTCCCCGCCGCCTGGGGAAAACCGCGCGGATCGGGGATGGAGACGAAAGCGGGCAGGCTGTCGTTGTCCGAGCCGAGCGCATAACTCGTCCACGCGCCCATCGAGGGATACCCCTCCAGGGTTTGTCCCGTTGACATGTAGGTCTCGCCGGGGCCGTGGGTGTTCGTCTTGCTCGTCAGCGAATGGATGAAACAGAGGTCGTCGGCCAGCTCCGCGAGATTCGGGATCAGGTCGCTGATCATTTTGCCACTCTGACCGCGCGGCTTGAAGTCGTATTTCGGCTTGATCAGATTCCCCTGCTCGCCCTGGAAGGTGACGATCTTCTGGTCCGACGGCATCGGGGTGTCGTGACGTTTGATCAGCTCGGGTTTGTAGTCCCACG
Source organism: Akkermansiaceae bacterium UBA5020 (assembly GCA_002396885.1). Classification (GTDB taxonomy): domain Bacteria; phylum Verrucomicrobiota; class Verrucomicrobiia; order Verrucomicrobiales; family DEV007; genus Arctic95D-9. The sequence goes on from DGXY01000052.1 coordinate 72,544, forward strand.
TATCGACCTGGCTCACTGCGCCCGAACAGAAAATGACGAGGACATTCTGCGCCTTCGCGGGGAAGTTTCCGTTCCTCGCCGCGTAGGGTTGGGCGGGGTCGATTTGCGGACGGAAAGGACCCAGCTTCGAAGTCGATGCGAGCAGGGAGTCCCGTCCCAGCAACTGCGCCAACGCGATCGACCCCAGCCCCGTCGCCGACTGGCTGAGGAAACGACGCCGGTCGAGCAAGGTGCGTCCGGCGGCGGAGAGGGATTCGGCGGAGGGACGGTTCATCGGAGGAAACTAAGAGAGAATCCCGACCAGTGAAAACCCGTCTTTGCGGCCGAGCAAGTGAATTGTATACAATATTCAACGCACCTCTTCCGCATGGCGCAGGCATCCTTGCCAAAAAGGAAGCGATCCGCTACCATTTCAAAACCATGCCCACCCTCGTCATCAAATCCTTCCCGGAAGAGCTACATGCCAAGCTTAAGGCGATGGCCGCAGCTCACCGGCGGTCCGTGACGCAGGAGACGATTCATTTGATCGAGACCGCGCTGACTTCCGAGGAAGAGACTTCCTCCCCAGCCTCCACTCAATCCAAATGGGCCAACCGCAAGCTGCTACCGGAATACGAGGCCATGCTGGCTTCGGGGGCTTTTTCCGGAGGAACCGACTCGACCGTGATCATTTCGGAAGAGCGTGATGCGCGATGACCCCCGCCTACTTCGACGCCAATTACGTGTTCAAGCTGCAAGTCACCGAGGCCGGCAGTGCTGAAGTCCGCGCGCTCGCTTCACGTGTGACCGAAATTCATTCGGCCGCCCATACCAGGGCGGAATTCGCATCCGCCGCCTTTCGAAAGGTGCGGGAAGGAGTTGCCACGATGGACGACTTCCAACGTCTTCTGGCTCAGTTCAAAACAGACGTTTCCACGACCACCATCATTCTTTTGCCGCTTGTCGATCCGGTTTACGACCGCATCGAAGCCGCTTTCGCCTTCGCCCCACCCACCCTCTATCTTCGCGCCGCCGACGCGCTCCACCTCGCGACGGCGGCGGAACACGGCTTCACCGAGATCTACTCGAACGACCGGCACCTTTTAGCCGCAGCGCCCGTATTCGGCTTGGAGGGAGTGAACGTGATTCTGTGAAGCGGGCCGAAGTCGGATCCGCTCGCTAAGAAAAAAGACCGTTCGCCTCTTCCCCCCAATTCACTTCGCCGCCACCTCCGCCGAAGCGGCGACCGGCAGGAAATACTCGAGGTAGCCGAGCATCATTTCATCGACGGTCTGGCTGCCCCATTTGACGAGCTTCGTCGGATCCGGATTGGCCCGGTTGCTGGCGCTGTTGTTGAAGATGGCGGTGATCTTCATGGTGCTGCCGCGCGGGATCAGGCGGGGCTGCTTGTAGTCGTAGCGGAGCTGCCAGTTGAAGTCGTAGCGCGGGATGTCGAGAAGGGTCTCGGTCTTGCCGTCGGGAAAAGTGACTTCGTATTTGAATCCCGCGCCACGGACGTGCATGTGGGGCATGAAACTCGTCACCGGCATGTCGAAGGGGACGCGCTGGGTCTTTGTTTCCACATGCCGCTCGGCGCCCGGCAGGATGGCGATGCCTCGATGGGCGACACCGACGGTTTTCACCTCGTATTGCGGCGCTTCCTTTGCGAAGACAAGGCCGAGGCGGAGGCGTTCCTGCTTCGCCATACCGCTCGGGGTATAATGGATTTGAAAGCTGATCTTCGCCCCCGCGGGGATTTTGCGGGCGAAACCCTCGGGATATTCGTGCGCGCCGTTGCCAGGAACGTAGAGCGCCCAATAGCCTCCTGTGCCCTCGTCTCGAGTGGTCGCGGTTTCCCCCTTTTCATAAACTTGGACGATGACGTGGTGGACCACGTCGCGCTCGCTCGGCAGGATCTCGTAGGCTTTGACCCAGCGGTCCTCGGTCAACTCGGTCTGGACCACGTCAAAGGCGTAGGGCATGAAACCGTCAGCCTTGATGTCGTAGGCGCGGCTCAGGGGCACGATGAGGTCAGGAGTGCCGATGCTCCATTCCTCGGGATAGACGCGAGGAGCGGGTGCCTCGGCGGGATCGCCGAGGGGGCGGTCTTTCGAGTCGATCCAGGCGATGAGGTCGGTCTTGTCGCGGACCGAGAGGCTGCAATCATTGGCCCAGGGATTGGTCTCCGCACCGGGTTCGAGGACGGCGAACCACGGAGGCATGGTGCCTTCGGTGACGACGCGCTTGATGACCTTGGCCCGGTCCGTCACCTCGGCGATATCGTCGAGCGCAAACGGGGCGATGCCTTCCTCGCGGTGACACTGCACGCAGTTTTGCTGGAGGATGCGGGCGACGTCGCGATGGTAGGTTACGGGAGAGGCCGCGAGCGTCGGCGCATCGCCGAGGTCGAGTTCACAGCCCGGCGCGGCGGTAGCTTCGATCGCGGGTGTTTGCGCTTTCAACAAAGCGGCGATGGCGTCGTGCAGGTAGCGGTGGCGAGGCACGTCGAGGTTGTAGTTGACGCCGTATTGGTCGTCGAATGCGCCGCGATAGACGAGGGTGCGTTTTGCATCGAGGAGGAAGACCTCGGTGGTGGTGCGGGCCCCCAGCGCGGCGGTGAGTTTTTTCTCCTTGTCATGCACGTAGGCAGCGGTGATTCCCGCCTCGGCGAGTTGGGCTTTGATCTCTTCCACCGTCTCGCTGGCAAAGGGGTTCACGAGCAGCAAGGCCATATCCTGCGCCGCGAGTTCTTTTTCCAGTTTCGCGACGCTGGGGATGTAGCGTTTGCTCACCGGGCAGGTGGCGCTGGTCATGAGGATGACGAGACCCTTGTGGTCCTTGAAGTCACCGAGGCTGCCGCTCTGTCCGTCGAGCGTGGTGCCGGAGAGGTCTTCGATGAGGCGTCCGATCCCGACATCGCCCGGTTTTAGCACCTCGGGGCCACTTGTGACCTCGGCAACCTCCTCGGGCGTGATCGTCGGCCCGTTCGCCGGCATGCCGCGACCTCCGCCACTTCCTCCACCGCCTCCGCGCGCGGCCATCTTGCGGACGGTCTCCAATTCGGTCGCGTCGATGACCCCGTCGGCGTTCTGATCGACGCGTGCAAACCAGGGCGCGTCGCCGGCCTCCTCCTTTGTGATCCGGCCGTCGGCGTTTTTGTCCACGGTCTTGATGAGGTTCTCGATCTGGCTGGCCATGCCGCCGGACGGACCGGGTGTGGCCGGCGTCGTCGGGGCGGTTTTCCCGCTGACCTGGTTGTATTCCGCCAAGGTGATCGCACCGTTCTGGTCGAGGTCGTAGCGTTCGAAGGCCTGAGGGTTCGGCAGCTCTTCGGTCGTGACCTTTCCGTCCGCATTCTTGTCGAACCTCTGGAAGACCCCGTCGCCCGGAGTCTGGGCGAGGGCGGAGGCGGAGAGACCCGCGAGGGCGAGGAAGAGGAGGCGTTTCATCGGCGTGAATTCAAGTGGGTAGACGCACAAAGCAGACGCTTGGTTACAAGGGATCGACTTATTGTTCCCCGGGACCGCCAAAGATGGACAAAACGGTTGAAATTCGTTTGGAGGGATGTTTTTCCAGGACCATCGGGGAGGCCGCTCACGGGGTCCATGGATCCAGCTCACAGAGTCCTCCGCCGAGGAACAAATGATGCCACATCTGGGTGGCGAGCACTCCCACAAAACTCACTTCCCAGCCCATGTGCGGTGGGAGGCTGGAAGGATAACGTCGCAGCCGATCGCGGATTCGGTGGACTTCTTTGGCATCGAAGTAGCCCGTCTTTTTAAGTGATTCCTCACTGAGCAACTGCGCCGCAAAGGGAGGCTCGGGCTTGAGGAAGGATCCCGAGTAGCGGGCGCGGAAGATGCTTTTGGGACGTTGGGCAATCTCGGGCGGGAGGAAACCGCCGGCGTATCGGCGCAAGATCTCCTTGTCGCGGCGAAGGCCGCGCAGCTTGAATTCCGGCCCGAGACGGGCGCAAAACTCGACAAAATCGAGGTCGAGAAAAGGGAAGCGAGTTTCCACCGAGTTCGCCATGGCGGGGCGGTCCCCCTTGTGCGTCATGAGGAGTCCCGGTAGCATGACCTGGTATCCGAGGTAGAGAGAACGATTGAGCGGATGCCAACGCTTCATGCGCTCAAGATTCAGTTCGAGGTCGTCCGTCGCGGTGCGGCCCGCAAGCCGGTCTTCAAAATCCCGGGAATAGACCCATTCACCTGAGAGACCACAGGTGGCATAGAGATCCGAGGTGGCATGATATCCGCCCATCTGGGCGTAACGTTTTTGGTGGCGTGACCAAGGATGATGGGAGGCCCGCCCGAACATGGCCCCGCGCCACCGATCCGCGATGCCAGTTCGGTCGAGCAAGGACACGAGCCGGTTGGCTTTGAACCAGGGGTAGCCGGCGAGGGCTTCATCCGCACCCTCCCCGCTTAGGGCCACCTTGTATCCGGCATTCCTTACTGCGGTGGCGAGCTGGTAGATCGCGGCCGACGAGGTATCGACGACCGGACATTCGGCGGCGATGACGAGGTTGCGGTAGCCATCCGCGATTTCGGCCTCTCCGCAGGAGATCACGGTAGGAGTGCTGCCGATCAGGTCTGCCGCCATCATCGCCCGATCGGTCTCGTCGAGCTTGGGGTGTTTGATCCGAATCGTGAAAGTGGGAATGGGACGACCCAGCTGACGGCTAGCCATCGACGCCACTGCCGTCGAATCGACCCCGCCCGAAAGGTAACTCACGACCGGGACATCGGACCTGAGCCGCAGGCGAACCGCCTCCTCGAGCCGTTCTCCGAACTCCCTCAGAAGCGCATCGGGATTCCCCCGCGATTCTTCACCTTCGTCGGGGAAATCGAGTTCCCAGTAACGATGCTCTGTGATCCCGGCAGGGCGACCAGCGGCAGGCAGAGCGATATCCAGGTAGGTGCCGGGAAGCAAGGCCGAGACACCTTCGAACATGGTCCGTTTGGTGCCGAGGGCAAAAAAACTGAAGACATGGTCGAGCGCCAGAGGGTCCATTTCAGCCCGAACCTTTCCCGTGGCGAGCAAGGCTTTGATCTCCGATCCAAAATAGAGTCGTTCGTCGCACCGGGCCCAGTAGAGCGGACAAATCCCGAGCTGGTCCCGGGCCAGGATGAGTCGGCGTTGGTTGAAATCGACCAGCGCAAAAGCGAATTGCCCGCGGAGGTGCTCAAACATGCGGACACCGTATTGTTCCCAGAGGTGCACGAGGATCTCCGTGTCGCAGCCGGTGCGGAAGCGGTGCCCGAGCCCCTCGAGATGTAGCCGCCGCTCGGGAAAGTCGAACAACTCGCCGTTGTAAACCACGGCAATGGAGCCGTCTTCATTAAACACGGGCTGACTTCCGTCCGCTAGGCCGACGATGCTGAGCCTTCGCGAGACCAACCCGAGACCAGGCCGCATCAGCGACCCGCCCTCATCCGGACCACGGTGCAGAATCGCCCGGGACATGCACTCCAGTTCGCCTGCGGAAACCTCACGCTGCCCGGCGAGGTCAATGATTCCCGCAATTCCACACATGAATCCTGAGTAACTTGATTGGCTGGGGGCTAGTTCTGTCGGAGTCCATTATCCGAACCCTCTTCCGACCGGTCCAGTCGGGACACGGGACGGGGGTGAGTCCTGAGTCATCCCCACCACCAGCCATGTTACGTGCTCAAAACGAAACCGGCCACCCCTTCTTGAGCCGCGCCGGCGAAGAGATCGCAATTCAATGGAAAAACCACGGCGAAATCTTCGACCAGAGTCACCCACCGCCCCAGCTTTCCGGTCGTCCACTTTTCATCTCCGTCCCCTCACGCAGGAGGGGAATCCGGGCAAAAGTTTGGGTTAACCCGCATTTCTCATACGGGATGATGCGGACGGGTTGGATTTTGGTGTAAGGCATTGGTGCTTGAACTGATACGGAATAACCAAAAACCACCCATCGCATGACAGAGCGCAATCCGCGCCTCATCGAGCACTCCGTGAGCGAGCTGTTGCGCCAGAGCGTCTTCGCCATGGCGATGGGCTGATCTGCATCAGAACCTGAGGTTGGACCAGCGAACGCCCTGCGCTCGTTTACGGAGCGACCGAGTCATCGCGCCGAGCCGGTTCCGGTCGCGGATAAACGCGGCGGCGGCGCGCTGGAGGACTTCGGATTCGCGGGACATTTCAAGAGGATGTTCCTTGAACCCCGCGAAGGTGGACAAAGTGTTTGTGAAAGATTCACGCGGCACCGAAACGCCCTCTTGCCCGTCTCCCATCCCTCATCCCGGCCCGGAAACGAATAACTCCCATCCGGGCACCACAGCGCCGGGCACCTCACGGCAAAAACAGAAACTCGTTCGAGTTCAGCAGCGCCCGGCACAGGCTGACGAGCCCGTGTTCCTTGGTCAGATAGGCCGCCTCTTCGCGCTCGGTCGGATCGCAGGTGCGTCCGAAGGCGAGGAGGAAAGCCTCGTCGGCGAGCTTGGCGGGATCCTCGCTTTTCGCGGACTCCTTGACCCGCTCGGCGAAGCGCCCGGCCTGATCGAGGAGGAAGCCGCTGTTGTAGAGATTCAAGGCTTGGATCGGCGTGGTCGAGCGCCCGCGTGCCGGCATGACCTGCCCGGCATCGGGACAGTCGAAAGCGCCGAAGATGGCGTCGTGCTCCATCCGTAGCTTCAGAGCGTAGACCATGCGACGGTAGTCGACGGCGCTGAAGTCGTCCTTCGCGATCCAGTTGCGGGCGTAGTTGGCGTTCGGCTCGAAGAGGAGGAAACCTGGCCCATACATGCGTTTGTCGAGCTTGCCACTGACGAGGAGGAGGTTGTCGCGGATCGACTCAGCCTCAAGGCGGCGGGGCGGGAAACGCCAGAGGAACTCCGATCCAGCGTCGGCCTGGAGCGCCTCGCTCCGGGGCGCGGAGGACTGGCGATAGGTCTTCGAGGTGAGGATGAGCCGGTGGAGGTGCTTGAGCGACCAGCCGTGCTCGACGAGCTCGGCCGCAAGCCAGTCGAGCAATTCAGGATGACTGGGCCGGAATCCCATCGCTCCGAAATCGGAGGGTGTCGCGACGAGGCCGCGTCCAAAGTGGTAGTGCCAGATCCGGTTCACGATGACGCGGGCGGTGAGCGGATTCGCCGGATCGATGATCCAGTTCGCGAGGGCGACGCGGCGCTCGGCCTCGGGGGCATCGGCGGCGAGGGCGAAAGCCCCTAACATACCCGCAAAGACACTCAGACTCGCTGGCGCGACAACTTCCTTCGGCGAGAGCGGATCGCCGCGGAAGAGGCGCATGGTCGGCTCTTTCGGCTGCGCGAACTGTCCGGCATAGACCTTGGGCATCGTGAGGAGATCTTTGCGCTCGGCTTCAAGCGGGGCGATGCGATCCCACACGGCGCGGGCTTTTTTGACTTGGTCAGGATCGACTCCGGCGAGTTCGTAGGTGAAGGCATCGGCGGCGGGAGAACCGAGCGGCGCCCGACCTTCCGAGGAAGCCACGGTCCGCCAGGGGCCCTTCGCTTCCTCCGCCACCTCGATACGGTAACGGGTGGCGAGGCGGTCGCTGTATTTGCCCTCGCGGTCGCGCGCCCAGGTGATGCGGTCGACGGTCGCAGGAGCCTTCAGCTCGATCATGACCCAGCCCTTGCCGGGCGTGCTGGAGATCCACGAACGCCCGTTTCCATATTTGCCGTCGTTGAGGTGCTCGAGCTTGTGCGCGGGATTGTTCGGAAGATCGCCGGACGAACTGGGCTTGCCGCCGAGGGCGAGGTTCGTTTCGCCGGACCAGATTTCCAGCTCGTCGAGACAGGGTTGGCCGCTGCTGGATGCCTCGATCGTGAAGCGGAAGAAACGTCCCGCGACGGGGGCGAAGGCTTCCTCGTTGCCCTTTGCGTCGACCGGCGCCCGGAGACGCGGCTGTCGGCCGGAGGCACCGGGATCCTGCAGGACGATGACGTCCGCACTGATGTCCGCGCCGGTCTCGCCGCCTCGCAGGAGAATGGCGCTCTTCGCAGAGAATTCGTGCTCGCCCGCGTCGTAAAAGCCAGACCACATCGCCTTGTTGCCGACGTCGGCGGTGCCGTCGGCGAATTTCTGCTGATCGACTTTGGCGATTTCGGTCTGGTCGTCGCGCGTCGCGGCATCACCGTCGTGGTCGAGGACATAACGCGCGTCGATGCTGTGCGAAAGGAATCCGCTCCCCCACGAGAGCCAGACATGCTTTTTGCCGGTCGCCTGAGGACGCCAGGCGAAGACCTCGCGTCCCGGGACATTTTCAAACCAGGTGTAGCTACCTCCCGAGAGATTCGGGAGCCGGTCCGCCCCGCCGAGGTCGCCGAGATGCCCCCGCTGATACCCTTCGCGGTTCTTCCCCTCGCCTTTCACCTCGACGAGTTTGGTGGTTCTGACAGGGTCGAGTTCGTCAATGAAGAGAGTCGTGCCGAGATAGGGCGCTGGCTTGAGGACGGCGAGATCCTTTCTTAGCGAGGCGATCTCGGTCGCGAGAGCGGTGGCGCGGGCCTTGCGCTCTGGAGCAGCGGCACCGCTCAGATCGCGTTCGCCGTGCTGAACGCCGCCAAAGACGGCCTGCATCGCGAAGAAATCGACCTGGGTGACGGGATCGAATTTGTGGTTGTGACACTTCGCGCAGCCCATCGTGGTGGCGAGGAAGGCGGTGCCGGTGGTGTTGACCATGTCGCTGAGTTCGTCCTGCCGCTGCATCTTGTTGAGGAGCGGATCCTGCCCCTTCACGCGGTCCCACGGTCCTGCGACGATGAAGCCGGTGGCGGCATCCTCGCCGAGGGTATCGCCGGCGAGCTGCTCGAAGACGAAGCGGTCGTAGGGCTTGTCTTCATTGAACGCGCGGATGACATAATCGCGATAGTGGTAGGCGTTGGGACGCTCGTGATTGGTCTCGAAGCCGTTCGAATCCGCGTAGCGGACCACGTCGAGCCAGTGCCGCGCCCAACGCTCGCCGAAGTGGGGACTGTCGAGGAGACGGTCGGCGAGGGCCGCGACGGCGCCATCCACATGGGAGGCATCAGCACCCTCGGCCCCGGCGTCTTGGAGGAATTGCCGGGAGGTCTCTTCGTCGGGGAAGAGCCCCGTCACATCGAGGGCCATGCGCCGCAGGAGCAGGCGCGGCTCGGCGGGAGGATTAAAGGCGAGGCTTTTTTCCTTCAGTTTCTCCTCGATGAAGGCGTCGATGGGATGGGGGTGACCCGTCGCGGGCACGGCCGGCTTCACGACGGGCTGGTAGGCCCAATGATCGGTCGTCTTTTTTTCCAACTCGGCCTGCGCGGCACTCCAGTTGCCGGCCTGGTCGATCCAGGTCCTGAGGCTCGCGACTTCCTCCGCCGTCAGCGGATCACCCTTGGGCGGCATGCGGTGGGCTTTGTCGGTCGAGGTGACAAGGGAAATCAGATAACTCCCCCCACTTTTCCCCGGCACGATCGTTTTCTCGCCCGAATCACCGCCTTTGAGCGTGCCGACCATGGAATCCAGGCGCAGACCGCTCTTTTGCGTCTCTGCCCCGTGGCATTCGAAACAACGCCCTTCCAGCACGGAAGGCAGTTCGCCGGCGTTCAGGGAGCCTGACAGAAATGCCAAGAAGACCCCGCCGGTCGCGAGGGCACGGGCCGGAGTTCCGGGACGGTTTGCCATGTCCCTACCTTGCCTCCGCTTTCTGGGAAGTGCAAACCTTGATTGTATACAATCCTCCCGCAGAATAGCGCCATGGCGAAGCGGGGAATACGGCTGATTCAACTTTCAGACACGGCGGATCGCTTGGGAAAAAATGAGGTCGGTCATGGGAGCCGGCGTGCGGATTCCGGCAGGATTGCCAAAAAACGTTGCGCCGCGGCAAAGCCTCGCCTCATTCCCTACCAGATCCCGACTCCATGGCCTTGCGCATCGCCCCATCCGTCCTCAGCGGCGCACTCGACTTCACCGTACGAGGTCTGGTCACCGGCCATCTCGACGTCGTCGGCCGGGACGAACCGGTCCTGCTCCATCTCGAAGGTCTGCCTTGGCCCGACCTCGCCGGTCATCGTTTGAGCTTCCGCCGCGCGGAACAGGCCGGCGATACATCGGTGCACGAGGCATTTGATTCCGGCCAATCTGGACCGGTGGGGGACATGACCGCCTCCCGCAAGGTGAAGGTGCCCGACCGTCCCATCGCGGAGATCGTCCATCTCCCGGCGAGCGATTTCACCTGGCACTGGGGCAACTGCCTCTATCTGGAATGGCATAGCGTCAGCAACGGTCGCGTCGTTCTCGAATCGACCGACTACGAACTGACCCTCGACCCCGTCGGAGCGTGGCAAATGGGTCCGAAGGATCAGCCGGGGGGCGCGCAAAAACCACTCTTTCCCTTCTCGCTCGAGTCGGACCGCATCGATGATTTTCTTCCGTTTGAAGACGATGGCCCGAAGAGCGAGGCCGAGGCCGAGGCGGACCGCGATGCGGCGCGCATGGACCGCCTCCTCGATCGCATCACGCGGCGCATGGAGATGGAGGGAGAGGAGGCCGACTATGCCCTCATCATGGAGGAGGAACGCGCCCGTCTGCGCGCCGAACTCGGCGAACCCGATCCCGAACCCCTCACACCGGAAGAGGAAGCCGAACGCGATCGCTGGATCGAGGAGATGAATGCCGCCTCGCAGGAACACGAGGATTCCGCCCCCTGGGAGATCTACGAACATCCCCTTGTGACAAGCACCGCGGACTTCGGCGAACGCCTCTGGCGCGACCTCATCGAGGGACGCGGCATTGACGAAGGGAATTCGCCCGAGCACCCCCTCCTCGAGATCGCCAATGGCGTGATGTTCGCCGGGGTGAAACTCTCGGGGGCGCTCGACCGCACGCCCGACGAAAGCTGGCCGCCCGATCCCCTCTTCGCCGGCGATATCCTCGTGCGCCTGAAAAAGGCGCGCGGACACCTCCACGATGCCCTCGCCGGCTTGCGTTCGGCGGAAAACGACGATCTTCTCCGCGGAGTGCAACTCGACGAGATCGAGCGCGAGGTCCGGTCCACCCTCGAGTCCGTCGAGATCCTCATCACCGAGGTTCGCAAGGTGCTGGGATGAATTCTCCCGACGAAACCCTCCCGACGCCGAATCCCTGCTCGGTGCCGTATCGCGCAGCGATGCCGAGGACGCCGCAGATCTCCTGCTCTTGGGTTAGAAAGGCGCGATGAAGGAATAGGCGGCGACGAGAGAGGTCCCTACCTTAGCGGTCACTCAGGCTAACCCATGAAAGTCGCTTTCCTCCTTCTCACCCTCCTGACCGCATCGTCAGTCGGCCTTCACGCCGATCCCGCGGCCGAAGCCAAGGCTCTCGCCGCCAAGGCGATCGAGGCGGCCGGAGGCGAAGCGAAGCTCTTGCGCATCTTCCGCATGAGGGAACGTTTCAACTCCGGCCCCGCCCTCGCCGATCCGGCGAAGGCGAACACCCGTGAATCCATCCTCGAGGCTCCGCAATACTGGTGGCTGATCGGGAAAGACCGGGACGGCGAACCCGCCAAGTTCGACGTCTGGGCCTGGACCCTCGTGGCGCTCACCGATCTGAAGACCGCGATGGAAACCGTCCCGGGCGTCGAGGAGAACGGGAAAACCACTTTAGCCCTGAGACTCACCGGATCGATCGAACCGGCCATGGATCTTCATTTTGATCACGAAACCCATCGTCTCGTCCGCATGGACTGGCGCAACGACATCTACCGGTTCAGCGAATGGCGCACCCACGATGGTTTTGGATATCAGGCCAAGACCGTGATGCACAAACGGAAAACCAACGAACCCTGGTTTCACCACGAGATTCTTGAGATCGAGCGTCTCACCGTCGCCCCCGCGAGCCTCCCCCGCTGACGCACCTTCATTGCAAAGACGCTTCTTTCCGCTCTCCTCGCGCGCATGCCGCCCTTGCTCCTTTCCGCCCTCGCCCTCGTCCCCATCGCGATCGTGGCAGTCTTTCTCGTCGTCCTGCGCTGGCCGGCCTCTCGGGCGATGCCGCTCTGCTATGTCGCCGTCGTCCTGCTCGCACTCGGCATCTGGAGGACGCCCGCGATCCAGGTAGTCGCCGCCTCGGTCAATGGGCTCGTCATCACCGCGACGATCCTCTTGATCATCTTCGGGGCGATCCTCCTTCTCGAGACCTTGCGCGAAAGCGGCGGTCTGCACGCGATGCGGGCGGGCTTCGAAGGCATCTCGCCTGATCGTCGCGTCCAGACGATCGTCGTGGCCTGGCTCTTCGGTTCGTTCATCGAGGGGGCCGCCGGATTCGGCACCCCCGCGGCCGTCTGCGTGCCGCTCTTGGCAGGGCTCGGGTTTCCCGCGATGGCCGCGGTCGTCGCGGGCATGGTGATCCAGAGCACCCCCGTTTCCTTCGGTGCGGTCGGCACGCCCATCCTCATCGGGATCAACCAGGGGCTCGCCGGAGATGCCGCCGTGATCGCTCACAGCGGCGCGACAGACCCGGCGGCGTGGGCGGCTTATCTCGCTTCAATCGGGGTGAAGGTCGCGACCCTTCACGGTCTCATCGGCACCTTCATTCCGCTGATCCTCGTCTGCCTCTTGACGCGCTTTTTCGGTGAAAAGCGAACCCTCCGCGAAGGGTTCGCCGTCTGGCGATTTGCCCTGTTTGCCGGACTCGCCATGACGATCCCCTACTGGCTTGTCGCACGCTTTCTTGGTCCCGAATTCCCCAGCCTCGCCGGCAGCGCGATCGGGATGCTCCTCGTCGTCTTCGCGGCACGGCGGGGATGGTTCGTACCGAAGGCGGACGAGACCTGGGACTTCCCGGCCCGCGGGCAATGGCCTGCCGATTGGAGCGGATCGATCGAAACCGCAGAGCCCGATTCCCAAGCGGCGCCAATGAGCCAACTGAAGGCGTGGACCCCCTACCTCCTCGTCGCGCTCCTCCTCGCGGCGACGCGGATCCGCGACTGGCCCTTCGGAGATTGGCTCAAGGCGGTCTCACTCGAGGTGGCTGACCTTTTCGGATCGGGCATCGCCGTCTCGGTGCAGCCGCTTTATCTGCCCTCGACCGTCTTCCTTCTCATCGCTCTCTTCGCCGCCTGGTGGCACGGACTCTCTCGCGACGGCCTAAAGCGCGCTTGGTCCCGCGCTGGACGCACCACCCTCGCCGCCTCGACCGCGCTCATTTTCACCGTGCCGATGGTGCAGGTCTTCCTCAACACCGGTGGAGGCGCGGCGGGATATGAAAAGATGCCCATCGCCCTCGCCACCGGCATCGCCGATCTCGCCGGCTCGGGCTGGCCCTTTGTCGCACCACTCGTCGGAGGGCTCGGTGCCTTCGTTGCGGGATCAAACACCGTCAGCAACATGATGTTCGCCCTCTTTCAGTTCGGCGTAGGACAGCGCATCGGTGCCGATCCCGACTGGATCGTCGCCCTCCAGGCCGTGGGCGGCGCCGCCGGCAACACGATCTGCGTGCACAATGTCGTCGCCGCCGCGGCGACAGTGGGTTTGTTAGGAAAAGAGGGCCTCGTGATCCGGAGGACCCTCGTGGTCTTCGTCTATTACGCGGCGCTGGCAGGCCTACTCGGATATGCCATCGTCTGGCTCTTTTGAGCCGAGGAAAAGGAACGAGGCGCCTCGCCTTGCCAAGGATGATGGTTGATTTTATGCCACGAAATCCGGCAAAGACCAATCCACCGGGCTTCCGGGAAACCGATCCTCAGCAGATAAACACATCCTCACCCGGACCCGCCCCGGTCTCGCGATTGCAGAAGCCGGTCGCAGCGAGGTGATTGAGGCAGTGATAGACCTGCTCGATGTCGCTCTCGCCCACCGTCGCGGCCATGGACGCGGCGGTGTAGCCGGCCGATCCGGTTTCGCCGAGGTGGCGACGCACGGTGTTGAGCAAAGCGAGGAAAGCGCCCGCCGCCTTTTTCCCCGCCTCGACGCCGGGCTGGTGGTAGGCGTTGATGTTCACAAGACTCGCGTAGAAGGAAACGGCGCGCTCGTAGAGGGCGATGAGCATGCCGAGCGAGAAAGGGGTGAGCTCGTCGAGCGTGATCGTGATCGACTGGCGACCGTTCCCCTGGAGCGCGCTGCGTGTGCCGCGGAGGAATCCCTGGAGGTAGTCACCCGTCGTCGAGCCCGATTCATCGACGCCCATCGATTCGCCCGCCCGCGTCCGGCGCACTTCGATGAAGGTCGCGAAGAAATTCGCGAGGCCGTCGCGGAGCTGCTGCACGTAGGCGTGCTGGTCGGTCGAACCCTTGTTACCGTAGACGGCGAGGCCTTGATTGACCCGGTTTCCGTCGAGGTCGAGTTCCTTCCCGATCGACTCCATCACGAGCTGCTGGAGGTATTTGCTCATGAGATCGAGGCGGTCGCAGTAGGGCAGGATCACCATGTCCTTCTCCCCGCGTCCGTTTCCGGCGTGATGCCACATCAGGGCGAGGAGCATCGAAGCGTTGGTGGTTTCGTCAGGCACGCGGGTCTTTTCGTCCATCGCGGCGGCTCCCGCGAGGAAGGCACCGATGTCGAGCCCAAGGAGCGCGGCCGGGAGCAGGCCGACGGCGCTCATCACCGAAGTGCGGCCCCCGATCCAGTCCGACATGGGGAAACGCGCGATCCAGCCCTGAGCCACGGCGTGTTTGTCGAGGGTGCTGCCCTCACCCGTGACGGCGATCGCCTGCTTCGCGAAGTCGAGCCCGCGCCCCTTGAAGGCCGCCTCCGTCTCGAGCATGCCGTTGCGGGTCTCGGCGGTGCCGCCCGATTTGGAAATGACGATGACGAGCGTCTCGGCCAATCCGTCCCCGAGCGTGGCGAAGACATCATCCATTCCCCCCGGGTCGGTGTTGTCGAGAAAGTGCAGATCGATCGGCGCATTGGCGGGGAGGAGGGCCTTGGCGACGAGCTGCGGCCCGAGCGCGGAACCGCCGATCCCGACGAGGAGGACGTGGCGAAAGGCGCTGCCATTCGGCGCGACGACCTCGCCCGTGAGGATCTTCGCGGCGAAGGCGGTGACGGCTTGATTCACGTCCCGGATCCATTGACCCTCGGCCGCGGGAGCGATCTCGGGTTTGCGCAGCCAGTAGTGGCCGACGGCCCGGCCTTCGTCGGGATTCATGATTTCTCCCGCCTCGATCGCGACGAGGTCGCGGAAGGCCCGGGCGATTTTCCCCTGCAGATCCGCGGACCACGCCTCCGGCGCCGCCATGCGGCTGCGGTCGAGCGTGAACCCGAGTTCGGGGTAACGAAGGATGGATTTCTGGTAGCTTTCCCAATCGCTCATAAGTGATTTTTATGATCGACAGTTCGGCCCGTTTCGCAAAGGGTTTCCTCATGAAACTCTCTCATTCCCTCGCCCTCTTCCTCACCATCCTCCTCTTTGCCGGCAACCTCTTCTCGGAGGAAACCACGCCCTTCCGCCACTTCGTCTCCTTCCAGTTCAAGGAAGGGACGAGCGACGAGAAAAAGGAGGAACTCGTGAAAGCGTTCCTCGGGCTCAAGAAGGAAATCGACGTGATCGTTGATCTTGAGTGGGGCGCGACGGACAACATCGAGCCGCTCAACGACGGCTTCACCCATTCTTTCCTCGTGAGCTTCAGGGACAAGGCCGGTCTCGCGACCTACCTCCCCCACCCCGCCCACGAGGCTTTCGTCGCGAAAATCAAACCGCACCTCGAAAAGGTGTATGTCTTTGACTACACGGCGGGAAAGTGAGGTCGTTCAAATCACCCAATCCGCGGCTTCTCCCTCGGGCAAGGGCGGGATCAAATCGGTCAGAGGGATCCCGGCGCAGCTCTGGAGGATGGCCTCGTTCGCCCGCATCCAAGCTTCGTGAACCCTTCCGGCCGAGGCGCCCCCATTGCCGGGGCTGCTTTCGATGAGTGATCCGCCCTCCATCGCCATCGCGATGTCGGCGAGGGTGATTTCACCTGGAGGACGCGCGAGCAGATACCCGCCGTTTTTACCCCGACGGCTGATCACGAGCCCCGTCTGGCGCAAGGTCGTGAGAATCTGCACGAGGTAATTCGGCGAGAGCCGCTCGGCCGCGGCGAGTTCCTCCACCTGCCGCACTTCCCCCGAGGCATAACGACTCGCGAGCTGCGCGAGGACTTGGCAGGCGTATTCAGTCTTGAGGGGGAGACGCATGGAAAAAGCACTTGCCAAACCCTTGATACAATACCTTAGTAAACGACGCAACTTTAAAATCTTTTCAGTTCTCAGTCCTCCTACCCCCGGGAATCATGGCCACAACGATCGGTAAATCCGCTAACGAAGGCATCAAAGACGCGAGCAATTACCTGCGCGGCAGCATCCTCGATGGTCTCGCCAACGCCGCGACCGGGTCGCTCGACAAAGACGACCAGCAGCTCACCAAATTCCACGGGATCTACCAGCAGGACGACCGCGACATCCGCGGCGAGCGACGCAAGAAGAAGCTCGAGCCCGCCTACTCCTTCATGATCCGCGTGCGTGTCCCCGGTGGTGTCGCGACGCCCTCGCAGTGGCTCGAGATGGACCGCATCGCCCTCGAGCACGCCAACGGAGCCCTCAAGTTGACGACCCGCCAAGCCTTTCAGTTCCACGGCGTGATCAAGAGCAACCTGAAAAAGTCGATCTACGAGATCAACCAATCGCTCTTCGACACGCTCGCCGCCTGCGGCGATGTGAACCGGAACGTGATGTGCAATCCGAATCCGCACCAGTCGAAGGTCCACACCGAGGTCCTCCAGCTCGCCACCGCGATCTCGAATCACCTCAGCCCACGCACCGGCGCCTATCACGAAATCTGGCTCGACGACGGCACCGGCGAGAAGGTGAAGGTCACCTATGATCCGCCCCTCATCGACGAGATCGCCGATCCCGAGGAGCCCATCTACGGCAAGCATTACCTGCCGCGCAAGTTCAAGACCGTTGTCGCGGTGCCCCCGAGCAACGACGTCGATATCTTCGCCCACGACCTCGGCTACATCGCCATCCTCGAGGGTGACGACAAGGTGGTCGGTTACAATGTCACCGTCGGCGGCGGCATGGGCATGACCCATGGAAACGAGGAGACCTTCCCGCGTTTGGCGGATTTGTTAGGCTTCTGCACGCCCGACCAAGCCGTGAAGGTGGGCGAGGCCGTCGTCCGCGTCCAGCGCGACCACGGCAACCGGGACGTGCGCGCCAACGCCCGTCTCAAATACACGATCGAGACGATGGGGATCGACGCCTTCCGGGAGGAAGTCGAGAAGCTCTGCCAATTCAAACTCGGCAGCCCGCGCGAATTTCATTTTGAAGACAACGGCGACCGCTACGGCTGGATCAAGGATCATCGTGGCCACTGGCATTTCACCCTCTACGTCGAGAACGGCCGCGTTTACGACACGAAGGAGTATCCCCTCCTCACCGGCCTGCGTGCCATCGCGAAGATCCACACTGGCGACTTCCGTCTCACCGCGAATCAGAATCTCATCATCGCCGACATCACCCCGCAGCAGAAATCGGAGATCACCGAGCTGCTTGAGGAATACGGCATGATCGACGCCCACGAGCGCTCCGCGATGCGACTGCACTCCATGGCCTGCGTCGCTCTCCCGACCTGCGGACTCGCCCTCGCCGAGTCGCAGCGCTACCTCCCCGATCTCATTACCGGGATCGAGGAAGTGCTCGAGGAAGCGGGCCTGCGTCACGACGCCATCACCATCCGCATGACCGGATGCCCCAATGGCTGCGCGCGCCCCTACATTTCCGAGATCGGCTTCGTCGGAAAAGCCCCCGGCAAATACAATCTTTACCTCGGCGGCGGCCACGCCGGAGAGCGGCTCAGCAAACTCTACGCGACTTCCATCCGCGGCGACGATGCCCCGCAGATCCTCAAGCCCATCCTCCTCGACTATGCGAAGAAGCGCGAGAGCGGCGAGAGCTTCGGCGACTTCGTGATTCGGGCCGGCTATGTGAAGGAAACCAAAGACGGACGAGACTTCCACAAGGACATCGTCGAACCCGCCCTCACGGTTTGATAGAACATTCCCTCATAGAATCAGCGTAGACCAGCGAACCTCAGCGGTCCCATTCCCCCTTTTTCCATGTCCACCCCGAATCCACCCCTTCGGCCCGAGCAACAGCAGCTCGCCAATCAACTCGCGACCGGACTCGACCGCGACCAAGCCATCTGGCTTTCCGGCTTCTTTGCCGGGATCAGCGGCTCGGCGGGCGCGGCCCTGCCTCCGATGATCCCCTCGGCCGCAAAGCGCAAGCTCACCGTGCTCTATGGATCCGAATCGGGGAACTCCGAGAAACTCGCCGGCGTCATCGCCAAGACTGCCGAAAAGGCCGGCTTCAAACCCGCCGTCGTCAGCATGGGGGACGCCAAACCCGCCACCCTGACCAAAGCCGAAAACCTCCTCGTCGTCGTCAGCACTTGGGGCGAAGGCGATCCGCCGGACAACGCCGTGGCCTACTACGAGGCCTTCATGAGCGATGCCATGCCGAAGCTGGCCGGAGTGAAATACTCCGTCTGCGGACTCGGTGATACCAGCTACGAGCACTTCTGCAAGATGGGCAAGGATTTCGACGCCCGTCTCGCCACCCTCGGGGCCGAGCGTGTCCACGACCGCGCGGACTGCGACGTCGACTATCAAGCCACTTTTGACGCCTGGCTCGTCGCCGCCCTCAAGGCCTTCCCCGGTGCCGAGGCGCCAGCCCTCACCCTCCCCGCAGCGGCTTCCAGCCAAGGCGCCGGACATGGAGCCTATGACAAGAACAACCCCTACGTCTCCGAGATCCTCGAGAAGGTCCTTCTCAACGGCACCGGTTCGTCGAAGGAGGTTCTCCATGTCGAACTTTCCCTCGAGGGCTCCGGCCTCACCTACGAGCCCGGCGACGCCCTCGGCATTTGTCCGGTGAACCGCGCCTCGCTCGTCGAGGAAGTCCTCGCCGCGACCGGCCTTAGCGCCAACGCCAAACTCGGTGAGACGACCCTCGCCGAGGCGCTGAAATACGATTTCGATATCACCACCCTGCAGCCCGCCATCGTCGACAAATACAATTCCGTCGCCGGTGACGCCGCCCTGCAGACGCTGCTCGACGAAGAAGGCCGCGTCGCCCTCAAATCCTGGGTCGATGGACGCCAGCTCCTCGACCTGCTCGAGGCCTATCCCTACAAACAATGGACTGCCGAATCCTTCACCGGCGTCCTCCGCAAGCTCGCGCCGCGGCTTTATTCGATCGCCTCGAGCCTCAAGAAACACGAGGATCAGGTCCATCTCACTGTCGCCGCGGTCCGCTACCACAGCCACGGACGCGACCGCACCGGCGTCTGCTCGTGCTACATCGCCGACGAAGTCGAGGTGGGTGACCAGGTGCGGATCTACTTCCACCACAACAACAACTTCCGCCTTCCCGAGAGCGACGAAACGCCCGTTCTCATGATCGGACCCGGCACGGGCATCGCCCCCTTCCGCGCCTTCATCGAGGAACGTGCTGCAAGCGGGGCCACAGGAAAAAACTGGCTCTTCTTCGGCGACCAGCATTTCTCCTACGACTTCCTTTACCAGCTCGAATGGCTCGACTACCTCGAGAGCGGCGTCCTCAGCGACCTCAGCCTCGCCTTCTCGCGCGACCAGAAGGAGAAGGTCTACGTGCAACACCGTCTCCTCGAGCGCGGGGCCGAGGTGTTCCAGTGGATGGAGTCCGGCGCCCACATCTACGTCTGCGGCGACGCCTCACGCATGGCCAAGGACGTGCAGCAGGCCCTCATGGACGTGATCGCCACCCACGGCGGCAAGTCCCCCGAGGAAGCCAAGGCCTACCTCGAAGCGATGCGCAAGGCGAAGCGATATCAGCGGGACGTGTATTGAGTCACGGAGGCGGGGACTCACGGTGGGAAGACCATCTTTCCCCGAGCCGCTACCAAACCAATTCATCGGAACGGATTGAGGAGCTCCCGGGCGATGGATGTATTCCGCAGCTGGGGAAAGGACTCGTCCACCGCGTAGATCAGCCCATGGCAGTCAACGAGGGCGCTCGGCGTGACCCGGGGCTGATCATCGCCACCCAACGGGGTCCACTCCCCGAGCCGACCCTCTTTCCCCGCCATTGCGGATTCCATGCTTGCCAGCTAGAGTGGCCCTCGAGATGAGCAAACACCCCATCGTGATCGAGGATCTGCTGAAGGAATGTTCGGCCTCGGGACTGCGGCGCACCGCGGCGCTCGAAGCCTGCCTCCGCGTCTTCGCGTCCGCCGACCAACCCCTCACCCTGCAACAGATCGCGGCGAGTGCGGAATTCGGGGTTTCCTGCGATCCTGCGACGATCTACCGGCTCGTGAGCCGCCTCGAGGAACGTCGCATCGTTCGCCGCATCGGCTTCCACAGCCGCGCCGCGCACTATTGCCTGCGCGAAAGCAGTCACCAGGATTACCTGATTTGCCGCGACTGTGGATCGGTCGAGGTCCTCGATATCGCCTGCCCGGTCGCGCATCTCGAAAAGCAGATCGCCGAGGAAAGCGGCTTTTCTGACCTCGAACACGAGTTGGAGTTCTTCGGCCGCTGCGCCGCCTGCCAGAAGTGAGACGGTTTTCGCCCGGTTTTCGCGGCGTCGATTCTCAAATCTGCCACTTTTCCAATATTTTCAATTTTAGGATTGAGCGGGACGGCGTCGTTGCTATATTCCCCACGATTCCTTTCTCCGCAGGATCGTCGACCGCTCCCTTATGAATTTCTCTTGGAACCGCCTTGCCCTAATGATCGGGGCCTTCATCCTCGCCCTCGTCGTGGTCGATGGTCTCGTGAAGATGAACCAGCAAGCGATGGCCGACTTCGGGATGGGCCAAGGGCCTCTCGTCGGGGCGGACAGTGCCGCGGCCTTGTTTCTCGTTGGCCTCGTGGTGGGCATGGTCCTTGGAATCGGCATCTTTTTCGGATACCTCGTCTGGCGCGAGAAGCGCTACGCGGAAGAGCCCGATGAGGTGGCCCTCCTCCTCGAGGAAGTGGCCGCGGAGGAAAAGCGCAACGCCTTTCATCGCGAACGCGACCGTTATCACGAGGAGAACCACGGCGAAGAACACGCCGAGACCCTCGATCCTTGGGAGCGCCCCGTCGACTGGTGGAAGCGCTCCGACGACGAGTGAGCGCAGTGGATTCCGATCACCGGAATCAGGGTTTCAATCACCCGCGCGGGTGAAAGCGGCGGTGCACGTCGCGAAGATGCTTCTGATCGACGTGCGTGTAGATCTGGGTCGTGGCGATGTCAGCGTGTCCGAGCAGCTCTTGGATGACGCGGAGATCGGCTCCGTTGCCAAGAAGATGGGTCGCGAAGGAATGCCGCAGGAGGTGCGGGTAGACATTCGACTCGATCCCGGCCATCTTCGCGCGCTCCTTCACGATCTGCCAGACGCGCGCGGTGGTGAGCTTCCTGCCACGATTGGAAAGGAAGATCTCGCTGCCGCTGTGACGACTAACGAGCGCGGGGCGCTCACCCTCGAGGTAGGCGGTGAGGGTCTCGCGCGCAGCCGAGCCGACCGGGATGATGCGGGTCTTCGAACCCTTGCCGGTTACCCGGACGGCGCCCTCTTCGAGAAAGAGATTTTCGAGCCGGGCCCCGGTGAGCTCGGAGACGCGCAGGCCGCTCGCGTAGAGCAGCTCGAGCATGGCGCGGTCGCGTCGCGCGAGGGGCATCGCATCGTCGATCGACTCCAACAACCGCGCCACGGAAGGCTCGTTGAGGGTGTCGGGGAGGTATTTTTCGAGCCGCGGCGGATCGATCGGCTCGGCGGGATCGACGGCGACCATTCCTTTCCCGGCGAGGTGCCGGAAAAAGATCTTCAGGGCGATGAGTTCGACCCGGGCGCTCGAGGCGGCAAGGCGGTCCTTGAGGCGGCGGTGGGCGAGATAATCGGTGAGATGCCGCAACTGCACCGCGGCCGGATCGGTGAGACGATGCTCTTTTTCCAGCCAGGCCGCGAAGGCCTCGAGCGAGCGGCGCACCGAGAGCTGATAGTTCTCCGAGAGGCCTTTCTCCACTGCGAGGTGGCGGATGAATCGATCGATCGCAGTCTCCATGGCCGGTGCCGCCGCGCCGGGTCGGTCAGCGGAACCAGCCTTCGGTAAGCAGTTCGGTGATGACGAAGTGCTTCACGCCGTGAGCGAAGGCCTTGTTGTCGAGCGTGACGACGACGGCGAGCGGCTCATCACCGAGCCGGACGAGTCCTTCCAACTTCTTGGCGAGAGGAGTGTCTTTTTTCACGAAGACGAACTCGGAGAACTCATTGAGATCTCCATAAGGCGGATTCACCTGGTAGACGTAGTGGTCCTTCAGATCGGTGAAGGCATCCTTGTCACTTCCATAGTAGTCGGAGAACCGCTCGACAATGAGACGGAAGGTCGCGGGAGGAGGCATCGTGCCCTCGCGGAAGCGCAGGAAGTGACGGTCGGAAAACTCGGCGAAGATTTCCCAATCGACCTTGAGCAGCCCGTTCTCGGTCCGGACGATCAGGGGAAACCCCTCCTCCTCGTCGTTGGTCGAAACGATGAAAACCCAGTAAGGCCCCCCGAGGGAGGTATCGGTCTCCATCTGATAGAGCTGGAGGGAATAGCGTCCGAAAGGGGTGTAGGTCCACTTCTTGTGATAATCCTCAATCGCGGCACGCAGGCTCTCGCCTTGGTAAACATAGTTTATCCGCGACGTCCAGTCGGGAGCGCGGAGGAAGGCGTCGATGAGATCATGGGTTTTTCCGAGCGCTCCGTCGTTGGGACCGGGAGCAGCAAAGGAGGCGGGAGGGTTGTAGTTTGGATCTTTGGTAGTGACGGAATCGAGCGAGCGGGGAGCAACGGTGGCACCTCCAGCCCCGGGAGGAGCCGTCGCACCAGAGGAAGGCACCGTGGAAGAACCGCCGCTGGAAAAATCGGACGCCGGAGGATCGATCAGATCGAGGCTGGGCGACGAACCGATCAACGAGGCACCCGCACTACGGGGGCCATTCACCGCCTGCTGGACTTTCTCGTCGAAAGACACCGCCGGAGGATCGGACGGAACCGGCGCGCCGGCTCCCCCCTCAGTCGGAGCGGATCCGTCGCGCAACATCGCCACGGGATCGATCACGGCGGGAGCGTCGACGATCCCGGACCGAGGAGCCGAAGAGGGAACCGTGACCCCCTTTGGCTTCACCGCGAGGGTTCCCTGGGACTCGGTGCCCGAGAGAGCCGCACCATCGTTGGGTTCACGATAGGCCTCGGCGGGGTTGAGTCCGCCGAGAAAGGAATTGATGACAAAATAGACACCGATGATCGAAAAGACGGCCACGCCGACCACGGAGGAGATCGCCATGATCGCCGTTTTGCTGAGGCCTCTTTTCTCTCCCGGAACCGATTTGGGTGAAGCAAAAAGCTCGTCGAGGATGTCGTCCTCGCGCTCCGTTGGGGCCGGTTGATGAAATTCCTTCCCGGAGAACGGCGGTGCCATCACTGCCTCATCCAGAGGACCCGGAACCTCCTGATCAGGGTTGGCCTGCTGGGCGAAGAGCCGTCCGAACGATCCCTCGTGAAGCGAATTCACCGGCGATTCGATTTCGTCTTCGTGGGCTGCAAGAGGAGGCGGTCCACCAACCGGCACAGGCAAGGGAGAGATCTCGATTCCCGGCCAATACTCGGGAAAGGGAGGCTCCATAAGCGAGTCAGGACGAGCAGGCATCGGAGGTTCCCATTCGGCGCCATCGGGCGCCCCCTGAACCTCTGGCATGAGCGGCATCGGCGTCTCCTCCGATTCATACGATTCATACGATTCATACGATTCATACGAATCTTCGATGGCGGGCGCACCGTGGTAGTCCTCGGGATCAAAGATGGCATAATTCTTGGGGATGAGGTCCTCATCCCAGACTTCCCCACCCTCCAAATCATCGAGCAAGAGAGGCTCGACCTCCTCCTGCATCGGCGGTGTCGGAAATCGGGAGGCAACCTCGACGGGCGGGAACGCATCTTCGGTCGCCAAGGGTTCCATCAATGACTCGTCGAACGATTCGTCGAACGCCACGCCGTAACCGTCCACGGTCTCCCCGCCAAACTCATCGACCGGCTCCTCCAGCTTCGGAAAATCGACATTCTCAAGAGCCGGCGGAGGCGTGAGCGGAACCGGGATGAGTGGCAGCGGGGTCGCGGCGAGGACCGGTCCTGGAGCCGCGGGAGATACGAGGAAATCGCCCGGGCTTTCCGCCCTGACCGTGGTTCCGGGCTGAGGAAGGACCAACCGAGTCCGACCATGCTGCGGTGAACCTTCCCCGAAAGGGGCGGCTGCGGCACCGGAAAGATCCTGACCCGCCAAGGACACGTCAAGTCGTGGCAGCATACCTGGAACGGAGGCATTTTCCCTCGCCATCGGAAGGTCTCCCGCTGGAGGGGAAAAGCGGATCGGCTGGGTGATCGGCGCGAGCGGTGAGACCGGCTCGGGAGCGGGAGGCAACTCGTAGATCTCTTCCTCAACGACCAAGCCTGCCTCGTCACTAAGCAGCGGAGGGGGCGCCGAATGCCCATCCTCAAACGCAGGGGTGGGCTCGGACACTGGCGCCGGGGGCAAAAACAGGGCGGGTGGAGCGGGAAGCTCTGACAACGCGGGAGGTTGCTCTCCCATCGATGGGGTGGGCGTAGGTTCGAGCTTAGCCACCGTGACCGTATCGCTTGGCCGGAACTCGACGGCGACAGCCGCCGGATTCACGGGAAGAGACGCCGAAGTTGGCAACTGGGCAGGAGCAAGGGTCGCCTGGCCCACGGGAGCCTCGAGCACTGCTGTCCCTCCGTTTTGCTGACGGACCCGCTGAGGGACCGCCGCTGCCGCGGAGTTCGCCGCACGCCGTTCCGAGGGAGTCTCGGCCACCGCCTCCGTGATATCGGAGGGCGCGGTGATGGTGGAGCCGCACTTCGGACAGGGCGCGGAGACTCCCGCCAAATGGGAGGGGACGCGCAGTTTTGCCTCGCAATGAGGGCAGGTGAATTTGATCTTTTTCACTTCCTTTCGCCTCTATATGTAGGGTTCAGCACTCTGATTGTGACTCCGGCACCCGCCTGCCATGGGTGCAGACGACCGAGCGAGGTGAGGGATTAGACAAAATTGAGGGGTCACGTCTCCACCCAAGGGGGAGAAGACACAAAAAATTACGTCTGATACGCAAAAATGCAACAGAACCTTCCGATTCTTTTAAAATAAAGGGAAGTTTATTATCAGAATTGCGAGATACACTTATATTTCGCTACTTCAGGTGTTTGCGAAGGGTTATCCCGACTTTTTCCATTTACTGTGCCGCTCGCTCAAAGGCGTCCCGAGCACGCGCCGTTCACTCCACCCGGCACGGGACGAGGATCGCATCGCGCATTCCGTGAAGGATCTTCTTGTCGGCCGGACAGATCGTCGCGAGAACGCCTCCGAGGGAGACCGAGTCGTCCTTCGCCGAGACAAAATAGTAGGGACAAAGTCGCACCCGTCCCTCCATCCTCTCGATCTGTCCGGTCGCGGGATTCCACCAAGGATGGTTCACCAGTTTCCCGGCGTGGAAACGCTGCAAGAGGTAGGGCAAGACTCCAAAGGAGGCGATCGCGGCATCGACCGCCCCGCCCCATTCGGCCTGGGAAGCATCCTGCCCCACCGTGACGCTGCGGCTGCCCCAAGCCTGTTCGTTGAAGCCGCTCAGCTTCAGGACGAGCTCGCGCTCTTTCTGGGAAAAGGCCTTCAACTCGGCAAAACTCCCGATCTCGAGTCCAGGAATCACGGCGTGATGCGGCACCTCGGCGGGATCGACGACCCAGCTCTGCGGAAAGATCTCGCGAAGGCGCCTCCAGTTCGACTCGCGCAACTCACGCTTCCAGACCTCGCTGAGGGGATGAGACCAGAAGAGCGCCGACCACAGCTTTTCCTCGAGCCAGGGTTTGAAGGGAGCGGTCACCTTCACCCGTCCCGCCGCGGCGGCCGCCATCAAATCACCTGCGGCGGGCAGGTTCGGTAGATCGAAGAGCTCGAAGAAGCGATAAACGTCACGTCCCGAGACCTCGTAGCTCTCGGCATCGGTAACCCGCCACTCGCCGCGAAGATACCCCGCGAGCCATTCCATCTCGGGACGATAACCGGCCGATTCCTGAGAGACGAGGAGATCGGCGCCGCCTTCTCCGAAGATCGAGGCAAACCCGTCGAACATGCCGCGCGAACCGCCCACGATCTCATGCGAAGGATCGAGCGCCGCGTAGGTTTCGCCAAGCCAGGCGGTGAGACCGATCCCGCCCGGCACAGAGTCGAGCTCGGTCGCGGAGAATCCGACCGCCGTGAGAATGAGATCAGGCCGGATCACCCGTGGTGTTTCGGTCAGGGTGGTGTGGGCGAGTCCCGTCTCGAGGAGCGACGCTGGTTTGCCTTGATCGAGATAGCCAGCGATCCAATCAGGCAGCGAGCCGCTCCGGCTGCGACGGTAGAGCAGGTCGCAGGTCTTCTGGAAACGGTGAAAGACCGGACCGAGCTGCTCGAGCTGGCGCACCTCGGTCTTCGAGAGGACGAAGGGCTCGGGGGAAATCCGCCATTCCTTCTCAGCGAAGAGACCACCCTGCGGCATCGCGGCGCGGACGCGTTCGGCTTGGCGGGATGGATCCGTCATGGCGGGCGGTGCGGGAACAGAGGAAACAGGGGATATCATCCCTGCAAGAGACGCAGGGCGGCCCGCAACATTTCATCGGGCTTCGACAAATGGTCGGGCAGCTTCTCGATCGCCTTCTGCGCCTCGACCTGCTTGTAGCCCAGCGAGATGAGAGCGAGGAGGGCGTCGTTCTTCGCGACGGCTTCGGGGGCGAGAGTGGCGCGGACCGACTGGGCCCGCCAGGCGTCCTTCACCCCGACCTTGTCGCCGAGTTCGAGGACGATGCGCTCGGCCGTCTTCTTGCCGAGCCCGCGGATCTTCGAGATCGTGTTGATGTCGCCGCGCACCACCGCCTCCTTGAAGTCGGCCGCGGCCATGCCGCTGAGAATGGACATCGCCACCTTCGGACCCACGCCGGAGACGTGGTTGATGAGGAGGCGGAAAAGATCGCGCGCGTCCTCGTCGGGGAAGCCGTAGAGGGTTTGTTCCTGCTCGCGGATGTGGTGGTGGGTCAGCACCCGCGTCTTCGCCCCGGCTTGGCCGAACTGTTCGTCGCCGAAGAGCGGCACGATCACCTCGTATCCGACTCCGCCGACATTGAGAACGAGGCGGCCCGGCCAACTTTCCTCGAGGGTTCCTTCTAGAAATGTGATCATCCGCGGTTAGCTTGGGAAAATCGCATCGAACCCCCTCCCCCGCCGGATGGCAAACGGAAATCCCACGCTTTGGCTCCTCGCTCTCGTCCTCGCCACCTCACCGCTCGCTGCGCAAGACGCCGGGAAAACGGACGAGGCCCCTGCCAAGCGCATCGGCATCACCTTCGGCGGCGCCTTCGAGGCCTTCGATATCACCGGTCCGATCGAGGGCGCGAAGACCACGAAAATGGCGGCGCAATACGAATGGAGTTTCGGGGTGCGTCCCTTCACGAAAAAGACCTGGGACGAGCGCGGCCTTGAGTGGGAAACCTTTCTCCCGGTCGCCCAAGAGGTCGCCGATACCGTCGCCGCGAAGCTCCAGCCCAAGCTGGTCCGAGACCACCGCGGCATCGTCCTCTACGCCATCATCGCCGATGAAGATCCCTTCCTCACCAGCGCGATCCTTTCGCCGAAGCTGCACGAGCGTTTCAAGGAGTCGCTCGGTGACCGGATCCACGTGCTCCTGCTCGAAAGGAACCGGATCTATCTTTTCCCCGCGACCGGCGGGACCTTGGAAGAATTCGGGCCCGCCCTGGTAGAGGAATACAGGCAGGCCCAGTTTCCGGTGAGCCTCGAGATCTTCCTGCTCGATCAGGAGGGATTCCGGGTCGTGGGAGAGTTGGAGCGGCCGGGTTCGGGGGCGGAGACCTTGGAGGTGGATGAGTAATTCTTAGCGATACTCCAACCACGCCGTCACCGTCGCGGCGCCTTCACTGCGGCAACGCACCCAGTAGGCCTGATACCCCTCGGGGAAAAGGTGCTTCACTTCCTTCCCCTTCTCGAGCGCAAACTCGCGGTAGGCGACCCAATCGCCCATGCCGGTGAGATCGACTTCGACGGTGATCCTGGTCGCCTGATCGGCGGAGAGAGTCAGTTCCTTCTCGTCGTATCCGGTCATCAGATAGGCGTCGGAGACCTCGCCGGCTTTCACGTTGGTGCCCTTCCACGGGCCACCTGAACCGACCGGTTTGCCGAGTTCCCAAAGATCATCAATCGCACCGACCCAAAGCCCGGCCTTGCCGTCGCTGCTGCGGATGATGTGACGGTTATCGCCCGCCTGCGTGAGATCGACTCCGGCGATGACGAGCAGCCCCCGGTAGCTGCAGTAATCGGCGATGCGCAGATCGTGCGTCGCGACGGGACGGACGCGGCTGAAGCCCGCCGCGTTCTCAGCGGGCAGTTCGAAGAAGGTGCCGTGGCAGTTGAAGAGATCACGCTCCGTCGCGACCTCGCGGCAGAGGCGCTCACCGCCGAGCGCATTGGGCTGGTCGAAGGCGGTATTGCCCCGGGGCAGACGGAAGCGTTTCCCGGCATCATCGGTGTAGATCACGGAGGCCGCGTCGGCGTCGATGACTCCCTCGCGCGAGGGGATCGCGGCGTGGTTTTCGAGCCAGGCGAGCTCGGTGGCGTTTTCCTCTGGTGTCAATGTCAGGGTATCGGACAGGGTATAAAGCCCGAGTGAACCCTCCGCGGTCCGGGCGGCGAAGTGGAGATTGCGTTTGTTCTCACCACGGGCGCGGATGACGCCACCGGAAGTCACGACGGATCCGGCGGTGGCGATGCCGGCGAATTTCGCGGGCGCGGATGCGGCGGCGCGCTCGTCGTCATCGGCATTGGTGAAGGCCGCGGTCAGTTCGGTGGCGGCGGCCGAGGGCGCGAGACGGATCCAGACGCCGGGATCGCTCTCGTCAAAGGCGGTCCAGAGATAGCCCTTCGGCGGAATCACCACGGTGCGCAGTGGCTCCCAGCTTCCCTTGCCAGCGCGGTCGATCTCGAGGGCGACACTCACCTCCCCTTCCCCGCCGTGGGCGAGATGGAGGGCGCGATGTTTCAAACCGGCGAAGAGGTAGGGATCGGATTTCGTCCCGGCGGCGACGTCTTCCCTCAGCCATACCGAACCGCGACCGATGACAGGACCGAGATGATCGAGCTTCGCCGGGTCAACGAACCAGAGATTCGACTGCGACTGGGGTGCGGCGATCTCGCCCTTGGCTTTCCGCTTGTTGAGGAATTCGCTCTTCGCAGTGTCGTCGCAGCCGAAAACGAGGCGGTCCTGCCATTGGCAGAAATCGCCGATCACTTTCAGGTAGGACGAGCGCGGGGCGATCCCCGAGGTGTCCGCGACGGAGAAGCCCTTCGGAAATTTCCAGAACATCCCGTGCATGGTCATGAGCAAATCGTCGCCTTCGCCGATCTCGCGGATGCGCGGCCATTCCGTGTTCCACCCATGGGCGCCGTCGTAGCTGTGACTCGCCTTGGGCAAGCGGTAGGCGTGCCAGCCTCCGCCATCGCGCAGCATGAGAATCAGCGACTTCGCATCCCAGCCCATGCTCCAGAGCGGGTCGGTCGCGGGGTTTTTGTTACCGAAGATGCCGCCGGGACCGGTCACTTCCGTGAACTGGCTGCGGCGCACGACCTGCCAGTCTTTTCCGTTCCACTCGGCAAGGACACCCGAGGGCACGAAGGGATCACGACGGGCTTCGGGGGAATGTTCGCCGTTGTTCGCGTAAACGAGGACACCCTGACCAGAAAACATTCCCTTCCCGTGGTAACCGGGCAGGTCAGCCTTGGGTCCGGCGGACTTGTCCTGCTCGTCACGGTAGAGGGTGTTCACGGCGAGCGTTTTCACGTCGATCTCGTAGAGAGCCTCCTCCATTGAGGCACAGTAGATCTTGCCGGCCGGATCGGTCAGATGCCGCGCGTTGGCGGTGGGACGGCCGAACATTTCCGTGTAGGGAATGACGCGGACCGCACCTTTCTCATCGATCGCATAGGGTCCCATGAAGAGCTGGCCCGACTCGCGATGGATCATGCGGTTCGCCGGAGTGCCGCCGATCGACTCAGGCCGGACGGTGAGGACGAGAGCGGGCGAGATTTCGTAGAGTTTGTCCGACGAGCCCTTCGGCATGTGTGGGGCGTAGGTCAGAGCCCAGAGTTTGCCCGCCCACGGCACAACCGCCCCGGTGCCGCATTCGCCTTCGTTGTTAAAAAAGGCGAGATGGGGGTAGATCCCACTCCACTCGTCAGCGGCGTCTACGGAAAACGGTGTCGTCGAAACAAGGAAAGAGACGATCAGGGCAAGGCAGGGGGAGGGTTTCATTCGGTAGAAAAGGCGGGCACCAAGCTAGGAAGTCAGAAAAGCGGCTCTTTGGACAGGCATTCCATTCGGTTCCAGCCGAAAACCAGCCGATTCCCGGAGTCGGTCGATTGGCCGACTTTTCGGATTTAAACCCAAAAAACAATGCCTTGCCATCCTATCCTTATAATGGAAATTATTGAAATTATGAATTCTGACAGGGGGCGAGAGCTCCCAAAACTACCTCCTTTGGTCAAAAAGGGCTCGACCGCGCCGATCGCGATCCGTCCGGTGATGCCCCGTGGTCTCCCGGCCATGGCCACGGCCGTGACGCAAAGTGACGCGGAAGAGACCATCCGGCAACTGAATAAGGTAGTGTCGGAGTTCATGATCCAATACCCGAGCCACACCCAACGCATTCCAGCGCTGCGGCCCGGCGAGCACCCGCTGATCGCCTTCGTGCGCTCCATGGCGGCCTCGATGGCCGCGAAGCAGGAGCAACTCGAGAAACTCAATCAGGAAGTCCTCGAAGCGGCGAAGGAGAAAGAGCGATTCTTCGCGAACATGAGCCACGAGGTGCGCACGCCGATGAACGGGATCTTCGGAATGGTCAATCTTCTCCTCGAGATGGACCTCGACCCGATCCAGCGCGAGCACCTCGAGACGATCCACAGCTCGAGCGAATCGCTCCTTAACATCCTCGACGACATCCTCGACTACGCCAAGCTCAACGCGAAGGAAATGCCACTGAAGCCCCGGCCTTTCGAGTTGCAGAAGCTCATCCGCGAGGTGCTGCTCGTCTATAAGGCCAACGCCGACGCCCGCCACATCGGACTTTCCGCCACGATCTGCGAGACCCTTCCCGAACGTTTCGTCGCCGACGACCTGCGCCTGAAGCAGATTCTTTCAAACCTGACGAGCAACGCGATCAAGTTCACCGATTCGGGCGAGGTCTCGGTCATGGTGCAGAGCCACCGCAAGGCGGGCCGCGAGCAGCTCCTTTTCCAGGTTCACGACTCCGGCATTGGGATCAGCGAAGAAGCGGGAGCCACCCTTTTCGCCCCCTTCCACCAGATCGATACGGCAAAGCCGCGCTGTCACTCGGGCACGGGCCTGGGTCTGGCGATTTCCAAAGATCTCGTCGAACTGATGGGCGGCCGGATCTGGTTCGAGAGCGAGCCCGGGGTGGGGACGACCTTCTTTTTCACGATCAACTGCGAGACGGCCACGGCCCTCCAGGAAGAAGCGCTCGTCAGCCGCCGCCTTCTCCCGCCACCTCTGCAGGGGCATCAGACCCGCGAAAACGGCCGCTCAAGGGTTCTGCTCGTCGAGGACAACAAGGTGAACCAGAAGGTGGCTCGCCTCACCCTCGAGCAGCTCGGATGCGACGTCACGATTGCCAACAACGGAAGTGAAGCGGTCGATCTTGCCGAGGGTCCCCTTCCTTTCGATCTCATCCTCATGGATGTGAACATGCCGGTCATGGATGGATTCGAAGCCACCGCCGCGATCCGCCGTCTCGATCACCCGAACGCCTCGACCCCGATTTTTGCCATGACAGGCATGGTCTTCGACGAGGACCGCGAGCGCTGTTTTGCCGCCGGGATGAACGACGTCATCAACAAACCCTTCTCTCTCCAGGACCTCCGCCTCCGGCTCGCCAGCCTCCGCTCCAGAGCCGATCCGAAGGGGATCGCCCTAAGTTGCTGAGGAAAAAAAAGGGGGGCCTCACTCAATCCGTCCCCGCACAAGATCTTCGAAGGCGAAATCAAAGCGGCTCGTCCTATCGAACTCCGCCGCCCGCATTAGGAGCAATGCTTGATCAAGGTCGGTGGCGTCGCGGGATGCGATCACCACCTGATTTCCAGAATTCGGCACCGCGAAGCGTGCCATCCCCGGAAACACCTCCTGGATCACCGCGAGATCCTCCCGGGTGCGGGGATCGGCGGCAATGAGATTGAAGGCCACCACTCCACCCGGGGCGATTCGATCCCGGACCTGACCAAGAAACTCGCGGGTTTTCAGACGACGCGTTTTTTCCTCCAGCCCCGAGGACTCGCGGGCGCGGAGAAACGCGTCGAAATAAATCGCATCAAAGGTCCCCTCTCCGTCCGCGATGAAATCAAAGGCATCCGCGGTGTGCAGTCGCGTCTTCTCGCGATCGCTCAGGCCGAAATGTGACCTCGCGATCTTCACCACTGCCGGATCGATCTCGACGGCCTCGACCACCGTCTCCGGAAAGTGGTGATTCAGGAATCGCACCATGCTGCCCCCGCCCAAGCCGAGAATGAGGACCCGATCCTGCGGGTGGCGAACCAGAAATGAGAGAAAAATCCCGCGTGTGTAGCTGAGCTCGAGCCCGCCGGGATTCGCGAGATCGACCGAGGTCTGGCATTGCTCGCGGCCCGCCTCATCGACAAACAGAAGGCTGCGCACCGTCGCGCGCTCCCGCACGCGGATGAGCGAGAATTCCGAAAGGACTTCGTGGATCACCGGTCCATAGCGGGTCCCGGGCGTCGGAAAGGCAAGCCACGACAACAACGCAATCCCCGCCCCGAGGAGCACGATCACAAGAGCGGCGAGGGACCTAAGTTTCATCGTCGGAATCCAAATGAGCCGACCATAGACCCTCTTGACTCAAAAACACGCCCCTCTTTGCTCACCCGGCCTCACTCCGCGGGGACTTTTCGCTGGCGTTTTGTAACGTTTTCGCGAGGATGGGGCCCACATGCACCTCGACCTACGCATCTTCAGCGGATCCGCCCACCCCGAGCTCGCCGACGAGATCGCCGGCTACCTTGGCGTCCGTCGTTCGGACGCCACCGTGAAGAGTTTCCCCGACGGTGAAACCTTCGTGAAGATCAACGAAAACATCCGGAAACGCGACATTTTCATCGTCCAGCCGACCTGTCCGCCGACGAACCAGAACCTGATGGAGCTCCTCATCATGGTCGACGCCGCGAAACGGGCCAGCGCCGAGAGCATCACGGCCGTGATTCCCTTTTTCGGCTACGCGCGCCAGGACCGGAAAGACCAGCCCCGCGTGCCCATCACGGCGAAATTGGTTGCCAATCTCCTCACCGCCGCCGGGGTCACCCGAGTCCTCACAATCGATCTCCACGCCGGCCAGATCCAGGGATTCTTCGACATCCCCGTCGATCACCTCTATGCCATGCCGGTGCTGATCAAATACTTGCGAGACAAAGGCGTCTCCGACAACCTCGTCGTCGTCTCCCCCGATGTAGGGGGGATGAAGATGGCCCACGCCTATTCGAAGGCCCTCGGCAGGCCGCTCGCGATCGTGGCGAAAAACCGTGTCAGCGCCACCGAGGTGGAGGCCATCAGCCTGATCGGCGAGGTCGAGGGGAAGGATGTTCTTCTCGTCGACGACATCTCCGAAACCGCTGGCACTCTGACCTCCGCGGCCCGGCTCCTCCGGGCCCGTGGGGCAAAACGCATCTTCGCAGGGGTCTCCCACGCCGTCCTTGGCGAACAGGGCCGCCAGCGCATCGCCGAATCGGAGATCGAGGAGCTCATTTCTACCAACAGCACGCCCTACGCGACCGGCGAAAAGGTAAAAACAGTCAGTGTGGCCGAAATTCTCGGGGAGGCGATCCGCCGCATTCACTTCGGGGAATCGGTCACATCTCTCTTTGACATTTCGTGAGCGGTCGCCTAGATTGCGCGCCCCCTGCCCCCCGGCCGGAACCGGGGAGGGCGTAATCCAATCCAGAAACACACCGGAAAGATGGCCAAACAAGAAACCCTTCAAGCCGATAAACGCGACGTCAAAGGCACGACCGCGTCGAAGCGCCTTCGCCGCGCCGGTGTCGTCCCCGCCGTCATTTACGGCGACAAATCCGAAGCGCTCATCCAGCTCGACGGCAAGTCGTTCACTGACCTCGCCCGCAAACACAGCGCCAACTTCTTGGTGAACATCGAGATTTCCGGGGACAAGTCCAAGCTCGCGATCGTGCAGGACATCCAGCGCAACCCCCTCAACGGCTCTCTCATCCACGTCGATTTCCGTGCCGTGACCGAGAACGACACGATCCACGCGGTCGTCCCGATCGAACTCCACGGCGAACCGGTCGGTGTGAAAGCCGGCGGACTCCTCGAGCAACTCGTGCACGAAATCGAAATCCAGTGCCGCCCCTCCGACCTTCCCGAAAAGATCATCAACGACGTGGAAGCAATCGAACTTGGTCATACCCTCAAGGTTGCCGACCTCAATCTGCCCCAGGGTGTCACCGTGAAGATGGATGGCGAAGTCCTCGTCGCCATCGTCAACCAGACCCGTGCTTCGGTTTCGCAGGGAGCTTCTTCCTGATTCGGCCGTTTTGGCTTAGCCCCTTTCAGAAAGCCCCGGTCACAAGCCGGGGCTTTTTTGTGTGCACCCGCTCTTTTGCATGAACGCGCCCTCTGTCTCCATCGGGATGCCGGCGCGAAATGCGGTCGCGACCCTCGGTGCCGCCGTCGCGAGCCTGCAGGCTCAGGACCTCGGCGACTTCGAAATCGTCCTCGTCGATCACGCCTCGACCGACGGGACCATGGCGCTGATGGAATCACTCTCTCGCAAGGATGAGCGTATCCGCGTAGTCCGCTGCGAGGGCTCCTTTGTTGAGGCCGCCAACCTCGCCTGGCGGGTTGCGAGCGGAGCCCTCGTCGCCCGCATGGACGCCGACGATCTCGCCCAGCCGGCACGACTACGGCTCCAGCGCGACTTTCTCGTCTCCCGTCCTGATCTCGCCGGCTGTGCCACCCAGGTCCGCATTCTGAAACGTCTCGAAACGGGCGATTTCGGACCCGCCGACGGAGGTTATCAGCGCTACGAGCGCTGGATCAATGACGTCCTCTCCCCCGAGGCGATCCGGAACGAACGTTTTGTCGATAGTCCTCTCCCGAACCCGACCGTGATGCTGCGGCGCGAGGTGCTCGAAGAGGCGCGCGGCTACGCGGATCCCTCTTGGGCCGAGGACTACGATCTCTGGCTACGGCTCCTCGAGCAGGGGCATCGTCTCGGCAAGGTGCCCGAGGTGCTTCTCGACTGGCTCGACGGACCGACCCGGGCGACCCGCTCGCAAGACCGCTATTCCCTCGCCCAATTCCAGGAGGCCAAAGCCCACTACCTGAGTCGGGACCCCGTCGTGCGCGAGCGCGGGGTCGTCATTTGCGGAGCGGGCCCAACGGGTAAAGACTTCGCCAAGCGCCTGCTTCACCACGGCGTTGCGGTCCACGCCTTTCTCGAAGTGAATGAACGCCAGATCGGCCAGCGCATCGCAGGGCTACCCGTCCTCGCCTCCGATCGCGCCGCCGATTTCTCCGGCCGCGCCGTGATGCTCGCCGCCGCCGGCCGCGAACCCGCCCGCGAGACGATCCGCCAACTGATCACCAAGGCCGGTTTCGACGAAGGCACCGACTTTTTCTGTGTTGCTTGACCGAAGTGCTGGTTTTGAGCCACGAATGGAACGAAGCAAACGAAGCTCCCCCTGATTTCTTTGCTTCCATTCGTTTCCTTCGTTCCATTCGTGGTTACCTTTGCATCCAACTCCCTCTGACCTTCCACCTTTTCCTGCGGGCCTCGCCCGCCCTCCCAATGCCCCGACGCGCCCAGTTCCGCCCCTGCATCGACCTTCACGAAGGCCGCGTGAAGCAGATCGTCGGGGGCACCCTAGACTCGAGCACCGAAGCACTGAGGACGAATTTCGTGAGCGATCGTCCCGCCTCCTGGTTCGCGACCCGTTACGCTGAGGATCGCTTGCGCGGCGGCCACGTCATCCAGCTCGGACCCGGCAACACCGAGGCAGCATGCGATGCCCTCGCCGCCTATCCCGGCGGCTTGCAACTCGGCGGTGGCATCACCGCGGAAAACGCGGCCGGGTGGCTCGAGGCCGGTGCCTCGCACGTCATCGCAACCTCGTTTCTCTTCGATCACGAGGGCCGTTTCCAAGACGACCGCCTTGCGCAACTCCTCGCCGAGACGGGACGCGAACGCCTCGTCATCGACCTGAGTTGCCGACGCCGCGAAGCGGGTTGGATCGTGGCGATGAACCGATGGCAGACCCTCACCGACCTCGCCATCACTCCGGAGACGCTCGATGCCCTCGCCGGCTCCTGCGACGAATTCCTCATCCATGCCGCCGATGTCGAAGGCAAATGCCAAGGCATCGACGGGGATTTAGTGTCTCTGTTAGGGTCCTGGGGGAAGATCCCGATGACCTATGCGGGGGGAGCCTCGAGCTTCGCCGATCTTGAACTTGTCGACCGCCTCGGTGGCGGCAAGGTGGATCTCACCATCGGCAGCGCGCTGGATCTCTTCGGCGGCAGCGGAGTGTGCTATGCGGACTGCGTGGCCTGGAACCGCGGCGAACCGTGACTGTCTGCCAATCCCATGTCGGTTCCAGACCGGAGATCAACTCGTCCGGATCGGGACCTCGAACCTCAGGTAGACCTTGGAGGAGAGCCCCTTCAAATCGACATCGGCGCCCGCAGGAGGTCAATGGAATCAAGCATTCTGCGTCTTCCGAAGGCCGCCTCTTCCTTCCCATCCATCACTTCGCCTTCGGCATCGTGATGTAAGGAGCACGCAGGTAAACCGGCTCGAGGGCCGTTGTTGAAAGATGGCACAAGTCGGCACCTCGATACAGAGCGGCAAGGCGTCCCGCCTCGGGATACGACAAGACCGCGACCGCGACCGCTTCGACGACCTTTGCATCGCAGGTGTGGACGGTGAGTCCATCCGCCAGCAGCGGCGCCAAAGAGGCCTCGAGATCCGCCTCCTCGATGAGCTCTGGCTCGCCCTGCAGTTTCCGGTCGCGCACCCTCGCGACGAAATAGCTGCCGCGCCTCGCGTCGCCGACGACGAGGTAGGAATCAGTCCCCGTTTCCCACGCCTCCAGCGAATTGCCACCGATCACCGGCAACCCCATCGCCACGGAGAGCCCGTTCGCGACCGCGATGCCCACCCGAACCCCTCCGTAGGATCCCGGGCCAAGACCCACGACGATTCCTTCGAGTTGGTCGCGATGCGCGGCGACGAGCCGCTCGAGCGGAGCAAAAATCGCCGCATTGTGGGCCCGGTCGGTGGTGAAGTTGGCCCCGTCGACGACACGACCGGACTCACGATCGTAGACAGCGAGCGAGGCGCGACGCGTGCAGGTTTCGAGAGCGAGGATCATCGGCGGGAAAGGGTGATATGGCGCACGCCATCGGGCAGAATGCGGAAGGCGAGCACGTAGGTCGCGGGCGGCAGCATGGCGGGAAATTTTTCGGACCACTCGACGAGGATGACCCCCTCTTCGTCGAGGTAGTCGTCCCATCCGATGCCCTGCAACTCGGCCGCATCCTCGAGACGATACCAGTCGAAATGAAAGACGGGCCATGCTCCACCCTGGTATTCCTGGACGAGGGCAAAAGTCGGACTCGTCACCTCCTCATTCGATCCGAGACCGGCCACGAGCCCTTTGCAAAAATGCGTTTTCCCCGCACCGAGATCCCCGTCGAGCGCGACGACATCACCTGCCCTCAACCTCGCCGCAAAAGAGCGACCGGCCGCTATCATCTCCGCCTCGGTGGCGGCTTGGAAGGATTCATCCATCAGGTGCGGTAGTGCTCCCAGCCTCGACCGATCGTGTCGGTCGTCGTTGCCGTGATTTCACCGATCACGGTGAGGTCCAGATCGGGGAAGGTTTCGCTCCATCTCGCCGGAAGATCCCGGAACGTATCGGGCGAAAAGGTCATGAGCAACTCGTAGTCCTCTCCATAGCGCACCGCTTCTTCCGTCGAGACGCCTTCGTGACAGGGCAGGCTCGCTTCATCGAGGCGGTATCCCACACCACTAGCGCCGACAAGGCGCGGCAGATCGGAGCCCAGACCATCGCTGAGATCCATCATCGCCGTCGGTTTGGCATGGGCGACGAGCCACTGGGATTCGCGCAGTCGTGGCGTGAAAGTGAGATGCCGCCCGCTCGGAAAAGAGCCGCCGAGCCGTCCCGTCACCACGATGAGATCGCCAGGCGTGGCACCGCTGCGAAACACGCATTGCGCGGGATTCACCATTCCCGACATCGCCACCGTGATCACCGCTCCGGTCATGGGTAGCCGCGAAGTCTCGCCTCCGACAATGCCGCAACTGCCTTCCTCTGCCGCCTCGACGAGGCCACGATACCAACCTTCCACCTCAGCAAACGATCGTCCCGCCTCCACCGCGATCGTGACGAGGGCATGGGCGGGCCTTCCTCCCATCGCGGCGATGTCGCTGAGGACGCGGTTCATCGCCTTTCGCCCGACCCGCACGGGATCAGTTCCAGGGAGGAAATGCACGCCTTCGATGACGCAGTCGGTCTTCAGCAGTTCCCAGGAGCCGTCACCCGCATCGACCACCGCACAATCGTCACCGGGACCCGCAATCACTCCTTGATGCCGCGGTATCATCGCGACGAGGCGCGACACCACCTCCTCCTCGCCAAGGTCGGCGACGGAGGTTGCGGGGGAAATCGAGTTGGTCGGGTCGAGACTCATGCCATGGGCGTCCCGGGACGCGTTCTCAGCATACTCCACGACGACGACCCGTCATCCGGAAGCTCATTCCGGCGATTACAAGTCAACCCGGGCTCTGCAGGAAAGGGACGGAATCTCCGGATGATCCCATCCGTTCTTCCCGGAGGAATCCAGCCAGGGGGACGTTTTCGATGGAACCCCTCGTTTGAGAAGGTTGACTCTCTCCCACAAGCCTGTTGAGTTGCCCCTTTCCATGGCCCGCAGCACCCTCCTCTCCGCCAAGCTTTATGGCATCGTCGATCTCGGCTACGCCACGCCTTCGGCGCTGATCCGCGTCACCGCGGAGATGATCGAGGGCGGCATCGATGTGATCCAGCTCCGGGCGAAGGGACACTCCGAAGACGACGTCCGCACCTGGGCCGAAACACTCCTGCCGATCTGCCGCGAGGCCGGGGTGCCTTTCATCGTCAACGACCACGCCGCCCTAGCAGCCGCGATCGGTGCCGACGGCGTCCACGTGGGGCAGGACGACGCTCCCATGGACGAGGTCCGTGCCATCGTCGGGAATGAAATGCTCGTGGGCCGCTCGACCCACAGCCTCGACCAGGCCGACGCAGCGGCCGCTGATCCGCGCACCGACTGCATCGGCTTCGGCCCGCTCTTCGCCACCCCGACCAAGCCGACCTACACGCCCATCGGCACCGCGGAAATCCGCGCCATACACGAACGGCATCCCGATCTACCCATCTTTTGCATCGGCGGAATCAAGCAGGATCACCTTCCCGCCCTCGTCGAAGCCGGGGCAAAACGTGTCGTGATCGTATCAGGGATCTTGCAAGCACCGGATATCGCTGCTTATGTCCGCGCCGCGAGGTCTCTCCTCCCCTGATTCCCACTACTCCATTATTCCACCACTCCATTCTTTCTTCCATGAGCGTCCTCGTCTCCGGTTCCGTCGCCATCGACAACGTCAAAACGCAGAAAGCCTCGCAGGAGAACCTGCTCGGCGGCTCCGCTTCCTACGCCGCCATCGCCGCCAGTTTCTTTTCCCCGGTCGGCATGGTCGCCGTTGTCGGGCACGACTTCCCCGTCGAACACCTCGATCTCTTCAAGCAGCGGAACATCAATCTCGAGGGGGTCGAATTCTCCAGCGGCGAGACCTTCCGCTGGTCGGGTGAATACATGGAGGACATGAACGACCGCGAAACGCTCTCGGTCGCCCTCAATGTGCTCGAATCCTGGCAGCCCGCCGTGGCCGCCTCACAGAAAGCGGCGACCACGGTGAATCTCCTGGCCAACGCCCACCCGCTCAACCAACACGCCGTGGTCGATCAACTCGGCGACGGACCTTCCTTCACGATCGCTGACACAATGGACCTCTGGATCCAAATTTCGCGTCACGAACTCGAGAGTCTCCTCAAGCGCATCGATCTCCTGGTCCTCAATGACGGCGAGGCCAAGCTGATGATGGACACCTCGAACGTCGTCGCGGCCGGTCACCGTCTCCGCGCGATGGGACCGAAATACGTCATCATCAAAAAAGGCGAGCACGGCGCGATGCTCTTCGGTGAATCCGACTTCTTCGCCTGCCCCGCCTATCCGCTCCAGGAAGTCTTCGATCCGACCGGCGCGGGCGACACCTTCATCGGCGGCTTCGCCGGCTACCTCGCCAGCCTCGGCAAGCGCGAATACGATTTCGCCGACCTCACCGGAGCGATCGCGCGCGGCTCTATCCTCGCCAGTTTCACCTGCGAGAGCTTCAGCACCCATTCGCTGCAGGATCTCACCCCCGAAGCCTTCGAGGAGCGCCTCGCGACCTACCGCCGCTTTTGCAGCTTCGCCTGAGAAGGCGGAACCGGAAGAAATTCGGACTCGATTCCCGTGACCGGGCGGATTATTCTGCCGCATCATGGAATGGTTCTACGCCGACGAATCACGAGTTCAACACGCGGTCGCCCTTGAGGAATTGCCAAGTCTGGTCGCCGCAGGCACCATCCGCGGCGGCACCCTCGTGTGGAACGAATCCATGGCCGATTGGAAAGTGGCGGCCGAGGCGCTCCCCGATCTCTTTCCCATCCCTCTCGCGCCTCCACTCCTGAGCCCGGCGCAGCGCCGCGACATGGGTTACCAGGCAGGGCCCGGCTTCCCGGGTCAGCGTGCCCCGGTCGATACCCTCGCTGTATTGTCGCTCGTGTTCGGGATTCTCTCTCTCCTCGCTTGCGGGCCCTTCCTCGGATTGCCGGGGGTGATCTGCGGCCACATGGCACGGAAGCGCGCCCGCGAAGAATCGCTCCCTTCGTCGAACGGCGGGCTTTCCCTCGCCGGACTTATCACCGGCTATATTGGTCTCGTCTTTTACGGAATCCTCTTCACCATTTACATCATCTTCATCGTTATCGCCGTCGCCGCCGACGCCGGCACCACTGGGTCACCGTTGACTCCGTAACACCCTCCGGTGGGAGCCGCTCGCATGGAACCACCACCACCCGACAGAGCTGCATGGCTGATCCGCCTCGAGTGGATCGCCCTCGCCCTGCTCCTCACCGGACTCGCCTTCGCCCTGCGGTCCCTCCCGGTGCGGGCTTCGCTGGAACGTGCCACCCTCTGGATCGAATCGCTCGGCTGGTGGGCGGCGGCCACCTTTGTCCTGATCTATGTCGCCTGCGCCCTGCTACTCGTGCCACGCGCCGTGCTCACCGTCGGCGCGGGCTTTCTCTTCGGTCCGCTTTGGGGACTGCTCTGGGCTCTCCTCGCGATCAACCTCGGAGCCCATCTCGCGTTTTTGTCAGGACGCCACCTCGCTCGCGCCGCCGTCGAGCGCCGCACCCACGACCACGGCCGGCTCCAGGCCCTCGACGATGCCGTCAGCGGCGGAGGCTGGCGCATCGTCGCACTGACGCGGCTCTCGCCGGTCTTTCCCTATTCATTCCTGAATTACGCCTACGGGCTCACCCGGGTGGGGTGGAGCGATTTCGCGTTTGGGTCCCTCGCCGGCATGTTTCCGGGGACGCTCCTTCTCGTGATCCTCGGCACCCTCACCGACTTCGCTGCGGAGCGCAGCGGACAACACGCCGGCCCGCTCGGGACGGTGCTCCTGTCCATCGGCTTGATCATCGCTCTCCTTGCGACCTGGGTGGTGACGAGGGTGGCGAGGCGGGTGCTGGAAAGTCACCGCGACAAATCCCCGCCCGCATAAACATTGAAACCCCGCTCGCGCAAAAAGCCGACTAGGGTCTGGCCGCTGTCCTTGGCCAGCTTCACGGCGAGGCTACTCGGGGCCGAGATGCCGGCAACGACGGGGATGCGGGCGGCGAGGGCCTTCTGCATCAGCTCGAAGGAGATGCGGCCGCTCACCAAAAGAATCGCCTCATCCATCGGCAGATCGTTCCTCAACGCGTGGCCGATGACCTTGTCGAGAGCGTTGTGGCGTCCCACATCCTCGCGGAGGAGGAGAAGGTTTCCGGCCCGGTCGAAGAGGGCCGAGGCGTGGAGTCCGCCGGTGCGGTCGAAGGTCTCCTGGGCGGCGCGGAGCTTGGCGGAGAGGGACAGGAGCAGCGCGGGATCGGGGGCCTCGTGGAGCGGCACCGGTGGAAAATTTCCGAAGACCGATTCGATCGTGGCTTTGCCGCAGACCCCGCAGCTTGAACTGGTGAAGACGTGGCGGGTCAGGCGCGAGAGATCGGTCTCGCTGCGGAGTCGGACATCGAGGGTGTTTCCGAAGCCCTCGGGATCGACATCGGGACAGTGGGCGATCTCGGCGATCTCATCGGCGGCGCGGATCACCCCTTCGGTGAGAAGGAATCCGATCGCGAGCTCGTCGTCATGGCCCGGGGTCCGCATCGTCACCGCGACGCTCGTGCCATTGACGCGGATCGCGAGCGTCTCCTCGGCGGCGACGCGGTCGAGGGTCCTGACAAAACCACTCTCGGTGCGGTAACGCGCGATCGCGACCGCCTCGTCGTGGGCACCCTGCTCGAGGGCGGCGAGGTCGTCGGCCGTGTTGAGATTGGCGAAGAGGGCGGAATCCGCACCTTCGACCGGCACCGCGCGGATCCATCCCCGGGCCGCGGCCTCGTCGAGAAGATCCTGAAGACGACGCTTCCCAGCGCCAAGGAATTCCTCGACGAGACCGAGGAATTCCGCACGTGGATAAAGGGCGGCGAGAGGTTCCCATCCGCGCTCGGTGCGGGGCACGGCACCTGCTCCATTCGCGACGAGGCGGGCCAGGAAATCGGACTCCATTCTGGGAAGATCGACGGCGAGGACGAGGAGAAAGTCCGCCTCACTCGCGGCGAGGATGGATTGCAATCCGCCAAGAGGGCCGAGGTCGGGCACCGCGTCAATGACCCGACCGACCCCTTCAAGAACTTCCGGGAACGGTTGCTCCGGG
Source organism: Akkermansiaceae bacterium UBA5020 (assembly GCA_002396885.1). GTDB lineage: Bacteria > Verrucomicrobiota > Verrucomicrobiia > Verrucomicrobiales > DEV007 > Arctic95D-9. The sequence continues at coordinate 115,739 of DGXY01000052.1, forward strand.
CGCGTCGAGAGCCAAAGACGTTCCGGGCCGAGCGAGGCGAGCTTACGAAGCTGGGTGACGTAGAGCGGCTGGCCGCGCCAATCGAGAAAGGCCTTGTCGCGGCCAAGACGGCTCGAGCGTCCTCCGGCGAGGAGCGCGGCATCAAATCGGATCTTGGCGGGCATGATCGTGGGCCGCTCAGGGAACGTGGTTGACGGTGCCCTCGAGGTCGTTGACCGCCCGGTTGAGGACGCGGACGACGTATTTGTTAGGCTGTTCCTTGAGCCCCATTTTCATCGTGGTGAGGACGGGACGGGCGACCTCGTCCAGTTCATCAAGGACGATGGCGGCCTCGAGCCTGGCCCATTCGTTCTTGTCGGCGAGCCGCTTTTCGAGGAGGGCGAGTCCCTTCGAGGTCAGCCCCATCCGGCAAAGGGCGCGGGCCGCGGCGATCGAGACGGCGGGCGATTTGTCCTCGAGCGCCTCACTGAGATCAGCGGCGGATCCGGCCTTGGCTTTGGTCTCCGCAGGATAGTTGCCCAGCCCGTAGGCCGACCAATAGCGAACCGCGGCTTCGCCGTGCCCGAGTCCCGAGAGCATCGCATCGATGCCCTTCACCCCGCCCGAGGCGCGCGCGGCGGCGGCGGAGAGGTCCTTCACCAACTTCGCACGATCGCCGCTACCATGGAGAATGGCAAAGGCCGACCCGGCGGCGGGCTCGCGATGTTCGATCTCGGATTCCGGGACGAGGCCGAGGTCGCCGATCTCGAGCTGCCAGGCGGTGAGCGCTCCGCGCAGTTCGGCGAGCTTCTCGGCGTGGGCGGGATCGGCGGCGAGATTCTTCACCTCGTGGGGATCGGTCTCGAGGTCGTAGAGCTCTTCGACCGGCTTCTGCGGAGCGATGTAGAGAGCCGCGGCCGGGGGCATCGTCTTCGCGTCTATGGCCGCGCGGATCTCGCGCATCGTCGCGCCGTTTTCGCAGGTGTTGATGTATTGCGTGTAAGGCTTGAGCGGCTCGAAGTTCCTGACATAACGATAACGCGAGTCGCGCGCCGTCCGAATGAGGTCGTAGCGCTCGTCCATGCGATCACGGGCACCGAAGGCGTGGGTGCGGGGTTCACCCGTGAGGAAGGAGCGGCCCTGAAGGTGCTTCGGCACGGCCACACCGGCGAGGGTGAGCAGGGTCGGAGCGAAATCGACCGAGCTGACGAGACGGTCGTCGTTTTCTCCGGCGTCCTTGGTCGCGAAGGTAGCGCGGACCTTTTCTGGATAATGGACGATCAGGGGAATGTGCGTGCCCGAGTCGTAGAGCCAGCGTTTCCGCCGCGGTAGACCCGTGCCATGATCGGACCAGAACATCACGACGGTGTTCTCCCACTCGCCCGCTTCCTTCAGCTCGGAGATGAGCTTTCCGGCCCACGCGTCCATCGCGGTGATGAGCTCGTAGTTGCGCTTCCAGTCTTCGCGCACGGCGGGGGTGTCGGGATAGTAGGGTGGCAAGGTGGTGAGTTTGGCAGGATCCTGGCGTTGTGCGGGAGTAAGATCCTTCATCACCTCCTCGTATTTTTTCCCGTCGGCGATGCCGCTCTCGTGGCAGCCGGTGAAGTTGAAGACGGCGAAGAAGGGTTTGCCGGCCGGCCGGTTTTTCCAATGGGCCTGGTTCGAGACATCGTCCCAGATTTCCTTGGGAGCGGGCTTGGAAAACTGGTAGTCGGTCTTGACGTTGTTCGTGCAGTAATAGCCGGCCTCACGCAGGTAGAGGGGAAAGGGCTTCAGCCAACCGGGCAGGGCCGCGTCGCAGCGCATGTGATGGGTGCCGATGGCATTCTGATACATCCCCGTGATAATGCCCGAGCGGCAGGGGGCGCAGACGCCCGCGGTGGTGAAGGCCTTCGTGTAGCGCACGCCTTGCGCGGCGAGTGCGTCGAGATTCGGAGTGATCGCGTGAGGGTCTCCGTAGCAGCTGAGATGAGCGCTGATGTCCTCGGCGGAGAGCCAGAGGATGTTGGGTTTTTCCTGACCGCGGCCGGGGAGGATCGAGGCAGGAACGAGACAGAGCAGGAGGATGGCGCGAAAGGCCCGGAACATGGTGCGAGATTCGCATTTCAGAATCGCCATGGCAAGCGGGACCGAAGCCACTCCGCACGAATCCTCACGGCAATGGCTCAAAAGACTCCGCGAAGACCGGAACGAGGTCGGGCCGGAAGAGATCGTCTAGCCGGGTGGCCCGGTTTGCGGCCGCATTCTCCTCGAAGGGCATGACCTTCAGACGGTAACGACGTCCCGGCTCGAGCGCGGCGGCAGGTTCGAGCTGTCGCTTCCGGAAGCCCCAGAAGAAGACGAAGTGCTCGCTGTCATCGTCGGCTTTGAAAACCGTGGAGAAAACGGCTTCGGCGTAGGGCGTCTGGGTGGGGTCCTCGATGTCGGAACGTTCGATGAGCGTGCCGACGAGTTCGCGCGCGGCGGTTGCCGTTGGCACGGCCGGTGTCGTTTCGGCCTTCGGCAAGGTGACGGGGCGCCACTCGATCCCGGCGCGCCGGGCGGGAATCTCGGGGAGGAGGACATCGCGCGAGGAGAGCACCCAGACGACGGTTTTGACCCGGGCGAGACGCTCGGTGGGCAGTCTCGCAAACGCCTCCCGGACCGCGGTCGCTCCGCCGCCATTGATCGCGATCGTCTGGACAGGACGGCCGAGGGCGGCGGCGAAATGGGAGGCGAAGCCGGCACCGATCGTGGTCTCACCGTCCTCTCCGAAATCGAGCGAGGGATCTTCGAAGACGTTCACGAAGCTGTCACCCAACAACACCACCTCTCCCCCATCTCCCGCAGGCGGATTCGATCCTCTTTTCAACTCGACCTCCTCCGGCGCGAAGAGCGACTTCTCCCCGTCCTCGAAATCGAGCATGCCGACGAGGTCTCCGAGACCTTTGCGCTGCATCGTCTCAAAGCGCGAGACCGCTGGAGCCGCCCCGGGAGAAACCCTGGCCGCCACCTCGCGGGCAACCGCCTCCATCGTCCCGGGAGTCCAGTGAGTGTCCTGTTTCAGGAAGCGTTCGTGATCAACTCCGCGCGACAGGATCACCGGAAAGAGATCGACAAAGCCGATCCCGGCGGCGGCGAGATCGTTCCCGACCAGATTCCATGCAGGTGGAATCGAGACACCCGCTTCCAGCCCGAGCCCTTCGCGGCAGACCATGGGTTTCGTCGGCACCGGCACAAAGACAAGGCGGATGTTCCGCCCGGCCAGTTGCGCGGCAAAATCGCGGATCACCGGCAGGGGCGGCTGCCAAGCCTTCGCCGACTTCTCGCGAGCGACGGAGGGAGGCTCGAGATGCTGGGGACCCTTGCCAGTGATGGCCTCGAGATCGGGTCGGTAGTAGAGCCAGCCGTTTTCTCCGGCGAAGACCTTGGCGTTGCCGCCCCCGAATGAGCCCGTCACCCGGGCCTGATCGTTCCGACGCCATTGCTCGAGGAGGGGCAAGGTCTTCGTTACCGTCTCCCATGCGGTGAGGCGTTCCTTGAGAGAGCTCGCCGGGACCACGGTCTTCTTGATCCGCAACGAAGGGACGAGGAGCGAGGCCGCCGGCACGACAAGAAAGAGGAGGAAAACGACGAGGGCGAGCCATTGCCCGGTCCTGCCGACGCGCACCTCGTCCTCGAGCCAGTCGTGTTCGTAGGGATTCTTCATCTCAGAACTGGAAGTAGAGGAAGGGATTGAAGCCCTGCAGGGCCATTACCCTAACACTGACAAAAATCAAGACAAGCCCGAGAGCCACCTTCGCTCCGGTGACAGCGTGGAGCCAGCGTCCCGAATTCGGGAGGAACCATGCGACCGCGGTGCAGCCGGCGAGTTGGGCGAGATTCATCGGCGTGAAAAAGACCGAGGCCAGCACGGTGGACGATGCCGCCTCCCCTTCCCGCCCGGCCAGAGCAGAGAAATAGTCGAGGGCGGTGGCGAGGTCGGGCGAGCGGAAGAAAACCCAGCCTGCCAAAACCACCAAAGTCGTCGCAGTCCAGCCGACCGGCCGTGGCAGGGAGATCTTGAGCACGTTTTTGCCGAAGCGCTCGAGCGCGAGGACGAGACCGTGGAGCCCACCCCAGATCACGAAGGTCCACTGGGCTCCGTGCCAGAGCCCGCCGATGAGCATGACAAGGAGAAGATTCAGGTAGGTCCGGGCCGAGCCCATCCGGTTGCCCCCGAGTGGGATGTAGAGGTAGTCGCGCAGAAAGGTCGAGAGCGAGATGTGCCAGCGCCGCCAGAACTCGGTGAGGCTGGTCGACTGATAGGGTGAATTGAAGTTCTCCGGAAAGCGGAAGCCCATCATCCGTCCGAGCCCCACCGCCATGTCCGAGTAGGCCGAGAAATCGAAATAGATCTGCAGGGCGTAGGCGAGGATGCCCGCCCACGCGACCGGGGCACCCGGCGATCCCGCCTCGAAGGCAAGGTCGGCGAGACGTCCCATCGGATTGGCGAGGAGGATCTTTTTTGCGAACCCGTAGTTGAAGCGCGTGAGTCCCGCGACGAATCCCTCGAGCGAGTGGGTGCGCTCGCGCAACTGCTCCGCGACGGTGCCGTAGCGAACGATGGGACCGGCGACGAGTTGCGGAAACATCGAGACGTAGCAGGCGAAGTCAGTGAAATTTCGCGCCCGCACCGCGTGACCGCGATAGAGATCGATGGCGTAACTCATCGACTGGAAGGTGTAGAACGAGATCCCCACCGGCAGAACGATGTGGCTGAGAAAAGCGGGCAACGGCACCTCGCCAAAACCAAAAATGGTCGCGACCTTGCCGAAAGTTTCGGAGACGAAGAGCGCGTATTTGAAAAAGCCGAGCAGGGCGAGATTCGAGAAGACCGAAGCCACGAGCGCGACCTTGCGTTGGCGCGGCGTCGCTCCCTCACGGGCGATGGCAGCCCCGCAGAAATAGTCGATCGCCGTGGAGAAAAGCATCAGGAGGGTGAACCAGGGATTCCACCATCCGTAAAAGACGTAACTCACCAGCGTGAGAACGAGCGACCGCGCCCGCACCGGCACCGCGTAGTAGAGCAGCAGCGCGAGCGGCAGAAACCAGAAAAGAAAGATGTGCGAGCTGAAGACCAAGCGATCCGGGCCAATGGCGATGGCCGGTTATTATCCCGGAAAGTGAGGCGGCGACAAGAACGGAAAACGTCGACTTCCGTTTTCCGATGAGTCCATCACGGAACCACTTTTTGACCACTTCTCCGGAGCCCCACTTGGTCGCTTACTTGGTCGGTTACTTGGTCGCTCACTTGGTCGCTCACTTGGTCGCTCACTTGGTCGCTCACTTGGTCGCTCACTTGGTCGCTCACTTGGTCGCTCACACCCGCAAAGCCGCAATCTCCTCCACGAGCCGCGGGCCGCGGTAGACGAGCCCGGTGTAGACCTGCACGAGAGCGGCACCGGCGTCGAATTTCGCCTGGGCGTCTTCGGCGGTCATGACCCCGCCCGAGCCGATGATGGGAATGGCGGAATCGAGCTCGGCGCGGAGCCGCGCAAGGACTGCGGTGGAGGCCTTCGTGAGCGGCGCGCCACTGAGACCGCCCGCTTCTTTCTCCAGCGCATGACCGGCAACCGCCTCGCGCGAAATCGTCGTGTTCGTCGTGATGACCCCGTCGATGCGGGTCTCACTGAAAACGCCGGCGAGCGCACCGATGGCCTCGTCGGAGAGATCGGGCGCGATTTTGATGACGATCGGCACGTGCTTGCCACCGTGATCGGGCTTCACCTCCTCGCGCTTCTCCTGGAGACGCCGGATCAGCTCGCGGCAGGTATCGGCGTTCTGGAGGTCGCGCAGTCCTTTGGTGTTCGGTGAGGACAAGTTCGCGGTGATGTAATCGGCCGCACCGTAGACGCCCTCGAGGCAGAGGAGGTAATCGCTGATCGCCTCCTCGGCGGGGGTGACGGCGTTCTTCCCAATGTTGATCCCGAGGACGCCGCTGAAATCCTTCCGCGAATAGGAGAGATTCACGAGCATGCCCTCGACGCCGGGATTGTTGAAGCCCATCCGGTTGATGATGGCGTCGTGCTCCTTCAGACGGAAGAGGCGCGGCTTGTCGTTGCCGGGCTGGGGAAGAGGTGTGACGGTGCCGATCTCGACGTGGCCGAAGCCGATCTCGCCGAAGGCATGCACGGCCGATCCGGTCTTGTCGAGCCCGGCGGCAAGGCCGACGCGGTTGGGAAATTCCAATCCCATCACCTCGACGGCAGACCCGACAGGGTCGGAGGCCCGGCTCGACCCTGTCAGACATCCCAGCACGCCGGTCGCATCAGCCGCGCGCATCATCGCGAGGGTGACGTGGTGGGCTTTTTCGGCGTCCAGGGCGAAGAGGAGACGCCGCGCGAGCGGATAGAGATCGGGCATGAAGACGAATAGACCGGGTTGCGCAGGCGGGCAAGTCCCTCGAAAACTCCCCGTTGCCCGGAAACGTAGTATGAAGGACACTATCCCGCCGTCTGCCATTCGCGGCAATTCGCGTCCCATTTGCGGTCATTCGCGTTGAATTCCGGTTTCAACACGAATCGGCTCGAAGGAAACGCGGGTTTTCCCGAATCCGGATTTTCGAAACTCCCCCATGAACCGCCTCGTCGCCGGCGCCGCCGCGCTGAATCAGACTCCGCTCGACTGGACCGGCAACCGCCGCCGGGCCACCGCCGCCGTGGCCGAGGCCCGCGAGCTGGGAATCGGCTGGCTCTGTCTGCCCGAACTCGCCCTCACCGGATACGGATGCGAGGACCTGTTCCTCGCTCCCGAAGTGGGCGAACGCGCCCTCGCTTCGCTCGCGGAATTCGCCCCCGAATGCGGCGGCCTCGTCGTCGCGGTGGGTCTGCCGCTCTGGCACGAAGGATCGGTCTACAACACCGTCGCGGTGATCGTCGATGGGGTCGTCGAGGGCTTGGTCGCGAAACAGAATCTCGCCGGAGATGGGCTTCACTACGAGCCGCGTTGGTTCAAACCCTGGCCGGTCGGTCGCGTCGAGCGCATCGACTTTGAAGGCCGCGAGTTGCCGCTCGGCGATCTCGTCTTTGATCTCGGCGGAGTGAGACTCGGCTTTGAAATCTGCGAGGACGCCTGGGTCGCCGACCGTCCCGGGACGAGGCTCGCCCGCCGCGGGGTCGATCTCATTTTCAATCCCAGCGCGAGCCATTTCGCCTTTGGCAAACAACAGGTGCGCGAGCGTTTCGTGCTCGAGGGTTCGCGAGCCTTCGCCTGCGGCTACGTTTACGCGAATTTGTTAGGGAACGAGGCCGGCCGCATCATCTATGACGGTGGCACCGTGATTGCCTGTGGCGGCGAGTATGTCGCCGAGGGGAAACGCTTTTCCTTCGAGGATCATATCGTCACCGCCGCGACGATCGATCTGAACCGCACCCGCCTCCATCGGGCCCGGCAAGTGAGCCATCGTCCCCTCGTCGGCGAGCCGGAGGAACTGACGGTGCGGCGCGGCTTTCTTCCCGAATGGCGCGGGCCCTACACCACGCCGCTCAGCGAAGCGAGCGAACATCCCGACCGCAAGGAGGAGGAGTTCGCCCGGGCCATGGCCCTCGGCCTTTTCGATTACCTGCGCAAGAGCTACTCGGGCGGTTTCGTCGTTTCCCTCAGCGGCGGCGCCGACTCGGCCGCGGTCTCGGTGTTGGTGAAGCTGATGGTCGATCTCGGTCTCGCCGAGCTAGGTGAATCGGGATTCAAGAAAAAACTCCCGCACCTCCGCTTCGACGAGCGTCCGCTCATGACCCAGCTTCTTTCCTGCGTCTACCAAGCGACGCGGAACAGCTCCGAGACGACCCGTCACGCCGCCGAGACCGTCGCCCGCGCCGTCGGCGCCGACTACCAGGAGTGGGATGTCGACGCCCTCGTCGAGGGCTACCGCACCATGGTCGAGCGCGGCATCGGTCGCGAACTCGCCTGGGAGACCGACGACATTCCCCTGCAAAACATCCAGGCCCGCGTCCGCGCCCCGGGCGTGTGGATGCTGACGAATATCCGAAACGCCCTCCTTCTCGCCACGAGCAACCGCTCCGAGGCGGCGGTGGGCTACGCAACGATGGACGGCGACACTTCGGGAGGGCTGAGTCCTATCGCGGGGATCGACAAGGCTTTCCTCCGCCAGTGGCTGCGCTGGATGGAGAGCGAGGGACTCCCGCCGGTGGTGCCGCCGCTGCCGGAGTTGCGCGTAATCAACGTGCAGGCCCCGACCGCCGAGCTCCGCCCGAGCGAGGAAGGACAGACGGACGAATCCGACCTGATGCCCTACCCCATCCTCGACGCGATCGAGAAACACGCCATCCGCGACAAAAAGCTGCCCCTTGAGGTATGGCAGGTCATGGTCGAGACCCATCCCGGTTCCGATCGCGAGATGCTGCGGGCCTGGGTCATCAAGTTTTTCCGGCTCTGGAGCCGCAACCAGTGGAAACGCGAGCGTTATGCCCCCTGCTTCCACGTCGATGACAAGAACCTCGATCCGAAGACCTGGTGCCGCTTCCCCATCCTCAGCAGCGGCTTCCGCGACGAGATCGCCGAACTGGAGCGGATCTGATGACGCAGAGGTGAAATTCGCGGAGATGTAATTTTTTCCGTTTACGCGGGGGCCTAGGTCCGCTTAGCTGTCCGCCCCCCGACGCCGGAATGAACGTTCACCATCTCGAGCTCTACTATTACGTGGCCAAACACGAGGGAATCACCGAGGCCGTCCGCAAGATGCCCTACGGGATCCAGCAACCCGCCGTGAGCGGTCAGATCTCGTCTTTGGAAAAGGATCTCGGAGTGAAACTCTTCCAGCGCCGCCCCTTCGCCCTGACGCCCGCCGGCGAGGAGCTCTATGATTTCATCCAGCCTTTCTTCTCGCGCATCGAGCAGATCACGGCCCGCCTCCGCGGCGAGGAAAACGCCCATCTCCGCCTCGCCGCCTCGGCCGCGGCCCTTGGCAATCATCTCCCCGAGGTCCTGCAGACCCTCCAGCGCGAGGTCCCGACCTTGCGTCTGACTCTGCGCGAGCTGAGCAATCCGGAACTCGAGATGGCCCTGCGCAAACACGAGGCCGATGTCGCCCTCGCCGTGCTCCATCGCAAGACCGGTCCGGGCATCGAGACGATCAAACTCCTCGACCTGCCCCTTGCCCTCGCCGCTCCCGCCGCCTGCACGCTCGACAGCTACGAGGCCATCCTCGCGAACGCCACCGGTGGCACCCAGCTCCATCCCCTCATCACCCTGACGAAGAGCGAACCGGTCGCGCAATTGTTTCAGCGTGGGCTCCTCGCGACGAATTTGAAATGGGAACCTTCGATGGAGGTCTCCGAACTTGGGTTGATCCTCCAATACGTCGCCAAAGGCTTCGGCTTCGGTGTCGCCGTCGACATTCCCGGCGTGGCCTGGCCCGAGGGCGTGAAAAAAATCCGCCTGCCCGCGGAGTTCCCGCCCCTCACGCTCGGCGCCTTGCACACCGGCGAGCTGAAGCCGGTCGCGGAGCGCTTCCTGCAGCTCGTGCGCGACCAGGCGGGCCTGCTCAAGAAGGCCTTGCGCAAGGGGAATTGAGGCAAACAGGACGAGAGGCGGGATGCCATTGCCCGCCGCCCCCCACCGATTCGACCGTTCCCTTTTGGCCGTCGGGATTGAGCCAATCGGTTCGCGAATGGGTTTCCGGAGCCGGATGCCGCATGGCATCCCAGCCCTTAGCCGGTGGTCGAGCGAGGAACGAGCGATACCACCGGGTGGCCGGATCGGAAAAATCGCGCATCCCGGAGGGATCCCAGCCTCTGTCCTTTGGCAAACGAAATCCCAACGGGAACGGTTCCAGACCGAAGGCAGTCAAAGGCCTGGAACCAACCTGCTGGCATCCCTGCCGGGATGCTCTAATCTCGAGAATCCGAATCCGGTGGTATCGCTTCGCTCGACCACCGGCTAAGAGCTGGGATGCTTACAGCATCCACTCGCAAAAAACGGTGCCTGACCTTTGGTGCGCCATGAAGTTCCACCCTGCGGTCCTTCACCCCAGCAAAGGTGCCTCGCCGGGACGGAACACGGTGATGCCGTAGTTCGAGCTTTTCTCCCGGAGGTATTCCGAGATGCGACCATCGACGACGCAGCAGCGGCCTTTGCTCCGCGACGAGGTCGCATGCATGAAGCGGCAGTTCTTGCCATCGCGCACCGCGAGACCGACGTGCGAGGTGTAGCTTGAGTGCCAGTCCGAAACGACCGCGATGACATCGCCGTCCTGCAGTTGGGACTCCACCGACGCGACGCGGGATTTCGGGATGTAGGTGATCGGCAATTGCGAGAGGCTCGCCTCGATCCTCGCAAAGTCGGAGAGCATCGCGGGATTGTTCCGAAGGTATCGGTTGTCGCTTCCGGGCACCTGCATGTAGCGGACCTTGCGGCGGATCGGCACGCCACCGAGCGAGGGCGTCACAATCGTGCCGAGTCCCCGTCGCTGGTTGTCGGCGAAGACCTCCTCGAGGTGGTGCATGCGGCTCACGTAGGTGCCGTCGCAGACGCCGTTGCGGTAACGCTCGAGCTCGATGTAGTGGAGCATCGCCTCGCGCGACCAGAGGTGCGGCGGGTTCTTGATCATGCGGGCGAAGGCGAGCGAGGCCTCGTAGAAGGTCCAGCAATCGAGCAGGTCGAAATTCACCGAGGGCGACTCGATCTTGTTGTCGATCTCGAGAGTGTAGTTGCCGTAGGACGTGCCGCAGAGGGCCTTGCCGACGGTGACGGTGCGGGTCGGGAGGGCGAGGTTCGACCAATTCTCCTGACGGGCGCGCGCGCAGAGCTTTGAGAATTTCGCCTCCCCCTTGAAGACCACCGGCCACGGCAGACGCGGCTGACGCAGGGTCACGCTCGTGGAGCCTTGCTCGGGCAAGGTCTTACACTGGGTGAAGAGCAGCGCCGATCCCGCGCCCCCGAGGGCTTGGAGGAAATGGCGGCGAGAGGAGGCAGGAACGGTGGGAACGGCGGGCAGGGACATGGGCGGGGAGGAGAGGCGGAACGCCTCCAAGATACCCGGACGCACGCCGGACTTCAACCGATCGTGCGCATCGTTTCGGGCGGGAATTCCACTTTGGGACCTCCCGGGCAAGCGAGCCGGGGCGGGAAATCGGGTAAACGGCTCCAGCGGCGAGCCGGTTCCAGGGTGATGGAAATTCGGAATTGGTCCCTGACGCTGTTTATGAAGGAAAATCGGAAATCGTTCCCTGACCCCGTTTACCCGCGCTTCTTGCCGAACGGGATGTGGAGGCTGAACCGGATAAGGAGGAGCCTACCC
>DGXY01000034.1:0-1154 GCA_002396885.1 Akkermansiaceae bacterium UBA5020
TCCCCATGAAATCCCCATGAAATCCTTCGTGAAACCTGTCCCCATGAAATCCAAGGGGCGGGCATCGGATCAGGCATCCTGCCACTGGTCGAGGAGGGTCCGGTGGAGTCGCGTGATGTCGTTGCGAATGAGTCGGTCGATCTCCGCAAGGGTTTCGGGCCGGAGCGGCAGGAACGAATCCCCTCGGAGCATCCCGGGATCGGCAAGCCCGAGCCCGGTGATGATCGGTTTCTCCTCGGCCGCCAGGGCGGGCGCGTAGCGCAATCCCTCGAGGCAGGGGCTGCCTCCGTTGCTGCCGTCGTAGGACCCCATCAGGGCGATGCGACGGGTGCAGCGGTGACTGTGGTCCTGCGAGTGTCCCAATGAAATCTCGATGAAATCGCTCCGGTGTCATTTTCTTATGGCGCAACACGCCACTTGGAAAACTTTTTTCAATTCGGGGCGGAATCGGCCCCTTCCCCACCAAATAGCCCTTCCGGGTGGCTCATTCGGGCATGGCGGACAAGCGCCATTGCGCGAAAATCACGTTCGACACCGGGGACGCTCCCAGCGTATTCTCGCGCAACTTCCGACCGGGTGCCTTGTTTCCTCCGGTCCACCTTCCAACTCTCCACTCATCCCCATCAGCATCATGTCGCAAACGGCCATCGAACCCCAGACGGAACTCGGCTCCTCGGACAAAGCCGTCATCGAAGAACTCCGCAGCGCCTACGCCGCGATGCGCGGCCAGCTCGAGCAGGTCATCGTCGGGCAGGACGAAGTCATCGAGCAGCTCCTCATCTCGATTTTCTGCCGTTCCCACGCCCTCCTCGTCGGGGTCCCGGGCCTCGCGAAAACGCTCCTCGTCTCGACCCTTTCCGACGTGCTCGACCTGAGCTTCAAGCGCGTCCAGTTCACCCCCGACCTCATGCCTGCCGACATCACCGGCACCGAAGTGCTCGAAGAGGACATCGGCACGGGCAAGCGTGTCTTCAAATTCGTGAAGGGCCCCATCTTCGCGAACATGATTCTCGCGGACGAAATCAACCGGACTCCTCCCAAAACGCAGGCCGCCCTCCTCGAGGCGATGCAGGAGCACCACGTCACGATTGGCGAAGAGACCTACCCGCTCCCGGAGCCCTTCTTCGTTCTCGCGACGCAGAACCCGATCGAGC
>DGXY01000034.1:1334-37328 GCA_002396885.1 Akkermansiaceae bacterium UBA5020
TCGAGCAGGAAGGCACCTACCCGCTCCCCGAGGCGCAGCTCGACCGTTTCATGTTCAACATCCGGGTGAATTACCCGAGCGCGTCCGAAGAGGAGGCGATCATCAAGCGCGTCACAGGCACCTACAAGGCGAAGATCGAAAAGCAGCTCACCGGTGAATCGGTGCTGAAGCTGCAGAACGTCGTGCGTCGTGTCCCCGTTGCCGACCACGTCGTCACCTACGCCGCGCAGATCGCCCGCGCGACCCGCCCGAAGGAGGCCGAGGCCCCCGACTTCGTCCGCGAGATGGTCGCCTGGGGTGCCGGACCGCGCGCCGGGATCTACCTCATCCTCGCGGCAAAAGCCCGCGCCATTCTCCAGGGCCGCTACCACACCACGACCGCCGACGTCCGCGCCGTGGCCCTGCCGGTGCTGCGCCACCGCGTCCTCACCACCTTCAACGCCGAGGCCGCCGGGATCACGAGCGACGACATCGTCGCCCGCCTCGTCGAGCATTTCCAGCCCTCCGCTGAATTGGATCTGTGAGCGCGGAACGGACATTTTTTGGAGAGTCCTGTGTGGAAGCTCGCAGGGGTTTCTCATCCCATTGGCTTCCCGATCATTCGCGGAAATTCTAGGCCCATTCGCGCTCATTCGCGTTCCCAACCAATTCAAACGCAGATGACCGCCGATACCCGCAGATCAACGCAGATTCCTAGCAATTGATTTCCTCCTTTTCGTTCCCACCAATCCCGGCATGACCGAAACGCCCCCACCCCAGTTCAGCGAACTGCTCCCGCCCGAGATCATCAACATGATCGGTCGGCTCGAGTTCCTCGCGCGCACCGCGAAGGTGGGGACGATCAACGGACGTCACACGAGCCCGCACAAGGGATTTTCGGTCGAGTTCGCCGAGCACCGCCAATACGTCACCGGCGATGATCTGCGCAATCTCGACTGGCGGGTCTACGGCAAGAGTGACCGCTATTACATCAAGCAATACATCGAGGAGACGAACCTCCGTGCCACCCTCATCGTCGATGCCTCGGGCTCGATGGCCTACGAGGGTGAGGCGGCCTGCTCCCTCGGCGGCAAGGCGCACCTCTCGAAATTCGAATACGCCCGCTACCTCGCCTCGGCCCTGAGCTACCTCCTCATCCGCCAACAGGACGCGGTCGGTCTCGTCACCTTCGACGAGGCGATCCGCACCTACCTGCGTCCGGCCGCGAAGCCGAGCCAGGTCCGCACCGTGCTCGAGGAGCTCGCCCGCACCGTTCCCGGAAAAGATACCCGCTGCGCCGCGACCTTCCATGAGATCGCCGAACGCATCCCCTCTCGCGGACTCGTCATCATCATCAGCGATCTCTTCGACGACGCCGAGGCGATCAAGAACGCGCTGCACCACTTCCGCTACAAGAACCACGAGCTCGTCGTCTTCCACCTCATGGCCGAGGAGGAGCTGACCTTCCCCTTCGACAAGTTCGACGACTTCCGCTGCCTCGAGGTCGACGGCCGCCGGCTCAACATCGATCCCTCGACGATCCGCGCCTCCTATCTGGAGAGGGTCAAGACCCACCTCAAGTCGATCGAGCTCACCTGCGGCCAGATGCAGGCCGACTACGTGCCCGTGAACACCAAAACTCCCGTCCCCGAAGCCCTCTTTTCCTACTTCTCGCAACGCAAGGTCTAACCCGAATCGCGGGGCACCAGCCCCGCCACACTTCGACCTTTTACTTTTTACCTTTCACCTTTTACTGCCGCTCCCCGCCCCCGGCATGCTCTTTTTAAATACCATCCTCCTCCTCGGCGCGCTCGGGATCTCGATCCCGATCATCATCCATTTGCTGAACCGCCGGTCCAGCCGCGTCGTCGATTGGGGGGCGATGAATTTCCTCCTCGAATCCCTCGCCATCCGCAACCGCCGCATCCAGCTCGAGGAGGCACTCCTCATGGCGGCGCGCTGTCTCCTCATCGGGCTCCTCGCCCTCGCCCTCGCGCGGCCCTTCATCCCGCCAGGATCGACGATTCCCTGGTTGCTCGTCCTCCCCTTGCTGCTCCTTGCTGTCGTGGGACTCGGGGTCGCGGTAGTCCTGCACGATGAAAAGGTCTGGCGTCGCCGCATCGCGATCGGATCGACCCTGATCCTCCTTCTCTGCATCGCCCTGATTTTCTTCGAGAAGTATCTCAACCTCTCGCGCTTCTCGCCCGGCGCGCGACAGGACATCGCCCTCATCATCGACGCCTCCACCTCGATGGGCATCGCCACCGATGGCACGACGAATTTCGAGCGCGCCGTCGAGGAGGCCCGCACCCTCGTCAAACGCGCCCCTCGCGGCCACGCCTTCAGCCTCATCGTAGGCGGCCCTTCGCCCTCGGCTCTCGTCCTCGATCCCACGACCGACCGGGCCGCCCTCGACGCCGCATTGAACGAACTGACCCCGCTCGACGGGGCCATGACGACCTACCAGGCCTTCACCCTCGCCTCCCTCAGCCTCGCCCGCGGCGACAATCCCGCGAAGCAGATCGTGATCCTGACCGACGAACAAAACGTCGGCTGGGAGATCGGGCAAAGCGGCCGTTGGAATTTCCTGCGCGATGCCTTCAAGAACCTGCCGAGCGAACCGCAGATCATGATCCGCAAGATGCCGATGCCCGACTTCGTGCGGAATCTCGCGGTCACCGAGGTGCGCCTTTCCCGCGAGATCGTCGGCATCGATCGTCCCGTCTCCATCACCGCGACGGTCGCGAACACGGGCAACGAGGCGGTCACGCCGTCCGCCCTCGTCTTGAAAATCGACGACGGCCGCGACTACCGCGATGCCTCGCTCGGGCAGCTCCGTCCCGGCGAGGAGCAGGTCGTCACCTTCACCCACCAGTTCGGCGAGGCGGGAGCCCACTCGCTTTCCCTCACCCTCGAAGTCGAGGATGACATCGCGAGCGATAATACGGGATGGTCGGCCCTGAATGTCGCGAACGAGCTGAAGGTGCTCATCGTCGAGGGCCGCCCCTCCGCCCGCGCCCTCGATCGTTCCGCCGCCTTCGCCGCCGTGGCCCTCGCGCCCTCCGCCCTGACCCTCGATCCCACGCTCGAAGCGAACATTCCGGGAGAAAGCGACATTGCCGCTGATGACTTCAATCCGAACTACGATCCCACTCTCGATCCGATCCGATTCCTCGTCGAACCGCAGGTCGTCGATCTCTCCGATCTCGGCGTGATCTCGGATTTCTCGACCTACGACACCGTCATCCTCGCCGATGTGCCTCGCCTCTCCGCTCCCGTTGCGACGGCCCTGGCGCGTTACGTCACGGATGGAGGTGGTCTCCTCGTCGCCGCCGGGGCCAAGGCCCAGTCGGACTTCTACAACACCTGGAAAACGGAGGGCGACGCGCCTTTCCTCCCCGCCACGATCGCCGATCCCGTCGTCGCGACCGCGAGCGAGGCTTTCTCGCCTTCAGCCCAGACCCTCACCCATCCGGCGCTCGCCAAGGTCGCCGACACCGCCAAGAGTGACTTCTCCGGCACCGTCATCACGAACTACCGCCCCCAGACCATCCCCGAGGCCCTCGCCAAAGACGCTTCGGTCGGCGCCCGCCTCAACAACGGCGAGATCCTCCTCAGCTCGCGCAAGGAGGGGCGCGGACAGGTTGTTTTGTTAGGAATCCCGCTCGATCTTTCGGCGGGCAATCTCGTGACGCGCCAGGCCTTCCTCCCCTTCATCCACGAGCTCGTCTACCACCTCGCCGATCCGGCCTCCTACCAGCTCAATCTCGAGCCGGGCTGGGAGGTCAATCTCGGTCTCGCCGGCAAACGCGGCCGTGCCCTCGGCGAGGGATTGATCGGCCGATACTTCGTCAGCCATGGCGCCACCGAGCCGGCCTACACGCGGCAGGACCCCTCGATCCAGTTCAACTGGATGAGCGGCAGCCCTGCCCCCGGCATTCCCGCCGATGGTTTCAAGGTCGAGTGGGTCGGCAAGATCCAGCTGCCCGATCCGAAGCGGCTCACCTTCCAGGCCGAGGTCGATGACAATCTCGAGATCTTCGTCGACGGCAAGTCCGTGGTAGAGTTCAACCAAGCCACGCGCGAGCGCCGTTTCTCCGGCAAGGTCGAGGAAAACCGCTGGTATGATTTCCGCGCGGTCTTTCGTGAAGACGGCGCCGAGGCGAAGGCCATCTTGAAGTGGGAGGCCGACAAGCTGCCCTCGCAAATCATCCCGCCGTCGCGTTTCCGCACCTTCTCCGGCGAGGCCGACGAGACCGGTCGCGAAGGCCGCCTCGCCTCCTTCCCTGTGAAGGGACCCGATGGCAAACCGCGCGTCGCCCAACTCAGTTCGACGGACGGAGGTTCGGTCTTGAAGCTGCAGGGTCAGATCTCGTCGGGACTCTACCAGCTCAGCGTGTCCGAGGAGCAGCGCCCCTTCTTCTCCGATTTCCTCCGCGAGAAAGGCAGCGAGATCCCCTTCACCGTGAAGCGCGATCCCGCCGAGAGCCGACTCGTCCGCCTCACCGAATCGGACTACGCCTTCCTCGCGAATTTCGTGACCCTGTCCCAACCACAAACGCTCGAGGAGTTGATCGGATTCCTGAATGGCAATCAGTTCGGCCAGGAACTCTGGAAGTATCTCGCCCTCGGCGCCTTCGCCTTCCTCCTCCTCGAGATCGTCCTCTCCCGCTGGATCGCTCGCAGCCGACGGATGGGCGAGGAGATCTCGATCCAGTTCGAATCCAAAGACGCCCCCACCAACGCCTTCCGCGAGCAACTCGCGAGGTTCGGTAAAGCCTGAGATGAAGGTTCTTGAAAACAGACACGCTCTCTCCGCAGTCCCCATCTGCGGTCATCCGCGTTCCTTCTTTTCCACGCAGATGTCCGCGGATCTCCGCAGATTTCCGCAGATGAGTTTCGTGAAGGCGCACGTCGTTCCGACTTTTTACCTTTTACTTTTTACCTTTTACTCGCCCGCAGGGCGATTCGCGCCGTGAACACCGACGACTTCAGCCGCACCGACCTCATCGACTCGCTTGGTCCCTTTCTTTCCGGGCCGGGCTTGCTCGTCTGTGCCCTCCTTTGGCTCGCCACGGTGAAGTGGCGCGGCCGTTTCCCCGGGGTGGCGATCGTGCTCTCGATCCTCGGCTTCGTCCTCGCCGCCGCGGCCTGCTGGCTCTCCTTCCAGTTCCTCGGTGCTTTCTTCGCCCTCGCCACCTCGTGGTCGCTCGTTGCCATCGCCCTCCTCGGCGCGGCCGCGGCGGAGGCCATCGTCTGGATCTACGGCTTCGAGAAATCTCTCGTCACGCCGCGCAAGGGACGCTTCCTCCTCGGGCTGCGCCTTGCCTCGCTCGTCGTCCTTCTTCTCATCCTCGTGCAACCGGTGCGCTCCTTTATCGAGGAACGCGAGATCTCGCGCGAGGTCGCCGTGCTCATCGATGACTCCGATTCGATGCGGCTCTCCGACCAACGGCTTTCGCCCTCGCAAAAGCTCGACCGCGCCGCCCTCCTTTCCGTGTCTGGCCTAGAGAAACGCCCCGCCCTCTCCGCGATCGGACGCGAGTCCGCCGCGCTCGACGCCACCTTGGCAGAAGAGGTCAATGCCCTCCGCTCCGCTCCCAACGCCACCGCCGGACTCGAGGGGCGCGCCGCGCAGTTGCCCGAGGTTTTCAAAACGCTCGAAACGAACCGCGCAGGCCTGACCAAAACCCTCACCGAAACCCTCGCCACGAACCTCCCGGGTGAAGTGAAGGGCAAGCTCGACGATTACGTAAAGCGCACCCGCGACGGACTCGCCCGCGTTCTTCCCCTCGCCGCGAAGGCTGCCGAATCGGGAAATGGCGACGAACTCGTGAAGCAGCTCGAAGTCGCCCGCAACGAACTCGCCCCGCTCGTCCAGACGATCGCAGCGACGGCCGCGAAATCCGACGAGGCGTTCTACAACAGCCTCGATGGTCCGACGAAGAAGTTCGTCGACGAAGCCGCCACGACTCCCCGCAGTGATCTCGCCAAGCGTGTCCTCTCCGCCCCAGTGCCCGCCGCAGAGGGAACGAATGCCGAAGGAGCAAAGACCGAAGAGGGAGAAGCGGCTGATCCGACCCTCTTGGGCCGCCTCAAGGAACGTTACAACCTGCGCTACTACCGCTTCGCCCGCGACGTCACCCAAGTCTCCGATCCGCTCGCGGAGGAAGAAGGCGTCGCGATCGGCACGAAACCCGAAAACGCCCAGACCGATCTCACCGGCGCGCTCGAACATGTCCTCGACAACACTTCGCCCGAGTCGCTCGCCGGGGTGCTTTTGTTAGGCGACGGCCGCCACAACGGCGCCGCCCTGCCCGAGGACAGCCTCCGCCAGCTCGCGGTGCGCAATACCCCACTCTCCGCCGTGCCCCTTGGCGCGGATCTCGGCCCCGTCGATATCTCGCTGCTCTCGCTCAACGCTCCCGAATCCATCTACCTCGACGACCGCGTCGTCGTCAACGCCACGGCGAAGCTCGATGGTTTCCTCGGCGAGAAAGTGCAGGCAGAGCTCGTCTCGGGCGACGAGGTCATCGACACCGTCACCATCGACGTCACCGATGTCAGCTTCCGCACCGAGATCAACTTCGTCCACAAGCCCGAGGCCAAGGGCATCCAGAACTACCAGGTGCGGCTGAAACCGGACGAGCGCGAGATCTTCAAGGAAAACAACTCCTGGGATTTCAAGGTCGCTGTGACCGATGACCGCACGAACGTGCTACTGGTCGATGGATTTCCGCGCTGGGAATTCCGCTACCTACGCAACCTCTTCTACGGACGCGACAAATCGGTGCACCTGCAATACGTCCTCCTCAATCCCGACGAGATCCATCGCGGCCCGCAACCAGTGACGGTCTATGCGAGCGCCTCACGTCCCTTCGGCGAGGCCGAAGCGACTTTTCTGCCGCAGATCCATTCGGAATGGCAGCGCTTCGACGTCATCATCCTCGGCGACATCCCGCCGAACGCGCTCTCCGCCAGCGACCTCGCTGCGATCGAGGAGGCGGTGACGAAACGCGGTGCCCTTCTCGTCTGCGTCGCCGGTCCACGCTACATGCCGCACGGTCACGACAGCCGCGTTCTCCAGGACCTCCTGCCCGTCGCCTACACGCCAGGCAGCGCGACACGCTACGACACGCCCGAGTCCGCCTACCGCATCCAGCTCACCGCCACGGGTCGCGAACACGCCGTCACCTCGCAATCGACGAGCCGCGCCCTCAACGAGGAACTCTGGGCCAATTTCCCGGCGATGCGCTGGCGTTACTCCGGGGCAAAGTTGAAGGACACCGCCGAGGTCCTCGCCTACGCCCAACCCGTCGGTGGCGCGCCGACTGTGGCCGGCTTCACTCCCGACGGTTCGCCCGGCTCGGTCGAAGCCGCGATCCAGCAGCTCGCGAACCAGAAGAATGTCGAAGCCGACAACGCGATCGTTTCCACGATCCGAGCGGGACTTGGCAAGGTCCTGCTCCTGCATTTCGACCAGACCTGGCGCTTCCGCTACGGCGTCGGCGACACCTACCACCACCGCTTCTGGGGCCAGGTGACCCGCTGGGGCGCCGGACCGAACCTGCGTTCGGGCAACGACTTCGTCCGCATGGGGACGGACCGACTCAGCTACACCCCGAACGACGCCATCGAAGTGACCGCGAAGGTCCTCGATCCCGAGCGACGACCCGTCACCGATGCGGGCGTGGAAGTCGAGGTGTGGAAAGACGGCGAACGTCTCCGCACCCAGCGTCTCAGCTATCGCACCGATTCCTCCGGACTCTACGAAACGAGCCTGAGTGGCCTCGATGCGGAAGGCGAATACGAACTCAAACTGGTCGGCGACGAAGTCGACGAAGCCCTCGCCGCCGTGCCCGAGGGACCGAAGGAGATTTCGACCGAGCTTCTCGTCGTGACGACCCGCAACCCCGTCGAACTCGCCGAACTCACCGCCGACCGCGACTTTTTGAACCGCGCCACAACCATGACCGGCGGCAAGCTGGCCGAACTCGACGACCTCGCCAGCCTCGTCAACAGCTTCGGTGCCCCGAAGGAAGTTCTCAAGGAACGCCGCAATATCACGTTATGGGATAAATGGCCCCTGCTCCTCGCCTTCTTCGGCCTGCTCACGACCGAGTGGGTGACGCGGAGGCGGAGTGGGTTGGTGTGAGGAAAGATTTCAAACACAGATTTTCACGGATGAGCACAGATTTTCACCGATAGAACCACGCAGCCCGACTCGATGATCCGTGTCATCTGTGTTCGAAGATCCTCAAACGCAAAATCCCTCCTCAGCGCCCATCGCAGCCAAAACCTTTTACTTTTTACTTTCCCACCTTTTACCGGGCCTTTGGCCCGAATATCATGAGCAACTTCGAAGCCGCCCTTGGACAACTGCCGCAGCCTATCCTCGACAAGCTGCAATCGATGATCCGCCGGGTGCGGAGGCTTCTTTTCATCCGGGGGCTTTTCGCGACGCTGGCGGTGGCGCTGGTCTGCCTCCTCGCGATCATGGCGGTGGACGCGACCATTACCCTCTTCTCGACGACCTCGCGCTGGCTCCTCAGCCTCGCCGGGCTCACGCTAACCCTCGCGGCAGCCTGGTGGTTCCTCGTGCGCCCGCTCTCGCGTCGCTACACCTTGACGAAGATGGCGCGCATCCTTGAGGTGCGCCATCCCGAGCTGCAGGAGCGCATCTCCACCGCCGTCGAACTCCTCGCGAGCGACGATCCGGATTCGATCCGTGGTTCGCAGGAGCTGATCCAGGCGGTCGTCGATTCGGCCGTCGATGATGTCGCGACGGTCGATCCAAAGACGGAATTCAAACCGGCCCGCTCGAAGAAATTCATGGTCGCCACGGTGGTGTGCGGCGGGATCATCGCGCTTCTGCTTGCCATCTGGCCGCAGCAGGCCTGGACTCTGCTGACGCGGGCTATCGCACCTTTCCTCGACATTGGTAATGCCTACGCCGATACCCTCGTCGTCGATCCGGGTGATGTGCGCGTCGCCAAAGGCGAACCTGTGACGATCCAGGTCTCGGTGAAACACAAGCGTCTCAAGCGCGCCGAGATCCGCCGCCAGATGCCCGACGGCACGGAATCGGTCGAGCGCATGGCCCTCATCGCCGAAGAGCCGGACGGGACGAAACGCTTTTCCCTCACCTTCCCCGCGGTCGAGGAGGGATTCGATTATCGCGTCCGCGCTGGTGCGGCCCTGAGCCGGTATTTCGACGTCACCGCGGTCGAGCCGCCCACTGTCACGAAACTCGAGGTGAAGTATGACTACCCCGAATACACCGCCCTACCCGATGCGGGCGGCGAGACCGAGACGGGTGAGATCCGCGCCGTCGCCCACACCCGCGTCTCGGTGACGGCCACCCTGAACAAACCGGCTTGGAGCGCCAAGCTTGTCGTCAACGAGACGCCCTCCGCGGCCGAACCGGTCATCGCGGAGAACCAGGCGACCTGGGAATTCGAACTGAAGAATGGGATGCGCGGGAGCTGGCATCTCGACCTCGCCGATGAGGAGGGATTTAAGAACCAACCGTCCTCCTACCCGATCGAGGTGCTCCCTGACAAAGCCCCAACGGTGCAGATCGTCTCACCGACGCAGCGCGACATTTCCCTGAAGCCGACCGAGCGCCTCCCGATCGATCTGAGTGTGGTCGAGGACTTCGGCTTCGGCGACGTCGTCCTCATGGCAACGCCTGATGGGGCGGTCGAGCCGACCCAGCTCGTGCAACCCTCGCCCGCGACGACGAACCGTCCCGGCACTCACGCGGCCCAGGCCGTCCTCGATCTACCCGCTCTGAAGCTCACACCCGACCAGCGCCGCCTCGCCGTGCAGATACGGGTGCGCGACAACCGTCCGGAGGATTTCGACGGTCCCGGCGTGGGCCTGAGCGAGGTCATCTTCGTGACGATCGACCAGAACGCGAAGTCTCTCGCCGACCAGGCGATCGAGGCGCAGAAGAAGGAAGTCGACGAAACAATCCGCGAGGCGAGGCAGGAACTCGAGAAAGCCCGCGACGACCTCCGCCGCGCCGAGCAGGAGCTGATCCGCGACAAGGAGGTGAACAGTCAGGCGAAGGAGAAACTCGACGAATTCACCGAGCACAACGAGGCCGCCCGCGAGAAACTCGAGCAGGTCGCGGCGACCCTCGATACCCCGCTCTTTCAGGAGCAGTCGCAGCAGGCCGCGAAACTCGCCGACGAACCCCTCGCCGAGGCTCAGGAAAAGGCCGACATGATCCCGATGACCGACGCCCAGCACGAGCGCGTCGCCGAGGCGAAGGAAGCGCGCGCCGAGGTGGAGGAGGCGATCAAGGGACTCGATGAACTCGCCAAATCGATGCGCGAGGCCAACGAGGACTACGAAGCGATCTCCAAACTGAACGAACTCGCCAACCGCCAGCAGGATCTCGCAACGAAGGCCGAGGATTGGCAGAAGCGCGCCCAAGAAGAGCGGGCCAAGGCCGATCAGGCAATCCAGCAAGC
The DNA here is from genome assembly GCA_002396885.1 of Akkermansiaceae bacterium UBA5020. Classification (GTDB taxonomy): domain Bacteria; phylum Verrucomicrobiota; class Verrucomicrobiia; order Verrucomicrobiales; family DEV007; genus Arctic95D-9. The sequence continues at coordinate 11,795 of DGXY01000034.1, forward strand.
ACCCAACGAGCAGGCGAAGGAGCAGGCCATGCAGCAATTCGACCAGCAGCAGAAGCGCGAGGCGCAGCAGTTCCAGTCCGAGCAGAACCGCGTCGAACAGCAACTGGGCGATATGTTGAAGGAAAACGCCGCCGCTCTCGCCGAAGTCCTCGAACAGCAGCGCGCCGAGAGCGACGACCTCGCCGAACAGGCCGAAGCCCTGGCAAAACAACAAGAATCCCTTCGCAACGCGAGCCGCGAGGCCACCGACAAGAACGAGAATCAAGAGGAAGCCCTCCGCGACGCCCTCGTCGAGCAGCTCGCGCAATTGCAGTCCGAACTCGCCCAACAGGCCAAGGCCGCCGCCGAAGAGGCGAAGGAAGCGACCGTTCCCGGAAAGGCCGAAGCGCCGCAGGCCCCCGAAGCGAATCAAGCGCAGGCCGAGGCCAAGCCCGATGCAGCGGAGCAGGCTCCCGCCGAAACTCAGCCGGCGAACGCGGAAGCTCAAGCGAAAGCCGCCGAGGCCCTCGCCCAAGCCGCCGAGGAAGCGAGCGAGGCCGCGGAGAATCTCGCCAAAAAGGAACTCGCTCCCGCTAGTGAAGCCGCGAGCGAAGCGAGCGAGACTCTCGCCCAAGCCGAGGCGGCGCAGGCGCAGGCCTCTGGATCGGCGTCCGAATCGTCGGACAAGTCTGACCAGTCCGACCCGTCGGAAGCGCCTGGAAAAAGCGAGCCTGCCGCCCCCGAAGCCGCCGCCCTCGCCGAGCGCCAGGAAGCCCTCGCCGAGCAGATCGAAGCGGTGAAGGAAGGTCGTCTCCAGGAAGCCCTCGCCCAGATGGAGTCGATGCTGCAGGCCGACGCCGCCGCCCTCGAGGCCGAGGCTGCGGGGATGCAGGATTCCTTGCAAAACCTCTCACAAAACCAGGCCAAGGATCGCGCCCGCGAGGCGACCCAGTCCCTCGACCGCGGCGAGCAAGAGGCTGCGCAATCTTCCCGGCAACTGGCCCGCGCGCAGGAATTGCAAACCCAGGCACAAGATCAAGGACAAGTCGCCGAAGGCCAGCTCTCGCAACCCTCCCGCGCCACGATGCAGCAGGGCCAGCGCAACCAGCAGCAATCCGCCGAGGCCCTTTCCCAAGCAGCCAACGCCTTCGCCAAATCCTCCGAAGCGATCGGCCAGACTTTGGATGGCCTCGAACCCTCTGACATGGACGAACGTCTCACCAACAGCGAAGACCTCGCCGAAGGGTTCGAGGAGGTCGCCCAATCCTCGCAATCGCAGAACGCCCAGGAAGCCTCACAGCAATCGCAGGAGGCCGCCAAGTCGCTCTCACAATTGGCCCAGGCCGCGATGCAGAAACTCGGCGGCCAGCCAGGCCAGCCCGGACAACAACCGCAGCCGAACGGCCAGCCCCAGCAGCAACCGGACCAGAATCTCACCGGCGAGCCCGATTCGCTCGACCTCAATGAGACCGGCAAGAAGACCGCCGACATGAACGGCAGCGGCATTCCCCCGGAGCTCTCACAACTCGGCATCAGCGCGGAGGATTGGGCCCGCTTCAAGGGCGCTCTCGCCGGAGGCAACGCCACCGCCATCGAGACCGATCTCCCCGTCGAATACCGCGAGCTCGTCGGCCGCTATTTCCAGGTCATCGCGAAGGAAGCGGGCAAAGGAAAATGAGTAACGCGTGGCATTGGCTTCCATCCCATGCCTCTCTCCTCGACGTTTCGAAACCGTTCAAGCCCCAATCGCTCTTTCACCACGACACACGATGCATGGGCAGGATGCCCATGCCACCTCTCAAGGCATGAAATTCCTCTCCCTTTTCTTCCTCCTCGCCATCGCCATCCTGCCTTCACCCGCTCAGGAAACGACCTCGCAATCGGTCTTTCAAAAACATCAGCCCGCGATCGAAGCGGCGGTGGAAAAGGCCCTGCGTTACCTCGCGACGAACCAAGCCGAGGACGGCACCTACACCGACTCTTACGGCCGCTCCGTCGGCGTCGTCTCGCTCGTCGGCATGTCTTTTCTCTCGGCCGGTTACCTGCCGGAATACGGCGACTACGCCGAGAACATCGACCGTTGTCTCGAATACGTCCTCGCGAGCCAGCGCAGCAACGGACTTCTCGACAAGGGCGACTCGGGTCACGGCCTGATGTATGCGCACAACATCGCAACCCTCTTCCTCTCCGAAGTCAGCGGTATGGTCGATCCCGAAATGCAGGAGCGCATCGACCCCGTCCTCGCCAAGGCGACGAAGCTCCTCCTCGAGGCCCAGGCCGTGCCTAAAAACGAGAGCCATGAGGGCGGCTGGCGTTACAAGCCCGATTCTCGCGATTCCGATCTCTCTTGCAGCGGATGGGCGCTCATGGCCCTGCGCTCCGCCAAGCTCAACGGAGCCCAGGTCCCCGACTCGGCCATCGAAAAAGCGGTCGCCTACGTCCTGAAAAACCACGACCGCGAGGAGGGCCGCTTCGGCTACACCGATCCCTGGGGACACTCCGAGACTCTCACCGGCTGTGGTCTCCTCTGCCTCGCCCTCTGCGGCCGCCACAACGAAGAGTCACTCACCCGCTCGGGCGATTACATCCTGAAGGTGCGCCAGCAGATCATCAACAACGCCCACGAATACTACGCGAACTACTACAACGCCCAGGGCATGTTCCAGCTCGGCGGCAAACATTGGGCACAGTATGCCGATTGGATGTATCAGGAATACCTGCCGAAACAGCAGTCAAACGGCTCCTGGTCGAACGGCCGCAACGGGGGCACTTACGGGACTTCGATGATGGTGCTTTCCTTCACCGTGCCCTACCGGCAGCTGCCGATTTATCAGCGCGACGAGACGGTGGACGAGGTGCCTTGAGGAGGGTGAAAACCTCAGAGGACGACAAGATTGGTGGAGGTCGCGTTTTTGACTGCTCCCTTGGGGATCCCTTGATCAAAGGTCACCAACCGGCCTCCCTTCTTGGTGGCAAGCGTAAGAAGATAAAGGTCTGTGAGGTGCTTCGGCGTAAGTACCCGAACCGGATCGAAGAGCGCCGGATCGCAAAGGCTGACTTCGTCCATCCAAAAGTGATGATCACTGGCCTTCGTCGTCTGCCGAAGACGGCGGGCAACATCAGCGACGGGAATCGCACCCGGATAGTTCGGTTGCGAGAGAATCCGAAGACAGCCGTTCTGCGTGATCGGACAAGTTGCCCAGCCCTTCGAGCGATTCTCTGTCAACCACTCGTGCGCGCGGGAATGATGCACGTGGGCCTCGTCGAAGAGGGCGACGAGGAGGTTCACATCGAGAAGCGAAATCACGAGACTTCCTCCTCGAGAAGCGTCGAAACCAGTTCCGTGCTGACCACCCGTCCGGCAGCGGGGATGGTTTCGAAGCCGTTGATCACCGCTCCTTTCGCGCGGGGCGAAGGCATTTCGGCGGAAAGCGCCTTCCTTACGAGATCCGAGATGACCCGCCCGGCACTGCGACGGGTGCGATTCGAAATCTCCTTGGCTGCTGCCAGAATGTCAGGGTCGATATCGAGGGTCGTTCGCATCAGTCGAAGCTAATCGCATCTGATGCAGATTTCAAGAATTGATGCGACCATCGCGGAACGCCATCGCAACGCACCGTTCGACTTCCCGCCTCATTCGGGTGTAGAGTCCGGCCATCATGGATTTTCGCTGGCTCGGGACCGTTTCCTACGCCGACGGGCTCGCTTTGCAGAACGAGCTGGTCGAGCAGCGCCATCGTGGCGAGATCGGGGACACCGTCCTTCTCCTCGAGCACGAGCCGGTGTATACGATAGGCCGCACCCGCGACCAGACGAGCCTGCGCAATCCCGGCGATCTGCCCCATCCCGTCTTCGAGATCAACCGGGGCGGGCAAGCGACCTTTCACGGTCCGGGCCAGCTCGTCGGCTACCTCATCCTCGATCTGAACTTACACGGGCGTGATTTGCACGACTACCTGAGGCGCATCGAGTCGTTCTTGATTGCTTTCGCGGGCCGTTTTGGTATGGAAGCGGGTCGCAGAGAGGGTCTCACGGGCGTTTGGGTCGAGGACCGGAAACTGGCCTCCATCGGAGTGGGGGTGAGAAAATGGATTTCCATGCACGGTTTCGGACTGAACGTGTCGAGCGACCTCTCTGGCTACGAGGCCATTACCCCCTGCGGCATTGACGACGTCACCATGACATCCCTCTCCCAAGAAAGCGGACGCGAAATCACGGTCGAAGAGGCCGCGCGCTCCCTCGAACCCCTCATCCGCGAAGCCTTTGCGCCGGGAGCGGCGGTGTGATCCGCCCCCGCTGACCTCATGTATCTCGTCGCGGTCAATTTGGAGAAGCCAAGGGAAATGGCGGTGGCCCAGGCCGTCGTCGGACGCCCCCTGCGTCTCGGCCGCAAACCCGAAAGCCTCGACGACGAGGCCGTCGACCTCCTCCGCGTCACTTGGGACGACCGCCTTGTCAGCCGCAACCACTGCGAGGCCATCCGCGACGAGAACGACCACCTCACGATCCGACGTCTCCCTGCCCTCACCGGCCGCAACAGGCCGAATCCGCTCCACTCCAACAGCGCCCCGAAGGACCGCCATGTCCTCGGTGAGACGGTCGAGCTACGACTCGGCGAATCCTTCGTCTTCGGCTCGGGAGGCACCACCGCGGTCTATTGGCTGAAATCGCTCGGTGACCTCGAGGCCGAGCTGGAGCGTTATCATCACGAGCGCGACCTCGAGAAGGAAGCCTACGAGGATGCCCCTGCCAATGCGACCCGCCAAGATTACGACGAGGTCGAGCAACTCGACGAATACAGCCTGCGCCTCCAGTTGAAACTGCTCCAGCGCGAGTTGCCTCAACAGGTCCTCAGCGGCTGGACTGACGAAGAGGATCTCTTCACCCGGGCCGCCGTTTTTCTCGAGAACGCCCTGCCTGGACAGAAGGGCGTCACCGCGGTCTTCATCGCGGTGGAAAAGACCGACGACGGGGCCGAGTTCGAGATTCTCAATCCCGATCCCTTTGCCCGTGCCGACTTCCGTCCCAGCCGCACCCTCATCAACCGCATCAATCTCACGAAGCCGAATCCCGCCGACATCCGCATCTGGGCGTCGAAGGACAACAACCGCGTCTTCTCCGCGGAGAGCCTCGGCGAGAAGATTGACTGGGTCATGATCATCCCGGTGGCCCGCCTCGACGAATCCGCCGCGATCTACCGAGACGCGCAGCGGCGGCCTGTTTTCCTCTACGTCGAGACGCGCCAGGCCTCGGACACCGCAGCCGCCGCTTTCGTGCCTTTCATCCGCCTCATCGGATCGCTCGTCGCGAGCCTGCTCTCGGCCCGGGCCGACCAGAAGATGCAGGATCAGATGGCGGCCTACTTTTCCCCCGGCCTCCGCAAGATCCTCCGCGTGCGCGACCAATCCGAGCTTGAGCCCGCGATGGTCGATTGCACCGTGATGTTCGCCGACCGCCGCGGTCACTCGCGCCACCTCGAGCTCGCCAAGAGCGACGAGGAGATTCTCGAACGACTCGACGAGAACCAGAAGGTCGTCGGTCTCATCACCGAGGAAGTCTTCCGCAGCCGCGGCGTCGTCACCGATTTCGCGGGCGACGGTGCCCTCGGTCTCTGGGGCTGGCCCGACTTCGGCGACGAGAACAAGGATCACGCCCTCCTCGCGGTCGAGGCGGCCGAGGCCATCATCCGCCGGCTTTCCAATCGCGTCCTGTTTGAGGAGGAGCAAAACCGCCACATGGCCGCCGTCCGCATCGGCATCAGCACCGGCCGCATCGCCGTGGGCAAGACCGGACCGACCCAGCAATGGCACATCAGCGTCTTCGGCAGCGTCGCAAATCTCGGCGCGCGGCTCGAGCGCATCGCCAAGGATTTCCGCGTGCCCGTGCTCGTCTCGGACGAGACCTACCAGCGCATCAAGGACACGGGGAACCGCCGCTTCCGCCAGCTCTGTCTCATCCGTCCCGCCGGCTTTGCGGAAAGTTATCCCATCCACGAGCTCGTCCTGCCGCGGGAGATGGGCGGATCCGGCGTCACCGACGAAGACGCGCGCTGCTACGAACGCGCCTTGAATCAATTCAACCACGAGGAGTGGGACGACGCCATCGACCTCCTCGACAGTCTCCCCGAAGACGATCCCGCCGCCTCCTGGCTGAAGGCGCGGGCTGTTTGGTTCAAGAAAAATCCCCCGCCCCCCGGCTGGGCCGGCGAAATCCAGAGCCTGACGAAATAAGACAAATCCGCCGACCTTTTACTTTTCACCTTTTACTTTTCACTGCGGCTCCCGCGCCGCCCTCTCCGTGACCGAAGAAGATTCCATCAAGATCAAGGACTACGTGATCCACCAGCCGCCGCTGGGGGAAGGCGCGTATGGCCAGGTCTTCCGCGCGACCTATCGCGGCATCTCGGAGCGGGCCCTGAAGATCTTCCGTCCCGGCGCGGTCGATCTCGCGACGATGGCGCGCGAATTGGAAAAGCTCTCCCAGGTCACCGAGCACCAGGGCATTGTCACCCTCCACGATTTCGACCTCCTCAATGATCCGCCGTATTATGCGATGGGCCTGCACGCCTTCGCCAACTACGACGGCTCCTGGGAGACCCACACCCTCGAGCGCCTCTGCGGTCACGTCGATCACCGGGAGGGCTGGCGCCTCATCCGCGACATCGCCGACGCCGTCTCCTACCTGCACCGCAACCAGATCATCCACTGCGATCTCAAGCCGTCGAACATCCTTCTCACCGACGAGACGCCAGTGCACATCAAGATCTGCGACTTCGGGCAGAGCCGCGGTCTCGCCGCGGAGGGATCACATCCTGTCGGCACCCCCCTCTACGCCAGCCCCGAGCAACTCCGCAATCCGCGCGACTCCGCCGACGGCAAGGGCTTCCGCTGGGATGTCTACAGCTTCGGTGTTGTCGCCTTCAAACTCCTCACCGGCGAACTCCCGCGCCTTCGCGGCTACGCGGCGGCCGAGCGCGGCTACTTCGATCCCGAGGCGACGATCTACGAGGCCGGCACCGAGACCTCACCCGGCGACCAGGGCAAGGCCATCGACGGCAACCAGATCGCCACCCTCGTCGAGGCGGTCGAGGAGATCGAGTGGCCCTCGGGCTTCTACATCCCGAGCGATCGGAAACTCCTCATTGAGCAATGTCTCAGCCTCAATCCGCGCGAGCGTCCCGCCGACATGCGCGAAGTCTTCAGCCGCATCTCGCAGCTGGACCAGCAGGCCGTGGTGAAGCGCGCCCGCCGCCTCAACACCATTTTTGCGGTTTTGTTAGTCGTCGCCCTCTGGGCCTCGGGCTTCGCTTTCATCCAAGCCCGCAAGGCCAAGCGCGCCACCGATGATGCCATGCTCGCCTCGGCCGCTTACGAAAAAAGCGCCGGAGCCGCCGTCGAGCTGATGCTCCTCTTCGTGAGCGAACTGAACAAAGGGGACATCTCCGGTGCCGGAGCCGACCGCCTTTATTCCATCGTCGCGGAAAACTCAAAGACCTTCCTCGAAAACCGATCCAAGGATCTCCCCACCTCGACCCGCATCCTCCGCTTCTCCGCCCAGACCGCCGCCCTGCGGGGGCGGCAGGCGCTGGAGCGCGGGAACGTCGAGTCCGCCCTCAAGGACTTCGCGAGCGCCTACGAAATCCGATCCGAACTCGCCGAGGATCCGGATGCGCCCGAGGATCTCCCTCTGCTCGTCTCGCGCGACCTCATGGAGATCGGCCAGATCCACGAAATCCTCACGAACTATCCCGCCGCCGCCGCCGCCTATTCCGAGGCCCTCGAATGGCGCAGCCAGGTCAGCGACACGAACGGCATTTTCTCCCTCGCGCAGTTGAAGGAACTCACCGCCAACTACAAGGCCCTTGGCCGCGTCCACACCCTCGCGAAAGAGCCGAAACAGGCCATCGCGACGCTCAACGAAATCCTTTCCATCCTCAACGCGCGCATCGAGGACGGACTGCCCTCCGACATGCCCGGCTACGCCATCGAGGCCATCAGGGTCATGCTCCAACTCGGGGAATACGAATACGGGGCCGGCGAGATCACCTCCGCCTCGTCAACCTACGAAGAGCTCACCATTCTTGCAAAATCGCTGTCAAGCGCACCGCCGAGCATCGCCGAAGAGGCCGGTCTCGCCTACCTCGCTGCCCTCCGCGCCCTCGGCACGATCCAACTCGATCAAAAACAACCCGAGGCCGCCCTCGTCCTCTTCCGCGAAGAGATCAAACTCCACGAGCAATCCGTGAAACTCCGCCCCTACGACGCCGAGTCCAAGATCGCCCTCGCCGAGGCCTACGCCGGTGCCGCCGATTGCCTCCAGCCCGAGGTGGAGACCTCGCGGACCCTCGCGGTTTTCTACCTCGAGCAGGCCCTCGCCCTCATCGAGCAACTCCCCGTCGAACTGCGCGGACGGACCGATATCGCCGAGAAAAGCGCCCGTTTCCTCGCTTCGCTCAGCGCGCTCAAGGCGACTCCGAATTGACCCGGGGCGCGGACGCGGCCCTTGGGTGGGAGCGAAATTCCGCTAAGCTTCCCAGGATGTTGCGATTTCTCACCTTTTTTGTTTTTGCCCTCGCCTTCCCCGCCCTTGCCCTGGCGGCGGAAGCGAAGCTCGATTTCAACCGCGACATCCGGCCCATCCTTTCCGACAAGTGTTTTCAATGTCACGGCCCCGATGAGAAAACCCTCGAGGGCGACGTCCGCCTCGATGAGCGCGCCTCCGCCGTTTCCGCGAAAGCCATCGTCCCCGGCTCGCCTGAGCTGAGCGAGGCCCTCGCCCGCGTTCTCAGCGACGATCCCGACGAAGTCATGCCGCCACCGAAGACGAAGAAAATCGTCTCCCCCGCCGAGGCCGACATCCTCCGCCGCTGGATTGCCGAAGGTGCCGAATACGAGGGCCACTGGGCCTTCGAGCCGATCGCCACGACGGAGCCACCCGACGGCAAGCACCCCGTCGATCATTTCATCCGCGCCGAGCTCGGTCGCAAAGGCATCCAACCCTCGCCCGAGGCCGATCCCGCCACCCTCATCCGCCGCCTTTCCCTCGACCTGACCGGGCTGCTGCCCGATCCCGACAGGGTTGATTCCTTCCTGACCGAACACCAGAAAAATCCCGACCACGCCGTCGCCAAACTCGCCGACGAACTCCTCGCTTCGCCCCACTACGGCGAACGCTGGGGACGCCACTGGCTCGACCAGGCGCGCTACGCCGACTCGAACGGCTATTCCATCGACGGCGACCGCACCCAGTGGCCCTACCGCGACTGGGTCATCCGCGCGATCAACGAAGACCTGCCCTTCGACCGCTTCACGATCGAACAGCTCGCCGGCGATCTCCTCCCGAATGCGACCAAAGCCCAGCTCGTCGCTTCGGGCTTCCACCGCAACACCCTCATCAATCAGGAGGGTGGCACCGATCCCGAGCAGTTCCGCAACGAGGAGGTCGTCGACCGCATCAACACCACCGGCGCCGTCTGGCTCGGCCTTACCCTCGGCTGCGCCCAGTGCCACACCCACAAATACGATCCCATCACCCACCGCGAGTATTTCGAGCTCTTCGCCTTCTTCAACCACGGCACCGACATCAACAGCACCGGCGCCACCCTCGAGGTGGCCGAGGGCGAACTGTTTTTGAACGATCCCGAACCTGCGAAGGTAAAGGCCATCGAGGAAGCGAAGAACTCCCTCGCCAAAATCACCGCCGCCACCGCGAAACGACAGGTCGCATGGGAAAATTCCGAACTGGGCAAAGCCGCGTCCGACGCCAAGGAGACCCCGCTTCTTCTCGCCCTTCGCGCCAAGCCTGACAAACGCACCAACGAACAGAAGAAACTCCTCACTGCCGAATTTGCGAAAGTCGACCGGGAGAAGCTCGCCGCTGAAAAGAATCTTGCCGAGGCCCGCCGCGCCCTCGGACTTGGCGACGCCGTCAACACCATGGTGATGCGTGATCTCCCGCAGCCGCGCGAGACCTTCATCCATCTGCGCGGCAGTTTCCTCGATCACGATCGCAAGACCGGACCGCTCTCGCCCGGCGTCCCCGCCGCCCTACCGCCCTTGCCTGACAAAACCACCCCACGGAATCGCCTCGACCTCGCCGAATGGCTCGTGCGTCCCGATCATCCCCTCGTCCCGCGTGTCACCGTCAACCGCGTCTGGATGCGCTACTTCGGCAAGGGGCTCGTCACGACCGAGAACGACTTCGGCACCCAGGGCACCTACCCCACCCATCCCGAACTCCTCGACTGGCTCGCGCACGACTTCGTCGCCAACGGCTGGTCGATGAAACGGCTCCACAAACTCATCGTCACGTCCGCGACCTACCGGCAATCCTCGCACGCCCGACCCGACCTCGCCGAACTCGATCCGCTGAACCAGCTCCTCGCCCGGCAGAACCGCCTCCGCTTTGAGGCCGAGATCGTGCGCGACGCCGCCCTCTCTGCGAGCGGATTGCTCCATCCGAAAGTCGGCGGCCCCGGGGTGAAACCGCCACAGCCCGAGGGCGTCTACGCCTTCACCCAGAACAAGAAGGGCTGGACCGCTGCGACCGGCCCCGATCGCTACCGACGCGGGCTCTACATCCAATTCTACCGCAGCGCGCCCTATCCATTGCTGACGACCTTCGATTCGCCCGATTTCCAAAGCGTCTGCACCGCGCGGGTCCGTTCGAACACGCCCCTGCAATCACTCGCTCTGGCGAACGACGAAGCGCTCTTCGAACTGGCCCAGGGATTAGGGGCACGACTCCTCAAGGATGTGCCCGCTGATGACGAGAAGCGGCTTGAGCGCGCCTTCTTCCTCTGTTACGCGAGGCCTCCGAGCGATGCGGAGCGGAATGCGGTCGCGTCGTTTCGCGAGAGTCAGTTGGCCTCGTTCGTGAAAGATCCGGTCGCGGCCGAGGAAGTCGCGCCGAAGGGATCAAAAGATCCGGCCGAAGCCGCCTCGTGGACGGCCGTGGCACGGGCGTTGATGAATACGGATGAGTTCATTACGCGGGAATGAAGAGACTGATACAATCTAGTTTCCGAAGCGTGGCATGGGCATCCTGCCCATGCATCTTCCCCCGACGCCCGGAAGCGGAAGGAATCTCATCCGCTGATCCGCGTCACCACACGATGCATGGGCAGGATGCCCATGCCACATCCCTGCCATGAACGCAAACCCTTCCCCCCTTCACCAACAAACCCGTCGCCACTTCTTCGAACGCTGCGGCGTCGGCCTGGGCTCGATCGCCCTGACCGATCTCCTTTCGCGTGAATGTCAGGGTGCCGCCCCTGCGGGCGACCCGATGGCGCCGCGCCGTTCCCACCACCGCGCGAGGGCGAAGAACGTCATCTTCCTCTTCATGGCGGGCGGCCCGAGCCAGCTCGAACTCTTCGAGGACAAACCGCGCCTCCGCGAATTCCACGGCCAGCTCCCGCCCGAGTCGCTCGTGAAAGGCAAGCGTTTCGCCTTCCTCCCAAAGGATGCCAAACTCCTCGGCGGACAGCGTTCCTTCGGCACCTACGGCGAGACCCGCATGTCGTTGAGCGACCTCCTCCCGCACCATCGCAAGATCGTCGACGAGGTCACCTGGCTGCGCGGGATGAAGACCGACGTCTTCAACCACGGCCCGGCGAAACTCTTCATGAACACGGGCTTCCAGGTGCCCGGACGCCCGAGCATGGGATCGTGGGTCACCTATGGGATCGGGAGCGAGTCACGCGACCTCCCCGGCTTTGTCGTCCTCCAGTCCGGGCCCCGTGGACCGCGTGCCGGAAACGCGCTCTGGTCGGCGGGATTTCTGCCCTCGAGCTACCAGGGCGTGCCCTTCCGCGGCAGCGGCGATCCCATCCTCAATCTCGCCAATCCCAAGGGCATCGACGCCGCGCGCCAGGGTGAATTCTTCGACCTCGTCGGCACCCTCAACCGCGAGCGGCTCGGCGTCACCGGCGATCCCGAGATCGCGACCCGCCTCTCCGCCTACGAGATGGCCTACCGCATGCAGAGCAGCGCGCCCGAGTTGATGGATCTGTCAGGCGAGAGCCAGGCCACCCTCGATCTCTATGGGGCGACCAAAGGCGGCAACGGCTACGCCAACAACTGCCTCCTCGCGCGCCGCCTCGTCGAGCGCGGCGTCCGTTTCGTGCAGCTTTATCACACCAACTGGGACCACCACGGCGGCCCCACCGAAAACCTCGACAAACACCTCCCCGAGATCGCACGGGAGATCGACCAAGCCTCCGCCGCCCTCGTCCTCGATCTGAAACAACGCGGGCTGCTCGAGGACACCATCGTCGTCTGGGGCGGGGAATTCGGCCGCACCCCCATGGGCGAAGTCCGCGACGGCGGGGCGGGTGGGCGCGACCACCACATCGACGCCTTCACCATGTGGGTCGCCGGTGGAGGGTTCAAGGCCGGGAAGATTCACGGCGCGAGCGATGATTTCGGCTACGAGGTGGTCGAGGGTGCGGTGCACGTGCACGACCTTCACGCGACGATCCTGCATCAGCTGGGCTTCGACCACGAAAAGCTCACCTTCCGCTTCCAGGGGCGCGACTTCCGGCTCACGGACGTGCACGGGAAGGTGGTGCGGGAGGTGCTCGGGTGAGGATAGGGTCATGGGTCACAGGTCTTGACGCCGCATCGCCGCAATGCGACATTGCCGCATGAGCTCGGCCCTTCCCATCAGCAAACGCGGAACCGTCACCCTGCCGCCTGCCTTGCGTCGCAAGTATGGCTTTGACCAGATGGAGAACCCCATGGTGATCCTCGAAGAACGCGACGGTGAGCTGATCCTGCGTCCCGCCGCCGCCATCCCCGTCCGCGACCTGCCCGCGAGCCTGATTGAGCAGTGGATCGCCAAGGACGAGGCCGGCATGGCGCAATTCAAAGCGTCCGGCGGCGGTCGATGACCTTATTTCTCGATACCAGTGTGCTGCTCTCGGCCTGCGGGTCGGAGAGTGGTGCGTCACGGCACGTCTGCGATTGCGGAACCGATCACGGGCGGCACTTGATCACCTCGGGCTATTGCCGCATCGAAACGCTTCGCAATCTCCCGAGACTCGGCCCGCAAGGGCTGGGTGCATGGGACAAATCCGTTGAACCGCGGATCGAGTTCGTTCCCGAGAAACTCGTCCACCGTCGCACCATCCTCGAGATTTTCGAATAGGGCCGTTACCGGCACACGAGTTCCGGTAAAGAGCCACGAGCCACTGACCTTCCCGGCGATGCGCTCCACGTGGGGGCATTCGGTCCCTTCTTTCATCGTTCAAAAATCACTCTCACAAAGGCTGGGAGCCACCCTTGCGATGCCGCCGCCGTTCCCGATTCCATCCAGGGCGGCCTTAAACCACCTAGCCGCCGCCACCGACCGCGACGACCAAACGGAAACCGACGCTGACGTAGCGATCCGTGGGATACACGAGATCGCGACACGAGGAACGCAGAGAGAACTCCGCATGCAAGGGCCAAGAACCGCCACGCAGCACACGGAATGGCGTTCCATCAGCGCCTTTTTCATTCTTGAGAGCAGGATTGGTATCTAGGGCATCGGAATCGTTCATCGATGCCTTGTATTCGTCTTCGCACCACTCCGACACATTCCCACCCAGATCGAAGAACCCGAACCGATTTTCCGTGTAGCTCGCGATCCTCGCGGTTTTCTCAGCACCGTCATCGTGTCCGTAAGCCGAGGGCCACCCGCTCCCCGGCCAGTTTCTGGGTCCTTCCTTCCCGAAATAATTCCCCGCTCCGACAGGCGGAGGCCACGCATTGCCCCAGGGGTATTTCCCGAGACTGCCCACCGCCGCACTCCACTCCGCATCGGTGGGAAGCCGGTAGATCAGACCCGGTTCTTCCCCCGACAACCAAGCCGCCATGGCGCGAGCCTCTTCCCAACTGACGCAGACCACGGGATGGTCCTCGCTCTGCTCGAAGCCCGGCTTCTCCCACGAGGCTGCTTCATCGAGCTCCCACGAGGGATTCCCATCCGTGAATTTCAACACGACGGCCCCGCCCGTCTGCACATAATCCGTCGCCTCCGCATAAGCCCGAAAATCCCGCACCCGGGTCTCCGTCCGGCACAGGAAGACCCCCGCCTTCCCCGGCACCGGCACGAATTCCAATCCCAGCGAATTCACAAAAGGCGCTTCCTTCGTCGCCCCGCGGAGCTGATCGGCGAGGGTCTTCATCGGCGCGGCGGGCGCGGCCGGTGCCATCGGCGCGGGCTTGATCGCCGAGGGTCCCGCCACGGCGAGGAATTTCTGCTGGCGGAAGATCTGGCCCGAACCATCAAACTTCAGCCACGGCACTTGCTGGTCGCCGGTGACTTCCCGGACGCGGTCGCTCACCGCGAAGAAGGCGTCCATCAGATTGTTCCCATTGCCCGGCAAGACCTCGAGCAGCGCCTCGGTGAAGGGCCCGTGCTGTTCCCCGTCGCTCGCGACCCGGTTCGGCGCGGCGGCGAGGATCATCAGCGTATCGGCGGGGATCTCGGCGTCGGCGTAGGTGACGAGCCCTCCACCCGCCCGGATCGCCCCACGCCCCGCCGGCCGCTCGCGGCAGCAATCCATCAGGATGATTTTCGCCCCCGTCGTCGCTGCGGCGAGCTGGGTGCTGAGATCCATCAGATTCACCCCCGTCGCCCGGAGGGCGGCCTCGGACTGGGCGGCCTTGGCGATCTGGGCATCGACGGGGATGATAAAGTTCTCTTTTCCATCCAAACTCTCCATCCCGTGCCCGGCGTAAAAAACCATGACGATGTCGGCCTCCTTGGCGAGCCCCTTGAACTCCTCGAATTTCTCAAAAATCGTGAGCCGATCGGCATCCTCGGCAAGGAGAATCCCCGCCTCGGGAAATCCGAGTTTTTCCGTCACCATGGCCTTCACCGCCCGCGCGTCGCGGACGGCATTGTCGAGCGGCACGTCAGGATAAGCTTCGTTGCCGATGATGAAGGCGACCCGGTCAAGAGCGATGGCACCGTTTGGCACCAGGAAGAGCAGGAGGAAAAAGAAGAGCAGTCGAGCGGTCGTTCTCATGCAGGTGCAGCATAGAATACGAAAAAATCCCAGCTCGTCGACGATTGAAACCCACCTCCCATGCAAAATCGGCGACACCGACTTCCATCGCACCCTCGGCAGAGGCGTTTACATCCTGTCAGTCCGAACGGGAATCTTGCCACGGCTCCGCTTCCTCCCGAAGGTGGCGTGGATGAATCTGATCCCCCGTCCGCCATCGCGCCTCCCGCGACCTTTGACAAGGGGCCTCGCTTTCAGACAACCTACCCGACTCAATCCACTCGTGACCCATGACCCGTGACTCCATGACCTCTCGCCGCCACTTCCTCAAGACCGCCTCCGCCACCACCCTCGCTGCTCCCTGGATCGGTTGGAAAACGACCGCCTCGGGCGCTCCGAGCGGCAATCTCCGTTTCGCCAACTTCGGCGCTGGTGGCCGGGCCTGGGGTGATCTCACCGAAATGCTGCAAGCGCCGAACACGACCCTCGTCGCCGTGGCCGAGGTCGATCTCGGCCGCACCAAGCAGCTCGACGAGGCCCATCCCGGCACGAAGGTTTTCCAGGACTGGCGCGAACTTCTCGACAAGAAACACAAGGAGATCGACGCGGTCGTGATCGGCACACCCGACCACCTGCACGCGCCCATCGCAATGGCGGCGATGCAGCTCGGCAAGCACGTCTATTGTGAGAAACCCCTCACCCGCACCTTGCAGGAGTCGCGTCGCCTCCGCGAGTTTGCCGCCGCCAATCAGTTGATGACCCAGATGGGCATCCAGGTTGCTTCGGGTTCGGGCAACCAGACCGCGGTGAAGCTGCTCCAGGCGGGAGTCGTCGGGAAGGTGAAAGCGGTCCACAGCTCGTGTCCGAAATCGTGGGGTGCGATGACTCCCCTGCCCGACAGCAACGAGGCCCCGCCGGCAACGCTCGACTGGGACAAATGGATCGGCGTCGGCAAGATGCGGAAATTCATCCCGCGCGAGTTCCACCCCGGCAACTGGCGCAAGCGGATCGGCTACGGCACCGGCACGCTTGGCGACATGGGTTGCCACATTTATCACACCTGGTTCATGGGGCTCGGCCAGCCGACGACGCTCGAGGTCACCTCGCACGGTCCCGCTCCGGTCGACGGCGACAGTTGGCCGCTCGATGGCCTCGTCCACCATCGCATGAAGGGCAATGCGCTCACCGCAGGCGATTTCGATTTCACCTGGTATGATGGAGCGCAGCGAGTGCCCGCCGAGGTGATCGCCCTGCTCGGTCCCGAGGAAAAGAATGCCGAGGGCAAGGTGATCGAAAAGGCACCCTCGACCGGCACGCTCGTGATCGGCACGACCGGTGTCCTCGTCATCCCCCACGGCGGTTTGCCGACGATCTACCGCGATGGCAAAAAATCCGACGAGCTCATCGAGGCCGTCGAAGCGGGACACCACCACAAGAACTTCGCCGACGCGATCCGCGGCGACATTCCGGGGAAACCGCTCACGAATTTCGACTACTCGGGCCCGATGACCGAGGCGGTCCTGCTCGGCACCGTGGCGATGCGTCTGAAGGGCGAAACGCTGAAGTGGGAGGAGGCCTCCGGGAAATTCATCGGATCCGATGCCGCCAACGCGATGATCCACGAGAAATATCGCGAGGGCTGGGAAGTCGAGGGCCTTTGAGGAACGGCGACAGGACCACGTTTCCGTGCCTTTGGCCTCCGCCAAGCCCGAGACTTTCCGTGGCTTTTTCACGGATCAAGCTTCTTGATATCGGGCTGGCTTCGGTCTAATAGGGCCCCACATGATTGCATCCCCAGCCGCCCTCGAACGCCTCCGCGAAGGGAACCGCCGCTTTGCCGAAGATCTGCCAAGCCAAAGCGGGCTCAGCGGTGCGGCGAGGCGGAGCCAATTGCTCGCGGGGCAGCAGCCTTTTGCCATCATCCTTGGATGCTCCGACTCCCGTGTGCCGGCGGAGCTCGTCTTCGATCAGGGCCTCGGCGATCTCTTCGTCATCCGCGTCGCCGGAAACATCGTCGCGCCCTCGCAGATCGGCAGCATCGAATACGCCGCCGAAGTCACCGGAGCTCGCCTCGTCGTCGTGATGGGACACTCCAACTGCGGCGCGATCGAGGCCACGATCGACGAACTGCAACGTCCCCAGGCGAACCGCTCGCGCAATCTCAGCTCGATCGTCAACCGGATCCGGCCCTCGGTCGAGACGCTGCTGGAGACGGGCCTTTCCCAGGATCGTTCCGCCCTCGTCCGTTTCGCGGTGCGGTCGAACATCCGCGCTTCGGTCGATCACCTCCGACACGGCTCCGAAATCCTCGAGCGCCTCACCGCCGAAGACGGCCTTTGCGTCGTCGGAGCGGAGTATTCGCTCGAGACGGGGCTGGTTGAGTTTTTCGACGGGTTGCCGAAGATGCTGGAGTGAGGCGGGGCTCACCGTCCGCGCTTCACTGCGACACAAACTTCGTCAGCAGTCCCCTCTCCCGGGCCGTTTTCATCATGCGGACAAAAAGCATTCCAGCGAGAATGAGGTAGATCACGTTCAGTCCGGTCGCTTTGCCGAGATTGATCCACGAGATCGAGCCATCCTTCAGGCCATCGCGCATCCCTTCGAAGACGTGGGCACAGGGGATGAACTCGGCGATCCAGCGGATCGCGGGAGGGAGGGCGTCGATGGGGTAATAAACCGCGGCGAAGGGCTGGATGAAAAAGGGCACCGCCCACGCGAGGGTCTCCGCGGCCGGCCCCCAGCGCACGATCAGCGCGGTCGAGATCATCCCGAGCGACCAGCCGAAGAGGAGCAGGTTGAAGACGAAAGGCACGAGCGACCAGTTCAGCTCGAAGAGATTGAAGGAATAGAGCACGATCGCGAGGACCGAGAGGAGGATCGAGGTCACCGCAGCGCGGAGGAATCCGATCACATAGGTCGAGGCGAGGTAATCGGCATTCGTCACCGGAGCCGAGAACACATTCAGGAGATTCCGCGACCAGACATCCTCGAGGAAATAAAGCGCCACACCCTGCTGCGCGCGAAAGAGGATGTCCCAAAGGATCACCGCTCCGATCAGAAAGGTGATTTGATAGGGAAAGCTGTCGCCGGTGTGTTTCTGCAGGAAGACGGTGAGGTATCCCCACACGAGCAAATCGACGAGCGGCCAGAAGACGAGCTCGACGAGGCGCACCGGCGTGCGTGAGTAGAGGTAGAGATTGCGCAGGACAAGCGCGTGGATGGTGGAGAAAGTCATTGGTCACTTGTGACGGGTTGCGGATCCGCGGCAGCTTCAACCTCGCCGCCACGGGCGACGCGGATGAAGAGCGACTCAAGGGACTCCTCCTGGAAATGGCTGAGGATCTCGGCGGCGGTTCCCACGAAAAGAATCTTGCCCTGATGCATGAAGACGACGCGATCGCAGACCTCCTCGACGTCGCGCATGTTGTGCGAGGTGTAGAGGATGCTGGTGCCGTCTTCCTCGCGGATGCGCTTGACCACCTTCCGCACCTTGTCGGCGATATCGGGATCGAGGCTCGCGGTCGGTTCGTCGAGGAGGAGGAGCTCGGGTTTGTTGAGGAGCGCCTTGCAGAGATTCAGGCGGGTCGATTCACCGGCGGAGAGGTTGCCCGAGACACGGTCCTTGAGATGGGCGATCTCCAGCAACTCGAGGACCTCGTCGATGCGTTTCTTGAGATTCGGGACTCGGTAGATCTTCCCGAAGACGGTGAGATTCTGCCAGACGCGCAGGTTCCCCGGAAGCTGCGTGTAGGTGCTGCAAAAATTCATCCGCCGCAGGATCGCGATGCGTTCCTTGGCGAGTTCCTTGCCAAAGACACGGATCGATCCGGCGGTCGGGGTGACGATGCCGAGGATCATGTTGATCGCCGTCGTCTTGCCCGCACCATTGGCCCCGAGGAGCCCGAGGATTTCGCCACGCTTCAAATCGAAGGAAATCCCGTCGACGGGACGGACGGAGCCGAACTCCTTCACCAGGTCGGTCACTTCGAGAACGGGGTCTTGCATGCAGGGGAGAGGACGATGAACGACGAGGCACACGGGGTCAAATGGCGAGATCAACACTCAGGGCCGCCTCCCTCGCGCTTAAAAATCGCCCAGAAGTCCCGCCATCGTTTCGGGCGAGAGATCGATCCCGGTGGCCGCGCCTGAAAGGAGATCGCTCGCGATGTCGTCTTTTTTCTCCTGCATCAGCTGGATGCGCTCCTCCACGGTGCTGCGGCAGATCAGCTTGTGGACGAAGACGGGTTTATCCTGCCCGATGCGGTAGGCCCGGTCGGTCGCCTGATTCTCGGCGGCGGGATTCCACCACGGGTCGTAATGAATCACGGTGTCCGCCCCGGTGAGGGTCAGTCCGGTGCCGCCGGCCTTCAGAGAAATGAGGAAGACCAGCCCCTCGCCACCCTGGAATCGCTCGACCAGCGACTGGCGGTCCTTCGTCGCCCCGGTCAGTTTCAAATAAGACACCTCTTCCGCGATGAGGTGGGCCTCGATCAGGTCGAGCATGGTCGTGAACTGGGAGAAGACGAGAACGCGATGTCCCTCCTCACGGAAGGTCTCCAAGAGATCCACGAGATAGTCGAACTTCGCCGATCCTCCCGAGGCATGATCCTCGCCGAGGAGACGCGGATGACAGCAGATCTGCCGCAGCTTCAACAAGGCATCGAGAAAGACGATCTGGGCCTGCTGTCCGCGGATCGCGAGCGCCTGCCGGACCTGTTTGTCCATCGTCGAGCGCACCGTCTCGTAGAGATCCTTCTGCGCCTCGCCCATCTCGATCTCGTGGAGGATTTCGGTCTTGGGCGGCAGCTCCTTGGCCACGTCGTGTTTGGTGCGGCGGAGGATGAGGGGCCCGACGCGACGGGCGAGGGCGGCACGGCGCGATTCGTTGCCGTTCTTCTCGATGGGCGTCTGCCAGGTGCTGCGGAAGTTCTCGAGAGTGCCGAGAAACCCGGGCATGAGGAATTCCATCAGGCTCCAGAGTTCGCCAAGGTGATTTTCCACCGGCGTGCCGGAGAGACAGAGACGGTGATCGGCGTGCAGGGCCGCCACCGCTTGGGTCACCTGCGCCCCGGGATTCTTAATGTGCTGCGCCTCATCGAGCACGAGGAGGTGAAAACCGTGCTCTAACAAAGCCTCCAAATCGCGATGTAGGAGGGCATAGGAGGTCAGGACGAGATCAGCCTTCGGGATCTTCCGGAAATGCGATTTGCGGTCCGCTCCCTGGAGGACGAGGACGCGCAGATCGGGGGCGAATTTCGCGGCCTCACGCTGCCAGTTCATCACCACGCTGGTCGGGGCGATCACGAGCGAGGGCTTGCCCCCATTCCCGCCCGACTCGACCTCGGCGAGAAGATGGGCCAGGGTCTGGAGGGTTTTCCCGAGGCCCATGTCATCGGCGAGGATGCCATGGAGGCCGTGCGAGAGAAGAAACTGCATCCACTGGTAGCCTTCGCGCTGGTAGTCGCGCAGCTCGGCACGAAGGCCCGGCGGCACGGGGACCCGCTCGATCGCCGAGAAGTCGCGCAGCTTTTCCTCGAGTTCGATGATCTCGCGCGGGACCTCGACCGGGAGCGATTCATCGCCGAGTTCCCCAGCGAGGAGGGCGGCGTCGAGCTTGCCAAGCCGCAGCGGCCCCTTGCCGTCGAACTTGAACTCCATCAGCTCGCCCAGGGTCGTGAGGATGCGTCGGAAGCGACCCATCGGCAGAACGAGGCCTCGCCCATCGGGAAGAAAGATGAGGAACTCCTGTCCTGACGGCATCCCTTCGGTCACCTCGAGAAAATGGTTCTTCACGAGCGCGGCGAGGATGGGTTGGAGCTCGAAGGCTTCCCCGTCGATCTCAAAGCCAGCGGAAAGGTGGAACCATCCCCTGCCCTCCTCGACGATCTCCGCGCTCCAGCCCTGGGTGCGGAAGACCAGCGGCTTGTAGCCGACCTCGGGAGCAAATCTCACCTCCCACTTTCTCCGCTCAAGCGCGGCGACGCCGTCGTGCCGGAAGCGCTGCCAATAGAATTCCGGATGCGGCCATTTCTTCGTATCGGGCGACCAGAGAGTGCCTTCGCAATCAGGACGCGCAAGCTTGCGCAAGGACTGCGGCGGCTCTTCGGCGCCGGGATGCAGGTCGAGAGCATAGAGCGTGTTCAGCGCGGTCGTCTCGGCGGCACGGTCGCGGGGGATCTTCCGCTCCGGCGTCACGACCGGTGGCAGAACCCCACCCGGTGAAAGCGGCACGCGCTGCCCCTCGTAGATCGCGAAGGCCTCGGCAAACACCTCCGGCAACCAAGCGCTGCGATCGCCCTCGGGACGACGTCGCACGCGAAGGAGGAAAGAGGGTCCGGTCTCCGATGCGAGCCTCTTGGGTGTTTGGTCAGGCTCCACCGCGACCGAGAGCGTCTGTCCCGTCGTCATTTTTTCCGCGAGGGGAGCTTCACCCATGGCGCGGGCCAGGCGGGCACCCTTTCCCTTCGCGAGATGGAAGAGCAGGGCCGCGGCATGCGCGCAATTGATGCCGACCTCGCAATCGCAATCACCTTCGAGGGTCAGGGCGCTCCCCTCGCGCCACAACGCGATCACCGGAGAGAAGGTGCGACCGTCTTTCTCCACAACCGTGCCGCGCAACTCGGCATCACCGGTGTCGAGCAGTTCCGCATCGCTACCGGTCACCTGCTTCGCGGCGGTGAAGCGTTTGCCTCCGGCGAGGGCGGACCCATCAAAACGTCCCTGCCACGCCTCGGACTCGAGCCAGGCGGAGAGTTCGGAAAGATCGAGGGACTGCATGCAGGAAACCTACTCCACCTTCATGACCCCGTTCATCACCATCCAGTGACCAGGGAAGGTGCAGAGGTAGGGATAATCCCCCTTCTCCTTGGGCGCGTCAAAGTGGATCGTGAAATCCGCCTTCGGATTGACCATGTCGGTCCAGACGAGAACGTCATCCGACTTCGGCACGTAATGACGCGCGAGCCCTTCGGGATCGGCGATCATGAGATTGCAAAGCTCACCCATGGATTTCAGCGTGCCCGGCTTCGCGAGGAGCCAGTTGTGCGGGACGAGGTCGGGATTGGCGAAGGTGAGGCTGATGCGCTCGCCCGCCTTCACCCGCAGCTCTTTCTGCACGAACTGCAAGCCGAGCCCGGCCTCCATCGAAATCTCACGTCCCTTGGCCCCGCCCGCCCACGGATTCGGCTTCGAGGCGACCGGAGCGACCATGCCGATCTGGGCGGCATGCATCGTCTTCGGGATCTTCGTGTAGCCGGTGAATTCGGTGTAGGCCTCGCCGAGTTCGTGTAGGGTCAGGAAGAGATCCTGTCCCGAGCCGAGGCGGAGATGGACCTGTCCCGCCGGCACGATCTGCGGGATCTCGAGGAAGAGCGCCTTGCCTCCCTCGATCCGTTGCACACTGCGCACTTCAAGCGGATCGTGACCCGGCGTCTCGGGATAACGCACCGAATACTCGGGTGATCCATAGGTGCCGCTGTATTTGTAGGTCCAACACTGCGCGAAAGTCTCCGTGGCGAGACCCGCGGATTCGGAAACAGGCTGATCGAAACGGACGATGACGCCGTTTTCCCTCGATTCAAAACCCACCGGCACGGGAGCTCCGCCAGTGAAACGGACCCGCTGAAATCCCCCGTCGAGCGGCGTGTAGGTGCCCCAGCCTTGCAGACCGGTCACATAGAGCGCGCCGTCCTTCCCGCTGAAGCGCGCGCACTGGGCACCCGAGTCGAAGTTGCCGGTGATTTTCATCGCGGCGGACTGCCAGCGCCCCTTCACCTGCTCGCGCATCACGAGCCAGGCACTGCCTCCGCCGGAGGAGAGATGGACGAGATTGCCATTCCCCGCGAGCGTCTTCCACGCTTCGCCGACGACGAAGGCCTGGCTGCTCGCCGAGTTGTCTTCGCCGCGTGGCAGATAAAGAAGGACGGGCTCGGGGGCCTTACCATTCTTGGGTCCTCCGGCTCCGAAATGCGCGCCTTCATTCACGCCGAGCTCGACCTGGAAGACACTCGTCGCGGGCGTCCAATCACCTTCCTGCGCACTGGTCGTCAGAAAACGCCCGTCCTTCGAGATGCCGAGTCCGTTCGGATTGCGGAAGCCGGTCGCGAGCACCTCGAGGCGACCATCCTTCCCGATGCGGCAAAGCCCCTGATTGCCCGACGCGAAATACCAATTCCCCGACGCGTCCCGCTCGAGGCCGACGACGAAATCATGCCCGCCGGGCGAGGACTGCATCGCGTTCGTGACACACTCGTAATAGTCCGCCTCATCGTCGCCGTTGAGATCGTGGAGACAGGTGATCTGATCGCGGCCGAGGACGTGGATCTTTCCATCGACGATCTTCATCCCGAGCGGCTGATGCAGACCGGTGGCAAAGCGTTTCCAGCGGAGCTTTTCGAGTTTTTCATCGATGCCGCGCACGAGCCAGACCTCGCCGGTCATCGTCGCGACGGCGGCGCTGCCGTCTTCGAAGAAGTCGTGCGCGGTGAGGAAGAAGATCGTGCCGTAGGGATTCTCGAAGGGGATCGTCAGCGTGTCGGTGGCGAAGGGCTTCTCCGCTCCAATCGTGCCTTTGGTCTCGAGCCACTGCGGCCATTGCGCGGGCCCGCCTTGGGTCATGGGAGCGAGTTTAACCGCCTCGTCGCCACGCGCGTTGAGGTAATGCGTCTTGCCGTCCGCCTCGTAGGCAAAGACCACCTCTTTGCCATGCCGGTAAAACCCGAGGTAACGCCCCTCGCGTCTTTCAACCGACTTCGCGACGACCTCGCCCTCCAGCGGGGCTCCGGCCATGAAACCGTGACGCGCGTCATTGAGCCTGACAAAACCACCTTTCCACGTCACCGGGAATCCCAGCGTCAACGGATCGAAGACCGCGGCGAGATAATCGAAGCGAACGCACACGCCTTTCGGCAGGGTGAGTCCCGCGCCTTTGAAGACACCACTAAAGACGTTGCCGAGATCGCTTTCAGCCCAGCGTCCGTCTTTCCAGGTGACCTGGTCGTTTTGGTTGCCCCAGTGGCCCTGCTGACCTCCGTCCATGCCGGGAAAGCCGGGGATCAAATCCGGCAGCGGACGATGCGTGAGAAAGGCGACGGCCTGTTTGCCATAGTAGTCGAAGATCCGCTCGCGGTTCACGAAGGACTTCCAATGGCGATTTTGCGAGGGGTCGAGCGGCTCCAGGGTCGGCTCAAAGGGCGCCGGAGCCGGAGCCCGTGGGCCCGTGAGGAGCGAATCAAGATGGTCGAAATCCCAGAGACCAAGGGTGTTGTCCATGCGCTCTCGCGGCGCATTGCCCGGCCGGGGTTTCATGACGCCGCGGGAGAGCCGCACATCATCAAGGATCCCGTCGCACCCGATCCCGCCCTCGACGAGGCGACCAAAGGCGAGCTGCTCCTTCTCCGCCGACTTCAACTCACCCGCCTTGCCGACGGGCTTTTCGAGCACCTTCTTTCCATCGACCCAGAGCGTGACGAGTTCCGCATCGACGCTGGCGACGAAGTTGTGCCACTGCCCATCGCAGACATTGAAGCCGGAATCGAAATCACCTCCACGCCCGGGCAGATAAAGGGCGAGCGTGCCGCGCCCGGCGTGGGTGTAGAGCTCCCAATGCGTGCCGGCCGATTTCGGATTGCAGGCGATGAGAATATTGTAGCGATCCTTGCTCGCCAATTTCGCGCGGCATTCGATCGAAAAAGGCAGCGTGTGGAAATCAGCGTTGCCATCGATGACCACTCCACCAGCAAGCGCCTTGCCGAATTCGTCACTCAGGGAAGCGACCTCGGATCCTTCTCTGAGCGAAGGCCGCGCCCCTCCGGCTTGCGGCTTCGCTTCGGTCCAGGTGCGGTATTTCGGCTTCGCCGCAGGCGGCGCGTCGTCGAGCTGCGGGACTAGCCAGTTCAACCCGTCGAGATTGTCAAGGAGCCGGCCCTCGGCGTCCTCGTTCGTGTGATTGAGAATGCCGACGGGCCCAGTGTAGCTGCTCGCGCGGATCTGGCGAAGGACCTTCACATCCTCCGTGCCGACGCCGAGAGGGAGAATCTTGCGTCCCTTCGTGTCGCCGGCGATGTCCATGCCGTTGAGGTTGAAACAGAGCAGGTGGGGTTTCATCAGCTCGATCGCCGCGGGGAGACGGTCGAGGTGGCTGTGGCCATGGTGAAGGTTGTAGACGATGCCAACATGGTCCGCCCCGTGGTTCTTCTTCAGATATTCGCAGACGGCGACGAGATTCTCCGGCTCACCGCCCCAGCCGCCGTGATTGTAGAGTCCGAGTG
This sequence comes from Akkermansiaceae bacterium UBA5020, assembly GCA_002396885.1. Taxonomy (GTDB): domain Bacteria; phylum Verrucomicrobiota; class Verrucomicrobiia; order Verrucomicrobiales; family DEV007; genus Arctic95D-9. Next base: position 37,037 of record DGXY01000034.1, read on the forward strand.
GGCAACCTGCCTTGCGGGTGCGCTCGACGACCGGCAACAGCCTCGTCGCGGCGGCTTTGATCCGTTCCTCCGGCGTGGCTTCGTTGCCGCCACTGAGGGTGAGCCAGATCTGCGGACGGAGGTCATACTTTTCAAAGAGGCGGAAGGCTTCTTCGTGCGTGCTCCAGAAGGCAAAGAACTCAATGCCGTGTTTTTGATACGCAAGGATCTCGCGCTCGAACTCCGCGACATGCTCTTGCCGCCAGTCGTAGGCGATCTTCTTGATGCCCATCTTCGCGACCATCTCGGCGCG
>DGXY01000034.1:37552-37982 GCA_002396885.1 Akkermansiaceae bacterium UBA5020
GGCACGATGCACCAGGCCGCGAGGTTCGATTTGTCGAAGAGATCCGCGGCTTTGGAAGGGCTGCCCACGGAAAGCGCGAGTAGGATGGAGAGCGGGAGGTAAAGGTGCGGGATTTTCATGGAATACAGTCAGAAGGAGCGGCCTACGGAACACATAGAAAACACAGAAGAGGGAAGAGGAACTCAGTTGCCATTCACTTGGCGTCACGATGGTTTAACACTTATCCGAGACCTGCTCTACCACTCCATGAGCAGACGAGTTCAGAAATCGTTCGATCTCAATTTTCGGAAAATGTCCAAAATTCACGAGAAGCCCCAGCTCAAAGCCCGTGGCCTTCAGGTAATTGATGATCTGTGCGCGGTGCTCATCCACAAGATTTGAAACCGCCTTTAGCTCAACGACGACTTTGCCAAAGCAAATCAGGTCGGGC
>DGXY01000039.1:0-6960 GCA_002396885.1 Akkermansiaceae bacterium UBA5020
AGGAGTAGGAGTAGGAGTAGGAGCATGAGCAGGAATTTGGATCACCGGGAAAGCCCCTTCACATACCCGCTCAAAGCCCGCAGATTTTCCGAAAACCTCTCGCTGCTGAGATACTTCTCTCCCTCCCCGAACTTGGGTTGACCGACGAGACGCTCCTCGGAGCCATCGTGGGTCGTGATCCAGAGACCCGAAGCGTCCAGTTCTCCAATGAGCTTCTCCGCCTTCACCCCATCCACCGGCGCGGGATCGAGGACTTCGTCGAGCGGACGCCCGGCTATCTTCGCACGATAGGCATTCTTGATCAGTTCGAGCCGCGTCGGGTTCTTCCAGCCGTAGTGGTCGGGGAGATTCGAATCATCATTCGTCAGTTCGTAACCCTTGCCGTTGCGCTCCAGGTAGAGCGGTCGGTTCGTGCCGATCTCGTAGTAGCGCGCGAGTTGTCCGTCGGGCAGGAGAGAGGATTCGAGGTATTTCACAGCCGGCACGATAGGGCCCAGAAACTTTTCCTCTCCGGTGGCCTCGGCGATCTTCATCAGAGCGAGCAAGGCATCCTCGGACTCTCGACCACTCACCGCCGGAGGCTCGAAGGCGCGTGCCCAGATGGGGTGCATCTCAGGACCGTATTGCTGCGCCCAGGCCGGCTGGGGATCGGGAAATTGGGCGAGCAGGAGAAATTCGCCGAAGTGTTTCAGGGCCTCGAGCGCTTCCGCACTGCCCGCCAACCGATGCGCGCGGAGGAGGGTTTCGGTCATGGTCAAGGCCATGCCGTCGTTGAGGGTGTATTCGTTCCAATACTCCTTCACACGGCCTTCGGTGCGCCAGTCGTAGTCGGGAAAGGAAGCCTTCACGACCGGACGATCCGGGACTGGGCCGCTCCATCCCTGGGGAAATCCTCCATTCGGAAATTGCGCCGCAAGAAGGCGTGGCAGAGCGTAATCGATCGAAGCGCGAAGGTCAGGATCAGTTCCCTTCGTCACCGCATCGAGCCGCATCAGGAAGCCCAGCGCCGATTGGGTGATGTTGTCATCGAGGGTCGAAAAATCCTTCCCCTTCCCTTTGCCATTGCGATACTGATCAATCCTCGGGCCGGACGGATCGAAGTCGATCGAGTTGCGCCAACCGCCCGACTCTAGCTGTCCGTAGCCGAGAGCCTTGCCCGCCTTCAGCGCCACCTCGAGAAAGAATCCGTCTCCGCTTGCTTCGTAAGCATCGAGAAGAGCCTCACCCACGGCGGGCGTGCCGGGCGGCTGCACCCAGATCTCGGTGGCGGTGGCCTCTCCCTCTCCGAGCCGACGCCCCTCGAGCGTGACGTAATAGACGAACCCGCCCTTGAAGGAGGCTTTTTCGACAAAGGCAGTCGAGGCCCGCTTCATCGCGGCGACGATCTCCTCGCGGGTCGGAGCCCCCTGCAGCGGAAGGACGGTCAAAACGCCCAAGGAAACGAGGATGCGCGGAATCATGGCGGCGAGTCTATCCGAAAAAGGTTCCGGGGCTCAAGGATTTCATCCGCACGGTGTCTCGGCCCATCCGATCGTCGAAGCCCAAGACCGGCGCGGGTTAACTGGACCGCGGAGCCCTACGTCCCCATCACGTCCTTCTGCAAATCCCGGAGCACCCGCAATTCCCCCCAGTCCGCGCCGCGCATTCGTCGGGCTCCGCTCGTGCGTTTTTCACCGAAGCGTTTTCGCAGGGCTTGCTCGCGCTCAAAGACCGTGTTCACGAACGCCGCCGTCCCCAGCACCGCGCCGTCGCAAAAGTATCGCACCCGATGGCGCAAGGCCACTGCCACCGGCATCACTCCTCCCTGCTCGATCACAGCATCGACCGCTGCCTCCGTCATCCCGCGACGCCCCTCTTGCCCGAGGTCGGGATCTGCGGTGACTTCCCGCCCTTCCTGATAAAGAAAGACCCGATAGCGCGCCGCGGTGCGCCGCCAATCGTGACGAAAATCCTGATCCTGTAGCGCTTCGCTCAGCATCAGTCCGAGACCTTCACGTGCCTTCTGCCCACGACTTCCGCCCGCGAGGGCTTCTGCGTAGCCGCACCACCGATAGGCCTCGGGATTCGAGGCAATTCCAGCCCGCACCGGATTTAGATCGATGTAGGCCGAGATCGTGAGGAGGGCCTTTTCGCAGTCCTCCACCAGCACGCTTTTGTAGCGCCCTTCCCAGAGCGTCCCGGTGCGGTCGAGGCGCTTGTTCATGTAGAAGGTGACGCGCAGTTTCACCTCTTTCAAAAACCGCGAGAGATCGCCGCGTCGTCTCTCATAGCGGTCGAGAATTTCCCGATGCCACGCCCCGTTGCCGGAGAGGCGGGCGCGTTCGAGCTCCTGCCTCACGCCTTCCACCGTGTCGCCATCGTAGAGCAGTGGCAGCACCGCCAGCAGGCCGTCCTCATCGAGCGGTGCAAGCGTTTCCCGATCCGGCACTTCGAGGAGCAGGTGAAAGTGGTTCGACATCAGACAATAAGTCACCACCCGGACCCCGGAGAAGGCCTCCTGATTTCGGAGAATCTTCCGGAAGACCTCCTTGTCCCGCGCATCAAAGACCTTGCGCCGGTCGACGACGCGGGACATCACGTGATAAAAAGAGCGGCCTTTTCCGAGCAGTCTGGCGGTTCTCATCGTTTTGGAAGCAGGCGGTTTCTCGAAAGATCATGCGCCCAAGAGACGCCTCTCGCAATCAAAAACATATAATATCTGTCCCTTAATATGTCTACGATATGCTGCAATGAATGGCGGCAGACCGACCGGTCCTAGGAAAATCGCCCAGGGGTCATTTTAATTGGCTCAACGCGGGGCTCAGGGAATCGGAAAGCCCTTGAGTTTCTCAGCCACCTCGGCGGCACGCTTCTGGCCGTCGGGATCGAGTTGGGTGAGATCGTAGATGAAACGCTTCCCACCTTTTTCAAACATGCCCTTGCTTTCCTTTACCGCGAGGAGCTTGGCGTGCATGGACTGACCCTGCGTGTTTTTCCACTCCTGCTCGATCGCCCAGAGCGGCTTCGCGACGGTGAGCAAGGGGATCTCCTTTACCGCGATGGCGAGGTCGAAAGTGAAGGTGCCGCGCTTGTGCGCGACGATCTCGATGGCCGCCCCCTCCCCTTGGGGAACAGCGGTGGGCAGATCTTTCACGATGACGAGGCCGTTCTCGAGGATCTTCGCCCCATCCTTGTAGCCGATCTCCTTGTGTTCCTCGGGAATCTCGACCTGGATGATGACCCCATCGGGCTTCACCTGGAACACCGTGCCTTTGACCCAGTAGGCGTCGTAAAGCGCGTGATCGAAGGCCTCCGGCTTCTTCGTCCGCGCCCCCGAGACCTGCGCGGGCGTCGCGGCATCCCAGGTGAGCGTCACAAAGGCGCCCGACTCGGTCTTGTAGATGAGACCCTCGCGGCAGACGTCGACCCACTCGGCGTTGCGGTGCTCGCTACCTGACACGGTGATCGTCTCTCCCGCACCTGCCAGGGAGAAAGCGACCAAAGACAAACCGATCAGCAAAAAGAATCTCAAGGAACGCATCGGGTATCGAAGACTGTTTTCAAAAGAACACTCCCTTATCTGGGCCTTCGAAACCATCACCGCCCCGTGGCGAATTCGCCACCGGAAACCGTTCCGCCGCCAGCGGAAGCAGCACGCAAATTTTTGTTTTGCACGACTCCCTGGCTGCCGTCGGAGAGCTGGATCCCGGACCATTGCTCGCCGGGTTTGGTCACCATCACGGACGTGCCCGCCGGGAGCGCGCGGATCTCGGATTGCATCTGGTCCGCACCGTAGACCATGAACTGGGCGGCACTCGCCACGACATAAGCTCCCACAGAAATGGTGCCACCACCGCCCGAACCGCCCGCTTTCGAAAGGGAAGGAATCGAGGGCATCGAGAGATTGGGCTTGGGGATGGAGAATCCACGGGATTTCTCAACGGTTTGTCCGGGCAACATGACGCTCCCCGTCGATGAAGGAGCCTCCGCCGCATCTGCCGCGACATCCGCCACGGTCGCTCCACCACTGAGCTGGCCGCCACGAGGCGCTTGGTTCACGGCCCCCTCGGGGAACAAGCTGGCATCGATTCCGCCAACGGGGGCGGAGGATTTTTTCTTTCCGAATCCGAAGAAACCTCCACCGCCGGAGCTGCTGCCCGAGGCCGGAACGAGCGACTCGTGATTTTCATCGGATGACCCTAGTTTGGAAAACAACCCCGGCTTTTTCTGATCGGGCTCGGGCGTGCGATCGGCAGAAGAAACGGTCTGGACAGAGGCTGGCGTGACGTTCCCTGGAGCCCCCTGGCCCGTCGCAGGGGCGCTTCGGTCCACGAGCGCGGCCCCAGAGATCATGGGAACCACACCGGGTTTCGCCGGCGCGGAAGGAGCCACTGCGGGAGCAGGCGACGGGGACGATGATCGGGACGATCCGGTATTTGCAAAAACCGGCTCACTGTTGTCGCTCGGAGGCGGGGATGCCGCCGCGACCGCGGCTTCGCCTCCGCCGTCGCCGCCACCCATGAAGGGAAGACGGGGAGGACGGATCGAGCTGAGAAAACCGCCTCCGTCGGGTTTCTCATCGCCACCGAAAAGAGAAAAGCGCTTCTTCTCTCCGCTCGCGGCAGATCTCGCCGCCGCCTGCTCCTCTTCCGCGATCAGCGAGGTGATAAAGGCGTCGGGGACGTTGCGCTCGACTCGCACGCCACCGTTCTGTTGCCAAGCCGACATGTCGTTGGCGGAGACTTTCTGCTGTTGCACCGAAGCCGACTCGAATTTCAGACGGTTGCGCATCTCTTCCTTGATCGCCTTGTTGGTTCGCGCCGTTTCCAGAGCGATACTCCGGTTCCGCTCTTCGATCGACTCATCGGCGGAGCGGGCGAGCATGGCAGCAGCGGCGTCTCCCTGGGCCCCTTGGGCCGAAGTGCGGACCTGCATCATTTCCGCTTGGCGAACCGTCACGCCATTGGGTAGGCCCGAAGTCATCCCCGCCGCCGCCGCCGGATCGACGGGATAGGCTCCTGCCTCGGGCGTCTGTGCATTCAAGAAGGACAATCCCATCCCCCCAGATGCCAAAAGTCCAACGACCGCAATGCGGATTCTGCGGGCTTGGACGAAATGGTCGGAAGGCAAAAGACAAGAGCGATCGGCCATGAGGGTTAAGGGGGCAAAACCGGAGGGAACCATTAACCCCACGGAAAGATCAAGTCCAACACCGGATACCATTTTTTATCGAAAAAGGACCAGAAAATGAAGGTTTTTCTCGAAAATTTTAAAATCCTTCAGTGCAGACCGATTCGGTGTGCGTCTGTCAGGCATAACGCATTTGCGTTTACACCTCTTAGAGAATTTGCTAGCCTCCCTATCGTGGATTCGAATAAGACCGTCTCTTCGCTTGGGAGTGTCGAACCCAGTGAGCAGCGGAACGCTTCGCAGATCCACCCGGAAAGCGTCATCGCACTCGGCGCGGCGACGTAAATTCGGAGGCAATCAAACCCACCCTGAGTCCCGAGCCCCCATGAAAACGATCCTCTCCGTCCTGCTCATCGTCTCCGCCCTGCTGATTACTCCCTTGTCCGCGCAAAACAGCGCCCAAGCCGTCTACAACCAGGGTGTCGCCCTCTTCAACGAGGAGAAATACGACGAAGCGCTCATGCTCTTCGAGCAGGTCCTCAAAGTGAATCCCAATTTCGTCTATGCGCGCAATTATGCGGCCCGTTGCAAGACCGCGATGGCCCAGAATCTCGGTCCGAAGAATGATCTCGAGGGCCGTCTCTCCCGCGTCATCATCCCCGAAATCGCCTTCGTCGACGCGCCCATCGGCGATGTCCTCGATTACCTGGCCTCGCGTGCGCAGGAAATCACGAAAGGCGAGACGGTCGTGAACTTCATCTACAAGGGCACTCCCGAACAGAGAACCGCTACGCTCATCACCCTCTCGCTCCGCAACGTTCCCCTTTCCGAAGCCATCAAATACGTCGGCGAACTGAGCCGCTCGAAAGTGAGATACGAACCCCACGCCGTCGTCATCGATCCCAATCCCGGCGCTGAAACGCCAGCCGCCAGCGGTGGCCCTCCGGCCCCGGCACCGGGTTTTGCCGCTCCGGCTCCGACGACCACGCCGACGTCGAAGAGCACCTTCCCCTGATCCCGCCGGATTGTTCTTCCGAATCCCCTCCCCTCTTTGCACCGGTTGAGCAATCCTGTCGTCATCATCACCGGTGGTCGCGGCGGACTTGCCACCTCCCTCGCCGCCGCTTTCAGGGAAACCGGCGCGGAGGTTTTTTCGCCCGGTCGCGACGAGCTGGACGTCCGCTCGTCCGCCGATGCGGAGCGGTATTTCAAAGGTTTTGAGCGGATCGACGTGCTCATCAACAATGCCGGCATCACCGGAGACAAACTTTTCGCCCGCCTCGAAGAAGCGGACTGGGACGCCGTGCTCGACACGAACCTCAAAGGCGCCTTTCTCTGCACGAGAGCGGCTGCAAGACGGATGATGACACAGCACGACGGCTCCATCATTCAGATCGGATCCTACTCGGCCCTCAACCCGCCGATCGGACAGTCGGCTTACGCCGCCAGCAAAGCGGGACTGATCGGGCTCACCAAAAGCCTCGCCAAGGAACTGGGTCCGCGGAACATCCGGGTCAACTGTGTCCTCCCCGGCTTTCTCGAAACGCGCCTGACCACCTACCTCTCCGAGGAGGCGAGATCGGCCGCCCTAGCCCGCCATGCCCTGGGTCGGTTCAATACCGTCGAAGACGCCGCATCCTTCATCGTGACCCTCACCCGGCTCTCCCATGTCTCGGGCCAGGTCTTCCAACTCGATTCCCGGGTGTGAAGTCGATTGAATGAGGAGCGAAGGCGTGTAAAATGGGGGACTCCCGTCCTCAGCGGCGGTCCATCTCAGGAGGGGTGGTCGAGTGGTTTATGGCAGCGGTCTTGAAAACCGCCGTAGGGAAACCTACCGTGGGTTCGAATCCC
>DGXY01000039.1:7158-7303 GCA_002396885.1 Akkermansiaceae bacterium UBA5020
AATCCCACCCCCTCCGTTTTTATCCATCCGCACGGATGGATAACCCGAGGGTGGGGTTCGAACTTCAGTTCGATTTGAAGCGACCAACGGGAGCGGAAAAAGACGGAGAGAAACGCAGTCAATCCCACCCCCTCCGTTTTTATCC
>DGXY01000095.1 GCA_002396885.1 Akkermansiaceae bacterium UBA5020
ACTACATGCCTGAATTCCGTGGGCCGCCCTAAACCTCTTTCCGAAGACAATCCATCACTGCGCGAGCCGCTCCGCCGCCTCACGCAAGATCCGTTCGGTCGTTTCCCAACCAATGCAAGGATCAGTGACGGACTGGCCCGAGATCATGGCGGCGCGGTCTTCGAGGATGGCCTGGCTGCCCTCGACATGATTGCTCTCGAGCATGGCCCCGACGATGTGGCGGTTTCCCGCGAGGCGTTGGGCGACGATCTCTTCGAAGACGCCTGGCATCTTGCGGAAGTCCTTCGAACAGTTCGCGTGACTCGCATCGATCACCAGCGTGGGATTGACCCTGCCCTTTTCGAGTTCGGCGACCGCCGCCGCGACGGACGCGGCATCGTGGTTCGGTCCCGCATCACCGCCGCGCAAGACGGTGTGGCAATTCCGGTTGCCACGCGTGCTCACCATCGAGGCGACACCCTCGGGACTGATCCCGAAGAAGGTCTGCGGCGCCTGGGCTGCCTTCAGCGCGTTCACCACCGCGGTCATGCCGCCGAAGGTCGTGTTCTTGAAACCCACCGGCATCGACAGTCCCGAGGCCATCTGCCGGTGCGTCTGCGATTCCACGGTGCGCGCGCCGATCGCGGCCCAGCAGATGAGATCGGCGATGTATTGCGGGGTGATCGGATCGAGGAACTCGGTCGCCGTCGGCATGCCGAGAGCGACGATCTCGAGAAGGAGATCGCGGGCGATGCGGAGTCCTTGGGCAAGGTTCGCGGTGCCGTCGAGATCGGGATCCATGATGAGCCCTTTCCATCCCACCGAGGTGCGCGGCTTTTCAAAGTAGACCCGCATCACGATCTCGAGTTGGTCGTGCAATTCGTCGCGCAGGACGGCGAGTTCTTCCGCATAAGCGATGCCCTGGGAGGGATCATGGATCGAGCACGGTCCGACGATCACGAGAAAGCGTTCGGAACGTCCGTGAAGGATGTCCTCGATGCGGCGGCGCGCCGCGAAGACCGTCGCCGCATGCCCGTCGCTACGCGGACGTTCGTGCATGAGCAGCGCCGGTGCGGGGAGCGGCACGTTGAAGAGCACGTTGAGATCGGCGACTTGGTCGGGCATGGGGAGGCGCCCCGAGGGCAGTAAAAGGTGAATCGAAGCGAAGCGGAGCGGAGATAGACGGAGTGAAACGGAGTCAAAAGGTAAAAGGTAATGGGGCCAACAGCAACAAGGCCCAATGCCTGATTAAATCCAATGGCAAGCAACGGAGTCGCCGGGGGCGACTTCTTGGCCGGGCTCGAGGCGAATGAGGCAATTCGCTCGACTCAGACCGAAGATGGCGTGGGATTGCTGGGTGCCGGAGAGACGGACGCGGCCATTCTCACAGATGCCGCGCAGGTAGTGGGGACGGTCGCCGGGATTGCGCATCGTTTCCTCGGCGAGACCTGACACGGTTCCGAGTCCGACCGAAGAGGGTTCGGTGTCGTGCCCGAGGAGCCGCCGGATCACCGGAGCAACAAAGAGCGAAAAAGTCACGTAGGCGGAGACGGGATTGCCGGGCAATCCAAAGACGAGAGTGCCGTCGTGATGCGTGCCGAAGAGAAAGGGTTTTCCCGGCTTCACCTTCACCCGCCAGAATTCGGTGACGACACCGAGTTCGTTGAGCACTTCCTTCACGTAGTCGCGTTCGCCGACGGACACACCGCCAGCGATGATAACAAGGTCGGCGGCGGCGAGGGCGCCCGCGAGCACCTCGCGGAGTTCATCGGGATCATCAATCGCATGCGAGCCCCCACCAACCGCGCCCGCGCGGATCACGGCAGTCTGGAGCATGGGGGCGTTGCTGTTGTAGATTTCACCGGGCATGAGCGGCACCCCGGGCTCGACAAGTTCATCACCGGTCGTGACGATGTGGGCGAGCGGTTTTGTATAAACAGGCACCTCGGGGATGCCCTGGGAGGCAAGAAGTCCGATCTTCGCCGGCGTCAGCACTTCACCACGACGCAGGAGGATTTGTCCGGTGCAGACATCTCCGCCGCGGACACGGATGTTTTCCCCTCGTTCGACGCCCTCGCGCACGATGATGAAATCGCCCTCGCGCTCGACATCCTCCTGCATGATGACCGCATCAGTCCCTGCCGGGATGACCGCTCCGGTGAAAATGCGAATGGCCTCGCCGGATTCGAGGTTCAGCCCGAGATCCCCGCCCGCGGCCTGAGCGCTTTCCTGCACACGCAAGCTCGCTCCGACCCTCGCTTCGGCGGCTCGCACGGCGTAGCCGTCCATGCTCGAGTTGTCGAAGGGAGGTGAGTCGGTCACCGCGACGACTTCCTGCGCGAGCACCTGATCGAGGGAAAGCTCCAACGGCACCCAGATGACCGAACCGGGCGAGGTCCGCTCGAGGATGCGCCGACGGGCTTCCGTTTCCTCCAACATGCCGAGATGAAAGAGGCGGGAAGGCGGAGTGTCAAACGGGGATGCGATCCCTTTCAAATCCGCCCCGCCAACAACTCGCGTTGGAAAATCAGCTCTTTCGGGAGGTGATCGTAGAGGCGCAGGTAGAGGTCGGCTTCGGAGAGTAGTTCCTGGCGGAATTCTTCGCGGCTCACATTCATCAGCTCCTGGAACTGCGCTTCGGTAAAGTCGAGCCCTTCCCAGTTCAGTTCATGATACCGAGGCACCCAGCCGAGACTGGACTCGTGGCCGCGGCCCTGCCCGCGGACGCGGTCGAAGATCCACTCGAGCACGCGCATGTTTTCCTGGAAACCGGGCCAGAGGAATTTGCCATCATTGCCCTTGCGGAACCAGTTCACATGAAAGATCCGCGGCAACTCGGGGATGGCCTTCCGCATCTCGAGCCAGTGGGCGAAATACCCGCCCATGTTGTAGCCGCAGAAGGGTAGCATCGCGAAAGGATCGTGGCGGATCTTTCCGATCGCGCCCTCCGCAGCGGCCGTCATCTCCGACCCGAGGTTCGCCCCGAGGAAGACCCCGTGGACCCAGTTGAAGGCTTGGAAGACGAGCGGCATCGTCGTGGCGCGGCGTCCGCCGAAAATGATCGCGTCGATCGGCACGCCCTCGGGATGGTCCCAAGCGGGATCGATCGCGGGACATTGCGAAGCAGGACAAGTGAAGCGCGAATTCGGATGCGCCGCGGGGGTTTCCGATGCCGGCGTCCAAGGATGGCCGCGCCAATCGATGAGGTCTGCAGGCGCTTCATCGGTCATGCCCTCCCACCAGACGTCGCCATCGGGAGCCAGCGCCACGTTGGTGAAAATCGTGTTCTCCCGCATCGAGGCCATCGCGTTCGGATTCGATTTTTCCGAGGTGCCCGGAGCCACACCGAAATAGCCCGCCTCGGGATTGATCGCGCGGAGACGTCCATCCTTGCCCGGACGCAGCCAGGCGATGTCGTCGCCCACTGTCGTCACCTTCCAGCCCTTTTCGCGATAAACGGGCGGAGGGATGAGCATGGCGAAGTTCGTCTTGCCACAGGCGCTCGGGAACGCCGCGGCGACATAGCGTTTCTCTCCCTCGGGATTCTCGACTCCGCTGATGAGCATGTGCTCCGCCATCCAGCCCTCCTCGCGGGCGATGACCGAGGCGATGCGCAGGGCGAGGCATTTTTTCCCGAGGAGGGCGTTGCCGCCGTAGCCGCTCCCGTAGCTCCAGATCTCGCGCTCGTTGGGGAAATGGACGATGTATTTGTCAGGATTGCACGGCCAGGGCACGTCGGCCTGACCAGGCGCGAGCGGCGCGCCGACGGAATGCACGCAAGGCACGAAATCGCCGTCTTCGCCGAGGCGGTCGAGCACCGCCGCTCCCATGCGGGTCATGATCTTCATGTTCACCGCGACGTAGGCCGAGTCGCTCACCTCCACCCCGATGATGGAATAGGGCGAGTCGAGCGGTCCCATGCAGAAAGGGATCACATACATCGTGCGCCCCTCCATGGAGCCGGTGAAGAGCTCTTTCAGCTTCGCCCGCATCTCGACGGGCGGCTTCCAGTTGTTGGTGGGACCGGCGAAGGCCTGGCGTCGGCTGCAGATGTAGGTGCGGTCCTCGACGCGGGCGACATCGGCGGGATCGGAAAGGGCGAGGTAGCTGTTGGGACGTTTGTCAGGATTCAGTTGCCGGAAGGTCCCCGCCTGCACGAGCACGCCACAGAGGCGGTGCCACTCCTCGTCCGATCCATCACACCAGACGACGTCGGCGGGACGGCAGAGGGTTTTCAGATCCTCGACCCAGGCGAGGAGACGGCGGTGCGTGATCGGAGGAGTCGGCATCATTCAGACTGGAGCGGAGCCCGGGACTTGTCCAGCGGATCACGGTGCGGATCTTGCCATAGGCCGGGCGGAGTTTGTAGAGTTCTGGTCTCGCCCTATGCAGGACCGGTTCCAAGTGGAGGTGAAAAAAGCGTCCTCTGGGTCGGAAGCGGACGGCATGTCCCGATCTCTTCCGTAAAGAAAGTCGTAAGACTTTCTCCCGAGCCACCCTCGATGCCCCCCTCTCGTCGAAAGTCTGACGACTTTCGTTACACGTCCTTCTGATTCGCGTGTTCCTCCACCAAGAGGTGATAGATCCGCCAAAACCGCTCATGAAAATCCTCCTCCCGTGGATCGAGATCGGGATATCCCACCATGAGACATCCCGAGTATTCCCAGTCCCTCCACGATTCCACCCGCTTGCCACGGACGGGATTCTGCCAGATGTAACCACGGACCGTTTCGAACTCCTCCGGCCCCCGTTCTTCATCGGTGAGGACGTGGTCGTGGGCTTGCAGGGCCAGAGCGACTGGCGGCGACGCGGACTCCAAAAGGTGGTTCCACGCTTTGCGGAAGGCTTTGACGCCCTTTAGTTGATCCGAATCCTCCCGCAATCCCCCGATTAGGAAATGGGCATGATCGGGCATCAGGCAATAGGCCGAACAGACGAGATCCTCCCTTGCGAGGGCGTGGCAGAGTCGTTCCCGCAGCCGCGCGTGGTGCAGCGGATCGAGCCAGCCGGTGGCCCGGCCGGCGAGATTCATCGTCCAATGAACCCAGGCAAGACCGCGATAAAAGCCGGGAGAGAGCCGGCGCAGGCGACCTTGGTGAAAGGGGCGCTCAGGGTTCATTAGTCGAGAGTCTCACGACTTTCGTTACCAAGGCAAGCGCATTCCGCCTGGTAAAGAAAGTCGTGAGACTTTCTCCCGAGCCACCCTCGACGCCCACCGCGCCGAAAGTCTCACGACTTTCGCTACGCCTCCCTCCCGCCCCCAACTCCCCGCTGGCAACTAGGCAAATCCGGGTTATCTCTCCCGCCCGCCATGTTCACCCTCCTCCACACCGACAGCCGCACCTCCGCCCGCCGCGGACGGATGAAGCTGGCGCACGGGGAGGTGGAGACGCCCTGCTTCATGCCGGTGGGCACCCGGGGCACCGTGAAATCGGTCCATCCGGCCGAGTTGACCGATCCGGCGCTCGATTGCCGCATCCTCCTCGGCAATACCTACCACCTCTACCTCCGCCCCGGCACGGCGGTGCTCGACCATTTCGGCGGACTCCACGAGTTCATGCGCTGGGACCGCCCCATCCTCACCGATTCGGGCGGCTACCAGGTCTTTTCCCTCTCCAAACTGCGGAAACTCACCGAGGAAGGCGTCCGCTTCCAGAGCCATCTCGACGGAAGCCCCGTTTTCCTCACCCCCGAGTCCGTCCTCGAGATCCAGCGCTCCATCGGCAGCGACATCTGCATGATCCTCGACGAATGCCCGCCTTTCCCCTGCGAGCGGGCCTATGCGGAAAAATCGCTTGGCCTCACCCAGCGCTGGGCAGTGCGGGCGCGGGAATGGGTCGCAAAACACCAGCCCGAGGGGCAGCGTTACTTCGGCATCGTCCAAGGTTCCTGTTTCCCGGATTTGCGGGAAAAGGCGGCCCGCGACCTCGTCGAGCTCGACTTCGACGGCTACGCCATCGGCGGCCTCTCCGTGGGCGAGCCCATCCCGGAAATGCTGAAGGCCGTCGATGTCGCCGCCCCCATCCTGCCGGACCACAAGCCCCGCTACGCCATGGGTTTGGGCCAGCCCGACCAGCTCCTCGAGCTGATCTCGCGGGGCATCGATATGTTCGACTGTGTCCTCCCCACCCGGGTCGCGCGGAACGGCACCGCCTACACCGCCGACGGCACCATCAATCTCAAAAACGCCCGCTGGGAAAAGAGCCGCGAGCCCCTCGCCCCACCGGACTCGACCCACCCGCTCTGCGACGGGTTCACCCTCGGATACCTCCGCCACCTCATCAAAAACGAGGAACTCCTCGGTCTCAGGCTCCTCACCCTCCACAATCTAGCCTTTTATCTGGACTTGATGAAGCAGGTCCGGCGTGCTATTGAGGACGGCTCGTTTGCCGACTTCAAGGAAGGTTTTATCCGACGCTACCGCGCAGGGAAGGCCGACCCTTGATCGACAAACGATTTTTCATCTCTCCAGATCCCGAAAATACTCCATGATTTCCCTTCTTCCCCTTCTCGCTCAAGACGCCCCCGTTCCCGCCGGCGGTGGTTTTGGAATGTTCGTCCCCATGATCCTCATCATGGTGATGTTCTACTTCATCCTCATCCGTCCGCAGCGGAAGGCCCAGAAGGCCCAGGAAGAAATGCGGAAGAACGTCCGCGTCGGCGACAAGGTCGTGACGATCGGCGGAGCCCACGGCATCGTTTCGGGCCTCACTGACAAGACCGTCTCGGTCAAGGTGGCGGACGGACTCAGCGTCAAATTCGACCGCAGCGCCATCGCCACGGTCACCGAAAGCAAGGGCGGTAAGGACGGCGCTCCCGAAGAAGCCAAGAGCGAAGCCTGACCTTCACGCCCACCCCCAAGTCCGAGACTTTTTACCTTTTACTTTCTACCGGGTGCGTAGCGCCCATTTCCTCTCATGCAAGCGCAAGCAGACACGGCCCCGAACACTCCGGCTCCCGCACCCGCCGCCACTCCCGCACCGGCTGCCACTCCCGCACCGGCTGCCACTCCCGCACCGGCTGCCACTCCGGCTCCGGCGGCTCCCGCCGCCACGGAAACTCCGGCTCCCGCAGCTCCGGCTCCCGCAGCCCCAGCGACTGAAGCGCCAGTGTCCCTTCCCGCCTCCAAGGAGGTGGAAAAGGCGGTCGAGAAAGCCGTGGAATCGCTGAAACCCGCCACGCCCGCGGACACCGCCCCGGCCGAAGCCGCCGCTGAAAAAGCCGCCGGGATCTCGTCGAACTGGGTTTTCCTCCTCGGCCTTGGCCTGCTCTCGCTCTTCGTCGTTTATTTCGCGGCCGAATCGGCCCGTCGCAAGCGCATCGTCGGCACGATTCTTTCTATTTCCGTCGCGGCTCTTTGCGTCTGGCTCTACCAGGGCCTCGGCATGGAAAAAGGCATCGAGTTGCAAGGCGGGATCTCGATGGAAATCAAGATCCAACCGAAACCCGGCCAGGAAGTCTCCGCTGACGCCCAGCAGCAGGCCATTGGCGTGCTCACCAAGCGCCTCAACGACCTCGGCACCGCCGACGTCCTCATCGCCCCCTCCGGCACCGATGGCATCTTCCTCCAAGTCCCCGGCGTCGGCGCCGAGAAGTTGAAGGAAATCCAGAACACCCTCGAAAAGGTGGCCGAGCTTTCCTTCTCCATCCTCAATCCCCAGAGCCAGATTATGGCCCAGCAGGTCGCCGAGGGTGCCCAAGTCGTGCCCGGATACGAAGCCCTCCCCTACGCCGAGGAAAAGGACAAGGACGGCAAGGCCCTCCCGACCCGCTATGGCCTCGTGAAGATCAAGCGCGACATGGAGGGCGCCAATGTCGCCAGCGCGGGCTACTTCTACGGTGACAAGGGCGACTCCATCAGCGTCTCCTTCACCGGCGACGGCTCAAAAATCATGGGCCCGCTCACGATGGAAAACCAGGGCCAGCCCCTTGCCATCATCCTCGACAATGTGATCCTCTCCTCGCCCGTGATCCAGGAACCCTTCTCCGACGGTTGCTCCATCACCGGCAGCTTCACCCAGGCCGAGGCCCTCGCCCTCGCCTCCGCCCTCGAGAATCCCCTCGGCAACCCCATCGAGATCGAGTTCTCCAATTACATCTCGCCCACCATGGGTGAGACCGCCGTCCGCCAGGGCACCCTCTCCGGTGTCTGGGGACTTGGCATCGTCCTCCTCTTCATGCTGATTTACTACCGCTTCGCCGGCCTCGTCGCCGTGATCGGTCTGAGCTCCTGTCTCGCCATCATCTTCGGCACGATGGCCCTCTTCCAGTTCACCCTGACCCTCCCAGGCATCGCGGGGATCATCCTCACAATCGGCATGGCGGTCGATGCAAACGTGCTCATCTACGAGCGCCTTCGCGAGGAAATGGCCGCCGGCAAATCGCTCAAGACCGCCATCGAAGTCGCCTATGAGCGCGCCTTCTCGGCGATCATGGACTCGAACCTCACCTCGCTCTTCACCGCGATCATTCTCTACTACACCGCCGATGGCACCGTGAAGGGCTTCGCCGTGACCCTCGTCATCGGGATTTTCGCGACCCTCTTCGCCGCCCTCATCGTCACGCGGGTCTGCTTCACCTGGGTGATGGACGCGAAGTTCTTCACAAAACTCACCTTCCTGAACTTCATCCCCAAACGCCAGTTCGACTTCCTCAGCGTGGGCCGTCCCTGGATCATCGGATCCTCCGTGATGGTCATCATTTCCATCCTCGCCGTCGCGGTGAAGGACCCTCGCGGCGTCGAACTGAAAGGTGGCGACGCGATCACCATCCGCACCGAAGACAAGTCGATCACCGCGGAGCGTGTCATCGAATCCATCACCAAGCTCGACCTCGGTGCGGAACCCATCGTGCAGGCCCAGCGTGCCGTGGGGGACGATGGCGAGTTCTTCCTCGTGCGTTCGCCCGACAATACCGCCGCCCAGATCCAGGCGCAGCTTGAGAAGGATCTCGGTATCCAGGTCGGCGATACCACCGTCAGCTCGGTCGGTTCCGCCGTCGGCAAGTCGATGCTCTGGACCTCCGCCCTCGCCCTCGTCCTCGGGATGATCTCCATCCTTATCTACGTCACGATCCGCTACGAGTTCGCCTTTGCCCTCGGGGCCATCGCCGCCCTCGTCCACGACGTGGTCGTCGCGCTCGGCGTGGCCACCCTCCTCGGGCAGGAACTGAACCTCATCGTCGTCGGCGCCCTCCTCACCATCGCCGGTTATTCCATCAACGACACCATCGTCATCTTCGACCGGGTCCGCGAAGGTCTCCAGACCAAGCGTGGCGAAGTGAAGGACATCATGAATTACTCGCTGAACCAGACCCTCGGACGCACAATCCTGACGAGTGCCACGGTGCTCTTCACCGTCGTTGTGCTCCTCCTCTTCGGGGGCCCGGGTCTCCGCGGATTCTCCGTGGTGCTCCTCATCGGGATGATCGCCGGGGTTTACTCGACTCTCTTCATCGCCTCCCCCATTGTGTTGTGGTGGGCGAAACGCAGCGGCACCAACCTCCGCCGCGCCGTCCTCGACACCGAACAGTCGAAGATCGAGGGCGTCACGCCAGCCCAAGCGTGAGAGATTAGAAGAAGCGAGCGGTCTCCTTGAACCGGTTCGGGTTTCTTGGTTTCAATGGCAAGCCGGATACCTCCGGCTTGCCACGTGCTACCCAAAGGGTGCGGTGTCACGGTCGATCGGGCGTTGTCCCTTTCGTCTTTTTTCGACCGGGCTTCTGGCAAACGGTGTCGAGAGGATCTTTTTCACCCCTCCCGATTCGCCGGAACGCTCAGAGTTCAATCCCCTCCTGCACCAGCACCTCGGCGAGGGCGGCCTCCATCCAGGAGCGGCATTGCGCGGTGGTGCGGTGGAGGTAGGCGTGAAGGGCGGCGTCCTCCGAACTGCGATCCTCGCACTGCTCGCTGTAGCGCTCAAACGCGACGAGGCTGGAGAGCAGGCTCGCGAGGTGCTGCGGGCATTCGCACTTCACCGCCGGGGAGATGCGGGCGGCGCGCACAAGTTGCTCGTCGCTGAAGGCCCGCTCTGGGATCTCGGCGACCGGCCGCAACGGGGCCACCGGCTGGGGGGAAACTTCGCCGGAAGAATGGCTCGGACGACCCGATCTCAGGGCCAGTTGGATGTCGGCGATGCAGGCGAGTTGGATCTCCGCCGCGTCAACCGGGGCCCGCAGCGCCGTGATGCGTTTGATGTCGAGCGGCTGGATCGTGTCCTCGCGGGCGAATTGGTAGACGAGAATAGCCCGGCGCACCTTGAGTGTGGCGACGAGGTCCTGGATCTCCTCGATGTCTTCGGGGAAAATCGTGTCTCTCTCGAGAATGAGGAGGTCCGCCGACCCCGGGCGGAGGCTCGAGATTACTTCCTCGGGAGTGGTGAACTCCCCGACAATGCGAAGCGCCGGGGTGTGATCCGCTGCAGATCTCACCGCCTGTCTAATTTTTGTCCCACTCATCACGACCCGGCAGACGCCGGCCGGGGCCTCAGACTCGAGGGAATCATCTGCCACCCGGGCTTCTAGGGCATTGGAGAGCCGCTCTTCCAGTTGGGCGGTGCCGAGTTTGGCGATCGTGCCGATGGCGTGTCCATTGTCCACAAGCGTCTTCAGCAAGGAGAGCCTCTGGATATCGTCCCGCGTGTAACGGCGCCGCTTCGAGTCGCTGCGATGGGGCTCAACGACGCCGTAACGGCGCTCCCAAACCCGGAGAACATGCGACGAGATTCCCGTCAAACGGGCCACGGCGCTGATCTCAAAGAACTCCTCTTCTTGGGCTTTCATAGGTTTTTCGACAAAGTTCGAGCAGATCGAACTTCAAGGTTACGAAGACGGAGCCACAGCTTCGCCGATTTTCTTGAAAAAAGATCTTGTCTAATGTCTGTTCATAGACAAACCTTCGTCATAACCGAAACGCCCTCCCTCCTATGAGCACTGAAACCGAGACCACGCCCGACCGCCACGCCGAAGCTGAACTCATGAACCGCGTCGCTGCCCGTGACCAGCAGGCCTTCGCCGAACTGACGGAGAAATACTCGGCCCTGATCTTTTCCACCGCCTTCAAAGTGCTGAACCACTACGAAGACACCGAGGACATCATGAACGAAGTCCTCGCCACGATCTGGAAGAAGGCTGACACCTATCATCCGAAGAAAGGTTCGCTCGTCACCTGGATCTGCACCACGACCCGCAACCGGGCCATCGACCGCGTCCGCAGCGTGCAACGGCGCTGTGCGCTCTATGATCGCTTCGAGGAAAAAGTCGAGGGCGATGCTCCCGAGTATTCCCTCACCGGACGGGAGGCGCTTTACCTCTCCGACGCTCGCACCATTCTCCAGTCGGCCGTCGTCGCCCTCTCCCCCGAGCAACGCGAGGTCATCGAGCTCGCCTACTTCGAGGGTCTCACCCAGAAGCAGATCTCCGAGCGCATCGACAGCCCTCTCGGCACCGTCAAAGCCCGCATCCGCCGCGGGGTCGAACGCCTCCGGGTCTCGATCAACGACCAGCTCAACGGCGAAGGCGAGTTGCTCCTGAGCAGTGTCTCGGAGTAAGATTCCTCACTCCGCGGCATATGCCTTCCACGCCTCGGCGATCTTCGCCTGCTTCTCGTCACCACGGTGCAAAATGACCCGGTGGCGCATCATAAAGCTTTCGCCCTTTTTCAGGGTCACAGGCGCATCTTCCTTTCCCCCGGCGACGCTCTTCATGCCAAAAGGGTTGGCGGTAAGCAGTCCGTAGGAGCGGGCGTGCCAAGGCGTCGGATGCCGGAGGCTGGAGGGGTGGTTCAGCATGGCGATACCAAAGATTTCTTTCCCCTTGGCCGTGATCGGACCGTTGAAGTCACACCAGGCGGCGCGTTTGCCCCAGGCAGCCTCTCCTTCTTCTCCGGTGCTCAGAACGATGCGTCCGCCTTGCTCGGATTTCACCGCCATGGCATGGGCGACGCGCAGGCTGAGGCCAGCATCCTTCGCGTCTGAGAAAGTCACCGATTCCGCCACTCCGGTGAAGACGATATCCGCATCGACGACCCGCGATCCGTCCGCCGCGACCGAAAAGGTGAAGGTGCGCACATCCGAGGCCATCACCGCCCCGGTAGGATCGGCATAGTCGCTCGCCACTTTGAGGACGGCCTTACCTCCTTCGGCTTTGGCCTCGATCACCTCTCGGTGTTTCGTCGCGCCCAGCTTCGCCATCATTTCGGCGAGTTTTTTCTCATCGCCCTTGGCGCGCTCTTCCATCGTGAGCCCCTCGTGCCAGGTGTCGAAGTCATTCACAAACTGATGCCCGAACCAGAAGGACCGGTGGTGCGGGTGATCCTGCGCCTCGCCCTCGACGTCCTTCATCGGATAGGAGCGCGTCATTTCTCCGCCACCCGGACCGATCACGGGATAGAAGTAAGGTTTGTTCGTCTTGGTATCGCCCGTCACATATTTCGTGAAGAGCTCGCCATCGACCTTGATGACGACTCCGTCGGGTTGTTGCTCGATGGCGAAATCGGCCGCCGCGAGGGGTGAAGCAACGAGCGAGAGCAGGACGAGGGGGAAACAAAGGAGGGGATTCATGGATTTGGAAGGTTATACGCCCATGGAATCTCATTCCCCTTTCCCACGCAAGCCAGGAAACACGTCACGGCGCACTCAGGATTCGCGGCGCAGGAGGGCGGTGAGGACGCCCTGGAGGAGGGCCAGTTCCCGCTCCGTCGGCGTGGCGCGCGAGAAAAGACTCCGCAAGGTCGCCTCGGTCGTCGGCCGCAAGTCGGGCGTCAGGAAAAAACCGCGCGCCTCCAGCGCTCCTTCGAGTCTCGTCAGAAAGGGCGTCAGATCTCCCCGCGAAACCGGCTCCTCTTCCCCCATCCCGGACGTGCCAGCCCCGGCCACCCTTCGCCATTCCCAACCGAAGAGCAGCACACTCTGGGCGAGATTCAGGGAAGGAAAGGCGGGATTCGTGGAGAACGTGAGGATCCGATCGGCCCGGGCGATCGAGGTATTGTCGAGTCCCGAAGCCTCCGCTCCGAAGAGCACCGCCGTCTCCGCGCCGCCCTCGCACCAGCCCGCGATTTGATGGGCCGCTTCTTCCGCTTCGAGCACCGGAGCGGCGAGCGATCGCTTCCGCGCCGTCGCCGCGACGACATGACGACAATCCGCGAGGGCTTCGTCGAGACTCGCGAAGACCTCCGCCTGCGCGAGCACCTCGTCCGCATCCGCCGCCGTCGCCACCGCCGCCGGATTCGGCCAACCATCACGCGGACGGACGAGGCGGAGCCGGTCGAGCCCGCAATTCAGCATCGCCCGGGCGCACATGCCGATGTTTTCCCCGAGTTGGGGCTCGACGAGGACGATGATGGGACGGGAGGGAGAGGCGTTGCCGGACATGTGGGTCTGTGCGAGGATGGAGACGATGGAAATTCCCGAAACGATCATCTGCGTCGACTGCGGACAGAAGGCCCGCCGTCTCACGCTCCCGCCCGAGGAAGGTTGGGAGATCGGCGATTCTGTCGCCTACCGCTGCACCGGATGCAACGACCGATGGGACCTCGTTGTCGCCGATGACACGGCCGAGGCGAACTTTACCTCTTATGCTTCGGAGTATCGGGCGATCTTGGAAGAGCGTCGTCTCGAAGACCCGCGTGAACCTTCTTCGCCCCAGGGCTTCGAAGGTCAGGCCCGTGGACTGTGACCTCCGATTTGACTTCGCTACGCTCCGCCTATCCGCTTCGCGTATTCTGACCTCCGACTTCTGCCCCGTGACCCTTTCATGAAACACATCCTCCTCTACGACAGCGACTGTCCCCTCTGCACCTTCCAGAGCCGCCTCCTTTCCTGGCTCGATTGGTGCCACGTCGTCGAGATGGTGCCGCTGAAAGACGAGCGCGCCGCCGTGATCGCCCCGCAGATCACGCGCGAGGATTTGCTCGAGGCGATCCACTGCATCACGCCCACCGGCGAGATCCATCGCGGGGCCCGCGCGATCCGCTTTCTCGGGATGCGCATCCCCCTGCTCGTGCCGACCGGTCTCTTTCTCTGGATCCCCGGTGTCATCCAGATCGCCGAGGTCGTCTACCGTTTCGTCTCGAAACACCGCCTCGTCCTCAGCAAGCTCTTCGGCTGCAAAGGCGCCTGCGCGATCCTGCCGGAGAAGCGCGGATCCTGACTTCCCACCTCACTTCACGAGCGGCACGAGAATCCGCGAGGCCTCATCCGCCGAATGATGGATCGTGTTCGTCGCCACGACCGCATCATCGGGGAACTCGCGGGTGAGCGGCTTGCCATTCTGCGGATTCGGTTCGTAGTAGGGCGCTCCGGTGCTCGCGACGGTGACGCGGATGCGATGCCCCTTCGCAAAGATCTGGCTGATCCATCCCACGGGAAATTTCACCGGATAGACCTTGCCGGGCTCCATCAAGACCTCGCGGTCGAAACCCTCACGATAACGGACCCGCTGCGGGTAATCGATGATCAGGATGGAGCGCCCGTCCGGATAGACGTCGCTGACCCGCACGATCACATCGGTGTCTCTCGCCGTAGAGGAGAGATACAACTCGGCCTGGACGCGGCCCGTCCATTCGACCGCTTCGCCCAAGGGATCGGTCGTGAAGGTGCGCACCTCCGCCTGCTCCTCGAAGGCCCGCGCGTCCTTCGCCCCGGGGAAACCGCCCGCCGGGATCTCCATCGGATGCCGCGGATCACTCACGTAACTCGTCGACGAACCCGCTTTCGTCGTCGGCTCCGCCTTCAGCCCGCCGCCTTCCTGCAGGAACATTGGCGTCATCTCCGCCGCCGGGGGAAAGTCCGCCGCCTCTCGCCATTCGTTGCCCAGAGCCCCGGCCTCGCCCACCGCGCCCATCGCATACCAGCGCACCTTCGGGTCTCCCGTCACGCCGTTTTCGATCCCCTTCAGCCAATGATCGAACCAACGCAACATGTGCGCGTCGGTCTCCCAGACCGCGTTCGCCGGATAGTCGAGCTCGCCGTTCTTGGTGCCTTTGTTAGAGCGACCGTGCAGCCACGGGCCGATCAGGAGCCATTGGTTTCCGCGCGAGCGCGGACCGCCCTCATGCTCGCGTCCGATGAAACTCGCGATCGAGCCCTGGTTCATGAAGTCATACCAACTCCCGATCGTGAAACAGGGCACGTCCATCTTCCCGAAATGCGCGGTGCAATCCTCGGCCGCCCAGTAGTCGTCGTAGGTGGGATGGCGGAACCATTCGTCGAGAAGATCGCCGTTGTCCCGCGGATCGCGGCAGACCTCGGCGAGGCTCTTGAAGCGCTCCGGCTTCGTCGCTCCGCCGATGCGGTAGCCCTCGTGAAAAAGGCTCAGGCCAGTGTCGACCATGTACTGGCAGACGAGGTGCGGCGGCTGGGTCACCGCGAGGTAATTCTGCGCATACCCTCCCTGCGAGCTGCCGAAGGTCCCGACCTTGCCCGTGCTCCAGGGCTGCACCGCGAGCCATTCGCAGACGTCGTAGCCGTCGCGCAACTCGCCGAACTGCATCGCCCGGTAGCCGACCCATTTTCCTTCCGAAAGGTGCGTGCCGCGATAGTTCACCAGCGCCACGACGTAGCCTCCCCGCGCCAGCGTCGCCGCCGACTCGCGCGTGCCCTTCGCCCGCAGCGAAGCGTAACGCTGCTCGAAGATCACCGGCCAAGGGCCCTCGCCCTCGGGAGTGTAGAGATAGACCGAGAGCCTCACCCCGTCGCGCATCGTCACCATCCTATGCTCTTCCCGGACATCGCCGAAGTCGAGTGCCTCTTCTGCGGCGTAGACCCTTGCCGTCATCAACAGAGAGAAAACGATCGCCAAGAAACAAGCTGCGGATTTCATGGCAAAACCTTCACGCAAAACGCCCTAAAGAGCGATCCTGAAATCGCCCGCACCGCACATCCGGTCGCTGGATTCTGCCGAGAAACTCTTCGCTTTTGCGATCCACAAGACGTGGCCGACTTGCCGGTAGCCGACTGACGAGCGAGGAGGTATCTCTTTCCCGCGACCATCGAATGAAATCTCTACAATGAACGCTTGCCCCCCGAGCCCGTCACTCAATCAGCGCCGGACTTGCCATCCCTCCCACAGACCGACTAAGAAAGCAGTGATACCTCAGCCGAGAGGCTGGACGAATTCGCTCCCGAAATCACAACATGCCATGTGCCTGGGCTATCCGGACGGATCACCACGTTGTCCCGGGCCTGACTGCGTCCAAGATACCGGAAGCGTTTGTGCGCGCGGAGACGCTGGTAGTTCTTGTCATCCAAGAGGTAAATCCTCGCCTCCGTGTTGAGATTAACCCTCACGGACTGGCCCGAATCCACATGAATCCGGCAATGAAGAAATCTTTCCATCACCGACACCTTTTGCTTATTGTTAGACTTTGTCAATCCGTTACCCTTGAAAATCATTTCAGATCCTTCCTGATTCTCGGTGTCCCATGCACACGGGCACTCGATTCCCTTTCCACATGAACTCACCCACCCCTGAGCAACGCGAGGCCGTCCGCCAACGCCCGCCTCACGAGCTGCCCGCGATGCGACAGACTTGGTCGGAGCTGCTCTTTATTCACTGGACGACCGATCCCGAGATCTGGCGAAAAACCCTGCCAGAGGGCCTCCACCTCGACACCTGCGATGGAGCCGCGTGGGTCGGGGTCGTGCCCTTCCGCATGAACCGGATCCGGCCCTCTTGCCTGCCACCGGTGCCGTGGCTCTCGTGGTTCCTCGAGCTGAATGTCAGGACCTACGTCCACGACGACGAGGGCAATCCCGGAGTCTGGTTCCATTCCCTCGACACGAACCGCTGGCCAGCCTACAAGATCGCGCGGACCGTCTTCAAGCTGCCCTACTTCCATGCCGCGATGCGGACCTCCCTCGGTTCCGATGGCTGGATCGACTATCGCTGCCGTCGTCGTGGAGAACTGGAAACGGCTGGCTTCCGCTACCGTCCCGAAGACTCCGAAGCTCCGCGCAAGGCGACTCCGGGCACACTCGAGTTTTTCCTGCTCGAGCGTTATCTCCTCTTCAGTCACACGCCGGCGAACGGGCGCTATTTCTCCGGCCAGGTCCACCACACACCCTATCAATACCGCCAAGTGGAGGTGGCGGAGTGGTCGGCGCTGCCGGCCCTGTGGGATGGTCTGCCCGGCCTCGAAGGTCCACCGGCCCACGCCTGCGTGGCGGAACCGGTCGATGTCGAGGTCTTCGCGCTGCGGGAGTTCACAGCCTCTTGATTGCGATCTTGCGGAAGGCGACCGCATCGCCGTGACCGGCAAAGCCGAAGAAGCCCTTCGCGAGATCCTTGCCGGGATGTTCCTTCTTTCCGGCATATTCGGTGACCTTGGAAAGATCGGTGTCGAGAATGACAGAGCCATTCAGCTCCACCTTGATCGTCGAGCCCTTCACCGTCACCTCCTGGTAGTTCCATTCCCCGACGGGACGCTGATAACCGCGGTGCGCGGGCGACATCCCATAGGCGCTGCCATGATACTGGCGCGGATCGAGTTTTGCGTATTTCTCCGCCTCGTTGTCGAGGACCTGAAGTTCGGTCATGCCGGTGTAGGCCGGATCGCCCTGGCCGGGATAGCGGATCGCGAGACCATTATTGCCACCTGCGGGGACCTTGAACTCGAGCCGCACGACAAAATCCGCGTATTCCTCGGTGGTGCGTAGCACTCCTCCCTTGCCCGCCTTGCACTGAATCGCGCCGTCGACGACCTCGTAGTTGTCCGCCGCACCGGTCCAGCCGGCGAGATCCTTGCCGTTGAAGAGCGAGGTGAAACCAGCGGCCGCGTCATCGCCGCGGAGGAGATCATTCGCCTCAGCACCGGAGATTTCCTTCACCGAAAGATGGCGCCAGCGGATTTCACCGCCGTGGGTTTGCAGGTGGATCGGCCCCTTCGCGGGGAGCGGTTTGGCGCGGTCCCAGAAGTTTTCCATGATCGCATTCTCCACGACCGCCTGATCGTTCAGCCAAACCCAGGTGCGCGCGCCGAGCTGGCGGATTTTGAAGGCATTCCATTCGCCAAGCGCTTTGTCCGCCTTCACGAGAGGATCCTTGCCAGCCGTGCCGGGGCTGTTGTTCCAGAGTCCTCCCGAGCCCTTGTCGGCCCCGTGTTTGATGGAGGGCTCGTGGGCCACATCCCAGATCTGCACCTGCGGGGTGCCACGGAGGTAGATGCCGCTGTCGGCGGTCGGCACGGTCTTGTATTCGACAAGGAACTCGATGTCGCCGTAGTCCTTTTCCGTCGTGGCGTAGGGACCATGACCATCATTGACGAGTTCGCCATTCTGGACCGACCAGTGGGTCTTGAACTCGGCATCCTGAGCCGCGAGGGACTTCTGGCGCTCCTCGGGTGTCTTGGCCTTGACAGTAGTGTGGGGATTGTCGCCGTGCCAGCCGGTGAGGTCTTTGCCGTTGAAAAGCGAGACGGGCTCGGCCTGCGCGGAGAGGGTGACGGCCGCGGTGGCGAGAAGCAGGATGGGAGTCTTGTGCATGAGAGAGAGAAACCATGCGCGTGGGCGGAAGGGCAACGCGAGAGTGAGGCGGATTTGCGGGAGTGGGTCGTCGCGAATGCGTCAGCATGGAAGGCAAAACACCGCCCCATTTCCGCCGCAACTGCGACAAATCCCGATCGAAAGCCCCGATGACACCGAATTGTGTGTCATTCCCCCCGTTATTCCGTCATGATGGTCAAACTCGGTCCACCAACCTCCGACACGAAACACCATGGGCGACAAATCACCAAAATCGAAGCAGAAGAGCAAGGATCAGAAACAGGGCAAAGCGAACGCCTCCGCCAATGACAAGCAGCGGGCCATCGAGAGCAAACGACAGGTCGAACCCCTGCCAGGGAAGAAAAAAGGCTGACGGGCAGCGCGCTCGCACCGGGGCGATGATCGGCGTCGAAGACTCCCTGCTGATTCAGGGAAAACGATGGAACGTCCTCACCGCGGGAGAAGGCGATCCCATCGTCTTTCTGCACAACGGCGGTGGAAATCTTTGGAACTGGGCCCATCAGATCGAGCACTTCGGCTCGAGCCATCGCGTCATCGCTCCCGATCTCCCGGGTTTCGGGCGATCGCATCGTCCGGCCAATCCGCTCACGCTCGATGATTTCGTCAGTGGGCTTGGTGGATTGTTAGGGTCACTCGAGTGCCGTCGCCCTCTTTTCGTAGGGAACTGCATCGGTGCCTCGATCGCTCTGGAGTATGCGCTGCGACATCCCGAGAAAGTCCGCGCCCTCGCGCTGTTCAACGTCTGTGGCGGCCTCCCGATGCTGAGTCCCGGTCTGCGTTTTTGGACGGGCCTGAATCCTCGGACGGCGCTCGGGAAAACGCTCCATCGAGCCATCATTGACTGCGCCGCCCACCCCATGATGCGGCGCTTCCAAGATCCTCTCCTCTATGCCGCCGGATCTCCCGATCTCCACCCCGCTCTCAGGGATTTCCTCGTCGAAGAGCGTCGCGACCGCGGATTGCGCCCTTCGCTTTATGCGCTTGTGAGGGGCTTGGAGAGCTTCAACGTTTTCAGCCATCCCCGCGAAAAGCCGGGAAACTCTCCACCGGTCCTCCTTGGCTGGGGGACACAAAACCGGACCCTCGATGTGAAGTGGGCCGGAATCCTTGCGGACTGGCTCGCGCCGGAGCGACTTTACCTCGTCGAGAACGCGGGACACATGACAAACTACGAAAAGCCGGAGGAGGTGAATGAAAGGCTCGCGTCTTTCTTGGAAATGTCAGGGGAGTGATGAAGTCCGATCCGTCCGGTCACTTGACCTTGACGGTTTCCTTGATGACCTCCGAACGATTGCCACGCGCGTCGCGCACCTCAAGTTCGATCAGGTTTTTGCCTTGCTTCAGCCCCTGGATCTCCTCCGAAACCACCGCTGTCTTGCCCTTCAGGTCACCTCCTTTGATCCAACGTCCTCCGTTGATTCGATAACTCCATGACCCGAGTCCCAAGGTGTCGGTGGCCTTTGCTTTGATACGGGCCGTCCCGGATGATTTCCCGCTGCGGAGGGACAATACCTTCAGACCCGGCACGATCTTGTCGTCGATCCGAACGGGTAGCAGGAAATCCACGGTGTTTCCATCGAGGTTCGTGGCGCGGAGCTGCAGATTCGCCGTGCCGAGTGGACCTTTGGACTTCAAGTAGAGGAGCATCCCCACGACCCCAGCATCAAGCACGCTCGGAGCACTGTTGCCCACGATCGTGATGACGACGGGCGGACAGAGACTGACCGATTCAACACGGAGAAGGCTGCTCGATCCGAGGGCCAAAGGGGCGGCTGCTTCGAGCACGGGAATGTCATCGAAAACACCGCTTCCCTGTCCCTGCACGGAGATATTGTAGCTTCCCTTGCTGAGATTCGCCATGGCATCGACGACGGAAAGTCCGTAGCTCCCGATGACGGCACCGAAGGCCGCGAAACCGCCGTTCTGCTTATCGAGAATCGCGGGATTCGAGCTTCCGACGTTGAAAAACCATTCCGACGTGGCGCTGTCGCGGACTCCTGACGACTTTGCCATGGAGATGGTGGCGCGAGAGTTCGAGATACCAGGCTCATTGAACACCGGCGGCAAGGTGGCGACCGAAGCCCACTGATTCGGCGCGGCCGCTGCGGAAGCGGGCCCATATCCGCCACCCTGAACCACAAAGTCGGAAATGGCTCGGTATACATAGCTGCCGTTGTAGGCTCCGTAGTAGGCATAGGCGATGAAGTTCGCCACCGTTTTGGGCGTCGCGGTATCGAAGAGGGCCACGATGATGGACTCTCCGCCCACAAAAAACCACGCCCCGAGAGGACGCGATGGATCTGCGAAGACCCCCGAGATATCGATAAATCCCTCCGCTCCCACATTCTGGACCGGCAGTTCGATGGCATTTGCGATGACCGGAGTCGAGGCGGCCGGCAGGACACGGAGATAGCGGACCTGCTGGAAGCGTTTCCCGGAATCAAACTCCACGCCGTTGAGGAAACGATAGACCCCGGGAGTCTGGACCGTACCGCTGATGAGACCGGTCGCGGATGCCAAGGAGAGACCGGCTGGAAGCCCCTCAGCGATGAATCTTTCGGGCGTCCCGTTGAAAACTTCGATCTGGATGGAGATCGACTGGCCGGCACGAGCCCCGCTGCCTTCAGGAATCTCCAAAGGGGGCGCACCGGTGGCGGGATCGCTCCGGGAGGGATCGTGGAACAAATCCAGATTGCCCGCAGGCTTGAAAACCTCGGCCTCGACCCAGGCGGAAGTCTCCGTGCCCTTCACCGCGGCGACGCGATACTTCACCTGTTGGGCTGCCGCGGATGGCGCGGTGCTGCGGTAGACCTCGAAGTTGGGCGGCAGATCCGCGGCATCCCCCCAAACGGAGTTGGTGAAATCATAGCGCTCCACTTTGAATCCAGTCTCGTCATTGGAATTGTCGACCCAGGAGAGATGAACCCGGTCTTCGTTCGGAGCGTAGGCGATCGCGGCACTGGGAGGCGCCGGCGCCACCGCCAAGGCGGAACCGGCAACAACAGTCACGGCGCCAAAAATGAGGAGGGTGCGCATGGATTTGAGCCGTCATCCTCGCAATCCGAGATGAACCTTTCAAGCCGTTTTTCAGCCCCGACGGGAAGGCGGTCGGCGAATGGAACAAAAAAGTGCAACCCGATCGGGAACACCGGGCTCGGTCCAGGCCGCGGGCCTTTGTCCACGTATCACCCCACCTCGCCCAGCTTTACCTCCCGCCCCAGCTCAAGAGACTTCTGCCCCGCCTCGAGGGCGGCGATCAGTTCGACTTCCTCAGCGACAGGCACACTCACGTGGTCGCGCAGGACGAGATCCAGGAAAGCATCGAGGAGGTAGGCATACAGGTCCTTCAAATCCGGCTCGACCCGCAGGGTGCCTTTTTCGCCGAAGAGCTGGATCGAAAAGCCGGCCCGCATCTTCTCACGGGCGCCAACCATCAGCACGATGTCGCACTCGTCCTCGCGGCGGAGACGCACGATATGGGCTCCCTCGCGACCAGTGTTGTGAGCACTGACGACCCCTGCTCCGAGCACGGCATAGGCCATCGAGAGGGCGTGGATTCCGTAGTAGACGAGATCGCCTGGACCGGTCACGGTGCAAAGACGGATGGGGCCAATCCCCTTCGCGTCCTCGCGCAGCTTCACAATGTCGGGCACAAAACGGAGGCTGCTCGCCGACATGAACTTCGTCCCGGTTTCCTTCGCAACTTTCGCGATGGCGGCGGCCTCCTTCGCGGTCATGGCAAGGGGCTTGTCGCAGAAGGTGGGGATGCCCTTTCGCAGGGCAGCTTCGGCATACTTCCACTGGGCACCACTGCCGTCGTCGATGAGGAGGGCGAGGTCGACGTCGGTGACACACTCCTCGGGCGAGGAGGCGACCGTCCCGATCCCGCAGATATCGGCGATCGCGGCCGCGGCGGTTTGGTCAGGATCCCAGATCTTCACGACCTTGCCCGCCTCAATCCGCTTCGCCGATTTCACGAAGGTGCCCTTGAAAGCCTTGGCTTTTTCCTCGTTGAAGCCGTTGAAGGTCGTGGCGAAGGCGGTGCCATGATTCGAACCCGGCGTGCGCGGTTGCGGATCGGGACCGTAGGCCGCTCCGTAGCTGGCCGCCGAGACGAGCCCGATGCGGAGCGGTTTGGTGGCGTCCTGGGCGAGAAGGTTCAACGCGGGTGAGGCGGCGGCAAATCCCGCGAGGGATTGACCAAGGAAAGAGCGGCGGTGGATAGCGGGATTCATGGAGGCAAATGATGGTTTCGTCAGGATTCAGGTTCTCGTGGCGTGCCTAGGGCGATACGGAAGCCATCGCGCGAGTCGGAGTAAGCAGGTCCGCGCAGACCGAGCCGCACGGCGCAACGCGCATTGCCGGGTACATCGAAGTAATTGCCACCCCGGCAGACGGGGCGCGGGTTTTCGATGGCGAGGAGGACCTCTTCATGACCACCCGTCGGATCGAAATGATCGAGCACAATTTCCCAAACCCCGCCGCAGGTGTCGGCGAGTCCGAATCCATTGCGACCGCGTTCGCCGTAGTGATCGGCCGGAGAAACAAAAGCAAAGCCGTCGCTCCACGATACCTTCGCGAGCGGCCAGGTGCGGTTGCGGCCTGGAAGAAAGTCGATCCCGGAGAAATTCACGCGCCCCTCGCCCTCCTCGAGCTCGTTGCCCCACCAGAAGGAGTGGCTTTCCTTGCTGCCGCCGCGGCAGGCGTATTCCCACTCGGCTTCGGTGGGGAGACGGTAGACGAGTCCCTCGGGAAGTCGGCCGGCCTCACGCTCGCGTTTCGTGAGCCATTCACCGAAGGCACGCGCGTCGTTCCAACTCACGCAAACGACGGGAAAATCCTCGCGCAGAGGGTGAGGAAATCCTGGATCACGCCAGCTTTTGCCCTCGGTCGCCTTCCAAGGCTGGACCACCGTCCCGGAGAAACGATAGCCGGTCCACCCGGGATCGAAAACGTGCGGCGCGCCGCCCGGTTTCTCGGCGTCGGTGACATAACCGCTCTCCTCGACGAAACGGCGGAATTGTCCCATCGTCACCTCGGTGCGGCCGATCCAGAAGGCTTCCTTCACGCGCATGGGTCGCGGCGCCTCGCCCTCGAACGATTCACGCGTCGTCCCCGGAGCCGCCCCGCCCTCGATGCCGGTGGCCCAAGCCTTTTCCTCCGCCGTGCTGCCCATGAGGAACTCGCCCGGCGGGAGTTTCAACAGCTCAATGGTGACGTCGCCACCGAGGTCGAGGGATTTCGTTTCGAGCGATTGCGCCCGAAGTTCGATGACAGAGAACAGCGCGAAAATCACTGCAATCCATGTTGCATTGGCATCCTGCCCAGGCATCTTGGCACGACGCCCGAAGTCGTTGCGAGTTTCATCGCGAAAAGCACTCGGCCAGGTCGTTCGGTTCAGAGCCGCACGAATCCTCGCGGCATCCGATCGCGTTGCCACGATGCATGGGCAGGATGCCCGTGCCACATTTTGCTCCGACTTTGGTCCTGCCTTCATTTGCTGATCGGTTGTGAAATCCGCAGATACGCGAACAGGTCGCGCCACTGCTGCTCATCGAGGCCTTCGAGCAATCCTTCGGGCATGAGGCTGCGTCCCATCGGCTCGACCGCGTCGATTTCGGCGGCAGAGAGGGTCAGGTCCTGTCCATCGAGACCACGCAGCACGGTGACCTGGTTATCTCGATCGACCTCGAATCCACCGAGGGTCCGGCCGTCCTTCGTCTTCACAGTGATGAACTGGAAGCCCTCGCGGATCTCGGCGTTGGGATTGACAATGCTGATAAGCATGGTGCCAAGGTGGTCGCGCTGGTAACCGGTCAGTTCAGGTCCGATCTTGCCGCCCTTGAAAAAGAGCTTGTGACAGCTCGCGCAACGTTGGTCGTAGATGACCTCTCCCGCGTAGGGACTGCCCGGAGCCTTCTTCAAAGCCTCCTCGACCGAGACGATGCGCGCGTTGAAATCCATCGCCACCGTGCCGACCCTCGGAAAGAGCTTCGCCGCGGCCGTGCGGACGGTTTCCTCGGCGTGCGAACGCAGTTGGTCGGCGACACCGCCGGGCACGAGCGAGAGCGGCAGGCTCCCCGACTGGAGCGCGGCGATGAGCGACCCCGCCCAAGCCGGACGGCTCCCGAGCAGGGTCAAGGCGGCGGGACGCACGGCTTCGGGGAGTTTTGGCAGGTTGGTCAGGGTCTCCTTCGCGATGGCGGCATCGTCATAGGCGCCGAGCGAAGCGAAGGCGGCGCGGCGCAGGTCGATTTCGCCTTCACTCGTCGCAAGCTTCAGCAGCACCGGCACTGCCTCATTTCGTTTGATCTCACCGAAGCTGCGGGCGTAGCGGAGCCTTTCGTCGAGCGGAGCCTTGGCATCGGCGACCAGCGCGAGCGCCTCCTTCACCGCGGCTTCATCGCCCTGGCGGAGGCGAATCCCAAGCGAGGCGCCACCCGACTCGGCCATCGCCGTGAGCAACTCCTCGGGCAAGGTCGTCATGGTGCGACCTCGGTAGGCTTCTTCGAATCCTGCGAGGAGCTTCGCCGCCTGCTCCGGCCCGGGCGCGAGCCGGAGTAGTTTGGCGAGCTGGAGCAGATCCTGCCGTTTGCCCTCGACCGAAAAACGCCGTGCGATGCGGGGCAGCAAATGCTCCTGCACGATCTTCTTGTCCCAGAGGGCGCGGGTTTCAAAGAGGGCCATGACATCCTCCGTCGACGAAGGCAGATGCGCCTCGAGCACCCACCAGCAGAGCAGCGGGATGTAGGGATCATTCACATCCTCGTCGTGGCTGAGCAACGCGGAGACAAGGGGGAAGGCCTGCCCGTTGGCAAGGCGGCGGGCGGTCGAGGCCATCTGCGAGCGCACCTCGGCGTCGGGCTCGACTGCGGCGCGGGCGAGAAGGGTCTCGAACACATTCGTCGCGAGCGGATAGGCCTCGGTGCGCGAGGGAGGCAGGCCGAGATTCCGCTGGATGCCATAGGCGTCGCCTAACAAACGCACCGTCCAGCCCCGCACTGCGGCGTCGGCATGGGAGAGGGTTTTCTCTGCGGTCGCATCATCAAGCCCCCCGATCTGGTAAAGCGCCCAGAGCGCGTGGAGCGCGGCGGGTGCGCTGCCGCTCACGGCGATTTCCTTCAGCTTCGGCACGGCCGCCTCGTCAGTGCGTTCGCCGAGAAGGCGGGTCGCGGTGCGGCGATGCCATTTGTTAGGATGATCGAGAAGGGAAAGCAGTTGATCGCTGGTCAAGGCCGAGAGCGCGAGTTCGTTCTCGAGTTTCATCCCCTCCCCCGCGACCCGGTAGATCCGTCCCGTCGTCGGATCGATCTGGTTTTGATAGTGTTGGCCGTGGGCGACGTAGAATTCATACATATCAGCGACATGGAGCGATCCATCGGGCGCGTTCGCGAGGTAGACGGGACGGAAGGCCGGATCGGTGCTTTTCACGACCGTGCCGTGATCGACTGTTTCAAAGGTCGAGCCGCGCGCCTGCCATTTCGAAGCGATGATCTCGTTGTGGAGCGGATCGATCGCGAAGAGCATCCCGCGCAGGGCTTCGGGCATGGCCGTCCCGTCGGCGAAGGCCCCGAAGTGGGTGAAACGCACCACCGGATCCTTCGTCGTCATCATCGGCAGATCTCCGAAGGCGTAGGGATTGCGCGGTGGTCCGAACTTGCCGGGATCGACGCCCTGCATCAGGTAGAAGCCGCCCTGCACGTAATGCCAGCCGCGTGTGCCACCGCCGTTGTGCCCCGAGTAGAGCCGCCCGACCGAATCAAACTCGAGCCCGAAGGTGTTGCCACTGCCCTCGGCGAAGATTTCGAAGGCACGCGTCCCAGGGTTGTATCGCCAGACCATGCAGCCTTCGAAGTAGACGCCCGCATGCCCTTCGGGATCGAGCCCCGGGCGCACGACGCGGCACGAGACGGTGCTGCCCTGGCCTCCGTAGATCCAGCCATCAGGACCCCAGACGAGGCCGTTCGCGGCGGAATGGCTGTCCTCAAATCCAAACCCTGACAAATGCACCACGGGATCGCCGTCAGGCACGTCGTCGCCGTCGGCGTCGGGATAGAAGAGCAGGTAAGGCGCGTTCATCACCCAGACGCCACCTTTTCCGGGAAGCACCGCGTTGGCCATGTTGAGCCCCTCGACGAAGACCTTGCGCGAGTCGTAGCGGCCGTCGCCGTCGGTGTCCTCGTGGATCGTGACAAGATCGGCCCCGGGATCGTGATGCGGCGGAGCGAGCGGCACCTTGTCATAGTGGGCCCGGTAATAGCGGTCGCGACTGAGCATGCGGAGTCCCGCCGGATACGGATACTGCTTCGAGTGGATCACCCAGAGACGCCCGCGTCCATCATAGCTGAAGTGGAAGGGCTGTGCGATATCGGGCTCGGCGAGAAGTTGCTCGACCTTCAGGCCGTCTTTCGCCGTGAAGGTTTTGGCCGCTTCGTTAGGGGAAAGTTTCGGACCATGGACCTGCTCGGCGCGGCCGAGGACGCGGTTTGATTCGCGGAATTGCTCGAAGCCGGCCCGGGCCGGCTTTTCGGCGAGGGCTTTGCCGGGAGCGTAGTCGCCGGAGAGCTGTTCCCATTCACCTTCGAAGATGCATTCCCAGAAGTAGTTCATCAGGAAGGGCGCCTCTTTGCGGAAACCGATCGCCCCGTCGACCGGAGTCGTTTTCACCGTGATCTCGTTCCATTGCCCGGACACGAGCGTGCCTACGGGGACCTTGTAGCGGAGAAAACCGGCTTCGATCCCCCCGCCGATCTTCACCCCGTTGACCCAGACCTCGTGCGAGCCCGGCAGATCGCTGAAGTGAAATCCGACCGACTCCTCGAAAAGGTTGCGATCGTGTTTCGTGAAGAAGCTGTCGTGCGGTTTCACCCAACAGCGCAGCCAAGACGTGTCCGATGCGGGGATCGGTCCGGGGACTTTGGCGGGCTGCCAATCAGCGGCGGAGGCTGTGGTGGCAAAGACAAGAAGCGCTGCCGGGAGAAAATACCTTGGGGTCATCAGTTGTGGGGATTTGAATTTTCGTTCAGCCGCCGCGCTCAAAAAAATACCACCAGCCTCTCTTTGCAGATTTCAGGCTTTTGGTGTCATGGCCCTCCGGGTGCCGGTAGGGATTCGCGATTGTCCATCGTTTAGGTTTTGACGGGAAACGATGCATCGTAGGTTCCGCCCCTTGAGTGAAGGGGGAGGTTCCGACCTTGCGGGGAATCGAAGCCGCATTCACCGCAAAACGTGCGGGGAAGCTCCTCAATACCAAGCTGAAGTCGGAATTCCATCATCCTAACCGATCACCACCACTTGTCCCGTCCGGGCCGATTCCTCGGCAGCGAGACAGGCGCGCACGGCTTCACGGGATTCTTCGGGAGTGATCACGGTGGGTTTCTCCCCGTCTAGGACACACTGCGCGAAGTAGGCGAGCTCGTCGCGCAGGGCTCCGCGCAGCTTGCCGTGTTGCGTCGGCCAGTAAGTCGTGTCGGGACAACGCGCCCCGTCCTTGTCCACGACCATCAGGTTCGGATGGGTGTCGTGGATGGAAATGGAACCTTCCGTGCCGACGATCTCGAGTCGCTCGTCGATCTGAAAGGGAGTCGTGTCAGGGAGACACCAGACCGCCTCGAGGATGCAGGAGGCACCGCTCTCGAGTCGATACATTACCTGCCCGAGATCGGGATGAGCATGGCTGCGGTATTGCACGGTCTGGGCGTAGGCGCTGACGGCGCGCGAACCGCTGAACCAGAACATGAGGTCGGTGTCGTGGACCCCGTCGCCGATGATAGGTCCGATCTTGTCGAGCACCGTCGCACCGACCCACGAGGGCAGGTTCCGCCGCGCATACATCGAGACGATCTTCCCGATGCGACCCGCCTCGATCGCCTCCTTCGCTGCGGCATAGCGAGGATTGAAGCGGCAAATGTGACCGGTCATGAAAAAGCCGCTCGCCGCGTTCGCCGCCGCGACGATGCGGTCGCAATCCGCCACGGTCGAGGCCATCGGCTTTTCGAGAAAGACGTGTTTACCGGCCTCCAGCGCGGCCACTGCGGGATCGGCGTGCTGGTCCCACATCGTCGTGATGCTGACCGACTCGATCTCCGGATCGGCGAGCATGGCGTGGAAATCCGTGTAGGTCTTTTTCACCCCGAACTTGCCCGAGACCTCGGCGAGGCGTTCGGAATTCCGGGTGCAGACGGCGGCGATCTCCACATTCGGGATCGCCGCGAGCGCCTCACAATGTTTCTCCCCGAACCAGCCGAGGCCCAAAACCGCATGCTTCAATTTTTTCATAAAGATTCTTACCTTTTACATTTCACCTTCCTACCTTTTACAGCGCGGCTCCGCCGCGCTCACCAAGGCGGCAGCGCCATCGTCCCACCGTCGAGGACGATCGAAGTCGCGTTGATGTATTCCGAGTCATCACTGAGAAGAAACGCCGCCGTCTTCGCGATGTCGATGGGCTGACCGAGCCGGCGCACCGGGATCTTCTTGGCCACTTCGGCGTAGAGTTCCTCGACCGGCTTGTCCCATCCGTCGCAGGTCGCCGCGAGCATGGGCGTGTCGATCGTGCCGGGGCAGATCCCGACGACTCGCACCTTTCCGGCATGATCGGTGGCAAGACAACGGATCAACGACTCGAGCGCGCCCTTCGAGGCACAGTAGAGCGCATGTGCCGGAAAGCCGATGAAGGCCGCGACCGAAGTCGTGACGAGGAAGACCCCCTTGCCCGAGGACTCCATCGCAGGGATCGCGTATTTCGCGGTCCAGAAGACGCTCTTCACGTTCACGTTCATGATCTTCTCCCAGATCGCCTCATCGAACTCCGTGACCTTGCCCTTGCCCCAGACGCCGGCGTTGCAGTGGACACCATCAAGACGGCCGTATTCGACAACGGTGAAATCAACGAGCGCCTTCACACTCTCCTCTACCGAGACGTCGGCATGGATGAAACGCACCTCGCGTCCGGCGGCACGGAGTTCGTCCTCGAGCGCTGCGCCGCGGTCCTGTTGGTTCGAGGTGGTGACGACCTTCGCCCCGAGCGCGGCGAAGTGACGAGTGCAGGCCTCACCGATTCCGGAGGTGCCTCCGGTGACAAGAATGACTTTGTTTTTGAGGGTCATGATGAATTACCAGGGAAGATCCTCGTCGCTGTCGAACTTCATGTATTCGATGACGGCTCCGTCCTTAAGGATGAAAGCGACGGTGAAATTGGGCGAAGGTTCGAAGGGTTCGAGGATCACCTCCTCGCCCACGATCGCCGCATCGAGATCATCGACGCGGTAGGCGACGTGGGGTAGGTCGCGCACCGGACCAGTCACCGGGCTGTCAGGCTCGAAACGGAGGTATTCGACCTTGTAGGGGTGTTGGCGTGGGTCAGTGACCCAGACGCGGGTGTCCTCGACGAAGAACTCGCCGGGCTGGCTTTGGTCGGTAGGGAGGCCGATGTGGTGGAACTGGCGCATAGATGATCGGAGTGATGGAGTGATGGAGTGATGGAAGGCGGGCGGAGTGAAAGGTAAAAAGTAAAAGGTCAGGAGTTGGCAGCGGATCGATTCAGGTTCTTCATCTGTGTGAATCTGTGGAAATCCGTGGCCATCTGTGTTGAAAGATCTTTAAACACGCATGAAACGACTGGGTGGAATTGGCGGAGGTTGATTTGTGTTCACGGTTCACGGTTCACGGTTCACGGTTCACGGTTCACTGTTGACTGTTGACTGTTTACCGATTCTATCGCCCGGTCCGCCATGCGGAAAAAGTCGTTCTCCGGTTGGTAACCGAGAACCATGCGGGAGCGGGTGATGTTGATTTCGAAGGGGTGGTAATCGGGGCAGCGGATCTCAACGGTGGGAATCCCGAGCTTCTCCGAGAGATACGCAGCCGCGACCCGGTAGTCGAAACACGAAGGACCGGCGATGTTGAAGGCTTGCCCGTTTGCGGCGGGGTTGCCGAGCATCCGCCCGAATCCCTGCATCACGTCGTCGATGTGGACAATGTGGCGGCGCAGCGGGATGCCTTGGGCGTTTGTCAGGATCGGGAGGCGCTCCTCCCCCGCCTTGACGAGGGAGAGGATGTCGTCGGTGATCTCGCCGAAACCGTGACCGGGCTCGGCGGGGTTCACGTTACGCAGGAGCGAGAAATGCTTCAGCAGGTCATCACCCTCGAACACCCACGAGGAACGCAACACCGTCACCGGCACGCCATATTGCACGGCGTATTGCTGCGCCATCGTCTCCTCCATCACCTTCGAAAAAGCGTAGTAGCCAGGATAGGCCGTCAGCGGATGATTCTCATCGATGGGGATGGGCTGAGGGTAGAACCAGATCCCGTATGCGGCATCGCCGCCAAGGAGAAGGAATTGCTCCACCTCCTGCTTCCGGCAGGCCTCGAGGACGTGAAAGGTGCCCTTCACACTCACGTCAAAGAAGGTGTCCGCGTCCTCCTTCGTCGTCGCGAGCTGCACGACGAGGTCGGCACCACGCACCGTTTCCTCGACCGCTTTCGGATCGGTGATGCTCCCCTGGATCGAGGTGATCCCAGAGCCCTCTACCGGGGTGCGGTGGACGAGCGCCCGCACCGGCCAGCCCCGTTCCGCGAGCAATGCGAGGACACGACGTCCGAGTTTGCCTCCGGCCCCGAAGATGGCGACAGTCTTGCTCATGATTTTCACAATAAGCGGGAACCCCTCGCAAAGGCTTGGCAGGTAGCGCCAACCTTTGGTATTTTCTGGCCATGAGCGCGAATGCGGAAAAAGCCCGGGCCCTCCGATTTCAAAAGAACTTCTTCGAGAGAATCGGCGGAGGCTTGCAACTTTCGGCCCTCTTTGCCCACCTTCCGATGATCGCTTTCCTTGCCAAGGACGAGCGAAGCCGCTTCGTCTGCGCTAACGGACCGACCTTGAAAATCTTCGATCTCGAGCACGAGTGGGAGATGCTCGGCAAGACCGACGCCGACTTCTTCTCGCGTCCTCTCGCCGAAAGCTTCCTCGAGGAGGACCGGCGGGTCATGGCCAGCGGCGAGACGCGCACCTACTACTCGCAGATGGTGCCCGACATCGCCGGAACGCTCAACTGGTATGTCGTCACCGTCGCCCCGCTGCGCGGTCCACATGGAGGCATCTGCGGGGTTGCCATCGTCCTCTACGACCTGCACGAGGTCGGCGGAGTGGCCCAACCTTTTTCCCAGCTCGAGCCGGCCCTGCGTCACCTCCACACTCGCTTCCGCGAAGCCATCACCACAGCCGAGCTCGCGGCGCTCTGCCACCTCTCGGAACGGCAGTTCACGCGCGTTTTTCGACGTTTGTTAGGAGAATCGCCGATGCGTTACCTCATCCGCCAGCGCCTCCACGCGGCCCGGCATGAGCTCATCGCGAACGACCGTCCCGCCGGTGCGATCGCCCTCGATCTCGGTTTCTACGACCAGAGTGCCTTCACCCGCGCCTTCCGGGCCGAGGCGGGGGTGACTCCGGCTGCCTACCGCCAGCGC
The DNA here is from genome assembly GCA_002396885.1 of Akkermansiaceae bacterium UBA5020. GTDB lineage: Bacteria > Verrucomicrobiota > Verrucomicrobiia > Verrucomicrobiales > DEV007 > Arctic95D-9. Next base: position 31,947 of record DGXY01000095.1, read on the forward strand.
CACCTGCAGGAACTCGAGGGGAAATGAACGAACTGCTCAGGCTTCGCCGTCTTCCTCGTCATCCTCGAGATCGACCTCGCGGACGCGCTTCTTGTCGCGTTGCGCTTCGACATTTCGGCGAATGAGATCGGCCACCTCGGTGCTCTGGTGGATCGCGTTGAGCACCACCGCCGGCGTGCTGCGATCGGAAGTCTCGAGGAGGATCCGCCCCAGGCCGAAGATCCGGAAATGAAAGGGCAACTCCTGCTTCATGTCCTTCACCCGGTAGAGTTCGAGGACGTCGACATTGCGGCTGAAGACCCCGCTGCTGTGCTTGAGCCGCTCGTTGGTGAGTTCGTAGTTGTCAAAACGCGTCGAGATCATCTTGACGAGCCAGGGAAAGAGGCAGACGACCCACACCGCAATGATGGCCGGAATCACAAGCGGCCCCGCCACGATCGTAGTGAGGAGCGCGGCCACCGTGAGCACTCCTCCGGCGAGGAGGCCGAGGATCAACGCGGGAAGATTGAGCACCTGCGAGGGAGTGCCTTTCCAGAGGATTTGTTCGGAGTTCATGGGTCGAAAAAGCGAATGGCAGAGTGTGTCACGATCCTCCGCCCTTGGCGAATACATTCGGGTGGCGGTTTTGGAGCGATGGAAAACGGCGGAGCGGGCGCTCCAAATCGGTCCCGTGAAAAGCATGATCCCCTCTTCACCTTCCCGCTACGTCCCCATCACCTCTTTCTG
>DGXY01000097.1 GCA_002396885.1 Akkermansiaceae bacterium UBA5020
GACAGGAATGTCGCCCCTCCTTGGCGTCTTCTTGATCTTCCCGACCCATCCCGGTTGCCCCGTCGACCTGACCCTGTTAGGGTGCGCCCCATGCCCCTGACCCTCAATTTCCGCAACGCGAAGCTTTCGGCGATGTCCCTCGCCAAGGTGGGCAATCCCGTCCGCGACGAGCCGCTCCAGACTTCGCAGTCGCTCTGCCGTTTCCAGAACGAGGAGGCCGACCTCCTCACCCATTGTTTCCTGAAGTCCTTCCGCTCGCTCGAGCTGCACCAGCTCCAGCACCACACCGATCTCGCGAAAAATGAACTCTACGCCGCCGCCGCCGCGATCTTTGACGACAACACCACCCTCCTCGAGCAGGGCGCGGTGATCGCACGCCACCTCTACGCGAAGTCGCACCACCCCAACATCAAGTCGGGCGACCTCTGCATCGCCCTGATCGACCACGTCGGGGTCGTCGGCCAGGCAGTGCAGGCCATCAGCATCGTGAAGTCGGAAAGCCGCGTCCCCTTTCTCCAGATCTCTGAGCGCGACGGCGATCTCGTCCTCACGACCGAGCAGGGGATTTACCCCGACAAGATCGACAAGGGCTGCCTCATCGTGAGCCACGGCCGTGCCGATGGCTTCACCGTCTACCTGTTCGACAAGAGCGGGGGCAATACCCAGTTCTGGGTGCGCGACTTCGCCGGGGCGAAACCGGTCACGAACGACGACTTTCTCACGCGCCGTTTCTCCGAGCTCTGCGTCGAGTTTGCGAAGCGCGGATTGCCCGAGGAAACCCTCGCCGAAGAGCGCATGGAGGTCGCGAGCCGCACCGTGAATTACCTGAAGGAGAACGACGAGTTCGACCTCGTCGAGTTCGAGCAGAAGGCCCTCGAAAAACCCGAACGCATCGCGCAGTTCGAGGCCTTCAAGGTCGATTACGAGGAAGAGCGTGGCGAACCGGTCGCGGAGAAGTTTTCCGTCTCCAAGAAGGAGGCCGAAAAAGCCGGCAACCGGCTCAAAAGCCGGATGAAACTCGATGTCGGGGTGGAATTGAAGTTTTCCCCCGGCTTCATCCATCAGGCCGCCCACTTCCTCGAGCGCGGGCACGACGAGGAGAAGCAGATGGAGTTCATCAAGATCTTCTACCGCAAGGAAGAGGTCTGATCGGATCGCTCAAGCTTTGGCGACTTCGGCCAAAAAGGCACGCCAGCCGCCGAGGGCGGTGATCTCGCGTGAGCCTTCGGGCACGGCGCTCTCACAGAGGAAGCCGGTGACGAAGCGACCGCTCGCGAGCTCGACTTTGCCAAACCCGAGCGGCGAGGGGATCGCCGCGACAAAGCCGCCGAATTGCGAGGCCGGCACCGCCCAGCGTTCGAGCAGGATCGAGGCCCCCGCGCCGCCGCTCTCGCGGATCAAGCCAGGACGGGGCGGCAGTCCGCCCACCGGAGGCAGGGCGAGGAGACGATAGGCCGCCGAGGTGCGATCTTCGGCGAGGAATTTCGCGCCGCGGTTCGTGAGCTGCCAGTTCAGTGGCAATCCGCGCATGTGGGCTCCGCACACCGCGACCTCGATCCAATCGGACGGCGGCACGGGCTCACCCACAGCCCCCGTTTCCGCGCCCGCAAAACGTTCCGCCAATCCTAACAAAGCCACCTCGGCGAAAGGCGGCGCGACGAGGGTGATGCCCCACGGCATCCCGCTCGCGGGGAGACGACCGGCCGGCACCGCGCAGGCGCAGAGGTCGAGCAGGTTCACGAAGTTCGTGTAGTAGCCGAGGTTGGAATTCAGCCTCACCGGATCGGCCTCGACCTCGGCGACGGTGTAGGCCGTGCCTGCCGTCGGCGTGACGACACAATCCACCTCTGCGAGAACCGCATCGGCGCGGCCTTTCAGAGCGCGGAGGCGATACTGCGCCCGGAAAGCCTCGACGGCACGAGGGTCGCCCCCTTTGCTGATGATGGACCGCGTCACCGGATGGAGGCTCTCGGGATGATCGCGGAGGAAATCCTCGATCGCCGCGAATCGCTCCGCGACCCAGGGCCCTTCGTAGAGGAGGAGGGCCGCCTCGAGAAAGGGTGCGAAATCGATCTCGACCCGTCGTCCTCCCATGGCCTCGAGACGGGCGAGCGCCGCATCGAAGAGAACGACGGCATCATCGTTGCCGAAAAAGGCGAGCTGATCCGCCCGCGGCACGCCGAAGGTGAAATCATCGGGCCGCCACCAGCGCGATTCGCCCTTGGCCCGCGAGTAGGGATCGTCTCCGTCAAACCCCTCCGCGGCCGCGAGGACCGTGGCCGCCTCGGCGGCCGTTTTGGTGAAAATCGAGACACAGTCGAGCGAGCGACAGGCGGGCACCACGCCCCGGGTCGAGAGCAGGCCGAGACTGGGTTTCAGGCCGATCAGTTCGTTCAGTCCCGCCGGGATGCGGCCCGACCCGGCCGTGTCGGTGCCGAGGGAAAAGCTGACGAGATCGCGCGCCACGGCCACGGCCGAGCCCGAGGAGGAGCCGCCGGGGATGAAGTCGGGATGAAAGGGATTCTCCGGCGTGCCATAGAGCGAGCGCACCCCGACGAGGCCGGTGGCGAATTGATCGAGGTTCGTTTTCCCCATCGGGATCGCTCCCGCCGCGATCAGCTTCGCGACGACAGCGGCGTCCTCGGTTGGATCGTAGGCATAGTCCGGGCAGGCCGCCGTCGTCGGGGTGGCGGCGAGGTCGAGGTTGTCCTTGATCGCAAAGGGGATCCCGTAGAGCGGGAGCGAGTCGGGCGAAGCCGTCTCGAGCGCCGCGAGCACCGATTCGAGCCGTTCCTTTGGCGTCGGGGCGATCCAGATACGAGGATCCGACGCGGCGATGCGTTCGCGCAGAGTGGCGACGAGGTCTCGGGGAGTCAGCGAGCCAGCCCGGTAGGCGGCGAGGAGCGAGGGGATGGAAAGGGACGGCAACATGACGGGGCGTTGAGCGCGAGGGCTTTGCACGCCTCCGCAAGGCCCGTGCCATCCCGGGTGGGGAAGCGCCTCAGGGGCGTCCTATTCGATCAAGCAGCCAGCTCCAGCATGCCTTCGCCCGCCGCGAGGATGGGGACGGCTTCGTTGCGGAGGACGTTGCGGAGAAGGAGGGCTCCGCGGCGCCGGGCGAACTCGACGACCTCGCCGCTCTGCCACCAGGTCGCGTCGTGCCGCCCCGCCGGATCGAAGACACGCCATTCGCTGCCGTCCTCAAGGTGGATGACACCGTCCCACATGAAACTGAAATGCCTGTTCAGAAGTCTTTTTCTGTTCATGAGAACAACTTTGCGAATTTTCGAAGAAAGTCAACACTTGAACAGTGTTTTTCCTTCAGGCCGAATCCGTCCGTTTCCTGTGAAAAGGGCTTCGAAATCCGCCGAAAAGACGCCACATTGGCCGTCATGAGCCAGCGCAACCCGGTCGAAATGCACGGAGAGGCGAAGATCCCCTCGGGCGGTATCCTCGTCATCCCGAACCGTCTCGCCTTCCAAGACCTTCTCCACGTCGAGAAGCTCCTCGCGGGCCGGAAGCTGGTCTACCTGATCGATCGGCGCCTCGACTACGATCCGCTCCTCCAGGCCCATCTCGAGAAAGAGGATACCCACGGTCTCGAGTTCAACTCAGATGAGAGCTCTCTCGCCCTTTTCAAAAAGGAGATCCACGAGGCGCTCGCGGAGGATAGCGTGGTCCTTTTCATCCCCGGCCAGTCCCACACCCGCCCGGGCCAGCTCCTCTCGATCCCCGCCGAGATCCTGAAATTCCTCACCAGCGCCGGCGCGCCGATCCTGCCGCTCTTCGTCGATCATCCCGAGGATACCGCCCTCGGCACCGAGCGACGCGAGGAGATCGAGCGCATCGTCCTTTCCTTCGGCGAACCGCTCCAGCGCGAGGCCGCGAACCTTGCCAACTACACCGAAAATCTCCTCGTCGCCGCCGAGACGTCCTTTGCGGCGCGCCCCATCCTGAAAAGCCATCTCGCCTGGGAGGTGCTGAAGGGACTGAGAAAGAACGGCCGTTCCGCCGAGATCATCGATGGCAACGATGGAGGACACCTGCGTTTCGACAAGCTCCTCGCCGCCGCCATCGTCCTTTCGAAGGTGATCCGTCAGGAGACCCAGCAAAAACGCGTCGGCATCATCCTGCCTCCGGGCAAGGGCGGGCTCATCGCGAATCTCGCGACCCTTCTCGCCGGCAAGGTGCCGGTGAACCTGAACTTCACCGCCGGGGAAAAGGCGATCCACTCGTGCATCGCCCAGGCGGGGCTCGACAAGTTCATCACCGCCGATCCCTTCGTGCGGAAAATGAGCTCCTTCCCCTGGCCGCCGAACAAACAGCTCCTCCTCCTCGACCGCGTCCTCCCGCCTCTCAAAACGCGCATTGGGCTGTGGCTCGTGATTTCGAAGATCCTCTCGCCCTCGCTTCTCGCCTCGCTCCTGAAAGTCCCGAAGAAGGGTGGTTCGCAGGAGGCGGTGCTTCTCTTCACGAGCGGCAGCTCGGGCGATCCGAAGGGGGTCGTGCTCTCGCACCGCAACCTCCTTGCGAACGTGAACCAGTTCGGCGCGCGCATCGATCTGAATTCGAGCGATCGCATCCTCGGCTGTCTCCCGCTCTTCCACAGCTTCGGCTCTACCGTGACGATGTGGTATCCGATGATCGAGGGCGTCACCGTCGTCACCTACCCGAGCCCGCTCGAGGTCGCGAAGCTCGCCGAGTTGATCGAGGAACACTCCATCAATCTCCTCCTCGCGACCCCGACCTTCCTCCGCGGCTACCTGCGCAAAGCGACGAAGGAGCAGTTCGCCTCGCTCAAACTCGTCATCACGGGGGCCGAGAAGCTGCCGAAGAAAGTCGCCGAGGCCTTTGAAGAGCGTTTCGGCCGCCCCGTTCTCGAGGGTTATGGCCTCACTGAGACCTCGCCGGTGACAAACGTGAACCTGCCCGACGCAACAAAGCCGGCCGGCTCGCGCGGTCCCGTGCTGCCGAATCACCGTTTCGGTTCGGTCGGTCTTTTCATTCCCGGAGTGGCCGTGCGCATCACCGATCCGGACACGAACGAACCGCTCCCGCTCCATCATTCGGGCATGATCTGGCTGCGCGGGTCGAACATTTTCGAGGGTTACCTCGACCAACCCGAAAAGACCGCCTCCGTCATGAAAAACGGCTGGTTCAAGACCGGCGATCTCGGCCGTGTCGATGAGGATGGCTTCCTCTACATCGAGGGACGTCTCTCCCGCTTCTCGAAGATCGGCGGCGAGATGGTGCCCCATGAGACGGTCGAGGATCTCATCAACAAGGCAGTTGGCAGTGGCGACGACGTGCGCCAGATCGCCATCGTCGGCGTGCCGGACGAAGCGAAGGGCGAGGCCCTCGTGCTGCTCAGCTCGAACCCCGATCTGAATCTCCAGGCCTTGCGCGTCAAGCTCACCGAGGAAGGCATCCCCGCTCTGTGGATCCCGAAAAAGATCGTCGACGTCCCCGAGATCCCCATCCTCGCCTCGGGCAAACTCGACCTCAAAGGCTGCGAAACGATCGCGCGTGCGTTGGAGTGACTGATTGCTAGGAACTGCCCGGAGTCGGTGGGGTTCGATCCACCTGATCGCCGCCCACGAGATCCTGGGTCAACCCTGAGACCCGCGCCCATCCTGTAGACCGTTTGGACCATGAACCACGCGCCGATCCTTCTCGGACTCTTCCTCGCCACCGCGATCACGACAGCCGGAACGCCGAGGCCCGTCGGCACCGGGGAACCCGTCGGCGTGCTGGCGGATCCCAAGCAGGTGTCGCGCCTGCTCATTACCGAGCCCGGCGTGTATGAGAACTACCTCGTCGACGCTCGGGGTGCCGGTGGAAACATCGTGAAGGTGACCGCGGACGACGTCACCATCCGCAACTGCGAAATCAAAAACGCCACCGGTAACGCCATCGGAGTCTTCGGAACGAGGGTCGTCATTGAAAACTGCCGCATCCACCACCTGCTCGGCGGCACCTATGCCGCGCAGGAGGACGCGCACGGCATCACCGGCCGATGGGGCGACGTGACGATCCGCAACTGCGACATCTCCTACGTCTCGGGCGATTGCGTCCAATTCGACCCTGACCGCGCCTCGAAGGGCCGCGTCGTGATCGAGGACTGCAATCTCTGGACCGGCCCCCTGCCCTCCGACGCGCTCGGGTTCAAGGCGGGCGAAAGGCCGGGGGAAAACGCCTTCGACGCGAAGACGAAGCCCGACGGACCGCGCTGCCAGCTCATCGTCCGCAACTGCCACCTGCACGGCTGGAACCAGCCCTCGCAGATCAACACCATCGCGGCGCTGAACCTGAAGGAGAATGTCGACGCCGAGATCATCGATTGCGTCTTCTCCGACAACGAGGTTGCTTTCCGCGTGCGCGGACCCGGCAGCCGCGGCGGCGCGAGGGTGATCATCAGGAATTGCGCCGTCTACGACACACGGCTCGCCGTGCGCGCGGAGGACAAGATCGAGCAGCTCCGGATCACCGGGCTCATGCTCGGCGACGGAGTCGGTGAGCGCGTGCATTTTCATGGGGGAAGGCACGAGACCGGTTTCGAGGACGACGGCGGTGGAGCGGCTCCGCAGAGGGAAGCGTTGCTGATGAACGGGTTCCCCGTCCCCTGACTGGACCCTCCACCCGCGCGAAAATTCACAGCAAATTCACAGGGACAGGTTACCCCTCCCGCATCTGGCAAACTCGATATCAAAGGCTGCGAGACGATCGCCCGTGCGTCGGAGTGAAACAGAGGCGGCCTACCATCGAGCGAAGAACTGGCAGCCTACGGAACACGCAGAAAACGCAGAACTACGAAAGACCGAGATAGATGCCACAGGCATCAAAATGACGGCTTCGGCGGTTGAAGCCCCTCCCGCAAAATCTCCTTTTCCGTTTCTTCCGCATGTTCCGTAGGCACCCCATCGGGCACCATCGAAGAGGGTTGGTTCTTCCGCCCAACCCTTCCGGCTCACGACTTCTTAAAAAGCATGCTGATCCCCACAAGGATCATGAGCACGGCGAAGACTTTCGTGAGCTGGTCGTTACTGAGTTTAAGGGACGGACAATCAATGCTTGATTCTCGGGGGAACTTAACAAGTTGTTAAGTTATCGAAAGCGGAAGCTGGCAGTGGGCAACACGCCCTTAAGTTGGTGCCATTCTTCCGTGCCCCCGTTTCCAAAGAGACCCTCACCCCAACTCAAACGTCGTCACCCCGTAGATCTGGTTCCAAGGCAGCTCGGGTGCGGGACCGTGATACATCCTGGCGCAGCCGAAGGACTCGGTGAGTTGGTGGCGCCGTCCGAGTTCAAGCGCGGCGGGATGGTTCTCCGGCACGTCGAGAAAGACCGACTCTCCCCCGGCATGGCCGGAGAGGGCGACGAACAGGGCATCGGCGACTTCGGGCGTTTCGGCGAAGAGGGGTCCGATTTTGAAACCGGTCCGGCAGGGACGGACCACGCCGAAACCACGGATCCGGTCGCCGTCGAGAAAGCCGAGACCGAGCCCTCCCTCCGGGCGGATCCAGCGGCGGAGAAAGACCTCGCGGGAAAACCCGAAATGGTGCCGGTCGAAGCCGGCGACCTGCTCGAAGGGAAGGGACCCCAGTTCGACGAGCGCCGGATCGACGGAGGCGCCACCCTGCCCGGTGCCGGCGAGACGCAGGTTGCGGTGGGAGAAGACGAACCCGCCGCGGGCGTAGAAGGGCTGCATCGCGAAGACCCCATCCATGCCGATGGCTGCGCCTCGTCCGAGGCGGGTGCGAAGCCGGTCGCGGCGCCAGATCCAGAAATCCCGTCCGATGCCCTGCCCCCGGAGATCGGGACGCACGATAAAGAAACCCATGAATCCGAACTCGCGTCCGTAGGCGACGGTGGAGCCCGTGCCGACGACTTCGCCCGAGCGTTCCGCGCAGACAAACCCGCCCGGGTCGGTGTCCCAGAAAATCGAGGCATCCCCAAGGCCGGGATTCCATCCCTCCGCAGCCGCCCATTCCACCGCGGTCTCAAGTTCCTCCCGGGTCGCTTCACGGTAGGTGATCATTTGGAAAAGGTGGATCGATCTGCCTGGAATGGCGAGCGGAAAGCGCGTTTGTCGGCCAGGTTTAAGGGACGGACAATTAATGCCGGACCCGACCAGATGAAGCTGCTGTGAGCATGGGATCAAAAGGTCCGAGGTGTTTCAGCAGCGACAAACATCAGTGGACACAGCCGTTGATTCGACCGATTTAGAAGGCCTATGACGAAACTCATATTGTCGATGATTGCGCTGACTTTGATCTGCCTGCCATGGAGCGAAGCGAGCGCCCAGACCCAGCGGGACATGAACGAGGATGCAGCTACCATTTTTAAAGAGGCGGACAAGAAGCTCAATTCGCTCTACCAAAAGATCCTAAAAGACTACGCGGACGATCCGGTATTCATCGCAAGCTTCAAGAAAGCGCAGCGCTGCTGGATCACTTTCCGCGACGCACAACTGAAGATGAAATACCCCGACCGGGAACCGGGTTATTACGGGAGCATACAGCCCATGCTCGAAACCATATATCTCACCGAACTGACCAAGGATCGCATCAAGGCGCTACAAGTATGGATCGACGGAGTGCAGGAAGGCGATCTCAGTGGGGGGACGGTAAGGGTGAAGCAATAACCTTGCTACGCGCTACACTGCTGTTGTGGTGCAGTTGACTCCCAACGCAGGCCATGCCCCGTCTGCGCTTCCGCGCTCCCAAATCTCCCTCACGCCTCGAAGAACGCTTCCTGAGGCTCTGCCGCCCAACCTTCAGGGCTTCTTAAAAAGCATGCTGATCCCGACAAGGATCATGAGCACGGCGAAGACTTTCGTGAGCTGGTCGTTGCTGAGCTTTCTCACCCAACCCGTCGCGAAGTAGGCGGCGAAAATCGCTCCGAGGGCGGTCGGCCAGAAGATCTGCCACTGCACGAGACCGGCCTGCTGGAATCTCGCGATCGCGATGAGCGAGGTCGGCACGATCACCGCCATGCTCGTGGCAATGGCGGCCTTCTGCTCCATCCCTAACAAATAGGCAAAAGCCGGCACCATCACGATGCCGCCACCGACGCCGCAGAGACCGGCCATGACGCCGGCGAAAAGTCCGATGGCGAGGGGGAGGAGAATCAGTTTCATCAGCGGCGGGAGGGGGCGGTGGCTTTCGCGGACGGCTTAGTGAGAATGCGCGCGGCGAGTTGATGAAGGACGAGGCGGTGGTCGAGCCCGGTCGTGACGAGGCGGAGGTTCGCCTCGAGACAAGCCTCGATCGCGGAGCGCAGTTCGGCCAGGGTGAAGTTGCGGGCCGAGTGGGCGGTCATGAAAAGACCGTAGGCATTGACCTTGCCTTCCTTGGTGCGGCCGAGGTGGCCGATGGCGTGGGCGGGCAGCTTGTCGAGCTTGGCTTGGAAGGGCGAGTAATTCTGGCCCGGCTCGATCCCGTGGGTTTCCATGAGGTCGCGGGTGTGGAGGAGCTGGCGCACCTTCGTCACGATCGAGGCGAGGAGGATGGCGATGGCGCTCTCGCCGCGGTTGAGCTGGAAGTCGATCAACGCGAGGGTCTTGGGCAGATTGCGCTTCGCGATGGCCTCGCCGATGTCGAAGATGAAGCCGGTGTGGCTCTGCGACGTCACCGCGGCGACGTCCTCGTCAGTGATGGGTCGGTCGCCCGCGAAGAGAGAAAGTTTCTGCAACTCACTGTCGATCGAGCGGGTGTTCGATCCGACCTGTTGCACGAAGCGCTCGAGCGCGGCGCCGCGGAATTTCATTCCGTAAACGATGGCCCGGTCGGCGACGTGGCCCATCACCGCGTTTTCCCAGCCCGCCTTGGTGGTGTCGAGCTTGTCATGCACCTCGACCTTGGCGATCTTTTCGAGCCGTTTGTAAAAGGTGCGTCGCTTGTCGATCTCGCCGGAGCTGAGGATGAAGGTCACGTCGGAAGGCAGGCCGGCCTCGAGCACGCCGACGAGGGTGTCGAGGGCCGCGAGGGTCGATTCGGCTTTCGCGGTCTGGGATTCGCCGACAAAATTCACCCCTTGCAGCCACACGACCTTGTCGCCGCCGAAGAAAGGCAGGGTCTGGATCGCCTCGATCGCCCGGCCGACGACCTGGATGGCCTGATCGGCGTTGTCGGCGGATCCGTTCACGATCTCGAGACCGAATTCGTTGTCCTTCGGCGCGAGCTTTTGGGAAAGCTTCATCGCGGCCTCTTTCACGAGCGCCTCATCGGTGCCAAGATAGGCGTGGATGGCGGTATTGGCGGGAGCTTTGGCAGCCATGGGAGCAAGGACGATTTCTCTTAGCCTTGGGAAGGGAGGCTTGCAACCCACGAAAGAAGGTTCCCTCCCCCGGGGTTCGCCTCACAAAATCCGCCTCGGGGCGCATTTCGCTTGAATCCGGCCCCAAATCGGTTAGGAAAACGGTCCGCATTGTTCACGGAGTTGCGGTCGAGCCATCACCAAATCCCCGTCGATGCGGGAGATTTGTATCTTGAAAGCCCGGTCTTCCCCGACCCGCTCCGTTCCTCCCGGTGAGATTGCCGGTGGTCCGGCCGGATCGCGGATCAGGGGCCGAAATCCCCATCCCACCCACCAGACATGAGTTTGATTGCCGACAAGTTTTCCCAGATCGCCCCCTCCCTGACCCTCGCCATCACCGCCCAGGCGAAAAAAATGCAGGCCGAGGGTCAGGACATCGCCAGCTTCGGTGCCGGAGAGCCGGATTTCGACACGCCGCAGCACATCAAGGACGCCGCGATCGAAGCGCTCCAGGCCGGTCGCACGAAATACACCGCCGTCAGTGGCATCCCTGAGTTGCGCAAGGCCATTGCCGACAAACTCCTCAAGGACAACCACATCGAATACTCCCCGAACCAGATTTCGGTGAACTGCGGTGCCAAGCACTCTTGTTACAACGCGATTCTCGCCTGTTGTAATCCTGGCGACGAGGTCATCATTCCCGCGCCTTACTGGACGAGCTACCCCGACATGGTCCGCCTCGTCGGCGCCGAGCCCTACATCGTCGAGACCAAGCGTGAGAACCAGTGGAAGATCACGGCGGAAGAGTTCGCCGATTCCATCAGCGGAGCGACCCGCATGCTCATCCTCAACAGCCCGGGCAACCCGACCGGCTCCGTTTATACGAAAGCCGAGATCGAAGCCCTCGTCGAGGTCGCCGCGTCCGAGGACATCATCATCCTTTCCGACGAGATCTACGAGAAGCTCCTCTACAACGGCAAGAAGCACGTCTCCACCGCCTCCGTCAGTGAAGCGGCGAAGCGTCTCACGATCACGATCAACGGTTTCTCCAAGGTCTACTCGATGACCGGATGGCGTCTCGGCTACACCGCCGCTCCGCCGGAGATCGCCGAGGTGATCGACACGATCCAGAGCCACACCACTTCGAATCCCACGACCTTTGCCCAATACGGTGCCCTCGCCGCCCTTCAAGGCGACCAGAGCTTCGTCAACGACATGGTCGAGGAATACGACATGCGCCGCCAATACATGCTGAGCCGCCTCCAGAAGATCCGCAACATCGAGGTCGTCGAGCCCGATGGCGCCTTCTACTTCCTCGTCGACACGACGAAGATGGGCCTCAGTTCGATGAATCTCAGCGAGAAGCTCCTTTCCCGCTACCGCGTCGCCGCGGTGCCGGGCCTGGCCTTCGGTCACGATCACTCGGTGCGTCTCAGCTACGCCACGAGCCTCGACGTGATCAAAAAGGGTCTCGACCGGTTCGAGGAATTCTGCCACGCGCATTGATCGAGCGGGCCGGAAGGCGTTGTCCTCCTCTCGTATATGTCGCCCGAACTCGAGCTCGCCTGCCACGCCGCCCGCGAAGCGGGCGTGCTTTTGCGCGCGAACTTCGAGACGGAGTTGAGGGTCGATGCCCTCGACCGGCACGACATCAAACTGGCCCTCGACGTCGAGAGCCAGAAGCTGATCGAAGGGCTCATCCTCGCGACCTTTCCCGACCACGCCATCTACGGCGAAGAGGGTCTCGCCGGCGACCAGTCGAGTGATTCGCAGTGGATCGTCGATCCCATCGACGGCACCGTGAACTTTTTCTACGGCATCCCCCATTTCTGCATCTCCATCGCGATGCGACGGGGCGGCGAGCTGAAAGTCGGCGCGATCTACGATCCGATGATGGACGAGATGTTCGCGGTCGATTTCGAGGGACCCGCGACCCGCAACGGGAAGCCGATCCGCCCGAGCGACCGGAGCGCCCTCTCGGAAGCCGTCGTCACGGTGGGTTTCTCCAAGTCGACCGAATCCATCGACGCGGGCCTCGCCCGCTACAAGGCCATCGCCCACCGCGTCCGCAAGACCCGCATGATGGGCAGCGCCGCGCTCGCCCTTGCCTACATCGCCTGCGGCCGCCTCGATGCCTACCTGGAGGAATCGATCAGCCTCTGGGATATCGCCGCCGGCCAGCTCATGCTCGAGCGTGGGGGAGGCTCCGTCGTGCTGCTTCCCTCGGAAAAGAATCCTGACAAATCCTCCATCATCTCGAGCAACGGCAAGCTGCCGCTCGAAGAGGTGATCTGAATTGGAATCCATGCGTTACCGCAGCGGCATCGGCTACGACGTCCACGCCTTCGCCGAGGGACGTCTCCTTACCTTGGGTGGCATTGTTATTCCGCACGATCGTGGACTCGCCGGACATTCCGACGCCGACGTGCTTTGCCACGCCATCGCCGACGCCATTCTCGGGGCCATCGGCGAGCCCGACATCGGGTATTGGTTTCCGCCGACCGACGCCAGCATCGAGGGTATCAGCAGTCTGAAGATTCTCGAAAAGGCCGCCGAACTCGTGCGCGGCAAGGGCGGCCAGATCGAGAACATCGACAGCACCCTCATCGCCGAAGAGCCGCGCGTGATGAAGCACGCCCCAGCGATGAAGGCCCAAATCGCCGCGGCCCTCGGGATCCAGCCGGATGCCGTCGGGATCAAGGCGACGACGAACGAGGCGATGGGTTTCATCGGACGCCGCGAAGGCATCGCCGCGATGGCGGTGGCTTCGGTGGGGATGGGGTGAGTTTTCCCACTCGCCCGGGTGCAAAAGCCGTCGCCGGTGTTAAACTGACGACGTCTCTCGCGTCACCAGCTCCGGGAGGCTCCGTTTCATGGACGAAACCATCCAGTTCCTCGGGCGCCATTGGCGTCAGGCGATCGAAGTGATCATCCTCTGGCTGATCATTTACAACACCTACCGTTATTTCCGCGCGACCCGCGGGGCGCGCATCTTCACGGCCCTCGTCGCCCTCTACATCGGCATGACCCTGCTCTCGGGCTGGCTCGATCTGACGGTGATCGGATGGCTCCTGAAGTATGTCTCAGTCTTCCTCGCGATCGCCCTCGTCGTGATCTTCCAGCCCGAGCTGCGCCGTGCCCTCGCGGAACTGGGAAGCCACCGCATCTTTTCCTCGATGAACGAGCGGACGCGCCGTCTCTTCGCCGACGAGCTCGTCGAGATGGTCGAAAATCTCTCGCGCCGCCGCATCGGGGCGCTCATTGCGATCGAGCGTGGCATTGATCTGAAGCAATACCTCGAAACGGGCACGGAGATGGATTGCCATCTCACCCCGGCGCTCGTTTACACGATTTTTCACAAGGGCACGACCCTGCATGATGGCGGCATGATCGTGCGCATGGCCGACGAACGAATCGCCGGGGCCGGTTGCGTTTTTCCCCTGATCCAGCGCGAATTGAGCGACCAAAGCATCGGTCTGCGCCACCGCGCCGCGATGGGGATCACCGAGGAGTCCGACGCGATCGCCCTCGTCGTCTCCGAGGAGACCGGCGCGATCTCGATCTCGATCAACGGCAAGCTCGAGCGTGATCTGGAGGGAGAAGCCCTGCGGGAGCGCCTCAACGAGCTGCTCAGCAATCAGGAAACCGGAGAAGAGGAGGGTGCTGATGGAGACGATTAAACGTTTCCTCGTCGATAGTTGGCGGGCCAAGCTCGTGTCGCTCTTCATCGCGATCTCGATTTGGTATCTGATCCGCTCCCACCTCGAGGCGGACCGGCGCGAGTTTCCCGTCCCGGGCACGGCGCCAGCTCCGGTCCTCGAGGAATCGATCCTCAGCCCGCTCATTCCCCCGCCCGTCCAGGTTCCCATCCCGATCCCCATTCCTGGCGGCGAGCCCAAGGGCGGCTAAGTGAAATTTTGAGAGTGATGAGCGGAACGACGAGGCGATATTTCGGAACGGACGGCATCCGGGCGAGGGCGAATGCCTTTCCGCTCGTGCCGGATTTTGTGGTGCGGCTCGGGCAGGCGGCGGCCGATGCCTTTCTCGCCCGGCGCGGCGATTCGCGGACTTGGCCGCTCGTGGTGATCGGCAAGGACACGCGGCAGTCCTGCGACATGCTCGAGGCCGCCATCGCCGCGGGCCTCACCTCGCGTGGGATCGACGTGCGCCTCGCCGGCGTCATTCCGACTCCGGCGGTGGCGCAACTCACGCGCGAGGAGGGCGCGGCCTTTGGCATCGTCATTTCCGCCTCGCACAATCCTTTCGAGGACAACGGGATCAAGTTCTTCGGTCCCGACGGCTACAAGCTCGACGATGCGCTCGAACTAGAGATCGAGTCGCTCGTCGATACGCCTGACAAATCCACCTACGCTGGTCCGGTCGGTCGCATCGCCCCGCTCGCCCATGCGCCCGAGCGTTATACCGCCTTCATCCGCGCCAGTGTCGGCGAGGACCGCGAACTCTTCCGCGGGCTCCATCTCGCTCTCGATGCGGCGAATGGTGCCGCCTCGGAGACGAGCCTCGAGATCCTGCGCTCCCTCGGGGCCAAGGTCTCCGTCTTTCACCACCATCCCAGCGGGATCAACATCAACCTCGATTGCGGCTGCACCAATCCCGAAGTGATCGGTGCGTTGGTCAGGGAGACCGGGGCCGCTGCCGGGGTTGCTCACGACGGCGACGCCGATCGCGTCCTCCTCTGCGACGAGACGGGCTCGGTCCTCGATGGGGACGAGATCATGGCTCTCGCCGCGATTTCGATGATCCGCGCGGGAACGCTGAAGGAAAACACCCTCGTCGCCACGGTGATGAGCAACGCGGGACTCGACGAAGCGGTCCGTGCCGCCGGAGGTCGGGTCGTTCGTGCCGGGGTCGGCGACCGCTACGTCATCGAGGAGATGAAAAAGGGTGGCTACAACCTCGGCGGCGAGCAAAGCGGGCATTTCATCTTCCGCGATCACAATACCACCGGCGACGGCATCCTTGCGGCGGTGCAGGTGCTGAAGAGGATGCGCGAGAGCGGCCAGCCGCTCAGCGAGCTGCGCAAGGTGATGACGAAATTCCCCCAGATCCTCCGCAACATCCGCGTCCGCGAAAAGCGTCCGCTCGCGGAGCTCGTCGCCGCTCCGCGCCTCGCCGCGCTCGAGGCCAGGCTGGGCGATGCGGGCCGGGTGCTTTTGCGTTATTCCGGGACTGAGGCGCTCCTGCGATTGCTCGTCGAGGGTAGGGACGCCGCCTTCATCGAGGCTGAGGCGGACGCCATCGCCGCCGAAATCCGTGCCGAAATCGGGGCATGAAAGCGAAAGGATTTTTCATCGCCGGCACCGACACCGGGGTGGGAAAAACCTGGGTCACGACCCATTGGCTCCGGAGCCTCCGCGAGAGCGGAATCGACGCGGTGGGAATGAAACCGGTCGAATGTGGCGGCCGTGACGATGCCATCGCGATCCGGGAAGCGGGCGACGGGATTGCCACCCTCGACGAGATCAATCCCGTGCCCTTGCCCGAGCCGCTCGCACCGGCCGCGATCGACGGTGCGCCGCGGATCGACTTTGACAAGATCCTGGCAAATTTTGATCTGCTCTCGAGGCTTCATCCACCCGTCCTCGTCGAGGGTGCGGGCGGCTGGCTCGTGCCGCTCGACCGCGAGCGCACCATGGCCGACCTCGCGGTCGCTCTTGGGCTGCCGGTGGTCGTGGTCGCGGCAAACCGGCTCGGAGTGTTGAACCACACCCTGCTGACGGTGAGGGCCATCGTCTCTTCGGGGCTGGAATGCCGGGCCGTTTTTCTCAATGGTCTCGACGAAGCCCTCCGCCCGGACGATCTTTCCCGCGAAAGCAACGCCCGCGTGCTGCGCGAACTCCTCCCGGGCGTTTCTGTGATCGAGCGCGATCCCGCTCTCCTCATGAAGCTGATCTGACCGCAAAAGAACGGACTCACGAGGAGTCCGTCCCGATCCGCAGGGTCGAGGTGGAGGTCGCTAGGACCGCGGCAGCTTGCGGAGGCGGAGCCGGTGCATCGTGCGACCCGCGGCGAGCCACTGCTCCTCGAAGTCGGTCCGGGCGTAAAAAAAGTCGCCTTCCTCCCAAGGTTCGCGAACGAAGAAATCGCAACCCTTCTGTGCCTCGAGTGCTTCGAGGAAGTAGGGCTCGTCATCGGTCATGAAGAGGAGCTCCCCGTCGTCGACGAGGAGGGAGTGGAGTGCGGCGAGAAAATCGATCCGGCACATCTGGCGGCGGTTGGCGTGTTTTTTCTTCGGCCACGGGTCGGGGCAGAGGAAGTGGATGCGCGAGGCGAAGCCGAGCGGGAGGAGCCATCCGACCGCGTAGTTCGAATCGACCCGCAGGACCCTGACATTCTCCGAATGCGAGACGATCGATTTCCGGCTCACCTTGCGGACGCGGCCGAGGAGCCGTTCGACACCGAGAAAGTTTCTCTCGGGAAACTGTTTCGCCATACGGGCGAGGAAAGACCCGTCGCCGCAACCGAGATCGAGCTCAATGGGAGCCTCTCCCGGAAAGAGATCCTCCCGCTCGAGGCGGGAGAACCAGTCGTCGGGATAGACTTCGTTTGGAAAGGGAAAGGGCTCGACCTTGGCCATGGGCGGGACTTTGGGGCCGACCACGCGGGTGGTCAATGCTCGTGATCGCAGGTGCAGGCGTATTCCTTGTATTCGCAGGTGGGGCAGTTGGAAAGGTCGACGGCGAATTTCTCGACGACGGCCTTGGCGTCCGGTGCGGTCTTGATCGTGAGGACGAGCGGCAATTTGTTCCCCTCGGGCAGGGGCACATCGGAGACCAACGCGTTGCCTGTCTTCGCGAAGGCGAATTTCGTCGGTTTGGAACGTTCTCCTCCGACGGCGGAGACGGTCTGTCCGGCCGGGGCAATGGCCTTGCCGTCCTCACCGAGGAAGGTGATCTGGAGCTTGCGGTCGGCCATTACGAGGAATTCGCAATGCGGCTCGACGGAGTGGAGGACGCGGCCGCCGTTGGGTCCGGCTTCTTTGTGTTCGTGCTTGTGATCCTTTTCTTCCTTGTCGGCGCGCAGGGCTGGGACACAGGCGAGGGCGAGGAGGGTGGCGGTGAGGGCGAGTTTGGCTTTCATGGTGGGTTGGTTGGTCGGATTTGGATGGTTGGGTTGGTTCGAACGAAAAAGGATCTAGCGGGAGGCCATCGCGTCGAGACGGAGGGAGCGCGCTGCGGGGCCCCGTCCGATGAGACGGAAGACGGCTGGCGTGACAACGAGATCGAGCAAAGTCGAAGAGATGAGTCCACCGACGATGGCGACGGCGACGGGGTGGAGGATTTCCTTGCCCGCTTCGCCCGCGGCGAGGACGAGGGGGATCAGCGCGATGCCCGCAGAGAGCGCGGTCATCAGCACCGGGACGAGACGCTCAAGGGTCCCGCGCGCGACGAGCTCGTCGCCGAATTCCATGCCCTCGTGGCGCATGAGGTGGAGATAGTGCGAAATCATCATGATCCCATTGCGCGCTGCGACACCACCGACGGCGATGAATCCGACGAGGGTGGCGATGCTGATGTTGTCGATTTTCCACCAGGTGAAAGCGAGCGCTCCTGCGAGGGCGAGGGGCAGGTTCAGCATCACCTGGAGGGCGAGAGAGAAACTCTGGAAATACTGGGTCAGGAGGATGACGATGACGCCGGTAACGATCGCGAAGAGCACGAGGATCCGTTGCGAAGCGTCCTCGCGGGCAAGGTATTCGCCCTCGAAGCGCAGGGTGTAGCCGGCGGGTAGTTCGATCGAGGCGACCGCTGCCTTCCACCCGAAGACGATGGACTCGAGGTCGCGCGACGAGGTGTTCGCCCCGACGACGAGGCGCCGTGAGCCGTTCTCGCGGTGGATCACGTTCGGGCCATTCACCTCGTGGACGTCGGCGAGGAGCGAAAGCGGCAGGAGTCGTCCATTGGGCAGCGCCACGGGGAGATCACCGAGTGTCTCGGGACGCGAGCGCCAGCGCTCGGGGAGCCGCAGGACGAGATCGAGGATACTTTCCCCTTCCCGCAGTTCGCCCAGGGTAACGCCGCCGAGGAGCCGCGAGATCTGTTCGTTGACCTCGCCGGGAGCGATCCCTTCGGCAAGGGCGCGGGTCCGGTCAACCTCGATCCGCACCTGGGGAATCGGCACCTGTGCCTCGAGGTTGAGGTCGGTGAGTCCCTCGACCGCTTCCCCGGCCATTTTCACCTCGCGTCCGAGCCGGCGCAGGGTTTCGAGATCGGGTCCGGAGATCTTCACCGCGATCTTCGCGGAGACTCCGCTGAGCATGTGGCTGAGGCGGTGGCCGATCGGCTGACCGACATTGACGAAGGTGCCGGGAATCGCTCCAAGCGAATCCCGAATCTCGGCAAAAACCACGTCGCGGTCGCGTCCGTCCGGATGGAATTCGACGTCGAACTCGTTCACCGAAACGGGCATGACGTGGTCGTCCCGCTCCGCCCGCCCGGCCCGGCGTCCGACCGATTTCACCTCGGGAATCTCGAGAAGGAGCGCCACGGCGCGCTCTCCGACCGCATTCGACTGGGCGAGCGAGGATCCTGGGGCACTCGCAAGCGAAATCGTGGCGCTACCCTCATGAAAGGAGGGAAGGAACTCCTTGCCCATGCCCGGGTAGAGCATCGCGGCGGCGGTGACAAGAAGGGCCGCCAGGCCGATCACCGCGAGCGGCATGGCAAAGGCGGCGCGGAGAAAGGTGGCGCGGGTGAAGGCCTTCAGTCCACGCACGAGGAAGCCGTCGCGATGCTCGCGTCCTTCTTTCGGCTTGAGGAGGAAAGAGCAGAGAACCGGGATGACCGTCAGGGAAACGACAAAGGAGGCCACCATGCTCGTGATCGTGGCAATCGCGATGGGATGGAAGAGCCGACCCTCGAGACCCGCCAATCCTAACAAAGGCAGAAAAACGAGGATAATGAGGAGGGTCGCATAGAGGATGCTCGATCGCACTTCGGTCGAGGCCGCGGCGATGACCTCGAGACGGGGTCGCGGCGACGCCAGCGCCGCGTTTTCGCGGAGACGGCGGAAGACATTTTCCACATCGACGATGGCATCATCGACGACCATGCCGATGGCCACGGCGATGCCGCCGAGGGTCATGCTGTTGACGCTGACCTCAGAGAGGCGGAAGACCAGCAGGGTCACGGCGAAGGAGAGTGGGATCGCCGTCAGGGTGATGACGGTGGTGCGGAAGTTGAGGAGGAAAAGGAAAAGCACCACCGCAACCATGATGGCCCCGTCGCGGATCGCCTCGCGCAGGTTTCCAATCGCCGTCTCGATGAAGTCGCCCTGACGGAAGAGGATCTCGGCCTCGACACCCTCTGGCAGTGAGGCGCGCAGCTCTTCCAGGGCCTCTTCGATCGCCGCGCTGAGGGCGAGGGTGTCGAAACCCGGTGCCTTGTCGATGCTGAGGATCACGCCCGGGGTTTCGCCGCGGTCACCGCGCTCCTTCAGGGCGATGGCGGCGTCGCCGCGCATCGGGGCGACGGCAAAGGATACCTCCGCGACCTCGCCGAGGGTGATGAGACGGTCGCCCTTTTTCTTCACGACCGTCGCCGCGATCTCGTCGGGATCGGAGGTCATCGCGAGATTCCGCACCATGATCTCGCGCGGTCCATCCTGGAGATAACCGCTCGTGGCATTGCCCGCAGCCCTGGCGACGGCCTCGCTCAGCTCGTCGTGCGAGACGCCCTCGACCTGAAGCCGCCAAGGATCAGGTGCCACGACGAGTTGTTTCACGCCGCCCCCGATCGCGAGAACCTCGGCGACTCCAGGGATGCTCTGGAGCCGCTTCGCGATGGTCCGGTCGGCGAAGCTGCGAAGATCCATCGGCGCGATCTCTCCGTTCGTCGAACGCAGTCCGACGAGAAGGATTTCGCCCATGAGGGAGGAGACCGGGGTCATGCCCGGACGGACCTCGTCGGGAAGCGCAGCGGCATTGAGTCGTTCCTGCACGAGCTGGCGGGCGTGGTAGATCTCGGTGCCCCAGGCGAACTCGACGAAGACGAGGGAGAGGCCCACGTCCGAGCTGGAGCGGAGCCGGTCGAGCCCGGCGACGCCTAGGAGGGAATTTTCGAGGGGCCTCGTCACGAGGGTCTCGACCTCTTCGGGTGCGAGGCCAGGGGCCTCGGTGAGGACGGTGACGGTCGGCTTGGTGAGATCGGGCAGGACCTCGACGGGCAGCTCCGTGGCGGTGCGCAACCCTGCCAATAACACCAACAGGGCCGCCGCGAGGACGATCCCGCGGTGCCCGAGGGAAAGATGGATGAGGCGGTTCAGCATGCGGGATCGGGCTTGGCGGGACGGCGGAAGAGCAGGGGCGAAGCGAGGATCAGGAGGAGGAGCACCCCGCAGGCGATCGCGAGAAAGAGAGTCAGGGGATCGAGTGAGCCCTCTTCGGTGCTGTGGTCGTGATCATGATCGTGTTCTCCTTCCGCGTGATCGCCGGTGATCTCCGATCCGTCTTCGTTGTGGGAATGTCCGTGGGCAGCGTCGAGGGCCTCTTTCAACGAGACGCTGCCGGGCCCCGCAAAAGCGAGGGCATAGGCACCGCGGGTCACCACCTCGTCCGCCGTGAAGATTCCGGCCACGATCTCGACCCGCTCGCCGTTGCGCTCGCCGATCTCGACCGGGGCACGCTCGAAGGCGGTGGGCAGCTCGAAGTGCCTGACAAAGACATAACGCGAAGAGCCTGATCCCTGGACCGCCTCGCGCGGCACACTCAGGACATTTTCGCGCGTCGCGAGGATGAGGGAACACTCGGCCCGCATCCCCGGACGGAGACGGCCTTCGGGATTGGCGAGGCGGATCACGGCCTCGATCGTGCCGTGTTCGCGATCGGCGTTCGGGGCGAAACGGAGCAGCTCACCAGTGAAGGGTTCGCTCCCGGCCGCGGGCACGCGGAGGCGGGCCTTTGTGCCGGGGGCGAGAGCCCCGGCCTGGTATTCCGGCACTGCGATGAGCGCGTGGACCTCGCCAAGGTCAGCGATCTCGAGGAGGGCTCGATCGGGCTCGACGGGATCACCGAGGCGGGAGGAAAGAGACATCACGCCCCCTCCGATCGGGGCGCGCAAGGGAATCACCGGGGGCGGATCGCCGGGTTGGCGGCTCTCGACCCGGGCGACTTCGGCACCGGCGGCGACCTCGTCTCCGGTCGTGACCTTCAGGTCGACGAGGCGCCCCGCGATCCGGCTGCTCACGACCGCGGTCCGGCCCGGGACCGCCTCGATCCGGCCAAGGGTGAAGAGGGTTTTCTCAAAGGTCGTCTCCTCGGCGATCACGGTCTCGAGTCCGAGATTCTTGATTCCGGTCTCATCGAGGATCACGGGGTCGCCCGCGGCCCGGACCGGGACGGACAGCAGGAGCGTGAAGAGAAAAACAAAAAACGGAAAGGACTTCATTTGGATTCGGTGGAAGTGGCAAGGCCGGGATAGGCGCCGGTGACGAGGCGGACCCGGGCCTCGGCGCGGTGGTAATCGGTGAGGAAGTCGAGGGCCGCTCCGCGCACTTCGAGCAGTTGTTCCTGGGCTTGGCGCACCTGGAGGAAGGTCGCCTCGCCGATCCCGTGGGCGGCACGGACGGCCTCGAGTTGTTGTTTTGCCAGGGTGGGAAGTTCCCCCGCGGCCTCGCTGGCGAGTAACCAGGAGTCGCTCCGCGCGCGGTAGGCCTCCTCGCATTCGCCGCGAATCTGGAAGCGCGCCGCCTCGACGCTGCGGGTGGCCTCCTCTCCGTCGAGTTTGGCTTGGGCGATGCCGTCTTCGTTGCGCTGGCGCAGTGGCAGGGGAATGGAAAGGCCGATGCCGGTGAAGGTATTGCGCTCGAGGCCGTTGGGAGCGTCCGTCGACTTCTCTCCCTCGACGAAGAACTTCAGCGAGACATCCTCCCAGCGTTTCGATTCCTCGAGAACGAGGGCGGCGCTGGCTTGGTCGATCTTGGCAAGGGCGAGGACATGATCGGGTCGGCGTGAAAGGATCGTCTCGAGATCGGCTTGACCGGGAGGTGCCGTTTCCGGCAGGACGAGAGAGGCATCAACTGATAGATCGGTCGTGGCCTCAAGCCCGAGGAGGCGGAGCAGGGCGAGGCGCTGTTGTTTCTCCTGGGCGGCGAGTCGCTCGCGCTCTTGCCCGAGGGTGCGGGCTGCGAGTTTGGCCTGCATCGCATCAAGTTTGGAAACTTCGCCGGCGGAGGCGAGCTTTTCGAGAAAACCCTGGATCTCGTCGTTCAAGGAGATGCCCTCGGCGACGAGACGTCCGCGCTCCCGGACCGCGAGCAACTCGATCAGGGCGAGGTCGATCTCGCCGGCGAGTTCGCGGCGACGTTCGGCGATCTCGGCCTCGGCAAGGATCACCTGATGGCGACGCAGACCCTTTTCATTGCGGAGGCGGGCGGTGAGGGGAAAACGTTGCGCAAAGGCGACAGAGTAGTTGCCATCGCCTTCGTCGAGTCCGACCCCGTCGTCGCTGACGCTCAGCTCGAGTTCGGGATTCTCGAGGCGTCCCGACCATCGCAGCCGCGAGGCGGCCCGGTCGATCTGGATGGAGGCGACCTTTAGATCGGGATGATTGGCAAAGGCCATCCGGATCGCCTCGTCGCGCGTCACCGCGCGGGGAGCGCCGGTGAGCGGAGCCTTCCCCGCCACGAGGGCGAGGAGGAGAAGAAGAGAACAAGGAAGGAGTGGAGAAAAGCGATGCATTGTGAAAAGCCTGACAAAACAACAAAACGGCCCGTTCATGGGAATGACGGGAGGGTGCGGGCCCGTTGCGGAGAGAGACGCGCGAAAGGTCGCATCATCGATCCGGAGGCAGGGCCCGGAGACGTGCGATCAGATCAGGAAACGGCCCGTGAAGGACGGTGCCGAAAGCGGTGGCCCGTCGTCGGGTGGATCCAGGAATTTCCCGGAGTCGTCGACGGAGGAGGGCGAAAGGGAAAGGCCGGGAATGGCGGGACGGAGCGTCGGGAGGCATGCCTCGACCAAGACGGGGAGCTTCACGGGCGATGGCGCGGTGCCGTCGGCGAGTTGAATCTCACAACTCTCGGGGCAGGGCACCGGAGCGTGCTCGTGATCATGATCTTCTTCCCCGTGGGCATCGAGACAGAAGGGGCCGGCGTGGACGGTCTCGCCTTCTCCATGATGCGCATGGTGGTGGGCCTCCAGACCGATCACCGAAAGGACCGCACAAAAGGTCGTCTTTCCTCCCGCCCCGAGAAGGGCAAAGAGGAGCGGCAGCACCATTGCCTGGAGGATCTTGCGCGCCATGATCACTGAGAACGATCCGCGCGGGAGATCGGGTGTCAAACGGTGATTCGCCTCACCCGTGCCCCGGCTTGCGCTGATGGATGCAGAGGGCGTTGCCGTCGGGATCGAGGATGAAGGCCATGCGGCAGACCGGCGTTTCGAAGGGCTCCATGTGAAAGGCGACCCCGTGTCCGCGGAGGTGGTCGATCGCGTCGCCGAAGTCCTCGACCTCGACCGAGCAACCCGTCGACGACGGCGCCCAATCCGGAGCGCCCGACCCGATCGAGAGCGTGCCGTTGGCGATGTCGTATTCGGTCCACTGCATTCCGTCGGGTTCGCCCTCCACCATCGTCGGCGTGAGGCCGAGGACGCCTTCGTAAAGCGCCCGGGCACGGGCCATGTCGGTGACGGGTTAACAGCTGAAGACGATCTCGGTGATTTTCATAAGTTGGCTCCCCGATTTTGGCACTTTACAAGATGTGTTCAAGTGAATATTTTAGCGCGAATGAACGACCTGATTCGAGCGGAAGCAATTTCACCGATGATCCACTGGATCCGGAGCGAAAAGGTCATCCTCGACCGCGATCTTGCCGTGCTTTACGGTGTCGAGACCCGGGCGTTGAAACAGGCCGTGAAACGGAATCCCGAGCGATTTCCCGGGGATTTCATGTTTGAACTCGTCGAATCTGAATTGGATACCTTGGTATCACAAACTGTGATACCCAGTCGGAGCCATTTTGGTGGAGCGATTCCCATGGCTTTCACCGAGCAGGGTGTGGCCATGCTCTCAAGCGTCCTGCGCAGCCCCCGCGCCATCGAGGTGAACATCGCGATCATGCGGACCTTCGCGCAGTTGCGCCGGCTCATGGATTCCAATCGCGACCTCGCCCAGCGAATCGAGGCGCTCGAGAAGAAGTACGACGAACAGTTTTCCGTGGTCTTCGAGGCTATCAAAAAACTCGTCGCCCGCGACGTCGCCACTTCGCCGCAGCGGAGGATCGGATTCGGTGTGGACGGATAAGGGGATCGGAGCGTCGGATTACCGCCCCGCAAGCCACTCACGCCTCCGCCTTTTCTTCTCCTGGCAGCTTCGGAGGCAGCGCGATCTTGGCTTTTGACGGGCTCTTTTTGAAGTGGCCTCCGATCGAGGAATTCTTCCAACCGAGTCGCAGCCATCTCACTAGGGCGGCGGCGAGCCAGAGGGCCCAGAGGAGCATGGCGAGACGATACCACCAGACCGAGATCGAGGCGTAGCCGGGCATGGGCAGCTCGGCCGGAGTCCTCGCGGCATACCAGGCGAGCCGTGAATCGCTCGAGCCGTTTCCGACGATGTACATCTCAGGATCGCCGAGGAGTCCCGACGAGGCGATGCCGATGAAAATCCCGATCGAAAGCAGGGTCAGGAAGATGAGCCCCGACTGGCAGAGGTTGTAGGCCCACACCGGTAGCTTTTGGTAGCCGTCGGCTCCGCGCCATTTCAAGAGGAAGAGCCACGCGACGACGAACAAAGCCAGAATCACGGGCACCTGGGTGAGCCCGAGCGAGAGCAGCATCCATTCGTGGAGGTGCAGAGGCGACCCCGGCACCCGTGAGAGCACCACGGCGGCGAGGAGGGCGAAGACGAGGATGCCCCAGAAGCGGAAGGCCGGGCCCTGCTGCGGTCCCTCCGACCAGAGGAGCCAGCGGTCGCGAGGCGGTTGGATCTCGGTGGTGACATTCGCCGCCTCCACGGGGAGGGCGACGGCGTCGGCCAATGTCCAGGTGCCACCCTCGGTGGGAAGACGCCATTCCACGACGAGATTTTGCGAACCGGGCTTCAGCGGCACGACGACAGCGTCGCCACCTTTCCGCACGGGAATGGAGCGTCCGTCGTGATTCAGCGAGGTGACCTCGGCTCCTGCGGGCAGGCGGATCGGGAAATCCTCGCCGAGGCTGGTGCGCAACGAGAGGTTCAGGGTCGAAGCCATCTGGCGACGTCCGGGATTCACGGTGTGCATGGCGGAATCGATCGTGACAGCGGCACCTTCGACCGCCTTTGGCCGTGAAACGGTGAGGGTCGCGCTTTCGCCCGGCCAGGGCTGCCAGAGCGGCACGAGTTGTCCCTCGAGGTCTTCGAAGAGGGGCGCGACGCCGGTGAAGGTGACGTTCCAGACCGGCGAGGCGAGGAGACGCCATTGCTCGCTCCAGGCGTCGGCTTCGCGGGTGAAAAGGGTTAGGTCGTTGACCGGAGAGAGTTCACCCTCCCAGGCGGCTTCCTCCTCGTTCGGCGCTAGGCGCACTTCGATCGCGCCGCCCTCGACGGTGCGGCCCTGGCTGACGACTTTTTCTCCGCTGAGGAGCGGCACGCGGACGGCGGCGGCGCGGCCTCCGGGAGAAAGGCGCTTCACCGTGGTCGTGACGCGCCAGACGAGGCCAAGCTCGATCTGGCGCTCGACGAGAAGGGCGTGTTTTGTCTCGGGGCGGTCGTAGGTCGCGGCGGCGGCCTCCTCGCGGCGGACGCGAGCGAAGAGCACCTCATCCTCGGCGGTGCCGTCGGGTCGCAAACCGCTCACGGTCCAGCCCTCGGCCGAGACGGAGACGCGGCGTGGCTTCAGGGGAAAACCCCATTCCCATTCAGTGAGATCGCGGAGCCGGCCCTTCACAGTCAGCTCGTGGATGCCGGCCGAGGGAAGGAGGACCCAGAGATGACCGTCGCGACGCAGCGCCGTGGCGGGTTTGCCGTCGCCGAAGGCGGCGCTCTCGGGAACGAGGGCGGAGAAGGTCACCGGCACGGGCACGGCGCAACGGTCGGCGGCGTGATAGGGCAGGGTCAGGGTGAAGGTTTGGCCCTCGAGCTTCAGGTCGGCCGAGGCAAGGTCGGCGGCGCCGGGGAAGGTGTCGGGTGTCTCGGTGAGGCGCTTCTTCAATTCCTCGAGGAGGTCCCGGTTCGGGAATTGCGCCTGCACCGGTGACGCAAAGGCAAAGAGCAGCAAGCCTGACAAAGCTACCAAAGCCGCGGCCGGGGTCGCGTTTGGCCCGGGGCCATCTTCTTTCTCCGGCGTGGGTTCGACGGGCGGGGCGACTTCGCGTTTCTGACTCAGGAGCATGGCTGCGAGGAGGACGAGGCAGAGGATGCGGACGACGCCGAGAGGGCGCGAAAGATGCGGTGGAATGAGGATGGGCCGCACGGTCTGAGAGCTCGAGACGGGTCCGTCCCAGCCAAAGGTGATGGTGCGCCAGCTCCAGTTCGGCACGCCGGGTCCTGTCTGGATTACGGCCTTGGGATCGGCCTTGAGGTTGTCGGCGTCCTTGTAGAATTTTTTCCCTTCTTGCGGCACTGCCTTACGCAGAGAGGTGGAATCCGATGCCATGTTTTCCGCGATCTGTCCGGGTGCCGAGGCCGGAAAAGCAGCGCCTTTGTCGAAGTCGTTGCGCCAGGCCCCGTCGTCCGAAACCTGTTCGAGCTGGGGAAAGATCACCGCCTGGATCTGTCGGGCGGCGAAGGGCGCGAGCGAGATCAGCAGGATCGCCGCGGCGGCCCATTTGCCTCCGTTCGCGACATTTCGCCAGCGACCCGACGGCAAGACGGTGACAAGGGCCACGGGGATCAGCAGGAGGAGCCATGAAAAACGCGGCGCGCCGGGCTCATGATAGGCGAGGCCGAAGGCGGCGAAGGCGAGGAGGGCCGCGGGGAATCCGCGCAGGCGGAAGACGGCGAGGGTGAAGAGGAGCAGCAAAAAGAGATCGAGGAGCGACCACGAGGTGAGCCAGTCGCCGTTCGTGTAGTCGGCCCCGGGCATGGCGAAGAGGCGGTAGCCGGGTGGCAGGTGCAGGGTCGCGCCGAGGCGGTCGGCGTCGGCGAGCCAGCCGGTCGCGGGGAGGGTGCTGCCGAGCGCCTCGATGCGCCCCGTCGCGACGGCGTCGAGCGAGGGACTGCGCACCTCGAAGCCCGGGGCACCTCCATCGGGATTGTGGGTGATGAGCTGGGGCTCGCCGTTCACCGTCACCGACCCTAACAAATGCCCACCGGCCGCGTCGAAGCGCCGGATCTCGCGGAGCGGACCGGAGAGGCGATCTTGAAACGTGAGGGCCTTGCCATCGTCATCGAGCCAGAGGGAACGCTGGATCGCGATGGGCGCGACGCCGCGTTCACCGGGGCCGCGGACGCGCTCGACGAGCTGAAAGGGCGCGTTCGTTTCCCATCGGTAGACGGGCAGGGCGCGCCATTCCTCGGGCATCTGGGTCTGGGCGACGTCGATCTGGGGCAGGCCGGTGATCTCGGCCTGGCGGAATTCGGGTTGGCCGAGGAAGGCGATGGCTTGGTCGGCGACGGCGGGAGTGGCGCCTTCAGCGAAGGCGATCGTCTCGGGCGCGTCGGTGCGGAAGGCGCGCAGGGTCATGGTCCAGCGTCCCGCCCGGATCTGGCTTTTCAGGAGTCCTGCCTCGTCGATCGCGACGGGCAGGGGCGACTCGACCGCGGCGAGCTGCCAGCCCGTCGGCAGGACCGAGCCGAGGGTTTCCTCGCGGCTTTTGCCCGCCACGATCAGTTCGAGGCGCGTCTCGAACCAGAGGGGAATGCCATCCTCGAGGAGCGAGTGGACCTTGATCTCGAGAAAGTCCTCATCGACCGGCTCGTTTGTCGCCTGACGTTGCAGCCAGAGGGTGCCATCGGCATCCCACGAGGGAGCCGTCTGGGCTTGTCCGTTGATGGAAAGGGCGAGCAGGCCGATCTGCGGCGGCAGTGTGATCCGTTGCGGCAACTCCGGCCAGGCAAAGGCGCCCGTCACGGTGTGCGTCCCCGCCTCGACGCGAATCGCCGGACGACCCGCGCGCTCGACCACGGGCATGGGACTGCCGTTGAGCTGCACCTTTTCGGGCCAGCGACCGGGAGCACCCGGCAGGTCGAGCCAGGTGCGGTCAAAGCCTTCCAGCCCTAGTGAGAAGGTCGCGCCCGTCGCCGTGGCTTCGAATTGAAGCCGGGTCGGCCAGAGGGCGAGGCGCGTCGCGGGATCATCATGAGCCCGCACCGCATGGACGTTGGGGATGCCTTGAGTGACCCACCCGGTCCACGACTTCAGCAACGCCGGAATCTTCTCTTCGTCGATGGGAACGTAAGACAAGGCTCCCCGCTCCGCCGCGACTTCCGGCTGACTCGGCAGAGCCTCGACCGGAGCGGGAGCGGGGTTTTCCTGAGCGTGCGCCGCGAGGGTGACCCAGAGGACGGCGGCGAGAAAACGGAAGCGGCGGGGCGTCATGACCGCATCATGCGCCTTCCCGCTCGAGGAAAGCAAGCCTGGAGGTGGCTAACCTTGTCTCTCGCAGTGACTCATTAAAAAGGACA
>DGXY01000103.1:0-45080 GCA_002396885.1 Akkermansiaceae bacterium UBA5020
ACTTCATGCCATCACGGAAACTCACTGAATCGTGGGGGATGGCTGCAATGCTTTTTTTCCGTGAATTCCGTGCCTTCCGTGGGCTGCATTCACGGAACTTGGTTTGAAGCGCCTTGGAGAAACTCCCGCAGCACGAAAGTAAGGAGGCGGGACACTCCTGTCCCGCTTCGTCAGTCCACCGGAGGGCGATCGCAGTCACCTAATCCCGCGCTCCCTCTCACGCCATCACCTCACGGATCGGATCGGCGCCTTCGACGCCGACGAGCTTGTGGTCGAGGCCGCCGAAGAAGAAGCTGAGCTCGTTCGGATCGAGGCCCATCAGGCTGAGGATCGTCGCGTGGAGATTCTTCACGTGGAAGCGGTTCTCCACCGCCATCGACCCGAGTTCGTCGGTCTGACCGACCGAGACACCGCCCTTCACCCCGCCGCCGGCCATCCACATCGTGAAACCGTAGCTGTTGTGGTCGCGCCCGGTGCCCTTCTCATATTCGGCGGTCGGTTGACGGCCGAATTCACCGCCCCAGACCACGAGGGTGTCCTCGAGCATGCCGCGGCGCTTGAGGTCCATCAGCAATCCCGCGATCGGCTTGTCGGTCGCACCGGCGTGCCGGTTGTGATTTGTTTCGAGATCACCGTGGGCGTCCCAGTTCTGGTCGTTGTGGGCGCCACCCGAATAGATCTGGATGAAACGGGTGCCTCGCTCGACGAGGCGCCGGGCGAGGAGACACTTCCGTCCAAAGTCCGCCGTCTCCTTGCGGTCCATCCCGTAGAGCGCGCGGGTCTCCTCGCTCTCCTCCTCCACCGCGATGGCTTCGGGTGCGGTCGCTTGCATGCGGTAGGCGAGTTCGTAGCTCGCGATGCGGGCCGACAGGTTCGTGTTGTCAAAACGCGGCGAGAGGTGGCCTGCATTGAGGTGGTTGAGCGAATCGATGAGCAGTCGCTGCTCCGGCGCCGGCATGCCCTCGACGTGCTCGAGATTGAGGATGGGGCTGCCCTGCGAGCGGAAGACGGTGCCCTGGTAGCTCGCCGGCATGAAGCCCGAGGTCCAATTCTTCGCCCCAGAAATGGGACCGCCGCTCTGGTCCAACATCACCACATAGCCGGGTAGGTTCTGGTTCACCGAACCGAGACCGTAGTTCACCCAAGATCCGAGGGACGGGTGACCGCTGATGAGCGATCCACTGTTCATCATCAGCAGGGCCGATCCATGGATGGGCGAATCGGCCGTCATTGAATGGAGGAAGGCGATGTCGTCGACACATCCCCCGACGTGGGGAAAGAGATCGGAGACATACTTCCCGCACTGGCCGTAGGGTTTGAACTTCCACTTCGGCTCGACGATACGGCCCTCGTTCTTTTTGCCACCGCGACCGAAGGTCTTCACCGAGATCGTCTTCCCGTCCATCCCGACCATCTCCGGCTTGTAGTCGAAGGTATCGATGTGGCTCGGACCGCCATACATGAACAGGAAGATGACGCTCTTGGCCTTGCCTTTCACCATGGGCGGACGCGCCGCCAGTGGATTGGCACTCGATCCGAAGGCTTCCTTGAAAAATCCTTCGCCACTCAGCAATCCCGTCAGCGCCAGCGCGGGGAATCCGCCACCGACCGTGCCGAGGAACTCGCGACGGTTCACCCGTCCACAGAAATCAGGTTGTTTGCGACGTTTCATGGGATCAATCGAGGTAGATGAATTCGTTCAGGTTCAGGGCGAGCAAGGCGATGCGATCGAGAGCCGCCTCTTCGGAAAGTCCCGATTTTTCACGCAGTTCGCTATGGAAAGTGACGAGGTGGGCGAGCTCGTCCTCGCGGGCGTCGCGTTGCAGGACGACACGCAGGCCTGAGGCGATCTGACCACGCAGGTCGCCGCCGGTCTCCCGCATGCGCGAAGCGAGAATGCGGGCCTGGTCGTTGACGAAGGCGGAATTCAAGAGGCTGAGCGCCTGGGTCGGAACCGTCGTCGTGAATCGCACCGCGCAACCGGTGTCGGTGTCGGCCTGGTCGAAATCGGCCAGCATCTGGTAGCGGAGGCTGCGCTTCACGTGAACGTAGAGGGATCGCCGGAAATGCTCCGCCGGATCCTGCGAGACCGGCCAGCCCGCCCCCGGACGGGATGCGGTCGCCAACACCTCTGCGGGAAGCGGCGGATAAACCCAATCGCCACCGGTCTTCAGGTTCAAATTTCCTGACACAGCCAGAATCGAATCGCGCAGTTCCTCCGCGGTGAGACGGCGCATGTCGTAACGCCAGAAGTTGAGGTTGCGGGGATCCTTCTCCAGATTCGCCGACTCCGGCTCGGAGGACAGGCGGTAGGTGCGACTCATGAGGATGAGGCGGTGCATCGCTTTCATGTCCCAGCCGCTTTTCACAAATTGGCCAGCGAGCCAATCAAGCAACTCCGGATGGGTCGGCTTTTCCCCGAGCTTTCCGAAATCGGAGGTGGTCGCGACAATCCCCCGGCCGAAATGATGCTGCCAGATCCGGTTCGCCATCACTCGTGAGGTGAGCGGATTCGAGGGATCAACCATCCATTTCGCGAGTTCGAGACGCCGTCCCGACGAAGCCCGGCCATCACGCTCCACCGCTGTCGCCGCGAGTGGTTTCGGATCCGAACCCTCGGGCGTGAGCACCGCCGGCACCCCCGGGACCATTGGCTCGCCCGGAGCATGGGCACTGCCACGCGCATGGATCGGCATCGGTCCGGGGTCCGGGCCCGATTCGGTGACGGCATTGATCGCCACGCCTGCCTCGGCCTTGCGCCAATTCGTGATCTCGTCGTTGATCCGCTTGTAGTCGGCGACGAGGTCCTTTCCGCCGTGCTTGCGGATCGCCGGGGCATGCTCTTTCAAACCGGATCCGGCGAGCAGGTTTGCGAAGGAATCGATCGCCGCAACTCCGGTTCGCAGGGCGAGATCGATGTATTGCCCTCCCCCGCTCTGGCGACAATACACCGCGATGACATTGCGCCCGGTCTGGAGCGCGTTCATGGCAGTCTTCGGCAAAACCACCGTCTCGTAGGCGGTGAGGAATCCCTTCGCTTCGTGGATCAGGTTGCCGTTCAGGTAAACTTCGACGTCCTCGTCGTGATGGATCTCGAGCACGAGCGACTCGGGCAGGGTCTCGAGACCAAAGGTGGTGCGCATCCAGATTTCGGAAGTTTTCCACTCCGTCACCTCGACGGAACCGGGCGGCTTGCCCCGACCAAACCCCGAACGTCCCTTGAACCAAGACTTGTTCACGAAACCGACCTCACGCCAGTCGTCGGAGGGTTTCTCGGTGGTGTAAGACCATTCCACACCCCCCTTCCTTGCATCCTCGACCAGGGTCGTCACCGGAGAGGACGCCCCCTGCCCTAACACACCCGCCTTTTCGAGAGCGGCGCGGATCTGTTGCTCAACGAGGAGTTTCTCCGCCTCAAGTGAGGCGATTTTTTCTTTCCTCGTCAACTCGAAAGCCGCCTTCTCTTCCGGACTGGCCCAGTTCACCATCGTCCCCTCGGTGCGGTAATGGGTGACTCCTTTGAAGAAGGACATGAAGGAGTAATAATCCTTCTGCGAAATCGGATCGGCCTTGTGATCGTGACAACGCGAGCAGTTCAGCGAGGTCGCGAGGAAGGTCTCGCTCGTGATCTGGACGTTGTCGGCGAGGACATCATAGACGTGCTGCTCTCGGTCCGCCGGTTCGTCGTCCCATTGCATGAGACGGTGGTAGCCCGTGGCGACGACTGATCGCATCGTCGGTTCGGCGATCTCATCACCGGCGATCTGTTCGATCACGAACTGGTCGTAAGGCAGGTTGGAATTGAAGGCATCGACCACGTAGTCGCGATAGCGCCAGATCTGCGGTTTGGGATTGTCACGCTCGAAGCCGTTCGACTCCGCGTAGCGCACCAGGTCGAGCCAGTGACGTGCCCATTTTTCGCCGTATTGGGGACGAGCGAGGAGTTCCTCGACGACCGCGGCATAGGCGGCATCGGGATCCTTGGCCGAGGCTGCGACAAAAGCCGCGACTTCCTCCGGCGTCGGCGGCAGACCGATGAGATCATAGTGGAGCCGCCGTACCAGCACCTCGGGTTTGGCGAGCGGATTCGGAGTGAGGCCCTCGCGCTCGAGTTGCGCCCTGACAAAGGCATCGATTCCGTTTCCGTTCCAGGCGGCATCGGCGACTTTCGGCGGAGCCCCCGGAGCGACAGGACGATAGGCCCACCATTGCCGGTCTTCTTCCTTCACCGTGAACCCACGGCGTTCCGTGGTAGCGCCCTTGATCTCCATGGACGCATCATAGGGAGCGCCCATCTCCATCCAGTGGGCGAGGGTCGCGAGAGCCTCGTCGGAGAGCTTGCCCTTCGGCGGCATCTGATGATCGGCGTCCTTGTAGCTGACCATCTCGAGCAGCACGCTCGCGGCCGGATCATCGGCCTTGTAGGCGGCGCCATAGTGTCCGCCCTGCAGAAGCCCCTCACGGCTTGTCACGCGGAAGTCCCCCTTCAACTCGTCCCCGCCCCCGTGGCATTTGAAACAGTTCTCTTTCAGGATCGGAAAAACCTTCTCGGCGTAATAGGCGCGACCGGCCTCGTCGTCCGCCCTGACGAGAGAGGCTTGCCCCAGCATCGCGAGAGAGGACAGAAGCGCGAAGATGAAAGAGGGTTGAGTCATGTCAGGGAGAGGGTTCGGTAGAACCGATTGCGGTGCAAGACTAACCCACGGAATCCACGGAGTCTTGTCCCAACGAGGGTGCCATTTGTAAAAATACGACATCCACCCCCGCTTCCCGTTCACGCAATCACGGCAAATTCACCCGTCGTAATCAATTAACCAGCTTAATTATTTGTTGCAAGTTACTCACGCTCCGCCGAGGTTTCTGATATGAGCATTCGCATCACGGGAACCGGGACATCTTACTATCATTGTATCTCAAGAGTGGTGGATCGACGCTTCGTTTTTCAGGCGGACGAGAAAGAGGTATTCCGCTCAATTCTTCGCAAGCTCGAGGCGTTTACGGGCGTCAAGGTGGTGACTTATTGCGTGATGGGGAATCACTTTCACCTGCTCCTCATGGTCCCCGACCGGCAGATACTTGTCCCTCTCAACGCGGAGCGGCTGCTGGAGTTGTTGCCCCTGCTCTACGACAAGGCCACGGTCGAGATGGTTTCTCACGAGCTGGAGCTTGCGCGACGATCCGGCGATGTCGCCTTTGAGAAAGCACTTCTCGAACGCTACGAAAAACGGCGCGGCGATCTTTCGGTCTTTGTCAAGGAACTGAAACAACGGGTCTCGATCTTCATGAACAAGCGCTTCGACCGCACTGGGACGCTCTGGGAGGGACGATTCAGAAGCATCCTTGTCGAAGGTGGTGAATCCGCGCTGCTCGCTGTGGCGGCCTACATCGACTTGAACCCAGTGCGCGCCAGCATCGTCAACCATCCCGAAGATTACCGCTGGAGCGGGTATGGCGAGGCGAATGGCTCAGGGAAAGGCTCGCGGAAGGCGCGCGTCGGCCTGGCCTCGATCCAGCGTGAATCGCTCGAGAATCCCGACTCGGCAATACCCTGGCCCGAGGTCCAGGAGCGCTACCGCCGCCTCCTTTACTTGTCTGGGGCCGAGGAACGCGACCATTCCGGCGCGATCTTACGGCGCGGCTTTTCTCAGGAGGAAATCTCTGAGGTGATCGATACCGCGACTCCCCTCCCCCTTTCCGTGATGCTGCGGAGAAAAGTTCGCTACTTTTGTGACGGTGCGGTAGTGGGATCCGCGGACTTCGTGGAAGAGGTTTTCGAGGGCCTGCGAGCCTTGGGGCGGACCGGCCCTTCCCGGAAAACCGGCGCGCGACGATTGCGTGGCGGCGATTGGGGCGAGCTACGGGTGCTGCGTGATCTACAAGTGCGCGTGTTCGATCCACCGATCGAGTGATTCTTCGCGACGCTGACACCTCAATGAAAATCGTGCGAAGCCGCCGCAGGCAGTAATTTGCCGATGACGATCGCCTCGATCCTCGTGGCCATGAGATGGGTCGTTCCCTCGTCATCGCGCTGGACCCGCCCGTAGATGAGTAGAAAAAGCTCGGTCGTGATGACGAGACGGTATTTCTCGAAGGTATCGCTGTAGACGATGGCATTGGCGAGCCCGGTCTCGTCCTCGAGGGTGATGAAAACGACGCCCTTCGCCGTGCCGGGACGCTGCCGGCAGATGACGGCTCCGGCGGTGGTGGCCATGGCTCCGTCGGGCATGGTCGCGAGGACCGCGGCGGAAAGAATCCCGGGTGGCAATTCCGGACGGGCCAGCGCCATGGGATGTTTCCCGGTGGTGAGCCCCATCCCAGAGAAATCGGCGCGGATCCGCTCTTGGTAGGACATCTCGGGCAAGGGACTTTCCGCGACCTTGGCCGAGGCGAGGACCGCGGCCTCGGCGAACAGATCCCCCTGCTCGAGCGAGCGCGCCTCAACCGCCCAGAGCGCCTGACGCCGCGTCGACGCCAGTTTCGCGAGCGCCCCGACCGCCGCGAGCCGCCGCATCTCGGCCTGGCCGAAACCGGTCCGCTGCCGAAAATCCTCGAGCGAAACAAACCGACACCTTGAGCGCTCCCGCACCATCGCCCTGACATTCGCCTCACCGAGACCGAGGACATTGACGAGTCCGAGCCGGATCGTCGCATCGTCGATGACTTCGCAGCCCCAATCCGAATCGACGACACAGGGTGGGAGAAAACGCAGCCCCCGCCGTTTTGCTTCCTGCACGAGGGTGGCAGGGGAATAAAAGCCCATCGGCTGGTTGTTGAGCAGTCCGGTATAAAACTCCGCGGCGCGATGCACCTTCAAATAGCTGCTCGCATAGGCGAGCAGGCCGAAGCTGATCGCATGCGACTCGGGGAATCCGTAGAGGGCGAAGGATCCGATCACCCGCACGATCTTTTCCACCGCCGCGATCCCGACCCCACGTTCCTCGAGAGCCCGGCGCAGCTTCGCCTCAACCTTGCGCATGCGCTCGTGCGAGCGGTGGAAGCTGAGGGCGCGCCGCAGTTCCTCGGCCTCGCTCCCGCTGAAGTCGGCCATGACCATGGCCATTTTCAAGACCTGCTCCTGGAACATCGGCACGCCTAGGGTGCGCTCGAGCGTGGGCTGCAGCTTCGCGTCGATGTAGTCGATGGGCTCGCGGCCGGCGCGCCGCTCGAGGTAGGGATGGGCGAGTCCCCCCGCGATCGGTCCCGGCCGCACGATCGCCACCTCGATGACGACGTCGTAGAAACAGCGCGGCTGCATCCGGCGCAGGGTATTCATCTGGGCGCGGCTCTCGATCTGGAAGACCCCGACGGTGTCGGCCGAGCACATCAGGTCGTAGGTGGCGGTGTCGTCCTTCGGAATTTGTGCGAGATCGACGGGGTGTCCCCGCGATCCGGCGAGGGCGAGAGTATCCTGCAGCACTGCCATCATCCCCAACCCTAACAAGTCCACCTTGATGATGCCCATGTCCTCGCAATCGTTCTTGTCCCACTGGACCACAGTGCGGCCGGGCATACTCGCGTTCTCGATCGGCACGACGGTGTCGAGGGCACCCTGACAAATCACCATGCCACCGGAGTGTTGCCCCAGATGCCGTGGCAGTCCGTAGACCTGCCCATAGAGCGTCGCGAGCGCTCCGGCTCGCGGATGCTCGGCGGTGATGCCGGACTGGGCGACCTGTTCGCTGAAGGCGAGGGTGTGCGGGTAGTCGCCGCTCGCGTAGAGATCGGAGAAACGTGCCAGCATCTCCTCGGGAAATTCGAGGACCTTGCCGATCTCGCGCACCGCGCTGCGTCCTCGATAGGTGATCACGTTCGCCGTCATCGCCGCGCCGTGGCGGCCGTAGCGCCGGTAGACTTCCTGGATAACCTGTTCACGCCGTTCTCCGCTCGGCAGATCGAGATCAATGTCGGGCCACGAGCGCCGCCCCTCGCTGAGAAAACGTTCGAAAAGCAGTTTCGCCCCGACCGGATCGACCGGCGTAATGCCGAGACAATAACAGACCGCGCTGTTTGCCGCGCTGCCCCTCCCCTGCACGAGGATGTCGTTCTCGCGGCAATACTTGACGAGGCTCCAGACGATGAGGAAATAGCCGCTGAAGCCGAGCCGCCCGATCAGATCGAGCTCGCGCGTGATCTGATCCTTCACCTCTCGTTTCAGCTTCCCATAACGCACCTTCGCGCCCCGCCAGGTCGTTTCGGCGAGGTAGCTCTCCATCGAGTGGCCCGGCGGCACCTCGTAGCGAGGGAATTCGTAGCCGAGATTCTCGAGCGAAAAATCGATCTCCTCGGCAAGGCGGCGCGTCCCGAGGATGGACTCGGGATGATCGTGAAAGAGTTCGACCATTTCCGCTGCGGTCTTCACGTGGCGTTCGCCATTCACCGCGAGGAGACGTCCCGCCGCATCGAGAGTGGTGTGCTCGCGCAGGCAGGTGAAGACATCCTGCACCTGGCGGCTTTCGGGCCGGTCGTAGCAGACCCCGTTCGTCGCGAGCAAGGGGAGCCGATGCGCGGCGGCGAGATCGACCTTGGCGCGAACGAGCGCTTCCTCACCACGGATGGCGTGACGCTGGAGTTCGACGTGGAGATGGCGTTCCGGGATCTGCGTTTTCATCTTCGCCAAGGCCCCCTCCATCCCGCGTCGGCCGTCCGCGCGCCAGCCTCGCTCGAGCGGTCCCTCGGCATCACCGGTGAGAAAAGCGACCTCCTCTGCGATGGCCTCGAGCTCGTTCCAGGCGATCGTGGCGGTGCCCTTCGCCGCCCGCAGCTGCGCCCGAGTGAGCAAACGCGAGACGGCACGATAACCCTCGCGCGATTTCACGAGGAGCGGGATGACCGATCCGTCCTCCATCGTCAGTTCCGTCCCGACGATGGCGCGGAAGCCGTTCTCTTTGGCCCGCTGGTGGAACCTGACTGAACCATAAAATCCGTTGCGGTCGCAGAGGGCGGCGGCGGTGAGACCACATTGTCCGGTCCGGTCGGCGAGCGACTCGGGTGAGGAAGCTCCCCGCAAAAAGCTGAAAGCGCTGCGCAGGTGGAGTTCGCGGTAATCGGATGGGTCAATCATAATACCCCTCCAGACTCCAGCCCCCGGGCGTTTCGACGAGGCGGAAGAGGCCGTGATTGAGCAGGTCGACGTCCCACTCGCTCCGCTCCCACGATTGGCCGCGATGCCACCAGTCGCCGCCGCTTTTCCAAGGGCCATGGGCCTCGATGACCACTCCGGTGAGGCGCGCTGACTCGACCCGGAGCGGCTTGCCGTCGCGCAGTTGCACGTTCGTCCGGCAGGCGAGCGGATAACGCCGCAAGGTCGGCCCCGTCACGGGAGGCCCGGGCGACGGGCCGTCCGCTTCCACCAATTCCGCCGCGAGAGGAGCCCGCTCGCAGACGCCGGGCCGGTGCGTGTCGATCCGGCGCGGCGAACCGATGCGGTCGGGACCGACGATTTTTCGCATCCTTGTCAGGGTCTCCCCATGGAGGTGGCGGTTCCGGAGCCCTTTGCCAAAGAGCGCTCGCTGCATCGCGACGGGATCGGAGGGCTCGAAACGCAGCCGCAGCCCGGTCACGGCGGCTTTCATCTCCAATCCCTCGATGGGACCACTCGCGAGGCGGAAAAGAACCTCCTCATCGAGACTCGGCTCGGGCAGGGCGAGGCGACGCCCTTGGCAAGTGCCGTCGGCGAAGGAGACCAGCCAATGCACCGCCGCGACCCCGCGTCCCGTCGCCGCGACACGCCCGGCGAGCGATCCGATGAAGCGCCTCAGCAGGAAAAAGAGCGGCTCGCGATCGTGCACCTCGTATTCAAAATCGTGGTGCTCCTCGAAGAGCTCTTCCAGCTTGGCTAGAGACAGCGGACGCCGCAGCCGTCCCGTCAGCCGCAGCCACAACTCCACGCCCTCATCTCCGAGACGCGCCGCGACCTCCTCGCGCTGGAGCCGGGCAAAGGAACCGAGCGTGACGAGTCCCCAGAGCTGGAGTTTTTCACGCAACTTCGCGCTGCCTTCGGCAACGAGAACCGGGAGTCGGTCGAGCTGGGCGAGACGTGCCGCCGGTTCGAGTTGCCAGACCTCGGCTTCCTCGTGGAGGGCAGCTTGGGCAGCGATGCGGGCGAGCGCGGGGGTCTCCCCGAGCCCGACGACGACCTCCAGTCCGAGGCGGGCGAGCCGATCGCGGAGACGGTAGGCGCTCTCGATCCAGTCCGACGCTGCCTGGGTCGAGAGATCGAGCGTGAGGATGCCGGGAGCTGTTTCTTCGATTCCCGGCACCCAGGCCAGCGCCATCTCGAGCAAGAAACGCGCCGCGACCAGCTCCGAGGCTTCGGAGGGACGTTCCACCCGCAGCGCCGCACACCGCGCCAGCGCCTGCACCGAAGGCATGCCCGGTGCGACGCCACTGCGGGCAGCGAGGGCATTGCAGCACAGCACGATCGACTGCCGTTGTGAGTCATCGACCAGGGCGACTGGAAAATCGCGCCCGCCCCGACGCTTCAGCGCCTGGAGCCGGAAATCACGACACCAGATCACCGCGTAGCCTGCCTCCGACTTGGCATCCCCCTTTCCTCTTACTGGCTCTTTCATCCTAAATCCGGAAGTGGTGCTCTCGAGCGAAGAAGAGGCGGCCTACGGAAAACACAGAAAACGCGGAAAAAAAGATATTTTAGAAGGGGCCTGTTACGCACCATGCACGGTCCTCATATCCCTCATATTCTGTTTTTCTTTGTTTTTGATGCCTGCGGCATCTATCTCGGTCTTCAATAATTCCGCGTTTTCCGCGTTTTTTGATGCCTGCGGCATCTATCTCGGCCATCCCTAATTCCGCGTTTTCCGTTTATTCCGTAGGCCCCCTCTTCCTCGCTTGATTGCAGCCCCCCTCTTCCTCGCTCGATTGTAGGCCACCTCTTCCTCGCTCGATTGTAGGCCACCTCTTCCTCGCTCGATTGTGGGCCGCCTCTTCCTCGCTCGATTGTAGGCCGCCTCTTCGTTTCCAAGTTCATACCCGTTCCCTCACCCCGCCATACGCCGCTCCCCGCCTTCGCCGCGCCCGGCTTTTTCCCCGGCGCCGCCCTCGACCCGGCGGAAGCGTAGCGAGGCCACGATCGCTTCGCGATCCTGATGGAGCGAATCCAAACCGAGCAGAGAGAAGAGCTCGAGCCGGTCTTTCGCCACCGCCGTTACCGGTCCGCGGGCAAAAACGACGCCAACCGCCTCGCGCTCGCGCATCTGCCCGACGATACGCTGCCACTGCGCCGGACGCACCGCCCGCCAGTCCTCTGGCGTGCAATCACGACCATCGAGGAGGAACCAACGGAAATTGTCATCCCGCGCCGCGACATCCCACACCGATACCGCCTGCGCCGCCGAATCGCAGCCGACCCAGAGGAGCGACTCGAGGTCGCGCTCGGGGAAACTCTCGATCGAGAAACCGCTCCCCACATCAAAGAGGATCGCGTATTGCCCCGCTTGCCGGGCCCGCGCGAGGAGACTGGCGAGGACGAGCCCTCCACCCCGCGACGGTCCCGGCAAGTGGATCTCGGTGAGACGTCCGCGTTTGAAGCCGCCACCGAGGATGGCATCGAGCCCCGCCAGCGCCGTCGCCTCCTCGGGATCGCGGCGTTCACATTCCGCGAGAAATTCCGTGCCGGAACGCACCTTGCCCGCGAGTTCGCGGCGGAGCGAGGCGAGGGCGGCCAGTTTATCGATGGGAGCGGGCATGTGTCTGAAGACTGTTTTTTCGAACAGTATTTCAAACGAACACAAACCGCAAGCCGGATACCGAATTTTTTTGCGGAAGAGCGTCACCGCGACTTCAGCCAAAGGCCCGCCGACAAAGAGGTTCGGCTGAAGCCGAAAACACCCTGGGCCCTAATCCGCAAAGGCCCGCGCGATTGCCAGCTTGCCTTCTGTCTCGGACCACTTTTGCGAACTTGCAGCCGGACGTCTCCACCGGCTGTCATCTCCGTTCCCCGATTATCGATATTCCTTCCGATAATACAAGGGCGTCATCCCCATGTGCTTGCGGAATTGCCGGGAAAAGGCGGCCTGGTCATAGAAGCCGAGATCGGTGGCGATGTCGGCGATCGACTTCTTCGAGCGCCGCAGTTCATCGCAGGCGGCGTGGACCCGCATCTTGATGAGGTATTGCTGCGGCGGCGTCTTGAGATGCTCCTTGAACTTGCGTTCGAACTGCCGCACCGAGAGACCACATTTTTTCGCGAGATCGGGGATCGGCACCTCGCGGTGGAAATTCGAACGGATGTGGGCGAGCGCGGGAGAAATGTCCGAGTCGGCGGGGAGCAGCTCGCGTTGTTTCTCGTAGTCCTGAATCGTGCCCATCACCCCGATGACCTCGCCATCGCGATTGCGCACCGGCAGCTTGTTCGTGAGGAACCACGCCGGGATCCCCTGACGGCTGAGGAAGAGCTCGACGATCTCGAGCATGGGCACGCCGGTGCGGACGACGCGCAGATCATCCTCACGGAATTTTTCGGCGAGGCTGCGCGGGAGCAGTTCGAAATCGGTCACCCCCCAGAAGTCCTCCTCGTGGCGATAACCATAGAGATCGAGGAGGGCGCGGTTCGCGGCGAGGAGCCGGCCCTCGCGGTCCTTCGCGAAGAAGAGGACGCCCGGGAGATGGTTGAAAAGGAGGTGAAAGGAACGCTCTGGCGGGATCGCCGCGAGGAAGGCGTTTCGAAGTTCGGGGCCGTTCATGAAAAATCGAAAGAAGATCGCGAGACTCCCGTATCCTATCCCGGCAATCCGATTCGGAAAGACGGGAATCGCTCCCATCCCGCCGGCCCGAAAGGATCATTCCATCGATCCTCGCATTCCGCCAAAATCGCCTTATCTTTTTTTCATGAGCACCGACTACGATCCCGACGAGACGCTCGCCGCTTACGGCTATGGCAGCAAACCCGGCAAGGGCAAGACCATCGCCATCGTCCTCCTCACCCTCCTCCTCCTTGCCGCAGCCGGAGGTGCGGGATTCCTCGGCAAACTCTGGAGCGACGAACAGTCGAAGTCGCTCGACCTCGAGCGCCAGGTGAAGACCTTCCAGACCGTCGTCAGCGAACTCGAGGGCAAGAACGCCGGGCTTTCCTCCCTCCTCGCAGACAAGCAGGCCGAGAGCGAGCGGCTCCAGCAGGAATGGACCACCCAGGTCGAGACGCTGAAGAAGGAACACGCCGAGCAACTGCAGCGCACCTACGCGCAGATGAACGACATCCTCTATGACAGCCGCTCCACCCTCGAATACATCGGCGACATCGAGACGCGCCTGAGATCAGGACAAAAGATCGACCGCGAGGAAGCCGCCAAACTCACCGGCGTGATCAACGGGCTCGCCTTCCTCCACCAGCAATATGGCAAACCGCTCAACGAATTTCGCGAGCTCGACCGCTATTTCTCGCGCCAGCTTGCGAGCCTGCCCGACAACGAGGTCGATCCAAAGGAAACCGCCTCGCCCTTGAAGAAGATTTTCAAGAGCAAGGAGTTCAAGGAAGAGCGCGACACCTTCCTCGAGAACCAGGGACGCCGCGACGCCCTCGTCGAGGCCCGCAGC
This sequence comes from Akkermansiaceae bacterium UBA5020, assembly GCA_002396885.1. Taxonomy (GTDB): domain Bacteria; phylum Verrucomicrobiota; class Verrucomicrobiia; order Verrucomicrobiales; family DEV007; genus Arctic95D-9. The sequence goes on from DGXY01000103.1 coordinate 13,552, forward strand.
ACCGTCTCGGCCTCCTACGCCAGCGCCCAGAAGCAAATGGCCGACATCTCCCTCGACATCAATCAATACCTCGCCCAACTCCAGCAGATCGTCGATTCCAACGAGGCCGCCGGAGCCGAGGTCGACGCCTTCTTCGAGAAGTCGAAGGAGATCCTCAAGATCCACGACCGGATCATGAGCATCGAGCCGCCCAAGACGCAGACGGCGCTGCCGTGAGGGGGCTTTCCAAGCGAGACGTGAGTTCGCAAGGGACTACAGGTCTAGCGCAAACCGGAGCGCATCGCGCACTTTTTCAAAAGGCTCTCCGTAAATCGATCCGATCGGCCCCATCATTTCGTGGTGTTGAATGGCTTGAAGGCCTTGAACATTTGCGTAGCTCTTCATCCTGAAGAATGGACGGGAGGGCAACTCCACTTCATAAGTCGATCCTCGATAAACGGAGGTGATTGGGACACAAAGCGAAAGAGCCCGTGGTGGATCGCAATCCTCCCTCGACACCACCAGCATCATCCGCAACTTCCCGCCGGCACCGAGATCAACGCGGTAAACTTCCCCGGGTTTAGTCGTCCTAGAAGGAATCAAGGGCGGCCTGCCGCACGTTCGGAGAAAGCAGCAAATCATCGTTCGCAGAGGGCAATCCAACCGGGAACGGAAGGCCACGTCGCAGCTTCACCTGAGATAAAAACATTCGGATCGCCTCGGTGGTCGAAATCCCCAATTCAGAGAAGATCCTGTCGGTTTCCTCTTTCAGTGCCAGATCTACTCGCGCCCTCACCGTGGTGTCACTCATGGCACAAAAATGCCACAATTGGGCCAAAACGCCAACTTTTTCCGAGAACTCGACTCTCCGTCCTTCACCCCAAAATCCCCCGCACCACCTCGCCATACACATCGGTCAGCCGGAAGTCCCGCCCGGCATAGCGATAGGTCAGCTTGAGGTGATCGAGCCCTAACAAGTGCAACATCGTCGCGTGCAGGTCGTGCATGTGGACCTTGTCCTTCACCGCGAAGTAGCCGAATTCATCGGTCTCACCGTGGGCGTAGCCGCCTTTCACACCGCCGCCGGCGAGCCACATCGTGAAGCCCTGCGGATTGTGGTCGCGCCCGTCGCCCTGGGCGATGGGGGTGCGGCCGAATTCCCCGCCCCAGACAACGAGGGTGTCCTCGAGGAGGCCGCGCTGCTTCAAGTCGGTGAGCAAGCCTGCGATCGGCTTGTCAACGGCCAGGGCGTTTTTCGTATGCTCTTTGACGAGGCCGCCATGCTGGTCCCACACGTTCGGGGTCGAGACCTGCAGGTATCGCACCCCGGCTTCGGCGAATCGACGGGCGAGGAGGCATTGCCGTCCGAAGTGATCGGTCTCCTCCACTCCGATGCCATAGAGGTCGCGAATGTGTTGAGGCTCGTTCTCGATCCCGATCACCGGCGGCGCGGCCGACTGCATGCGGTAGGCCAGCTCCATCGAGGCGATCATGCCCTCGACCGGTGCATGGCTGGTGCGGGCGAGGTGATCGCGGTTCATCGCCTGGAGAAACTCGAGCTTGCGTGCCTGCACCGCCGCGGGCGAGTCCGAAGTTAGATAGCGGAAGTTCGCCTTGGGATCGAGTTTGCCATTTGCCCCGATCGTCGTGCCCTGGTGCGCAGCCGGGAGGAAGGCGGAGCCGTAGTTCCGCGGTCCGCCGTGCGAGGCCGAAGGGCTGATGCTGACAAAACCGGGAAGATCGCGATTGTCCGAGCCGAGGCCGTAGCTGACCCATGCCCCCATCGAAGGACGCACGAAGTTGTCCGTGCCGGTATGGAGCATGCAGACGGCCTGACCGTGCGATTGTCCCGTGCTCTGCATCGAACGGATCACACAGAGGTCGTCGGCGTGTCGCGCGACGTGGGGGAACAGATCGCTGACCCAGAGACCGGATTGACCGTATTGGGAGAAGTTCCACGGCGAGGCCATCAGCTTCGCGGTGGCGGTGGCGGCGGGATCGAGGTTTTTGGCCGGGGCAAAGGGCAGCTTTTGTCCACCGCGTTTTTGGAGCTCGGGCTTGTAGTCGAAGGAATCGACATGCGAAGGCCCGCCGTGCATGAAGAGGAAGATGACCCGCTTGGCGCGCGGGGTGTGGTGGAAGGTGGAACCATTTGCTGTCCCTGCCAGCCCGGAAAGGGCAACTGAACCAAATCCACAAGCTGCGGACTTGAGGATTTCGCGGCGAGAGATGCCATTGCGGATTGCGGATTTCGGATTGCGGATTGGAAACATGACGACGCGATAGGGTTACTTTGCTTTGTTACGGCGAGCCGTTTTGATTGAAGCAACGGTCATGGCTGTGAGTTCTCCAGCTTCTTTGATCAATTCTTCCACACGTTCTTTCTTCACGAGACCCGCGTCAGCGATCATTTCGATCCAGCCTTGAGATTCATCGGCCTCTTCTTCGACGATCCCCATCTTAGCGATGAATTCCGCCGTACTGCGCGCCCTACAAGCAGCTCGATAGTTCGCCGCAACCGACGTCGCGCTACGAAGCAACTGCTTTCCAAGGACGTCCGCACTACGCTGCTGTGGCAATGCGTCCACTAAAGAGATCACGCGAATGGCAAACTGCCGGGAACGTTCTTTGAAATCTTTCGCGTTCATCTTCACTACCAATCCGCAATCCGAAATTCGAAATCCGCAATTCGAGTTCACTCGAGGTAAAGAAACTCCGTCGAAGCCATCAACAAATGCGCCAAATGCCCGACGGCTTCCTCCACTTGGCTCAGCTCCTCTCCTCCCCCGCTCAAATCCGCGACCAGCCCCATGGCCCGCTCGCGCTCGACCGGGTTCGGTGTGCGACCTAGGAGGGTCCGATAGAGTTGATCCACCTCCGTCCCCGGCAAGGCTCCGGGTTTCATCGCTGACTTCGCCACGGCCTTCGCTTCCTTCAGCAGAAACGCGCTGTTCAACAAATACAGCGCCTGAGTCGGGACGGTGGTGTCGTTGCGGCGGCCGGTGACAAGATCGGGATTGGCGCCGTCGAAGAGGGCGAGTTCGCCGCTGGGGTTGTTGCGCGCGACCGGGAGATAGACGGTGCGTTTCGCATCCTTCTCGTAGGAGAGCGGAGCATCGAGATCGATCCCGATGGCGGACGCGGTGGCTCCACCGGGCGTGCGGTCGAGACGGCCGGAGAAGAAAAGGACACTGTCGCGGATCTCCTCGGCGGTGAGGCGGCGACGGGAATGGCGGCCGAAGAGTTCGTTCTCCGGATCGGCGTCGACGAGGGTTTTGTCAGGGTCGGCACCGAGTCCGTAGATACGGCTGAGGACGAGGCGACGGACGAGTTGTTTCGTCGATCCGCCTTCCTCGCGGAAGGTTGCGGCGAGCCAGTCGAGCAGTTCGGGATGGGTCGCGCCGGTGCCGAGGCGACCGAAGTTGTCGACCGACTCGACGAGACCGCGACCGAAGAGATGGCCCCAGACGCGGTTCACATAAACGCGGTCGAGGAGTCCTCCCGCCTCACCCGTGAGCCAATTGGCGAGCTCGCGGCGACCGCTTGTTCCCGGGGCGATCCGGGTTTCTTGGCTGGAGAGCAGCTTGGGAAAACCGCGCGCGACGACAGGACCGAGCTGGCCGGTTTCCCCGCGGATACGAAGAGGGATGTCGGCGGGCTCCTTCGCATCGCGCGGAGCCATCGCGACATCCTTGTCCTTCAACTCGGCGATGAGTTTGTCGAGGGTCTTCTTCAGATCGCCCTCGCTCATGCGAAAGAGCGGATCGCTTTCCCCATCGGTGGCGGCGTTGAGTTGCTCTTGTTCGCGTGCGAGGTCGCGGACGGCGATGAACTGCACGGCATCGACGAGCACATAACGCCCCTCGGTGCCGGTCGTCTCGATCGTGACACTGCATTCGCCGCCCTTTTCAAAATCGAATTGCCCGATCGGCTCGAAGAGCCCTGCGACGGAGGGCGTTTGGGTTTGGTCGAGAGAGACGGTTTGCTTTCCGGCCCGGCCCTTCACAACGATGGGGACCTTTTCGGCGCGGTTTTCCCCGGCGCTGTAGGCGACCCGCACTTCGTAGAGCCCGCTCTCGGGCAAGCTGCCGCGGAAGATGACGCGCTTTTCGCCCTTCCCTTCCTTGTCGTCGCGCAGGTAATGGGCACCGAATCGGTTCGGTGAGAGATTCGACGAAGGCCAAAGGCCCACGACTTCGGCGTCGCTCTCGTCGTAGACCACTCCGGCGAGGGGCAGCTTGTCGGCAGTCATCTTGCCGCCGGCCTTTTTCATGTAGCTCTTCTCGACGACAAGGCGCATCGCGAGTTCGAGACGCTCGACCTGCTTCGCGAGTTCGGGATCGACACCGTTCGGTCCGGGCAAGGGGCGCTCGATCCAGCTCGCGACATTGACGCAGCCGTTGCGGGTGCCGGTGACGATCTCGGTGGAGCGGAAGATGCCGGCGAGGGCGAAATAGTCCTCTTGCGAGACGGGATCGAACTTGTGGTCGTGGCACCGCGCGCAGCCGAGAGTGAGCCCGAGGAAGGCGCGGCCCATCGTGTCGACCTGCTCATCGACGGTATCGAGCCAGAGCTTTTCCTTGTCGCGCTCGGTCAGCATCTTTGGCCCGAGAGCGAGGAAGGTCGAGGCGATAAGACGTCGCCGCGCCGTCGCGGGATCGTCGGAGGGCATGAGATCGCCCGCGATCTGCTCGCGCACGAACTCGTGGTAGGATTGATCGCGGTTGAAGGCGTCGATCACGTGATTCCGATACCGCCAAGCCTGGTAGAAAGTGTAATTGCGGTCGCCACCGTTCGAGTCGGCGTAGCGGGCCACGTCGAGCCAGTTACGCCCCCACTTTTCGCCGAAGGCGGGACGGGCGAGCAGGTCGTCGACGATCCTGACAAACTGCTCACGCGAGGGATCGCCGACAAAAGCCTGCGTCTCCTCCGCGGTCGGCGGCAGGCCGGTGAGATCGTAGTGGAGGCGGCGCAAGAGCGCGGCGGGAAGTGCGGCGGCGGCGGGCGAAAGCTTTTTTTCCTCGAGTTTCGCGAGGACGAAATGATCCACGGGATCGAGCGGCCAGTCTTTCGTCGCGACCTCGGGCGAGGCCGGTTTCACGACGGGACGAAAGGCCCATTCCTGACGCGCCGCCGCGTAGTCAATCTCGCCTTTGCGGACACCGGAAGCGAAGGCGGTGTCACGAGGATCGGGCGCGCCCATCGCGACCCATTGTTCGAGCACGGCGATTTCCTCCGTCGTCATCTTCGACTTCGGCGGCATCTGGAGGTTTTCGTCGGCGTAGCGGATCGAGTGGATCAGCAGGCTCGCGTCGGGATTCCCTGGAACGATTGAAGGCCCGCCGTCGCCGCCCGTTTCCCAACCGGCCTTGCGATCGAGCCAGAGTCCGCCCTTCTGTTTGTCGGCCTCCTCGGAATGGCACTCGTAGCAATGCTTCACGAGGAGGGGCCGCACCTGCGATTCAAAGAAAGCAAATCCCTCCGTCGCGGAAAGCGTGGACGCACCGATCCCGCTACCCAGCAGAACGGTGAAAATGAGGAAGGAACGCGGCATCTCAACGGAACAAGTCCCATACTGCCCGAAATCGGACAGTTCCGTCATGGCGCGTTGGCGCTATGGGGCTCTCAAATCGCCAACGAGAACATCGTCACGCGCAGCTCGGTCGGGGCTTTGGCGTCGACTTCTTTCCAGTAGAGCCGTGCATCGCCGTCCATGTCGTATTTGGCGAAGGATTTGGTGAAGCTGACGTTCTCGCTCACCCACTTGATCGCTTCGGCCTTGCTGATCTTTTTGTCCTTGTCGCGATCGATGAGCTTGAAGTCGGGATCGAGCTCAGTGGCGGTCGGGTGGGCGCCGCGCCACTCGGCTTCGGAAATGCTGCTGTCGCGGTCGAGATCATACTGGGCGAGCAGGTCCGCGTGTTGGTGAGCGGCGACCTCCTCCTTGGTGAGGTTCCCGCTCTTGTCTCCGTCAGCGGTGGTGAACTCGGGCCGCATTCCGAGATGCTCGACGGCGACGGGTGCGGGCGCTTCCTCGGTGGTGACGCAGCCGACAACCACGAGGGCAAGCGCCGCAACGGGGGCGATCCGGGAGATGGAGAGATTCATGTCGCGACCCTAGCAAGTCCGCCCCGCATCTGGCAACCGGATTTTCCGCTGTCCAAAAGCCGCGTCATCCGCCTTATTCCGGTGAACGCCATGTCCCCCGACGTCCCCCACCCCGATCCGGACCGCACCGAGGCCTTCCTCCGCCTCCTCGCCGAGCACGAGCGCCGTCTCGCCCTCTACGTGACCGGCCTCGTCGCTTGTCCGCAGGACGCGCAGGACGTGATGCAGGAGGGCAAGATCATTATGTGGCGTCAGTTCCACCAGTTCGAGTTGGGCACGAATTTCCCGGCCTGGGCACGGAAGATCCTCTTCTATCAGATCCTCGCCCATCGCCGCCGCTCGAAGCGCGACCGCTCCGAACACCTCAGTGACCGGCTCCTCGAACTGCTCAGCGAGGAATCCGAAACCGCGATCCGCGAGCAACGCTGGGAGCGCCGGGAGAAGGTGCTGCAGGAATGCGTCACGAAACTTTCCCCCGAACATCGCGAGATCCTCGAGCTCCGTTACCGCGACGAAGCCTCGATCGAAGGCATCTCGCGCCGCACCGAGCGCACCGAGAGCGCGGTCTACCGGCTCCTCAGCCGTTTGCGAAAGAACCTTTACCTTTGCGTTGCAAAAGAACTGGGAACGGCATGAACGACTCCGACTCCGACCACCTCCTCGAACTCGCCCACGGCTACATCGAGGCTTCCCTCACCGCCGAACAGATCGCCGAGCTCGAGGCGATCCTCTCGGGCGATCCGGAGGCCCGGCGCATTTACCTCGACTTCCTCCACGACCACGCCTCGCTCCATTGGGATCATGTCAGGGCGCTCGGAGACGAGGAAGTGATCGAGGATTTCCCCCCGCTCCGCGCCCGCCGTTTCCCGCCACTCTGGCAGGTCTTCGCGGCTGCGGCCCTCATCGCCCTGCTCGCCCTCGTCGCGACGAGACCGGAGCCGCGCGACACGAGCTTTGCGACGATGAAGAAGACCGAGGCGGCCCAGTGGGAGAGCGGCACGCTGCCCACCGCCGAAGGCGCTCGACTCGGCTCGGGCGAGATCGACCTCGTGCGCGGTCTCGCCACGATCACTTTCGACTCGGGTGCCGAGGTCGTCCTCGAAGCGCCCGCCCGTCTCATCCTCGTCGATGCGATGAACTGCGTCCTCGAGCGTGGCACCGCCGTCGCCGAGGTCGGGGAATCGGCCAAGGGCTTCACGATCCGCACCCCGAGCGCCCGGGTCATCGACTATGGGACACGTTTTGCGGTGAATGTCGACTCGAAGAGCGGGGCGACCCAAACCCAAGTCTTCGACGGACTCGTCGAGGTCGAGGAACCGGAGTCGAAAAAGCGCATCGCCCTGCGCGAGGGACAGCAGGCCCTCGTCACTGGCGCGAGCCTCGGCGGAATCAGCGAAGGAGTCGAGGAAGGCACTTGGTCGAATCCCGAGTCCCCGGTGCGGCCGAAAGGTCCCGGGATGCGGACTCTCACCACCGCCGATCTCGGAGGCGCCGATGCCTACGTCTGGGGCGGAAAGCCGACCACCCACACCTCCGAGACCCTTCTTCTCCTGAAAAACGGACTGGGCAACGACGCGCCGCATCGGAAGGCCTTTCTCCGTTTCCCCCTCGATACGATCGCTCCCGGTCAGATCGCCGAGGCCCGGCTCGAGCTGCGTTTCACCCCGACAGGATGGGGACTCGCCTCGCACCTGGGCGATTCCGAATTCACCGTTTACGGGCTGATCGACGACTCCCTCGACGGCTGGGACGCCGCGACGCTCGGTTGGTCGAATGCCCCGGGCCACGATCCCGCCGGAGGAAATGCGATGAGAAAGGACCAAGTCCGCGAGCTCGGACGCTTCACCATTCCCCGCGGCATCCAGACCGGCAGCTTCGGGATCGAAGGCGAGGCCCTCGAGGCTTTTCTCAATGCGGACGGCAATCGACGGACTACCCTCCTCATTGTCCGCGAGACGTCCGAGACCCGGGGCGGTGGGCTCGTCCATGCCTTCGCCTCCTCGCGCCACCCGACCCTTGCTCCGCCCACGCTGGAACTGAACCTATCGGAGGGATCGAAGAAATGAGACAAGATCCCCTGCATTCCTTCGTTGACATTGCTGAAAAATCCCGTTAAGTGCGCCCTCACCCCAATTTCAGCCCGTCATGGCAGTCCCGAAACGTAAAACGTCCAAGATGAAGAAGCGCCTCCGCCGCAGTGGTCAGCGGTGGCGTGCCCGCAAGCTCAACGTGTGCTCCGAGTGCGGTAGCGCCGCCCCCTCGCACATCGCTTGCCCGAGCTGCGGTTATTACAAGGGACGTCAGGTCCTGACCGTCGACGAGCTTTGATCGGACTCCCCTTCCGACCTCATTCCGACCTTCCCGAAGTCACCTCAATCGAGGTGACTTTGTGTTTTCGGGGTTGCATGTTGGTATGGCTTGTTCCTAGATAGCGGCTTAACTCAGCTCATGCGAATCGCACTGGATGTGATGGGAGGCGACAAGGCTCCCGAAGCTATTGTGGCGGGCGCGGTCGAGGCTCTCAATGCCTATGATCGCGACCTCCAGAAGCTCTTTCTTGTCGGCGACGAAGCGACCGTGAAACGCGAGCTCGACCGACTCTCCTACGCTCACTCCAAGATCGAGATCATCCACGCCTCCGAGATCGTGACGATGCACGATTCCGCGGTGAAGTCGGTGCGTCAGAAAAAAGATTCCTCGATCAGCGTCGCGGTCGATCTCGTGAAGCGCGGCGATGCCGATGGGGTCGTCAGTGCCGGCAACACCGGAGCCGCCGTCGCCGCCGCGACGATCAAGTGGCGGAACATCCCCGGAGTGGAGCGCGCCGGGATCGCCTCCCCTCTCCCGAACGAACACGGCCCGTGCAACATCATGGATGCCGGGGCCAACGTCGATGCGAAACCCTCGCACCTCCTTGGCTACGCCATCATGGGCAGCGTCTACGCCCGCCACGTCCAACGGAAAGAAAACCCCGTCGTGGGTCTCATGTCCGTGGGCGAGGAAGATTCCAAGGGCACCGATTTCACCCGCGAGGTCTTCGAACTGCTCAAGTCGACCGATCTGAATTTCTGCGGTAACGTCGAGGGCCACGACCTCTTCGAGAGCAAGATCGACGTCGTCGTTTGCGACGGCTTTGTCGGCAATGTCATTCTCAAATCCTGCGAAGCGACCGCCAAGGCCATGTTCAAATGGCTGAAACAGGAGATCAACGCGAATCCCGTCCGCAAGATGGGCGCCTTCATCGCGAAGGACGCTTTCAAGGCCGTCAAGGAGCGCGGCAACTACGAGACCTACGGCGGCAGCCCGCTCCTCGGCGTGAACGGCGTCTGCATCATCGGGCACGGCTCCAGCTCGCCCCTCGCGGTGCGCAATGCCATCCGCGTCGGACTCGAGTCGGTCAAACATCACGTGAATCCCCACATCGAGGAGGAGATGAACCGCTACTCCGACCTCATTTACTGATCTTCCCACAATCTTTCCCGAGCGTTCATTGCCATCCATGTCCTCGTCTGGAAATCCCTCCGCCCCTCCTTACCCCGTCCGCATCGCCGGCACCGGCAGCTACCTGCCCGAGCGCATCATGACGAACCGGGAGCTCGAGGAGTCGGTCGACACCTCGGATGAGTGGATCACGAGCCGCACAGGGATCCGCGAACGCCGCATCGCGAAGGATGGCGAATTCACCAGCCACCTCGCGAGCGAGGCCGCGCGCCGCGCCCTCGAGCAAGCCGGGGTCGCCGCCGCCGAGATCGAGCTCATCATCGTCGCGACAATCACGCCCGACACGCTCACCCCTGCGACGGCCTGCTACGTGCAGCAGCAGATCGGATCGCTCAAGGCGGTCGCCTTCGACGTCTCGGCGGCCTGTTCGGGATTCCTCTATGCGATGGAGTTCGCCCGCCACGCCGTCGGCGCGGGGGCCTTCCGCAACGCCCTCATCATCGGCGCGGAAAAGCTCAGTGCCTTCGTCGACTGGAACGATCGCAACACCTGCGTCCTCTTCGGAGACGGAGCCGGGGCCGCCGTCCTTCTTCCCTCGACCAATGGCGGAGGCAAGATCCTTTCCTCGACTCTCGGCACCGACGGCGCCCAGGCCGAACTCCTCAACATCCCCGGCGGTGGTTCGGCCTGTCCCGCCCTGCCCGGCACCGCTCCGGTGAAACCCGCTGTCCTCTCGATGCAGGGCCGCGAGGTCTTCAAGCACGCCGTCAACGCGATGCGCCAGGCCGCGATCGACGGCATCGCCGCGGCCGGCCTCACCATTGCCGACATCGACCTCATCATTCCCCACCAGGCGAATCTCCGCATCATCGACGCGATCGTCGAGCGCCTCGACTTCGATCGCGACAACGTCTTCATCAACCTCGACAAATACGGCAACACCTCCGCCGCGGCCGTGGCCATCGCCCTCGACGAGGCGAACCGCCAGGGGCGCATCAAGCCCGGCGACCGCATCCTCCTCGTCGCCTTCGGGGCCGGACTCACCTGGGCCAGCGCCGTGATCGAGTGGTGAAAGAAGCGAGCAGACCGAGGGCGTCCGTTGTCAAAGTCCCCGACGCGCGATGAACCTGCTTGCCGAGACCTCCTTCCAGTTCGCCCACCCGTGGGTCTTTCTGTTGTTGCTGCTCCTCCCGCTCCTCGCCGTGTTGAAAGCCCGCTCGGGCAATGAAGGCGCAGTCGTTTTTTCCTCGCTGCACATCCTTCAGCGCCTCGGCCCCGTAGCCCGCGGCCGGGCCGGCGGCTTCCGTCTCGCCAGCCTCTTTCTCGCCCTCATTTGCCTGATCGCCGCCCTCGCGCGGCCGCAATGGATCAACAAGACCGAGGAGGTCTCCGAGAGCGGCGTCGAGCTCATCCTCGCGATCGACGTCTCGCGCTCGATGCAGGTCGAGGATTTCATGATCGAGGGAGCCCGGGCGAACCGCCTTCAGGCCGCGAAGAAGGTGACGCGCGATTTCATCCAGGGACGCACGACCGACCGCATCGGTCTCCTCCCCTTCGCCGGTCGACCCTATCTTGCCAGTCCCCTGACCCTCTCGAAGGCCTGGCTCGAGGGCCCTATGGGGCTAGGTCGTGTGCAGATCGGACTTGTCGAGGACGGCACCGCGATCGGATCGGCCATCGCCGCCGCCTCGAAGCGCCTCGACAAGCGCCCGTCCAAAAGCAAGGTCATCGTCCTTCTCACCGACGGGGTCAACAACGCCGGCCGCCTTTCCCCGATCGAGGCCGCCAAACTCGCGAAGACCCTCGGCATCCGCGTCCACACCATCGCCGTGGGCACCTACGGCGACTACGTCGTGCAAACCCCGATGGGACCGCAGCGGCTGACGCAGGAATTCGACGAAGAGACCCTCAAGGAGATTGCCCGGATCGCCGGAGGCGATTACTTTCGTGCCCAGGACACCTCGGGGCTCGAACGCATCTTCGGCCTCATCGATGAAATGGAGAAAACCGAGATCAAACGCCGCACCCGCATCGAGAGTGAGGAGTGGTTTCACTGGTTCGCCATCGCAGGGCTCGGCTTCGGCCTGCTCACGATGATCGGCGACGATACCTTTTGGAGACGCTACCCATGAACGGCCTCGTCTTTTCACAACCCGAGTGGTTCTGGGGCGGACTCATCCTCCTGCCTCTGCTCGTCCTGAGGATCTGGTCGCATCTTGGCACCGCGCGCCGCCTCCCCGGGCTCGTCTCTCCTCGCCTCGCCCATCGTCTCATCAATGGCGCGACCCACGCGCGCCGCTGGAGCGTCTTCGTGCTCCAAGCCCTCGCCCTTCTTTGCTTGCTCCTCGCCCTTGCCCGTCCCCTACTGGGTTTTGAGGAAACCAAAAATGAGATCGAGGCCCGCAACCTCATCCTCGCGATCGACACCTCGCGCAGCATGCTCTCCGACGATCTCGCCCCAAACCGGCTCGACCGCGCCAAACTCGCCGCGCAGGACATCGTCCTCTCCCTCCCCGACGACCGCATCGGCCTCATCGCCTTTGCTGGCAAACCCTTCCTGCAGGCGCCGCTCACCGTCGATCACGAGGCCATCCTCGAGGCCATCGAGCAGCTCGACACCGAGGTCATCCCCCGCGGCGGCACCAATCTCAGCGCCGCCGTCACGCTCGCTCTCGAGACCGTGAAGGAAGCGAAGCTGGGTCCCAGCGCCCTCGTCCTTTTCTCCGATGGCGAGGCCCTCGAGGGACTCGAGGAAGTCGAGCGCATCCGCGAGCGCGCCGCCGAGGATGGTCTCGCCCTCGTCACCGTCGGGGTTGGCACGACCGAGGGATCCATCATTCCCGAGCTCGATGACAACGGCCAGACCATTCCCGGGGTCTTCGTGAAGGACGAACGGGGTCAGGTCGTGCGCACCCGTCTCACGCCCGAACCGCTCCAAACCCTCGCCGCGAAGGGCGGCACTTACCTGCACCTCGGCGGATCGGCCTCGCTCACCCAGGTCGTCGAACAGATTCGCTCGGGGCTCGCCGCCACCCGCGAAGACGCCGGGAAAACCAAGAAACCGATCGAGCGATTCCTCTGGCCGCTCTCGTTCGCCTTCGCCCTCTTCGTTCTTTCGCACCTCATCCCGCTCTTCTGGCTCAAGCCTTCTTCGACCGTGGTTCGGGCGAATCTCCGGACCAGCCGGGCCCTTGTCGCGCTGACCTGGCTTGGTGCCACTTTCGTCTGCTCAAACCTCCGCGCCGAGTCGGGCGCCGTCGCCTCCAATGCCGATGCCGATGCCGTTGCCTTGCTCGAACTCGCCCTCGCCGAAGAGACCTCGCCCGAGCAGCGCGCCTTTCTCCAACTGCGCCTCGGAGCCGAGGCCTACCAAGGTGGCAATTTCGAAAAAGCCGCTGACGCCTTCGGCGGAGCCGCCGCTGAGGGTTCGCCCCGCTACGAGGGGCTCGCCCTCTACAACCTCGGCAACACCCTTTTCCGCCGCGGTGAGACCGCTCTCACCGCGGGGGCCCAGGCTCCGGTCAATCCCGATCAGATGCAATCCCTCTTCGCCCCCGGCGATGCCGTCTCGCGCGCCATCCGCGAGTGGGAAGGCGCGATCGAACATTTTGAAACCGCCCTTTCCCTCGATCCTGACAATACCAAAACCGCCCACAATCTCGAGGTGGTGAAGAAGCGCCTCGAAGCCCTCAAAAAGCAGCAACAGGAGCAGCAGGAACAACAGAAGCAAGACGAACAGAAAAAAGATCAGGAGAAGAAGGAGGACGACCAGGAAAAGCAGAAAGACGATTCCCAAAAGGACGACTCCGATCAGAAACAGGATCAAGACCAACAGGAAAAGAAAGACCCTCAGGACCAGAATTCCTCCTCCGGCGAAGAGAAGCCCGAAGATCAAAAGAGCGACAAACAGGGAGAGCAGCCCCAGGATTCCCAAAAGCCCGGCGAGAAGCCCGAGGATCAGCAAGACCAGAAAGGTCAGCCCGATTCCCCGAAGGATACAAAAGAGGGCGACTCGCCCGGCGAGCAAACGCCTCCCGGGCAAAATCAGCAGCCCGATCCCGGCCAGATGCCACCCGAGCAGCCCGAGACCCCACAGGATGGCAAGCTCGAAGCCAATCCGAACCAGGCCCAGCCCGGTCAGCCGAACACAAAGCCCTCGCAGGGCCAGCCCATGCCGCGGAATCCCGAGACCGGCTACGCCCCCACCGAGGCCCGCCAGCTCCTCGACGCCCTCTCCGACGAGACCGAAGTCCGCCCGCGTTTACCTTCACCCAGCCGGGGCGAAAAGTTCAAAAACTGGTAATTTCCCTCATGCGGTCCCCCCTTGCCGTCATCCTTTTTCTTTGTCTCGCCACAGCGATCCCGCTGCGCGCGCAGAATGCCGTGCCGCAGACGGCCCCGACCGACGACTCCATCACCGTCAACGTGCTCAGCGATCGCATCGCCGTCGGCGAGATCGGCCAGCTCTTCATCAAAGTCCGCAACGCCGAGGCCACCATGCCCGAGCGCGTTGAGATGGAGGGACTCGAGGTCGTCTTCTCCGGACAGCAGTCCTCCATCAAAATGCTCGCCGGACGGCAGTCTATCGAGACGACCTACTTCTACCGCATCCGCGGCAACGAACCGGGCACCTTCACCATCCCCGAGTTCGAGATCCGGCTCGGCGAACGCATCGCCAAAACGCGCCCGCTCGTCATCACCGTCACCGAAAACTCTGACCCCGCCGCCGCCCTCGACGCCACCAAACCCCACTTCGGAAAACTGGAGCTCACTCGCGACACCTTTTACGTGAACGAGCTCGTTCCCTTCACCCTGAGTGCCTACGTGCGGGGCCGCAACGCCATCCACGACGTCGTCACCGCCGACCTCAGGCACGAAAGTTTTGTCTTCCGCGGTTTCCGCGAGGTCCGCACCGAAGGCGCGGAGGTCGGCAACAGCTATTACTCTTCCGCGGTCCTACCCTCGCACCTCTTTGCGCTGAAAGCGGGCACCCACCGCCTCGGACCTGGCGAAATCGTCGTACGCACGCTCCAAGCCGACAACGGAGCCTTCGGACTCTCCTCCTTTTTCCAACGCACTGCTTCACAGCAACTCGCCACCAACACGATCAACGTCACCGTCAAACCGCTCCCCGAAGGAGCACCCACGAGCTTCACCGGCGGCATCGGGACCTTTCAATTCACCGCCACCCCCTCCCTCAACACCCTCGGCATAGGCGACCCCGTCACGATCGATTTCGAAGTCACCGGCGTCGGCAATCTCCGCACCATGGGCGCCCCCGTCCTTGCGATCCCGCAGAAGGGCATCTGGAAAACCTATGAGCCTAACAAAAAGCTCAACGACGAAGAGGACTCCGACGGATTTCGCGCCGGCACCGTCCGCTTCTCACAGGTCCTCATCCCCGAAGCCCGCACCGAGACCATTCCCGAATTCCACCTCACCTTCTTCGACCCGGCCAAGGCGGAATACGTCACCCTAAAGCAGGGCCCGTTCCCCATCGTCCTCACCGCCGCCGCCGCCGAGGCACCGGCCGCGATCACCTATCCAGCCGGAGGCGGCACCGATTCCGCGGCCAAGAAACCCGATCCGAAATTCGACGACATCCTCCACATCCGCGCCGGTGCTCCGCGCTGGCTCGCGGCGGCTCCGTCCTCGCGTCCCGGCGTCGGATTCTGGATCGTCCAGGCCCTTTTCTCGATCGCCTTAGGCACCGTGATCGGATGGGGCGCGATGCGCTGGTGGGCGAACCATCGCGAAACGCGACGGATGCCCCTCGCCGAAGTCCCCTTCGCCCAGGCGATGAAGCGACTCCCCCGCGCCGGCGCGCCCCGGCGCGAATTTTTCCACGCCGTCTCCGCCGCCCTCGCCTCCTGGAAACGCGAGCATCCCATCGCTCCGCCGCAGGTCCTCGAGGTGATCGGCCGCGTCACGGATCGCTGCGATGCCGTGCTTTACAGCGGCGAGACCGAAACCGACTCTCCCGTCTCCGCCGCCGAGGCCGAGGAATTCCTTTCCCTCCTCCGCCGCCTCCCCAACCGCTGAGGCCGCACGCCGTCCGACCATGACTTTCCGTCTCCTGATCCTGCTGCTCTCCCTCGTCACTTGCGGCTCCCTCCGCGCCGACGACGCGACCAGCGCCTTCACCGAGGGAAACCGCTTGTATGAAAAGGGCGACTATGCCGCCGCGGCGACGGCCTATCAAACACTCGTCGATGCGGGGAACCTCTCCTCCGATCTCTACTACAATCTTGGGGCCGCCAAACAAAAGCTCGGCCAATCCGGGGAAGCCGTGCTCTGGATGCGGCGCGCCCTCCACCTCGAGCCCGGGCTGCCCGAGGCGAAACAAAGCCTCACCTTCCTCCGCACCCGCCTCGCCTTTTTCGAATTCGCCGGAACGTGGCTCGATCGCACCATTGCCACGCTGCCCGCTGCCTTCGGACGCTGGGCCTCCTCTCTCGCTCTCTGGACCGGACTCCTTGCGATTGCAGGTGCCTTCGTGGCCCCCCGTCTCCGGCCGAATCGCTCGACCTTCATCACCCTCGGTCTCGTTCTTTTGATGGCCTCCTTCGTCTTCTCACGCGTGGGCCGCTATCGCGAACAACGCCTCTCCCCCTCCACCTTTGCCATCGTCACCGGTGACAGCGTCAGTGCCCTCACCGCGCCGACCTCCGACGCCAAGACCGTCGTCGCCCTTCCTCCCGGGTCCGAGCTCCGTCTCCTCCGCATCACCGGCCCCTGGACCTACGCCGAGATCCCCGGCGATCTGCGCGGCTGGGTCCGGACCGAATCGGTCCAACCCGTCTGGCCCATCCCTTCCAAAAATCCCTCATGAAACTCACCTGTTTGAATCTTTCCCTCTTCGCCCTTTTGGGGCTTCTGTCAGGGTCTCCGGCGAAGGCCGCCCCCACCGACCGCCTCGTCATCGGGGCCGAAGGTGGTAAAGGCCTCTCCATCGTCGATCCCGCCGCCGGCAACCAACTCCTCTGGCATCGTCTCATCGGATCGGTCCACGACCTGCACCTCCTCCCCAACGGCAACCTCCTCACCCAGGATGGATGGCCACGCCTCCTCGAGGTCAATCTCGCCAAGGAGATCGTCTGGGAATACGACGCCACGAAGGCCAACCGCAGCGAAGGCGATGGCAAGGTAGAAATCCACGCCTACCAGCGTTTCGAGAACGGCAACACCATGATCGTCGAGTCCGGACCTGGGCGAATCCTCGAGGTCGCCCCTGACAAAACGATCGTTAAATCACTGCCCCTCGTCGTCTCCAAACCCAACGCCCATTCGGACACCCGACTCGTTCGCCGCCTCGACAACGGCCATTACCTTGTCGCCCATGAGGCAGACCAGATCGTGAAAGAATACGATGCCGCTGGCAAGATCGTCTGGGAGTTCCCCGTGCCCCTCTTCGGCAAGGCACCCGCCGGAGGCCACGGACCAGAGGCCTTCGGAGGCAAATGCTTCGCCGCGATCCGGTTGCAGAACGGCAACACCCTCATCGCCACCGGCAACGGCCACAGCCTCCTCGAAGTCACGCCCGCCAAGGAGATCGTCTGGAAGCTAGAGCAGAACGATCTGCCCGGCATCACCCTCGCCTGGGTCACCACCGTCGAAGAGCTCGCGAACGGTAACCTCCGCTTCGGCAACTGCCACGCCGGTCCTGACAACCCACAAATCATCGAAGTGACCAAATCCAAGGAAGTCGTCTGGACCTTCAAGGATTTCATCAACTTCGGCAACGGCCTCGCCAACACCCTCGTCTTAGAAGGCGAAGCCGCCAAAAATCTGCGAGCCCGCCTCGCAAAGCTTTGACCTCCGACCTCCGACCTCCGATTTGACTTCGCTCCGCTCCGTCTATCCGCTGCGCGTATTCCGACCTCCGACCTCCGACCTCTGACTTCTGACTTCTGACTTCTGACTTCTGACTTCCGACCTCCGATTTGACTTCGCTCCGCTCCGTCTATCCGCTGCGCGTATTCCGACCTCCGACTTCTGACTTCTGACTTCTGACTTCTGACTTCTGACTTCTGACTTCCGACTTCCGACTTCCGACTTCCGACCTCTGAAAGCGGCGGGACGCCGCTTCTACTTTACCTCCTACTCCTGCTCTTACCTCATCCTCCTGCTCAAAAACCGAACGTCCCTCGCTGCTCCGCTGAGTATGAGTATGAGGTAAGAGTATGAGTAAGAGTTTTTTCGTTGCCCATGTCCCGTGACACCATCGCCCCTGCCCGCCGCTGCGCCCTCGAATCCCTCACCGAATGGGAGGATACCTCCCGCTACGCCACCGACATCCTCGAGGATCAATCGCGCCGCATGCGTCTCTCTCCGCCTGATCGCGGGCTCGCCCAGGATCTCCTTTACGGCGTCATCCGTCATCTCTACCTCCTTGATGAATTGATCGATCGCTTCCGTCGAGGCTCCATCAAAGGCTCGACCCAGAATCTCCTGCGCCTCGGCCTTTACCAACTCTTCAAATCGGGCATCGCCGAGCATGCCGCCGTCAACGAAACCGTCTCCCTCGCGCGGCCGCACGAACGGTCCCTCGTCAACGCGATCCTTCGAAGCGCCCAGCGTCAAAAGCCCGAACTCCTCGCCGAGATCGAAACCTGGCCGCTCGAGGATCGTTATTCCCATCCCGACTTCCTCATCCGCCGCTGGACCGAACAATACGGACCCGAGGCCACCGAGGCCCTCTGTCGCTGGAACAACGAGCCGCCCTCCGTCTACGCCCGTCTTAATTCCCTCGCCCGCGATCGCGAGGCCCTCGAGAGAGTCCGGTCCGAGGTCGCACCCTCTTTGCTCGGCGAAGCCTACCCCGATTTCTTCAAGGTCGAGGGAGCACCGAACGCCGATTGGCTCCGCGAGGGACTCATCTACGTGCAGGATCCCAGCACCTCGCTCGCCTGTCGCCTTCTCGATCCCCGGCCCGGCGAGGTCATCCTCGACGCCTGCGCCGCGCCCGGCGGCAAAACCTCCCTCCTCGCCGCCCTCATGGAAAACCAAGGCACCCTCTTCGCCACCGATTCCTCCGACTCACGGCTCCATGCCATGCGGGAAAACCTCACGCGTCTCGCCGTCGCTCCCGTCGAGGTGCATCGCGTTGACTGGACTTCACCCTCCGCGACCGAGGGACTCCCCGCCTTCGACGCCATCCTCCTCGACGCCCCCTGTTCCAACAGCGGTGTCATGCGCCGTCGCGTCGACGTGCGTTGGCGCATCCAGGAGCGCGATTTCGAACGCCAGGCCACCCAGCAGTTGGCCCTCCTCCATTCCCTCGCCAAAGCCCTCAAACCGGGTGGAAGAATCGTCTACAGCACCTGCTCGCTCGATGCGACGGAGAATGAAAACGTCGTCGCCGCGAGCGGGTTGGCCGTGGAGAAGACCGTCACGTCGCTGCCCTGGCGGGACGGACATGACGGGGCCTTTGCGGCTTTGATGAGGGGGTGAGGGGCTCGTTCTAAGTAGAAAGTAGCCTTCTGCTCGGCGGATCGTGCTAGTGCGCCGACACGCTCGCGCGCGGCCGCAATCCGTCTCAAAGCCAATCAGTTCCTCACCTTCGACGCGACTCAAAAAACACCCACCGAGGCGGAAGGGCTTGTCGTGCCAGGACGATCGGGAAGGGTTTCAGCTCCAGAAATCAGATTCTGGGTGCTAGACCCCTTGCCGGCAAAGGCTCCAACTCCGACTCGATCTGGACGCCGCGAGCGCTTCGTTCTTTGAGTATGAGTATGAGTATGAGTATGAGGCAAGCGTAGAACTCACCCCTCTACCTTTCGCGGCCGGATCATCAAGACCAGCACCACGGAAATCAGGGCCACTCCGGCGAAGGTGCCGAAGATCACATTCAAGGGCACCTTGCGATCGGTGAGCACACCGAAGACCCAGTCGGCGATTCCGCCGAAGGTCATGCTGACGAAATTCATGACGCCGTAGCCCGTCGCGCGGAGTTCGGGACGCGTGATCTGGCAGAGGATGGGCATGTTGTTGCCGTCGAAAAAACCCCAACCGATCCCGAAGAGGACGAGTCCGGCGATGGCGAGGCCAAAGGAATTCGCAGCAGGGGCATTGCCGACGCTGAAGAGCGCCGGGATGATCAAGGCCATGCCGATCGCGCTGACATAAATGCGACCGCGGTCGCTACGTTTCATCCAGCGGTCGGCGAGCCAGCCACCGAAGATCGCGGCGACGAGCGCCGCGGCCTGCCAATAGAGCGAGGCGGAGACGCCGGCCTTGCCCTGACTGATGTTGAATTCCTTCTGCAGGATCGCCGGCATCCAATCGCGCACGACCCAGGCCGCCACCGCGGGCAGGGTGAAATAGGCGACGAGAAGGAGGAAGGACCGGTTCGTGAAGAGCTCGCGCGCCGCCTGACCAACCCCGGGCTTTTCGACCACGGTCCCCGACATTTGCCGCGGCGGATTCTTGAGGAGGAAAAGCAGCGGGATCGCATAAAGAATCCCCACGAGGCCGGTCCAGTCGAAGGCGGTGCGCCAGCCGAGGGATGGCTCGTCGGCGACATAGCCGGCAAAACCACCGATCATGACGCCGCAGTAGATCCCCATCTGATGGACTCCCACGGCGCGCGAGCGCGTTTCCCCAAGATGGAAATCGGAGATCAGGGCGAGGGCCGCCGGGATGTAGAAGGCCTCGCTGATGCCCATGAGGGTGCGCGCCCAGAGGAGCTCGGTGTAGCTGTCGACCTGCCCCGTCCACCACGTGATGCACGACCAAACGAAGAGACTGCCACAGATCGTGAGCCTGCGGCTGAAACGATCGGCGATGTAACCGCCGATGGGACTGAAAAGGGCGTAGACGAACTTGAACTTCCCTAACATCAACCCCCAATTCGCCTCCGACCCGATGCTGGGGATGTCGGCCATCACCGAAACCTTCATCGCCGCGATCATCTGGCGATCGAGGTAATTCAGCAGCGCGACCGGAAAAAGCAGCAGCACCATGAGCCACGCGGTGCGCATCGCCGGAGAGGGGGAGGAATTCATAGGAGATTGCACAGGGTTTTAAGCACGTTCCCGATCCGGGGGAAAGGAAAAAGGCTGCCGGGAGCGGTCCCGGTGCGAGACGGATCGCGCCTCCCGGCCTGCAGGTCCGAGGACTGACTCTTCACGCGTGACCTTTCTTATCCACCCCGACCGGATCCAGTTCCCCTTCGGATGGTGGTCATGGGACGGTGTGGAAAGGGTCAGGGAACGATTAACGCTTTTTACCTCCACCCTTCCTGCTGGGCCTCTCGGGGCGGTGGCGCGAGTTGCGTTGGTCAGCGGCGCCCTTATCGAATTATTTTCCACCTTTTACTCGGGTCTCCCCACAACTGTCCTACGCAACCGGCTACCCTTTGCCATGACGTTACACCTCCCACGCAAATCAGCTGCCGAAAAGGCTGGGAAAAATCCCAAAAATACCGCTCCAGGTGACGTGAATGAAAGTCTTTCATTGGCCTCCAACCCGCCCACTCCTCCCTCTGTGTTGGAGACACTGGCCCGCGTTGAGGCCCCCGGTGTGCGATGGCAGGTGGCGCTGAATCCCAACACACCTGAGCCCGTGCTTCATAAGCTCTGGTCACGGTTTCATCCGCTGGCCGCGCTGGAGAATCCAATCCTCGCCTACCACACCCTTGCCACTGGAAAAAGCTTTCACGAACTCCTGCCGATCAGCGTAAAACTGGCTCTTTATGACGCCCTGCGACGAGAGGGACGGGAGGCAGAATTGGAAGATCACCTTCCCGAGACCGATCGCTGCACATGGCTTTCTTATCACTGGGGGAACAGGGAACCTCTTGATATTCCGAAGACTATTCTGAATAGCGCCGAAAGGCATCTCGCTACGGACGCTTCGATAGAGGTGCGTAAGTCAATGCTGCAACGATTGCCGGCTTCCTGTATGGAGATTTTTGCAGGGGATCCGGAGCCGGACATCCGGATCGCTCTGGCAAAGAACCTTCGCGCGGACGTCCGCGAAGGAGGGGATTCCAATCGATGGAGCCGTGTGATCGATCAACTTTCTGCCGATCCCGAGGAGGGTGTGCGCAAGATTGTGGCCAAATGCAAGGATCTGACGCCGGAAGCCCACGAGAAACTGGCACAGGATTCATCCGTGGAAGTGCGAAAATGCCTGGCGGCGAAGGGCGACGGCAAAGCGCTGCGGGAGCAAGGGTGGCGTATGTTGATGGGCAACGGTGAAAGCATGTGCCTGTTGATCGCCATGAACGGAGGATGCCATGAATCGGTGCGTCTTGATCTGACGGCTCACCTTAATTCAGAGATCCGTGTGAAAGCTTGGTTCCATCTGAACTTCGAGACAGTGCTGCTCACCGACAAACTTCAACAGAGACTGGAAGACCTGCTCTGCCATTCGTTGCACGTGGATGAGAGGGTGGCCGTTGCCACGAACCCCACCATCACGCCCCCGGTGATCCAGCGGTTGCTGGGATGCGAGGATCGCGTGACCCGCGCGCTCGCGGCCAACAAACGACTGTCAGAAGACGACCGCGCGGTGCTACTGCGCCATGCCGACGAGGAAACGGCTGTCAACGCGATGAAAACGTCAGACTCGACTGCGCTGGTTGATTTCGGGGCAAAGCACCCGTTCGCCGCAGTGCGTGCGGTGGTGGCAGGCATGGTGGGAAGCCGTGCCGCTGAACTGCGACCACAACTCGCCGCAGATGTAAGCCTGAAGGTCTGTGAAGCCGTCCGCGCCTGCCTGATGGAAAGGCTGCGCAGCTACGATGGCAGGATCATGCGTGAAGCCTTCGCGATTCTGTCGCGCAGTCCCCATGCGAAACTTCGTGCCAAAGTGGTCGAGGACTGCCGATTGCCAGCCGATGAACTGCCACGCTTGTGCAAGGATCCGTCGGTCCTCGTCAGACTGGCGGTTCTCAAGTATAAGACAGGTAGGGTCGAGGGACATCTGGGTCTCTTGGATCACAAGCGGACCAGTGTCCGGGTCAGCGCTGCTGAGCTTGTTTTGCGCTCTTGGCATCGCGACGTCAGTTCGAAGTTGGACGAGAAGGTTGCTTCAGACCCTTCCCCCAAGGTTCGCAAAGTGGCGGCATCCTCGTCAGTCACGAGCCTCAAGGTCCTGGAAAAACTCATCCGAGATGAGTCCCCTGAGGTTCAGTTGGCTTTGGTCAAGAGAGAGACTCCGCGAACCCACAACTGCCTCCTCAAGAGGCTAGCGCACACAGGCAACCAGGGAAAACCCGAGAGCTTATCAGCCCTGACGACCAGCCTGAACCCTTATCGCCGTGCGGTGGCAGCCGGTGTTTACCGAGCGGGCAAAAGAAGGCTCCGAAAACTGGCGGCCGACAAGTGCTGGTATGTGCGTGCGATGACGGCGAAGAACGGTCATGATCTTGAGCCGAGTCTGCTGACCAAGCTGATGGAGGATCCGCATCCGATCGTGCGTGAACAGGCGCAAAAGCGCATGGCAAAGAATTGGCAACAGTTTCCCAGACTTACGAACGGAGGCAGGCCATGACACCCGCTCAACTGCAATCCGAACTCTCAACGATCACAGGCCACGGCTTGATGCGCTCGGTCATGATCTGGGGACCACCCGGAGTCGGGAAGTCCGCTATTGTGGCCCAGGTGGCCGAACGTCATTCCTTACAACTGGTGGATCTGCGCCTGAGTCAGCTTGCACCGACGGATCTACGGGGACTACCGGTGGCTGATGGCAAGGTTTCACGCTGGCTGCCGCCAGAGTTCCTGCCGAACGATGGGAAGGGGGTTCTGTTTCTTGATGAACTTAACATGGCGCCGCCCGCCCTCCAGGGAATCGCGCAGCAACTCATCCTCAATCGGCGCGTGGGAAAATATGAGGTCCCTGAAGGCTGGTTTGTCTGGGCTGCCGGCAATCGAAAGGAGGATCGGGCAGCCGTGTATGACATGCCCACACCGCTGGCCAACCGCTTTCTGCATTACCAAGTGGAACCGCACTTCGACAGCTTTCGCACCTGGGCGGGGGGCAACGGCATTCACGAGCAGGTGCTGGCCTTTCTCGCTTTCAGACCAGGGCTGCTGCACAAGCCTGATGGTCGAAATCCTGCATGGCCCTCCTGCCGCTCGTGGGAGATGGCCTCCGAACTGCACGAGAGAGCGATGGGCATCGCAGCCGCGGTTGGGGATGGAGCGGCCGCGGAATTCGAAGCGTTCTGCAAGCTCTATTCACAACTGCCGGATATCGAGGCGGTGCTGCAGGGACGCGGCGGAAAGATCAAGTTTCCAGCCGAACCTTCGTTGCGTTATGCCGTGGTGATCGGCTTGAGCACTCGTGCCGTCACGGAAGAGGCTATTCGCAATAGCTTTGGCTGGGTCGTCGAAAAGGCCAGCGCAGAGTGGTGCCAGCTCTTCATTCACAGCATCCATGACCGTGCCGCCGGGCGCGGCCATACCGGACTTCTGGCGGCGCTGCTCACGAGCGAGCCACGCATGAAGCGTTTTCTCAAACATCTCATGACCGATGGAGCCTCATGATGAATGCGGAAGACAAGATCTCCGCCTGCATTCTCCGCGTGCGCCGGAAGGCGCCTTTCTTTGGCTCATTGGCTCTGTTTTTGGAACAGGTGCTGGACGAGCAGGTGGTCACCGCCTGCACCGATGGCAGGGAGGTTCGGTTCAATCCAACGTTTGTTGAGTCGCTGGCACCGGCCGAACTCGACGCGGTGATGATCCACGAAATTCTGCACGCCGCGCTCCTGCACATTCCGCGACGTCGGGAACGCGATCCACACCTTTGGAACGTGGCCGCCGACATCGTCGTGAATGGAATCATTCTCAAGCAGAAGGGACTCCTCCTCCCGCTCAATCCATGCATCGATGCCAGCCTGGAGAATTACGAAGTCGAGGAGGTTTACGAAATCCTGCTTAAACGTGCCGATCAAAAGACCATCACGTGGATCGGCGCAGATCTCCTTTCAAGCGGTGAAGGCGAAGTCGTTTCCGAGAGTGAAATGCGGGAAATGGAAGCGCACTGGAAGCAGGCATGGCACCAGGCAGTCGCCCTTTCGCAGTCGTTTGGACAGGGCAGCGTTCCCCAGGAAGTGTTGCGGCACATGGAAAACATCATCGATCCATTGCTGGACTGGCGCAGTCTGCTGTGGCGATTCATGGTGCGCACACCGGTCGATTTTACCGAGTTCGACCGGCGTCTGATCGGGCGCGGCATTTATCTGGAATCGTTGGCAGGTGAAGCCGTTTCCGTGCGCATCGCCGTGGACACGAGTGGATCGATCGATTCTAAGAGTTTATCGCAATTCCTCGCCGAGCTTCGCGAAATTCTTCGGCTGTATCCGCACCTTGATGCGCAACTTTTTTATGCCGATGCGGCCCTGTATGGGCCCTTTGATTTGGATGAAGAATCGCTCACCAAACCCGTGGGAGGCGGCGGAACTTCCTTTGAACCTTTTTTCGAGCGCATGCATGAGGAAATTGATTCCGGTGGCAACACCGTGCTCCTCTATCTGACGGACGGACACGGAACCTTCCCAAAACAGCCTCCGACCCTACCCGTGCTGTGGATCGTCACTCCCGGCGGACTGGACAGCAGGCGTTTTCCTTTCGGCACGGTGGCCCGATTCACATCTAATCAACAAAACACAAGTGCATGAGACGAACCAATGGACCAGGAATGTGCCTGCCGGATCGTCGAAGATTGTGGTGCCATGGGCGACGATAAAATCAAAAGCCTGTGGGAGCACTTGGTGAAGGAATGCGTCGTCAGACCGCATTCAGTTCATGGTCCGGATCATTGGAGAAAGGTGGAGCGATCTGGTTTGCTGTTGGCGCACTGTTGACGTTTTCGGCGCGGTGATGATCGTGCCCCCCTCCGACCCCGGGCCTTCGGCGGGAAGGGAGCCGAGGGGTTGAAAAAGCAAATCCTTAGCAGTTCGTGGGTCCGGGAGGCTGCCGTGGAGATTCCTCTGCCGATTACCCTTCCCAGCTTGCTCCACCGCAAGAAAGATTGCGCTTTGTCCGGCGGGCACGTTCTGCTAAAGGTGCGGTCATGAAATTTCCCCACGCCCTCTGTTTGCTGCCTCTGCTCTCCCTTGCCGCAGGCCCACTCCATGCCCAGGAAACCGCGCCCGCCCCGGTCGCGACGGACGGAGGGGATAAACTCCTCCGCATCCAGGTCGAGTGGGTCGAGGTGGAGGCGCTTCAGATGACCGAGCTCCTCCGCGAGGGCGCGGCGTCCGACACCGCCCTGCGTGAGTCCTTACAGAAGCTGATCGAAGACCGCGACGCCACCCTTGTCGAAACCGCGCTCGTGACCGCCCGCAGCGGCCAGCGGGCCAAGGTCGAATCGATCCACGAGCACATCTACCCGACCGGATTCCAGGCCCCCGAGGTGATCAATCCCGAGGGAGAGAAGGGCTCGAAGACGGTCCTGATCCTGCCACACCCGACTGCCTTTGAAACCCGCAATCTCGGGGTGACGCTTGAAGTCGATCCCGTCCTCGGTGCCGATGGAAAAACGATCGACCTGAACCTTGCACCCGAGCTGGTCTACCTCGTCGGCGAACAGTCCTGGGCCGAATACGAAGGCGACCTCGGCACCAGCTCGACCCGGACTCCCTCGATCTACACCGCCAAGACGACCACCCAGGTCGCGACCACCGATGGCGAGTATTGCCTCCTCAGCGCCCAGTCTCCGCAGAATGTGGAAACCGGGATGACCGATGGCAGCCGCAAGCTGATGGCCTTCGTGCGGGTCGATGTGGTTTCGGTGAGCCCTCCGGCGAAGTGAGCCAAGATTCTGGTCGACCCCATGTTCAAACTCCGCGTCGACACCGGCGGCACCTTCACCGATTGCTGGGGACTGGCCGAGGGGGAAGCGATTCCCCGTCTCGCCAAGGTTCTTTCGTCGGGTCGTCTCCGCGTCGCCGTGCGGGAATGGCTGCTACCCCATGAGCTGATCATCGAGCTACCCGCGTCCTGGCGGATCGGCGATACCTTTTTCACCGGCTACAAACTCGAGTCGGACGGAGCCACCGCGCTGGTGCTCTCCTTTGAAGCGGCGACAGGCCGACTCGTCCTTTCGCGACCCATCCCCCCATCGGAAGCGGTCGATCTGTTCACCCGCGAGGAGGCTCCCGTGCTCGGGGCCCGGCTCCTCACCGGCACGCCTCTCGACCGGCCCTTTCCTCCGATGGATTTCCGCCTCGCGACCACTCGGGGCACCAACGCGCTGCTCGAGCGCAAGGGAGCATCGACGGCCCTTTTCGTGACGCGCGGCTTCGCCGACCTGCCCATCATCCGCGACCAACGGCGCGCAGATTTGTTCGCCCTGAAACACGAACGGCCCGCGCCCCTCTTCGCCCGGGTCGTCGAGGTCGAGGAACGTCTCGATGCCTCAGGAGAGATCCTGACAGAACTCTCTCTCGACCCTGACTTTGACACCCAAGCCCGCGGGATTCTCGATTCAGGCATTACCGTCGCCGCCGTCGCGCTCCTTCACAGCCACCGGAATCCCGTGCACGAAATCGCCCTGCGCGATCGCCTCCTTTCGCTCGGTTTCACCCACGTCTCGACCAGCGCCGAACTCGCCCCGCTCGTGAGGATCCTCCCCCGCCTTGAGACCACCTTGGCCAACGCGACCTTGCAGCCGGTAATGCAGACCTTTGTCGATCACCATCGCGAGCGCTTTTCCGACGGGAGCCGGCTCCTCATGATGACAAGTGCGGGCGGGCTCGAGCCGATGGAGCAATTCCGGCCGAAGGATTCCCTCCTCTCCGGTCCCGCCGGTGGTGTCTCGGGCGCGGCGGCGATCGCGGAGGAATTGGGGTATTCCCGGGTCCTCACCTTCGACATGGGAGGCACGAGCACGGACGTGGCCCGCTACGACGGGGGATTCCAATATGACTTCGAACAACGCGTCGGCGACGCCCGTGTTCTCGCTCCTGCCCTGCGCATCGAGACGGTCGCGGCCGGCGGCGGCTCGATCTGTCGTTGGGAAAACGGCGGCCTCCGTGTCGGACCGGAATCCGCCGGCGCCGCGCCCGGTCCGGCCTGCTACGGACGGGGCGGACCGCTCACGATCACCGATGTGAACCTGCTGCTCGGGCGGATCGATCCGGAGAATTTCGGCATTCCCCTCACCGCTTCGAATCTCGCGGCCGCCCGCGACGCGGCCCTGACCTTGCAACGACAGGCGGGAATCACGGGCGATACACCCGATCACGCGTTCCTCGCCGGACTCCTCGATCTCGCGGTCGAACAGATGGCCGACGCGATCCGCACGATCTCGGTCCGCGAGGGAGCTGATCCCGCCGCCTACGCCCTCCTCGCCTTCGGCGGCGCGGGGCCGCTCCACGCCTGCGCCATCGCCGAACGCCTCGAGATGACAACGATCCTCGTGCCAGGAGAAGCCGGGGTGCTCAGCGCCTACGGACTCGAATGCGCGGGCATCGAACGTTTCGCCGAACGCCAGATCGACCGCCCTGTCCATGATCCGGCCTTGCCAGACCTCTTCGCTTCGGTCGAAAAC
This sequence comes from Akkermansiaceae bacterium UBA5020, assembly GCA_002396885.1. Taxonomy (GTDB): domain Bacteria; phylum Verrucomicrobiota; class Verrucomicrobiia; order Verrucomicrobiales; family DEV007; genus Arctic95D-9. The sequence continues at coordinate 41,587 of DGXY01000103.1, forward strand.
GAGGCCCTCGCCGCTCTCGCCGAAGCGGGCGAAAGCGGCGCGATCAGCCGCCGTCTCGCCGAACTGCGCCTTTCCGGCCAAGACGCGACACTGACGCTTGAGGTGGGTTTGTCAGGCTCGCCCGCGGATGCTTTCGCCGTTCGTTATCGGACCATCTTCGGCTACGAACCTCCGGCGGGAAGAAACATCGAAGTGGTGAGCTATCGTGCCATCGCCGGCACGGCACGCCACCTCCCGCGGAGCGTGTGCCATGGCCATCCTTGCCAGGAACCTGTCCCCGACGCACGTGAGCCGGATCACCTTCCCACGGGATCGGAGGTCTCCCCGGGATGCATGGGCAGGATGCCCATGCAACAAGATTCCCTTTTCCTCGACCGCGCCTGGCTCCGCCCCGGCGATACCATCGCCGGACCACGCGTCATCCAGGATCCCTTCAGCACCCTCTACCTCGCCCCGGGATGGACCGCGCGAGCGACGGAAAACGGATCCCTCGTCGCGACCTGCCAAGAAACGAAAATCGAGACCTCCACCTCGCGACCGGACTCCGTCGCGCGTGAACTCTTCCGCCATCGCTTCGATCACCTCGTCCGCGAGATGGGCACGATGCTGCAACGCTCCGCCATCTCCACGAACGTGAAGGAACGCGCCGATTTCTCCTGCGCCCTCCTCGATGGTGAGGGCGAACTCATCACGAGCGCCCCGCACATCCCCGTCCATCTCGGCGCGCTTGGGCTGTGTGTCAGGAAGGTGCGCGAACGCATCGCGATGGCTCCGGGCGACACCATCCTCACGAACCATCCCGCGGCGGGCGGCTCGCACCTCCCTGATGTGACCCTGATCACTCCGGTCTTCGACCGTATCGACTCCACCGCACCCGTCGCCTACATCGCCAACCGCGCCCACCATGCCGAGATCGGTGGGATCACGCCCGGCTCAATGCCTCCGGCGGCGACACGGCTCGCCGAGGAAGGCGTCGTCTTCGCCCCCTGCCACCTCATCCGGGGCGGCGAATCGTGTTTCGACGATATCGCCGGCGTCCTGACAAACGCACCTTTTCCCACAAGGCGACTTTCCGACAACCTCGCCGACCTCAACGCCCAGCTCGCCGCGAACCGTCGCGGGGTCGCCATGCTCGAATCGCTCCTCGACGAACACGGTGCCGCGATCGTGAAGGAACAATTCGCCCATCTCAAGGACCGCAGTCTCGAAGCCCTCCGCGGACACCTCGTCCGCTTCGGCGATCGCGAAGTCACCGCCGAGGAACCCCTCGACGACGGCACCCCGATCCGGGTTTCGCTCCGTTGTGACGGAGCGCATCTGGCGATCTCCTTCGCCGGCAGTGGCGCGGTGCATCCCGGCAATCTCAACGCGACTCCCGCGATCCTCCAAAGCGCGGTGCTCTATGTGCTGCGCCTCTGGACGCAAAGTCCCGTGCCGCTGAACGAGGGACTCATGCGCGCGGTTTCGATCGACCTGCCGGAAGGTTTCCTCAATCCGCCCTTCGACGACGATCCGATGCGGTGTCCCGCCGTCGTCGGGGGTAATGTTGAGACGAGCCAGCGGGTCGTCGACACCCTGCTGAAGGCGCTCGGCGTCCAGGCCTGCTCGCAGGGTACGATGAACAACTTCCTCTTCGGTGACGGCAGCTTCGGCTATTACGAAACGATCTGCGGCGGTTCGGGCGCGGGACCCGGCTACGACGGCACCTCCGGCCTCCACACCCACATGACCAACACCGCCATCACCGATCCCGAGATCCTCGAGCTACGTTATCCGGTGCGCTTGCATCGCTTCGCGCTGCGGCGGGGATCGGGCGGTCGAGGTCGATGGCAAGGCGGCGACGGGATCGTGCGCGAGGTCGAGTTTTTGAAGCCACTGCAAGTTTCGCTCCTCACCCAGCACCGCGTCGTCGCGCCTTATGGATGCGAAGGGGGTGAGGCGGGGGCATGCGGACGGCAGGCGCTGAATGGCGAGGAATTGCCGGGGATCGCAGCGTTTGCCGCGAAGGCTGGAGACCGGCTTGTGATCGAGACGCCGGGTGGCGGGGGTTGGGGTGATCGGCAGTGAGTCATCGGATCACCTTTCACCGGTCCCCCTTTCCGCAAACACGCCGCATTTTCCATTTCCCCCGGATCGGGGCGCTTCCTACACTGAAGCCATGGAATCCCCGCAACCTTCCCGTCGTTCCTTCCTTGGCACCACTCTTTCCGCTACGGTCGCCGCAGGTGGCGCCGCTGCCGTCACCGGTCCCAACCTGCTTCTTGGCCAAGCCAAGGGAGCGAATTCGCGCTTCCGTGTCGGAGTCATGGGCCTCGGCCGCGGACGTGCCCACATCAAGGCCTACGGGGATGTGCCGAATGCGGAGATCGCCTATGTCTGTGACGTCGATTCGAACCGCCTTGTCACCGGCGCGAGCACGATCCCGGAAGGCCGGCAGGAGAAGGCCCCTGAAAAAGTCACCGACTTCCGCCGCATCCTCGATGACCCGAACGTCGATGCCATCTCCATCGCCGCGCCGAATTTCTGGCACACGCCCGCCGCGATCCTCGCGATGAAGGCAGGCAAAAACGTCTACGTCGAGAAACCCGCGAGCTACAGCGCCCACGAAGCAATGCGCCTCGTCGAAGTGGCGAAGGAGACGGGACGCACGATCATGATGGGCAACCAGCGCCGCTCTTATCCCGGGGTCAAGCTCGGCATCGAGAAGCTGCGTTCCGGCGTCATCGGCGAGCTGCGGTATGCGCGCTCCTACTACACCGGTGCCCGCGAGACAATCGGCAAGGGCAAGCTCACGCAGCCGCCGGCCGAGCTCGATTGGCTGATGTGGCAGGGTCCCGTGCCGGACGCGCCCTACAAGGACAACCTCGTCCCCTACAATTGGCACTGGCATTGGCTCTATGGCGGCGGCGAACTCGCCAACAACGGTCCCCATGGTCTCGACATCGCCCGCTGGGCCATGGGCGTCGATTATCCCGAACGCGTCTCCTGCACCGGAGGCCGCTACCACTACGACGACGATCAGGAGACGCCCGACACGATCACCGCGGTCTACGACTTTGGCAAAGTCGGCATCACCTGGGAGGCGACCTCCTGCCATCAGCGCAAGCCAGAAGCACTGCCCTTTGTCTCCATCTACGGATCGGAGGGCAAGTTCGACTTCAACAGCGCGGCCGGATGGATCGTCTACGACAAGGCCGGCAAAGAGGTGGAGAAACACGTCGAGTCGCCCGGCGACGTACCGCATTTCACCAACTTCGCCGATGCGGTGCGTGATGGAGTGCCAGTGCACCAGACGATTGGGGACGCGCAGATCAGCACGATGCTTTGCCACCTCGGCAACATCGCCTATCGCTCGACCGGCTCGATTCAGGTCGATCCCAAAACGGGACGGCTCTCGCCCGATCAATCCGCAGCCGACCCATTCTGGGCCCGCGAAGCCTATCGCGAAGGTTGGGGGGTGTGACGGCGAGGGAGTGGTGGAGTGGTGGAGTGGT
>DGXY01000103.1:45315-53501 GCA_002396885.1 Akkermansiaceae bacterium UBA5020
GTGGAGTGGTGGAGTGGTGGAGTGATGGAGTAGTGGAGTGGTGGAGTGGTGGAGTGATGGAGTGATGGAGTGATGGAGTAGTGGAGTAGTGGAGTAGTGGAGTAGTGGAGTAGTGGAGTAGTGGAGTAGTGGAGAATCGGAAGAAATCGAAGTCAGATGGGCTAGTGGACCTCCGACCTCCGATTTGACTTCGCTCCGCTCCGTCTATCCGCTGCGCGTATTCCGACTTCCGACTTCCGACTTTTCGTGGGATTTCGGCTGACAGCCGATCTTGATTGGCGGATAGCTACGAAGCATGTCCTCCCGCATCGCGTTCCTCCTCCTCTGCCTCTCGTGGGCGGCGATTTACCTCCCGGCGCTCGGCGATCCCGAGCTGCGCGGGGAGGAGGTCCGTCGCATCCTCCCGGCGCAGGGCATGCTGGATACGGGTGACTGGATCGTGCCGCGCATCGCTGGCGAGGTCTATGCCAACAAACCGCCGCTCATCAACTGGGCGGTCGCGGGGATGTTCGCCGTGACGGGTTCGGATTCGGAAACGAGCGCTCGCCTCGTCTCGGCTCTTTCGATGCTCGCGCTGGCGCTCGCGGCGTTTTTCCTGCTTCGCAAGCCAATCGGCAAGGAACGCGCCCTGCTCGTCTCCCTCGCCCTGCTCACCACCCTGACACTAATCTCAAAAGGTCGCCTCATCGAGATCGAGGCGCTGTTCACCGCGCTTTTTGGCATTGCTTGTTTCCTCTGGATCCGCCTCTGGACGGACGGACGCTCCCCCTGGCTCGTCTGGACCCTGCCCTACCTCTTTTTGGGACTCGGCTGTCTCGTGAAGGGACCGATTCACCTGCTTTTCTGGTTTCCCTTCCTGATCGGCACGCTGCGCGCGGCGCGGCAGATGCGGACACTCCTCCATCCAGCCCATTTCCTCGGGCTGCTTCTGATGACCGGGATCTTCCTGCCGTGGGTGATTCTCAACATCCGCGCGGTCGGAGGGGGCGACGCCTCGGTCGGAAACTGGGCCGAGGAACTCGCCATCCGCGGCGATGTCACGCAGATGGAATGGGATCGCTTTCTCACGAATCCCCTGAAGATTCCGGGAGGTTTCCTTCCGTGGACAGTGCCCTTTTTCTTCGCGATCGGATTCCTCTGGAAAAAGCGGATCCGGCTGGATCCGGGCAACGCCGTCGACGCCGTCCTTTCCGGCGGGCTCTTGGCGATCGCCTTCGGCTACGTGCTGATCTGTTTGCTTCCCGGTGGGGTACCGCGGTATCTGATGCCGGTCTATCCGCTCGCGGCCTTGGTCACGATCGAGCTTTTTTCCCGGGTCCCGGAGTCGGCGCGTTTTCGCTATGGGAGATTCGCCGGTAAGTTCAACGCCTTCCTCACCGCGCTCCTGTTGATGGCGCCGGTCGTGATGATTTTTCTCGCCGGGGAACAGCCCGACGGCACCCGGGTGGCCTTCCTCTTGACCAGTCTCGTCGCCGTCGGCACGATTGCGTGGTGGGTCCCTAGCCGCTGGCGCGACCTCCACACCTTTGTTCACACCGCACTCCTGATCGCCGCCGGAAGCATCGCCCTGCTGCCTGGAATCCAAGATTTCCAGGGCGAGCGCGACCTTTTCCGCAAAGCGGCGACGGAGATTGACGGTCTCGCTCCTCCCGGATCGCGCGTCCTTGTCTACGCCAATGACGAGTTCCGCAACCGTTTCACCCGGCATCTCCGCCTGCTTTACTACGTGCGTGAGCCGGTCACCGGAATCGGTGAGACAGGTTCCTTGCCCGCAGACACGACGCTCTTCATCGGACTGCCCGCGGCCGAGGAGGAAATGCGCGAAAAGCTCGCCGGGCGCGAGGTCGCCTCGGAATCGAAGATCGATGTCAGGCGCGTCTCCCTGCTCGTGCTGAGGCTCGATCCGACGTCCTGACAAAGACCTGAACGGAGCTTCTCAGAAGCCGCTCCGCTGGACCACCTTGCGCAGCTCGGTCTGGAATGAGATGGCCTGTTCCTCGCTGGGACGAAACTCGGGATCGGCCATATCCAGTCCGAGGCGGCCCATCTGATCGAGCCACCAGGAGGCGGTCTTGCCACCACCAAAATCGGCCTTGCCGCTGATGATCGCACCGGGACGAAGGACCTGATCGACGGTGACCTTCACCTGCGTCTCCGCTCCCTCGGGAGCATCGGTATCCTCCTCTGCCGCCGCCTCGTCCTCGACGGGCTTTTTCTCCGGCTCGGGCTCGGGCGTGGGCAGGAGCTCGATCTTGAGATCTTCGAGGAGGAAACGGGTCTCGAGGTAGGTGACGCGGATTTCAAACTCGTCACGAAGCTTTTTCTGGATTTCGGGCACGCCGTCACCGGCATCGGCCCAGGACTGGATCTTCGAAATCTGCTCTTCGCTCAGGGATTTGGCTTTGCTCATGGAAATAATCCCATCCCATAGCACAGTTTTCTCCATCATGCCACCCTCCGAACACTCGCCGAACTGGGACAATCTCTACCTTGAAAAGACGACTCCGTGGGACAAGGGAGCCCCCGCTCCGCCCCTGCTCGAATGGATCGGAGCGAATCCGTCGCAAATCGGCGGCCACGTCCTCGTGCCGGGCTGCGGACTCGGTCACGACGTGCGCGCCCTCGCCGCTCTCGCGGACGTCACAAGTGTCGTCGGGCTCGATCTATCCCCCACGGCGGTCGCTTTGGCGGCGGAGTTCTCGAAGGTGGGCGAGGAGTCCTACCTCGCCGAAGATCTCTTCGCCCTCGATGACGCCCATCTCGGGACCTACGACTGGGTCTGGGAACACACCTGCTTCTGCGCGATCGATCCGTCGATGCGCGAGGATTATGTCAGGGCAGTCCACGGCGCGCTCAAACCCGGAGGCCATCTCCTCGGTGTTTTTTATCTCGACCCCTACGACGCCGAACACCAGCCGGGCGGAGGCCCGCCACATGGCAGCACCCTCGAAGAGCTTTCGACCCGGTTCGAAGAATCCGGCCTTTTCCTCATCGAGCACAGCGCCGTTCCCGGCAAAGCCTATCCGGGAAGGGAAGGTCTGGAGCGCACCGTCCGGATGCGTCGGATTTGACTGCCCGCGCCGACCCTCACAAACCCACAAAAGTCGTCCCCACACCGACCTGCTCCTGCTCGATGATGGCCCCGGGCTCGAAGGTGATCGTGCAGTCGGTCGCCGGGTGGGTGAAGCCGCGGAAATGCCCGCCGCTCTTGACCCGGTAGCTATTGCCCGAGCCGGTGTGAGCCACCACGGAGCCACCGCTTTCAATGATGAAAACACAGTCGATCCCTCCCGCGCCGATAATTTGGGCTCCGGACGGCACCTGGTAGGTCATGCCCTTTTCATCCGGATAAAACATCGTCCCCTGCACCGTGGTCGAGCCCGCCGCTCCGGCGGTTCCGGTCTCCATCGTCTCGCATTGCGAGAGAAAGAGGACGGTTCCGAGCAGGCAGATTCCACGAAAGACGGGCTTCCTCGCGGGATGGGTTCGGTCTGGGGATTTCGGTTTGATGACGCACCATCTTGCGCTTAACGGTTCCCTTCAAGTCCCATTTTTCGCCCCCATGAAAGCCCTCACCCTCACGGCCTACAACCAGTTTGAATTTAGCGATGCTCCCGAGCCCGAAATCGCGGAGAACGAAGTGCTCGTCTCGGTAAAGGCCTGCGGCATCTGCGGCTCGGACATCCACGGCATGGACGGCAGCTCGGGTCGGCGCATCCCCCCCATCATCATGGGGCACGAGGCCTCGGGCGAAATCGCGAAAGTCGGCCCGGCAGTGCGGCAATGGAAAGTGGGCGACCGCGTCACCTTCGACTCGACCGTTTATTGCGGCAAATGCCCCTCCTGCCTCGCCGGCCAAGTCAATCTCTGCCCCAACCGCAACGTCCTCGGCGTCTCCTGCGGTGATTATCGCCGCCATGGCGCTTTCGCGGAATACGTCCGCGTGCCCGAGCACATCCTCTACGCGATCCCCGGCGACCTTTCCTACGAGCACGCCGCCTTCGCGGAGCCGGTCTCGATCGCTCTCCACGGGGTGAACCGACTTCCGCTGAAGCCAGGAGACTCCGCCGTCGTCGTCGGAGCAGGGCTCATTGGATTGCTCGTGATCCAGGCTCTCAAGGCCAAGGGAGCGGGTTTCGTCGTGGCCGTCGATATCGATGAAAAGCGTCTCGCCCTCGCCAAAGAGCTGGGTGCCGACGTCTCCCTCGTTTCCAGTGACACCGTGCCGGCTCAGGTCCGCGAACTCGTCGGGAATCCCGATGGAGCGGATCACGCCATCGAGGTCGTCGGATTCGGACCCACCATCAAAATCGCAGTCGAATCAGTGCGCAAGGGCGGCAGCATCAGCTGCGTCGGCAACCTCAAGGCCGAGGTCCCCTTCCCGCTCCAGCTCCTCGTCACCCGCGAGCTGAGCGTCTTCGGTAGCTGCGCCTCGGCCGGCGAATATGCGGAAGCCGTCGAAGCGGTCGCCTCGGGCAAAATCAAGGTCGAGCCCCTCCTTTCCGCAGTCGCCAAACTCGAGGAGGGCGGCGACTGGTTCCACCGGCTGCACAAGAATACCGAGGGGCTGCTGAAGGTGATCCTGAAGCCGTGAAGTGGCGGAGCGTGACGATGGGAGGGCCGCGCGAACCTGCCCGCTAATCAACGCTAATCAAAGGCCTCAATGCCAATCCTCGCCGAGTCGGCGGGTCGAGAGCGCCCGCCAATCATCCTGAAGCGGGTTGGGCGCTTCCTCGCCCTGGACCTGGGCGAAGATCGACTCGATTTCGGACTGGACCCCTGACTCGAGCTCTTCGAGCGCCTCGGGGCTTTCAAAACAGTCGGCGAGAATGCGCTCGCGGGCGAGGGTGAGGCAATCGCGTCCAAAACGACCCGCCCGGGCCTCGTCGGGCACGTAGCTGGCATCGTCATGCTCACCGTGCCCCGAAAGGCGGAGAAGTTTTCCCACGACCATTTGTGGGCCCTCACCGGCCCGCGCCCGGGCGATCGCGGTGCGGAAGGTCTCAAGACAGGTCATCAGATCGGTCGCGTCGATCGAATACCCGGTGATCCCGTAGCCGACGGCCCGATCGACGAGGTCCTCGCAGGCATATTGCCGGGACGTGGGCGTCGAATAGGCGAATTGGTTGTCGGCCACGGCGACGACGAGAGGCAATTTTTCGACCGCGGCCTGATTGAGCCCTTCATGAAAAGCACCGGTCGAAGTGGCCCCGTCGCCGGCGGTTGCCCCGCCGACATAGCCGGATTCACCGTGGAAGCGTTTGGCCATCAGCATCCCGTTCACGACCGAGATCGAGGTGCCGAGATGGCTGATCATTGCCGGCATTCCCTCACGGGGGCGTCCGCGGTGGATGTTTCCATCGCGACCGTGCATCGGGCCGGTGACCTTCCCGAGATAAGTCCGGGCGGCATCAAGGAGAGGCTCGCCAAAGGCGGTGCGGCCCGCCTGATCACGGATCAGCGCGGAAAAGACGTCGCCGAGTCGGCGCTCGAGCTGCCCTCCCAAGGCGTAGCTGAAAGCCTCCTGCCCCCGCCCAACGTAGACACCACCCACAATCTTCCCTCCGCGGTAGAGGGCGGAGACCTTTTCTTCAAAGAGACGTGCCGTCAGCATGCCTCGATAGGCAGCCACGAACTCGCCCGCGGTAATACGGACGGAGGCGGCGGCGCTCTGGAAGACTCGGGCGGACATGGAGAAAATCAACCCAACCTAGCCGCCGCCAATGGTTCCCCGCAACGAAATTTTTCCCCCTTTCCCCCGGCAAAATGGGGTTAAAGATACCGCCATGAAACTTGGTGTGATCGGTTGTGGCAAGATGGGAAGAGCCCTCGTCGGGGGAATCATCAACACGGGTCTTTGCCGCGCCGACGAGGTGACGGTCTACGACACCTACGAATCGGCCTCCGCCGCCATGGCCGCCGAACTCGGCGTCGCGGTCGCGCCCGACAATGCCTCCGTCGTCGCGGCGTCCGAAGTGGTGCTCCTTTGCACAAAACCGCAGGGCTTCGCCGGGATGCTCGCCGAACTCGGGGAAAGCAACGACCGCCTCCTCATCTCCATCGCTGCCGGGATCCGCATCGCCGCGATCGAATCAGGCAGCGGCGGGCGCCACCGGGTCGTCCGCGTCATGCCGAATACGCCCGCCCTGGTTGGCAAAGGGGCCTCGGCTTATGCCCTTGGCTCTTCAGCGACCGAGGCGGACGCGGCCCTCACTGAATCCCTTCTCGGCGCCGTCGGCTATGTCTGCCGCGTCGCCGAAGACGACCTCGACGCCGTCACCGCCGTGAGCGGGAGCGGACCGGCTTACTTCTTTTTCATGCTCGAAGCAATGATCGCCGAAGGCATCGCCCAAGGGCTCACCCCTGAAATCGCCCGCGATCTCGCCGTCCACACTGCCGCCGGGTCCGCCGAACTCGTCCTCGGCACCGGTGAAAACCCCGCGACCCTGCGCGAGAACGTCACGAGCCCCAATGGCACGACTTTTGCAGCGCTCCAGTATTTCCGGAGCAAGGACTTCGAAGCGATCGTGCAAGGCGCCGTCGCCGCCGCGGCGGACCGTTCGCGCGAGCTGGGAAGAGCGTGAAAGGCACCCGGTGCGACGAGAAGTTCGCAATCACTCTCCTTGCGAAATGCCAAGGGGAGCCGTTTCTTTTCCTACATCCATGACCGATCTCCGCTCCCACTACGAAGCCCACGGACAGGGCCACGTCTTCGCCCATTTCGACTCCCTTTCCGCCACCGAACAGCAGGCCCTCCTCGAGCAGGCCGGGGCCATCGACCTCGCCGAGGTCGCTTCGCTCCACAAATCCCTCGTCAAGGGAGGTGGTGCGAAGGACGATTCCCTCCTCGAAGGCCTCGAACCCGCCGATTACCTTCCCCTGCCCGGCCATCGCGAGGACGCCAATGCCAGCCTCTGGCGTGAGGCCGTTTTGAAGGGAGAAGCCGCCCTCCGCACCGGACGCGTTGCTGCTTTCACCGTCGCCGGAGGCCAAGGCACACGCCTCGGCTTTGATGGACCGAAGGGCACCTACGGCGTCACCCCGGTTTTGAGCAAATCCCTCTTCCAGGTCTTTGCCGAAAAGATCCTCGCCGCCAGCCGGATCTACGGTCGTCCCGTTTCCTGGTATCTCATGACCTCGGTCCTCAATCACGAAGAGACCGTTTCCTTCTTCGAGCGAAATGATTATTTCGGTCTGAAAAAAGAGCGCGTTCACTTCTTCTCCCAAGGTTTCATGCCCGCGGTCGACGCCGAGGGGAAAATCCTCATGGCGGAGAAGGGTGAGATCGCCCTGAGTCCCGATGGCCACGGCGGAGCCTTGCGCGCTCTCGTGCGGTCCGGTGCGGTCCGGCAGATGGAGGCCGATGGCGTCGATACGATCAGCTATTTCCAGGTCGACAATCCCCTCGTGCGCTGCCTCGATCCCACCTTCATCGGATTCCACCTCATGCACGAGTCCGATCTCTCCTCGAAGATGGTGCCGAAGGCCTACGCCGGTGAAAAGGTCGGCGTCTTCTGCCAGAAGGACGGCCAGGCACTGGTCGTGGAATACAGCGACCTGCCCGAAGCTCTCACGAACGCGACCGCTCCCGATGGGGAACTCCGCTTCCGCGCCGGCAGCATCGCGATCCACATTTTCAACCGCGACTTCATCGACCGTCTCGGCAGCGGCGGCGACGAGAGCGCCCGCCTTCCCTTCCACCTCGCCCACAAGAAGGTGCCCTACATCGACGCCGCCGGGGAGCGTCACGAACCGAGTTCGGCGAACGGCTATAAGTTCGAGATGTTCGTCTTCGATGCCCTGCCCTTCGCGCAGAATCCCGTCATCATCGAGACCGAGCGGGCGGACGATTTCTCTCCTGTGAAAAACGCCGAGGGCGTCGATTCGCCACGCACCTGCCGCGACGACCAGCTCCGCCAATTCGCCCGCTGGGCCCAGGCCGCCGGAATCGAGCTCAAGACCGACGAAACCGGTCTCCCGCCCTTCGCCTTCGAGGTCTCACCCCTCTTCGCGGATACCGCGACTCGGTTCAAGAAGGCCTGGGACGCCCTCCCCCACCAGCCGGTCCTGACCGAAGGGTTGGTGCTGGTGTGAAGAGCGGCCGAGGGCGCTGACGCGCCAAAAGGAGTGGTGGAGTTTTGGAGGGGTGGCGTCATGATTCCTCCACCACTCAAATACTCCACCAC
>DGXY01000103.1:53702-89353 GCA_002396885.1 Akkermansiaceae bacterium UBA5020
CCACCACTCAAATACTCCACCACTCCAATACTCCACCACTCCAATACTCCACCACTCCAATACTCCACGACTCCAATACTCCACCACTCCATCCGAAATGTCTCCCGAAGCCCGTCTCGCCGAACTCGGCATCGTCCTTCCTCCCGCCCCTAAGCCGGGCGGCGTTTACAAACCGCTCGTCATCGTCGGCAAGCTCGCCTGGCTTTCGGGTCACGGTCCCTGCGTCGATGGCGAGACCTACGAGACGGGCCGTGTCGGAGCCGATCTCACCCTCGAACAGGGTCAGGAAGCAGCGCGAAAGGTGGGGCTCTCCCTCCTCGCGACGATGAAGCGCGAACTCGGATCGCTCGACCGCGTCTCCCGGCTCATCAAGACCCTTGCCCTCGTCAATTGCACCGCCGACTTCACCCAGCAGCCTCAGGTGATCAACGGCTTCTCGAATCTCTTCGCCGAAGTCTTCGGAGAAGATGGCATCGGGGCGCGTAGCGCACTCGCCGCGAACACCCTCCCGGGCAACATCCCCGTGGAGATCGAGATCATCATCGAACTGAAGGACTGACGCCCGATGAACCGCATCGCCAATCTCGAATCCGTTCCCTCCCCCGCCCTGCTCTTCGACGTCGACGCGATCCGGCGGAATTTCGATCTGATGCTCCGCATCGTTGGCGGCGACGCCTCGAAGCTGCGTCCCCACATCAAGACCCACAAGTGCGGCGAGATCCTCGAGCTCCAGCACGGACTCGGCATCCGCCATGTCAAGGCCGCGACCATCGCCGAGGCCGAGCTCTCCGCGCAGTCGGGCATGAACGATGTGCTTATCTCCTACCCCCTCGTCGGGCCAAACGTGACGCGTCTCTTCCAGCTCATCGACGCCTACCCGGAGACGCAGTTCTCCTGCCTCGTCGATTGCGAGGAGGCACTTGGTGCCTTTGTCAGGACCGGTCATGGGCCGGTCCCTCTTTTCGTCGACCTCGACTGCGGCATGCACCGCACCGGCATCGCTCCCGGACCCGGTGTGGTCGCCCTCGTGCGTGCCATCGTCGCGAATCCCGCCCTGCGTTTCGCGGGACTGCACGCCTACGACGGTCACATCCACGATGCCTCCCTCGAGGCCCGCACCGAGCAATTCGAGGCCGCCATGGCCATTGTCGAGGAAACCCTCGGCGCAATCGAGAGCGAAGTCGGCCCCGTCCCTCTCCTCGTCGCGGGCGGCTCGCCCACCTTCGGCCTGCACGCTGCCCGCGCCCTCTCCGAGGCCCGCCCGCGCCACTGCTCACCCGGCACCACCGTGCTCTGGGACTGCGGCTACGGGCCGAACTACACCGACCTGCCCTTCGAGGCAGCCGCTTTCCTTCTGACGCGCGTCATTTCCCATCCCGGAGGCGGCCGAATCTGCCTCGACCTCGGACACAAGGCCGTCGCGGCGGAGAATCCCATCACCCGCCGCGTTGCCTTTCCCGCCATTCCCGACGCGGAATTCCTTTCTCAAAGCGAGGAGCATCTCGTCCTCGGCGTGGCCGATCCCTCAGCCTGGCCCATTGGCACGGAACTGGTCGGCATCCCCAAACACGTCTGCCCGACGGTGGCCCTGCATCAGGAAGCACGCCTCATCCGCGACGGAGCGATTACCGGCGAGGCCTGGAAGATCGGCGCAAGAGACCGACGGATCACGATTTGATCAAGGTTTCCACCATTGATCCAGCAGTCCCCGCAATACAGCAACCGTCTCCGGAGATCCGGCTTCCCTGGAAACGTCCCTCGACTCGCCCGGATCTCGGCTGACGTCGAAGAGGGCCTCGGCTTTCAGGTAATCCCCCCACGGTTTCGCCCCGTGCGGCACGATCAGCTTGTAGTCGCCCTTCCTCACCCAGCGATAAGCAATCTCTCGTTCCGGGTGACCGAGCGACTCCGCGTCGCCGGGGTAGATCTCGCCAAAGACGGCGCGGTCCGGGTCGAGGTCGCCCAACAGATCCGCACCGGGCATGCCGGCACCGGCCGACTCCGGAAGTCCCGCGGCCTTGAGCAGGGTTGGTACGATGTCGATGCTACTCACGAGTTGAGGATGGGTTGCGGGAGCCACCTTGCCGTCCCAACGGATCAGGATGGGGCTCCGGACACCTTCGTCGAAGGGAGCTCGTTTGCTCGTCTTCGTATGGGCGAACTCCTCGGGACGCGACTCCTCGGGCGTCGTCGACGGACTCCACCCGTTGTCGGCGACAAAAACGAAAATCGTGTTCGCCGGATTGCTGTTCTTCTCCACGAAGTCAATCAACCGACCCACCGTTTCGTCGAACTGGGCGATCGCGGCATAGTAGGGAAGTTCGTGCGGCTCGACTCCGGGCCGCTCTCTCGCGATCTCGTAGTAGCGCTCCGGCGAGTCGTGGGGCTGATGCGGGAGATAGGGGGCGTACCAGACGAACCAGGGCGTTTTCGCGGATTCGCTGTCGCGGATGAACGTCTCGATCGGCTCCATCGTCTCGCGACCGATCGCGAGACCGTGATCGCCGTTGCCATGAGCGACGATCTCGCCACCCGGCAGTTTGCGGCCACCTCCGTAGGTCTGTGAGGCGGGAGGACCGGTAAAGGTGGTCATGCCCTCGGTGAAGCCGCCGTTGCGCCAATCCCCTTCCCAGAACTTACCGGTCTGGAGGCTGCGATAGCCGACCTCGGCGAGGAGGCGCGGCAAGGTCGGGACCCGCCGGATCAGGTCGAACTCCGCGGAGCGGGTCTCGACATATTCCTTTGCCGTGGCGATGCGATTGAAGGCCGCGTTTCCGGGAGGACCGTGATTGAAGTGGACGAGGTGCTGGTGCGGATAGAGCCCGGTCATTAACGTGACGAGCGAAGGACGGCAAACGCTCGTGGTGAGGTAACCGTTCGGAAAACGGGCCGATTGCGCGGCGAGGCGGTCGAGATTAGGCGTGTGCACAGACTCGTTGCCCATGAACCCGTAGTCCGACCAGCTCTGGTCATCGGAGATGAGGTAGACGATGTTGGGCCGATCGGCGGAGTGGCCTGACAAAACCACCACCAGCAAGATCGCCAAGAACAGCCACGATGGCGGACAGGAATGTCCGCCCTCCTTGAGCCCATCCATCGGGGCCAAGGAGGGGCGAAATTCCTGTCGCCCGGCTAGCCCTGTCCTCACTCCGGTATCCGGTTGAGCGTGTACCACGCGTTGGGATGATCGAGCGCCCGGCCAGAGGCCGATTTCAAGCCTGTCGTTCGCAGTTCATGAACATAGAGCGGCTTCAATCCGTCGATCACCAGCCTGACATTCATCCCATCGCCCGACGGCTTCGCCGAGACCACCTTCAACTCCGTCGTCTCCATTTCCTCGCCTCCGTAGGCGGACGAGTATTGATACGTGAACGAACTCATTGCAAAGGCTCCTGCAACTGAGGCCGGATCGACCGGCTCGCTAAAGAGGAGCTCGAAGCCATCCGGCTTCGCCCGCATCTCGCGGATCGCAAACGAAACCGCGCCCGCCAGTCGCACCCGCGAAAGTCCGTAAGAACGATTCCCCAGCGAAGACCACCCGCGATTCGTCATGCCGACGAAGAGCGAGCCATCCGGCGCGAAACAGAGCCGCACCACCGCCGCAGGAAAACCGCTGAGAAAAGGGAAACACGCCCCTTGGTATTCACCACCGACCTTTTCAAGGAAGACCCGGTTCACCGCCGCGTTCGTGAATTCACCGACCAGCAACTGCCCGTCGAAGGGACCGAACTTCCCTCCCTGATCGATCACCTGGATGTCCGTGGCGCTGCGTCCCATCTTGTTGTAAGGCAGCCAGACCACGGGGGGAACGAACTCCGGCGCTTCCGCGAGCGCCATCGGATAGGGCTGGTTCGGCTTGGGGATCACCGGCATCTGGAAAGGCGCCTCCGGTGACTTCAGGGATTCGATCGATTCCTGATTGCCGTAAAAGACGCCGGGGCGCAAGTGATGGACCGGGGTCGCGGGGATCCAGGTGCCCTGCTGGTCGGAGAAAAACATGTCGCCCTCGAGATTCGCCCCCAATCCGCAGGGTGATCGCATCCCGAGCGACTTGGGTTCGAAACGTCCGTTCTTTCCGATGATGCCTCCCCAGCCCTTCCAGCCTTTGGTGTTATCCGCAAGATCGCCCATGCCGAGATTGAGGGTCACCCAGCGGTTCCCCTTCCCGTCCTGCTCGGGACCGTAGACATACTCGTGGTAATTCCCCGTCACGCCCCATCCATCGGCTTCGGTGAGGTATTCATCGGCAACATCGTCGCCATTCGTGTCGCGCAGCCGCGTGATCTCGGCGCGCTGGGCGACGAGGAGGTCCTTGCCATCGCGAAGCAGTCCGAGCGGTTCATGCAAGCCCGTGGCGAAACGCTGATACCGGATCTCTCCGGGATTTTTCCCGAGAACGCCGTCAAGAAACCAGACTTCGCCTTTCCGGATCGAAACGGCGAGGCGGTCGGGACCGATCCACTCGAATCCACTCACCTCGAGACTGATGCCGTCGCCGGGCTTCCATTCCTTCGAACGCGAATCGCTCGGCGAACTGGCCGTGAGGATCTCGATGACTTCGTAGGCTGGTGATTCCGCATGGAGGACTGTAGAAAACAAAACCAGTAACGCGATCCCGAGGATGGTGGCATGGGCATCTTGCCCATGCTTTCGGCGGACTGGACGCCGGAGAGCTGACGTCACGTCACCGGCCTGCGGTCGCAACGCCTCGATGCATGGGCAGGATGCCCATGCCACTTTCAGCCGTCCGAAACCCTCTTTCCGATGCTCGCTCATTTCCAAGAATAGATAAATGTCAGGGTCATGCCCTCCGCTTTCGTCTGAACCGCAACCCCTTCCGGATGGGTCACGGCGGGGGCGGTTCCCTCGGTCCAGGAGAAACGGCGACCGAGTTTCCCGTCGGCGACGGAGTAGGCTTCTTCGACCGCGCGCTTACCCTCATCAAAAAGGAAGGTCGGATTGCCCATCGCATCGAGGCGATAACCACGGAAACGACGCCCCGTCTCGGCTCCGGTTTCGGGCAGGGCGACGACCGCATCACCGAGAGGCTTTTCGTAGGGAGCATGACGCGAATACCAAGTCTGGTAGGCATCGAAGAAGGCACCGCGCCAGACCACCGCCGGCCGCGCGCCGCTGCCGTCGTAGGCGAGATTGATCCCGCCAGGGAATCCGACGAGAATCGCCTTCGTACCGGTGCCCTCGAAGAAGGTGCGTTGAAGGATCGGACGATCGCTCGGAACGAGTTCGTAGAGTCCTGAGGTGCGGTCGGGAAAGCCTTCGGGCAGTCCCTCGCCTTTGCCGATGAAGGACCAGATCGCCGCGATCTGCCGTTCAGTGTCGCCCCCCAAGACATCCCTGACCGTCGCCTGACCTCCCGGCCAAAGCGGCGGCATGAGGGTGCCGGGCCGGTATCCGGCCGGATTCAGGAGATAACTGCGGAACCATTCGGGACGAAGTCTTTGGTCGAGCGAACTCAGGTCGAGCGCCTGGATGCCGAGCGAACGTTGTTCACCCCAAGTGTGGCAGGTGATGCAATTCGTGCCACCGACGATGCCGAGGAGCTTGCGCCCGGACTCGAGATCCTCGGGATGTTCGACGAGGGGCTTGGCTTCCGCTTCCGCGTCGATCTTCGCAAGCCACGCGGCGAGCGCTTTGGCATGGGCCGGGTAATTCGGCATGCGGGTTTTCACATAGGATCGCACGCGGCTGCCCTCGGCCCCGGTGAAAACCCCTTCGAGCCAAGGTTGCTGCAATTTATGACCGATCCCGGTCAGCGGAGGCGCCAGCCGACCCGAGTCGCCAAGAGCCTCGTCGCCGACGAAGAAGGGATTTGTCTCCTGGGTCGGACCACCGATGCCATCGCGATCGTGGCAGGCGTAGCAGTTCATCGCCGCGAGGGTGAGCTTGCCGTCAGGATCGTCCTTCGCGCGCTCACCGGCGAGGAACGCGAGCAAGGAATCACGTTGTGCTTCGGTCAGGTCGTAATGAGGCAGACCCGGAATCGGCTCGTTTGAAAGACAGGCATGCGGGGATTCTACCGCCGCTGGAATCGCGAGAAGCGGACTGGGCTTCAGCTCGCCGAGCGAATGGCAGGCGGCGCAGTTCAGTTTCGCGACAAGTTCCTTCCCTTTCGCCACCGCGTCGGGCGTCGCCTTCGGCCAAGGCTTGAGTTTTTTGGCATTGCCAGGGTCCGAGTCCTGGAAGTCGAGGAGATGCGCGGCAAGGTCGGCGGAATCCTGTCCTTCGAGCGCGACATGTGGCATGCGGCCATCGGGACGCCAAGTCGAGGGGGAATCGAGAAAAGCCATCAAGGCCGCGAAGCTGGTCTTCTTGCTGAAATCCGGATGCGCGATCGCGAGCGGCGAGACCTTCAAGTCGGCCGGAGCATGAGGCGGATGGAAATCCGGTGTCGGCGCGTGACAGGCCACACAGCCTTTCTCGTGATAGATCGCGCTGCCGCGCTCGGCGTTGGCGTGCTTCGGCACCTTCAGGTTCGCATTCTTCCCGAGGGTCCCGAGATAGGAAAGAATGGCGTCCATGTCAGGGTCGGCGAGACCATGGACCATGCGAGGCATGTTCGAGCCCTTGCGGCCCGCTTCAGGATCCCGCATAAAGGCGGCGAGCCAGTCGCGATCGACACGTTTCGAGAGGTCCATCAGATTCGGCCCTTTCCTCGGCACAACCACGCCTGAGCCGCCGTGGCAATTCGCGCAGCCGAGTTCGGAAAAGAGAACCGCGCCTCCTTCGGCCGATGGTTTTCCCGCGTGGAAACGCTCGTAACCGACGACGTGGGGGGCCGCGTCAACGGATCCCGCAAAGGCGATTGCCAAACCCAGCAAGTTTGACCAGACCCTCTTCATGACTTGGCCAGACACTCTTGAAGGTAAGCCCGCGACTCATTGATCTTCTCGGTGATCGCTCCGGCCGTCGGCAATACTGGAACACCGCGCGGCGTCGGGTGCATGAAGATCTCGCCGAGGCCGGAGAAACCGATTTCCTTCAGCGCAGCGACGATCGGCACATAGTCGAGCGAACCGAATCCCGGGAGCTGCTTCAGCTCCTCCTCCTTTGGCATCTGCTGCTTTGAGGAGGGATGATACTCCTGGAAGTAGAAGAAGGGCAGGTTCTCCTTCCCACAGTGGCGAACCAGCGCAGGGATCTGATCGACCGCGTCATGGAGATGGTGCGGGGCGAAGGCGATGCCGACAGCCTTGGAGGGATTCAGATCGACAAAGTAGCGGATCGAATCGGGCGACGAAAGCATCGAGCTCTTGTGGTTCTCGATCGCCATGGTCACGCCGAGTTCCTCCGCGAGTTCGTAATGCGGCTTCAGCTTTTCGAAGAAGGCAGTCACCTGGGCCTTGGCCTCGGCGCCAGAGACATCGGCGTCTCCCATCTTGCCAGAACCGCAGACGGTCATGACGCCACCGTTCTTTTTCACCCAGCGCATCTCGTCGTCCTGCTTGAAGGGACCGAGCGGATAACAGGTCGAGACCGACATCGGCACCCCGTGCTTTTTCAAAAGCGCCTGGAACGCCTCATCGCCCATCTCCGTGATCTGCTCGCGCTGGGTGGCGTGGCCCTTGCGCCAGATGTCGACGGATTCGGCGCCCGCGTTCTTTACCTCGCCGAGCACGGTGTCGACGGGCATGTCGCCATACATCGCCGAAGAGAGCACGTAACGGAAGTTGAGTCCCGCCGTCTCAGCCGCACGGATCGCGGAGGGAACGAGCAGGGTGGAGCCGATCAGCCGGCAGGCGTCGCGTCGATTCATGGGATCGGTGGGTGGTTTCTTTTGGGCGGCTTGTCAGGACCGTTTTGCGGCTTCTTCCTCGAGCATCTTGATCCACGGTCCCACGTAGTGACCGTTGTCGTGGAAGGTGCGGCCGGAGACGAGATTGCCGTCGATGACACAGGGCTCATTCACATAGATGCCACCGCAGATCTCGAGATCGAACTTGCACTTCGCCACCGTGGCCATACGGCGCCCGCGAACGCGGTCGGCCCGTGCCGGAATCTCGACTCCGTGACAGACGCTGGCACAAGGCTTGTTCTGATCGAAGAACCACTGCGTCATGCGGATGAGGTCTTCGTCCTCGCGAATGTATTCGGGGGCACGTCCCCCCGAAAAAAGGATGCCGAGATACTCCTCGGGATTCACTTCGGAGAAGGCGAGGTCGGCCTTGATCTGGTAACCCTCCCACTCGCGGGTGATCGTCCAGCCGGGACGCACTTCGTGCATCACCATCTGGTAGAGCCGCTTCTCCGGCGCGATGACGACGGGTTGGATCTTCGCCTCCTGGAGACGGTAGAAAGGATAGAGGGTGTCGACGGTCTCGGTGGCGTCACCGACGACAATGAGGGCTTTTCCAATAAATTCTGACATGGTTTCGAGGATAGCGGGTTTGACAGGAAAGTCACTGCCCTTATTCTTCAGAAAACATCAGGTTTTTCGTCATGATGAGACACCCCTCCTCCAACCCCGTGAAACGGGTCGCGATCCTCGTCGAGACGACCCGCAGCTACACCCGCGACCTGCTCTCCGGGGTAAGCCGTTACCTCCAGAGCCACGGGACCTGGTCGACCTTCCTCGAGTTGCGCGCCTTCGAGTCCTCCGTGCCGCCGTGGCTCGCCGGTTGGGATGGAGATGGTATCCTGACGAGGACACAAAGCGTGGAGATGGCCCGCGCGATTCGCGCCGCAGGAGTTCCGACGGTGGAATTGCGTTCGACCAAACACACACCAGGACTCCCCTTCATCGGGATGGACAACGCCCTCATCGGCCAAGCCGTGGCCGAACATTTCCTGAATCGCGGCTACCGCCGCTTCGCCGCCTACACCCTCGATACGGAAGAATTTTTCCGGGAGAGGGTCAGTAAATTCGTCGATCGGGTGAAGCAGGCGGGCGCGGACTGCGTCCTCCTCCCGGCTCAGGGAGAATCGACCCCGCGCGACTGGGAATCGCACCAGAAGCGGCTCATGCACTGGCTTGAGTCGCTGCCGAAACCTGTCGGCATCTTCGCCACCAACGATCAGCTCGCGGTAAGGCTCCTCGATGCCTGCCGCCGCTCCGCCATCGCCGTGCCCGAGGAAGTCGCCGTCGTGGGTTGCGAGAACGAGGAGACGCTCTGCGAATTCGCCTCCCCCGCCCTGACGAGCGTGCGTTTCGACGGCCACACCGTCGGGTGGAAGGCAGCGGAACGCCTCGACCAACTCATGCGCGGGGAGAAGGGAGATGACCGCCCCATCCTGGTGCCGCCGAAAGGCATCGAAGTGCGTGCCTCGTCGGATGAATTCGTGATCGAGGATCCCGTGGTGCTGCGAGCCGCGCGTCTTATTCGCGAGCGGGCCTTCGCGGGGCTCAGCGTCGCCGAACTCTGTGACGAACTCGGGGTCTCGCGCAGCACCCTCGAACGGCGCATGAAAGCCGCCCTCGGCCGCGCCCCGAAGGACGAACTTCTCCGCGTCCGTTTCCGCGAGGTGAACCGCCTCCTCCGTGCGTCTGATCTGACCATCGACCTCATCGCCGAGCAAACCGGATTCACCCACGCACACTACCTGCAGACCGCCTACCGCGAGCGTTTCGGGATGACACCGGGGGAATTCCGTCGAGGAGCAAAGAGCTTGGATTGATCCCAATGCCATCATGGCCTCTTCCACCCGCATCTCCTTCTCTATTCTTGCGGCACTCCTCGGTGGCATTGAAAAGGCGCCGGAGGAACTGCGGGTGTTTTAGAGAAGGTGGTTTCGACTTTCATTCTTTACAATTTTCTGACTTCGTTCCCGGGCTTCATCCGTTTAAGGTGGTGTATGAGTCTGCCCCGTCTTGCCCCCGCCTGCCTCGCCCTGATTCTCGCCCTTTCCCCGATGACCTCCCCCGCCGCCCCGCGCGATGCCGAATGGAAGCAGGTGGAAGAGCACTTCAACAAGGCCCTTCCCCAATCGGCCATCGAGGTCCTCTCAACGATCGAAGCCGCCGCGAAGACCGAGAAAGCCTGGGCCGAAGTCGCCAAGGCGGTCGCCTATCGGATCACGGCCGAGTCACAGATCCAGGGGCATCAGCCGGAGGAACCGATCCGCCGCTATGAAGCCGCCCTCGCCAACGCCCCTGCAGAAATCGCGCCCGTCCTGAAGACGCTCCTCGCCGGCGCCTACTGGAATTACTTCGAGCAGAATCGCTGGCGCATTCTCCAGCGCACCACCACGACCGAAGCGCCGGGCGAGGATTTCCAGACCTGGGATCTGCCACGACTCTTCATCGAGATCGATGCGCGCTACCGGGCGGCCCTCGAAAACGCGGAGATTCTCCGGAAGATCCCCATCGCCGATTACGATGCCTTGCTGGAAAAGGGCAACGTGCCCGACCGGTTCCGCCCGACCCTCTACGACTTCCTCGCCCACGAAGCGCTGACCTTTTACACCGCCGCCGAGCAGGCCGGAGCCGCCCCGCAAGATGCCTTCGCGTTCAACGCCGAATCACCCGCCCTCGGCACGATGACGGAATTCCTCGCCTGGAAACCGGAGTCTACCGACACCGCCTCGCCCAAGCTGCGTGCGATCACGCTTTACCAGGACCTCCTGCGTTTTCACGCGAACGACGCCGACGCTTCGGCGCGGGCCCTCATCGATCTCGACCGCATCGAATGGGCCGCCGGCGAAGCGACCGGAGACCAAGCCGACGCCCGCGCCCGCGAGCAACTGGCCGCCCTGCTCGAAGCGCATGCCGCCGAGGAGTCCGGCGTCGCCGTGGCTGCCGCGCTCGCGAAGCGGCTCATGGTGGCCGAAGAATTCGCCGAGGCCCGTCGCCTCGCTTCGACCGCAGCGGAGCGTCATCCCGATTCCGTGTTTTCTGTCGCCTGCCGCAATCTCGTGAACCGCATCGAAGCGCGCGAACTCCGGATCGGAACCGAACAGGTGTGGAACGCCTCGGGTCCGGAGATCGAGCTCACCTACCGCAACATCGAAGCCGTCCACTTCCGCCTCGTCCCCCGCGAGTGGACCCTCTCCGAAAAACGGTGGGAGACGCCCGAGAATCTCGATTACGAAGCTCTTCAAGCCCTCGTGAAAGCCACTCCGGTCGCGACTTGGACGAGCGCCCTCGAAAAGACCTCGGACTACCGCCAGCGCCAAGTAATGGTCCCCGCTGCGGCCGATCAAAAGCCGGGCTTTTATGCGCTCCTCGCCAGCGCCTCGGCCGATTTCTCGACCGAAGACAATCAGGTCTCGGCCACGACCCTCTGGGTCTCGCCGCTCGCCCTCATCACGCGTCAGGCGCCCGAAGGAGCCGAGGGGTTTGTCCTCGATGCCCTGAGCGGCGAACCGATCGCCGGAGCGACCGTCGAGGTTTGGAATGCCGACGATAACGGACACTGGAAGCGCGAGGCCATCAACAAGAAGACCGATGCGATGGGTTTCTTTGAGGAGAAGGCGAAGAACCGCGCCACCCTTTTCTTCGTGAAACACGGCGAGACCGCCGTCGCCAGCGCCCAGATGCACCTCTGGCAAAGTCAACGTGAACTCGATCCCATCAAGACCTACCTCTTCACAGATCGTTCGATCTACCGTCCCGGCCAGACGATCCGCTTCAAGGGCATCCATTCCCACGCCGACACGGAGAAAAACGACTACCACACCTTGCCTAACAAAACCCTCACGATCCGCCTTCGCGACATGAACGGCGAAGAGGTTGAAGCCGTCGAGGTGACGACCAACGAACGCGGCGGCTTCAGCGGGGCTTTCACCGCGCCCAAAGGACGCGTCACCGGAAGCATGACGATCGAGGAAGGCATTCACGGGTCCGCCTCCATCTCGATGGAGGAATACAAGCGTCCCAAATTCCAGGTCACCCTCGAAGCGCCGAAAGAAGCGGCCAAGCTTGGGGAATTCGTGGTCCTCGCCGGCAAGGCGGAGTCTTACGCCGGTGCGGCGATCGACGGCGCGGAGGTCCGTTGGCGCGTTACCCGCGAGGCCCGCTGGCCCGATTGGCTTCGCTGGTGCGGCTGGTTTTTTCCGCCGACCGACCAAGGGGCGAAAGAGATCGCCAACGGCGTCGCGAAAACCGGCGTCGATGGCGGATTTGAGATGCGTTTCACCGCCGAGCCGGATTTGAGCGTCGACGAGAAGGCCGAGCCATCCTTTGTCTACACCGTCCATGCCGACGTCACTGACACCGCGGGTGAAACGCGGTCCGGCTCGAGAGGTGTCAGCGTCGGCTACACCGCGTTGAAGGCGGAGCTCTCGACGGAGGCTTGGCAGACCGTCGCCAAACCCGTGACCGTGAAGATCCACACGACGACGCTCGACGGTGAAGTCCTCGCCGCGAACGGCACCGTGACCGTGCACCGACTTCGAGCACCGGAGAAAACCCACCGTCCCCGCCTCGAGGGCCGGAGTTGGCAGCCCCGCACCAAGGCAGAAACGGAACCCGACCTCTCCGACCCGAATCAATGGCCGCTCGGCGAGGTGGTGCAGAGCGACGAATTCCAATCCGACGAAAACGGTGAGGCCAAACTCGAAGTCAAACTCGGCGCGGGCGAATACCGCGCCGTGCTCGAGACGAAAGACCGCTTCGGACGCGCCGTCACCGCCCTGCTCCCGATCCGCGTCGTCGATCCGACCTCAAAGACCTTCCCCATCCGCATTCCCCATCATTTCGCCGCTGAAAACTGGACCCTCGAGCCGGGAGAATCCCTCGAAGCCATCTGGGGCACGGGCTACGAAACGGGACGCGCCTTCATTGAAATCGAGCATCGCGACCAAATCGTGAAACGATTCTGGACTGAACCCGGTCGCACCCAGCAGACGATCTCCTTTCCCGTGACTGAAAAGGAGCGAGGCGGCTTCACCCTGCGTATCACCCAGATCCGCGAGAACCGGGCCCACCTCACGAGCCGGAACGTCTCGGTGCCTTGGAAGAACAAGGAGTATTCGCTGCGCTGGGAGCGCATGCGCGACAAACTCGAACCCGGGGCCAAGGAAACGTGGACCCTCGTCGTCGAGGGCGCTGCGAAGGACGAGCCCGTCGAGATGGTCGCGGCGATGTATGATGCCTCGCTCGACGCCTTTCTGCCGCATGACTGGTCGGGAGGTCTTTTTGCCTTCTATTTCGATTACTCGCGCCGCTACAGCCAGTTTCAGAACGTGTGGAACCCCGACTTCCGGTCGGTCGCTCAGTGGCGCTTCGATGATGAAGGAGGCACTCCCGAATGGCGGCACTTCCCGGGTTTGCTTTGGGAAACGAATCGGCGCTACTCAGCGATGAGCAAGAGGGGGGGACTCAGTCACACGATCGATCGATCCGCCGGGAGAGCGATGGTGGCCGACGCCTTCGCTGCTCCAGCTCCGGCCGAGGCCCCTGCCCCTGCCTCTGCGGCACCGGCTGCCGGAGGGGCCATGACGACCGCAACACGCGCCGAAAATGCCACTCCAGATCCCTCCAGCGCACCCATCGACTGGAGCCAGGTCGGCGCGCGGAAGAACCTCGACGAGACCGCCTTTTTTTTCCCCCACCTCCTCGCTGATGAAAGTGGCACGGTGCGTCTCGAGTTCACCATGCCCGAGGCCCTCACGACCTGGAAGTTCCTCGGCTTCGCGCACGATCGCCAACTCCGCTCCGGATTGCTCACAGGAGAAACCGTCACCGCAAAAGACCTCATGGTGCAGCCGAATCCCCCGCGCTTCCTCCGCGAGGGCGACCTCGTCGAGTTCACCGTGAAAGTCACTAACAAAGCCACCAGCCCCGCCAAAGGAAAGGTCCGCCTCGAGTTCTCCGACGCCGCCTCGCTCAAAAGCGCCGATGCCGCTCTCGGCAATACCTCGCCCGAGCAGGACCTCGACCTACCCGCCAACGAATCGCGGACCTACTCGTGGCGGATTCAAGTGCCCGATGGCCAGGGCTTCCTCCAGTATCGCGCCGTGGCCTCGACCGGCACCGTCTCGGATGGCGAAGAAAGCTGGCTGCCGGTGCTCTCCCGACGGATCCTCCTCACCGAATCGATCACCTTGCCGATCCGCGACGCCGGGGAAAAGACCTTCACCCTGCCCAAGTTGCTCGACAGCGCCCAATCGGACACGCTCCAGCATCAGTCGCTCACCGCCCAGGTCGTGTCTCAGCCAGCCTGGTATGCGGTGCAGTCGCTCCCCTACCTGATGGAGTATCCGCACGAGTGCGCCGAGCAGGTCTTCAACCGCCTCTACGCGAACGCCCTTGCCCGGCACATCGCCAACTCGAATCCCAAGATCCGCCGCGTCTTCGATCTCTGGCGCGAAGCCCAGCCCGAGGCTCTCGACAGCCCGCTCCTGAAGAACGAAGAGCTTAAGAGCGTCCTCATCGAGGAAACGCCCTGGCTGCGCGACGCAAAGGATGAGACTCAGGCGCGGAAGAACGTCGGGATTCTCTTCGAAGCGAACCGCCTCGAAAGTGAGACCAAAGCGACCCTCGCCAAACTCGAAGCGATGCAGATTGACAACGGCGCCTGGCCCTGGTTCCCCGGCGGACGGGAGAACGAGTTCATCACCCTCTACCTCGTGAGCGGCTTCGGACGTCTCGGGAATCTCGGTGTCGCGATCGACGACAATCTCGCCCTCCGCGCCCTCGACCGACTCGATGCGTGGATTACCGAACGCCATCAGGAATGCCTCCGCGACAAAGTCGAGCGATTCGGCAGCACCGAGGCGCTCTACCTCTACGCCCGCAGCTTCTTCCTCGAGCGCCGTCCCGTCGCGGGAGAACACCAGCCGGCGATCGATTTCTTCCGCAAACTCGCGAAGAAAGAATGGCCCAGTCTACCGCGCCTTTCCCAAGCCCACATCGCCCTCGGCCTGAAGCGTTTCGGCGATCAGGAAACCCCGGCCGCCATCGTCGCTTCCTTGCTGGAACGCTCCGTCAACGACGAGGAACTCGGCCGTTCCTGGCGCGATACCGAGCAACACTGGTGGTGGTATCGCGCGCCCATCGAGACGCAAGCCATGATGATCGAGGCCTTCCGCGAAATCGCGCAGGACCAAAAGACCGCCGACGACTGCCGTGTCTGGCTCTTGAAACAACGCCAGACCCAGGCCTGGCCCAGCACGAAGTCGACCGCCGACGCGATCTACGCGCTCCTCCTCGGGGGTGACGATCTCCTCGGCTCCGATGCGCTCGTCTCCCTCTCACTTGGTGGCACCGAGGTAAAGCCGGAGAAGGTCGAGGCAGGCACCGGCTTTTACGAAAAACGCTTCACCGCCACCGAGGTCCGTCCGGAGATGGGAACCGTCACCCTGACGAAACCAGACAAGGGTGTTTCCTGGGGCAGCCTCCACTGGCAGTATCTCGAGGACATCGCCAAGGTCACGCCGCACGGGGACAATCCCCTCACCTTGAGGAAGAGCCTCTTCATCAAGAGCAACGGCAAGGCCGGTCCCGAATCGAAGCCCCTCGCCGACGGAGCCGCGCTCAAGCCTGGGGACGAACTCGTCACGCGCGTCGAACTGCGCACCGATCGCGATCTCGAATACGTCCACCTCAAGGACCAGCGCGGCAGCGGGACCGAGCCGGTCAACGTGCTGAGCAGCTGGCGTTTCCAGGACGGGCTCGCCTACTACGAGTCGACCCGCGACACCGCGAGCCACTTCTTCATCGAGTATCTACCCAAAGGAACCTACGTGTTCGAAACGAGTGCGCGGGTGCAGTTGCGGGGTGAATTCCAGAGCGGCGTCGCCGAAATCCAGTGTCTCTATGCCCCCGAGTTCAACAGCCACAGCGGCAGCGTGGCGTTGAAAGTGGAGTGAGAGAGGCAAAGGACCTGCCCGGCTAGGAGAGCTGCGAAAGAGCGCCGGCATCCCTGCCGGCACCCTCGCGCGATCGATCACTTCTCCAGCGGATATTCCTTCAGCAGGTCCTCGGGCTTGATGAACATCTGCACGTCCTTGGTCGCCTCACGGACCGCCTTCACCTGGTCCGGCGTCACGATTGAAGCCTCGTTGCCCCAGGTGTTGCGCACGAAGGTGAGCACGGCGGCGATCTCCTCATCCTTCAAGATCGCCTTGAAGGCCGTCATCGGAGGCACGCCCTTGGCGGGATCGAAAAGCGTCCCGTTGACTTCCATCGGCCCCCAGAGTCCGTGCAAGGTCAGCTTGATAAGCCGATCCGGATTGCCGGTGACCCACTGGCTGTTCAAGAGCGGTGGATAAATATTCAGCATCCCCTGCCCGTTCGGCTGGTGACAAGTCACGCAATGCGCCTCGCGGTGGAAGACCTCGGAGCCCAAGCGATACACCTCGGCCTCGGCCTTGGAGAACTTCACCGGCACCTTCACCTCGATTTTCTCTTCCTGCTGCTCGATCGGACTGGTCACCACATTGAGCACCGGATCGGCCACATCCCAGTGATGTTGCACCGTCTTCGCAGCGATGACCGCATGTGGCTCGGCCGAAGCGAGCACGAGATCGAGTAAGGCCCGGTCCCGCACGTTGTGCTGCTGATGCACCCAGAGGGCCTCGAGGAGGAGGCGTCCGTCTTCCTTCTTCTTCCCGTCAAGCTTCGCGGCCCAGGCCTTCGTCGCGGCGACGACCTCGTCGGTCTTGCGCTCGCTCAGTTCGACGCGGGTGCGGTGACGCACGGCGAGGGCGGGATGCTTGAAGTTCTCCAGCAAGGCCGCGACCGGAGCTCCGTCGATCGCGACGGGATCCTGGAGGGGGCGCCCTTCATAGGTCATGCGGAAGACGCGGCCATGCTTCTTGTCGCGGTTGGGGTCGCGGATGTTGTGCTGCATGTGGCCGATGATGACATTCTGCCAGTCGGACACATAGAGGGCTCCGTCGCCACCGAAGATCGCGTCGGTCGGCCGGAAATTCCTGTCGGTGCTGCTGAGCAGTTCCTCGGTCGGTGTGCCCCAGACCTCACCGAATTTGAAGTCCTTGTCGCCCTCCTTGTAGCCTTCCCGGTGCAGCTTGTATTGCTTGATCCCGAGGAAGCCGATCGTGTTGCAGACGAGGAAATTGCCCTGCATCTCATCCGGGAAATTCGGGCTCGAGACGATCTCATCGGCCGTCACCGGCCGCACTTCCTTCACAAGGAGTTCGCGCATCTTGAAACCCTTGCCGTCGGGGATCACCTGGAAGCTCTTTCCTCCCGTGCCATCGTTGGCGTAATGATAGCCCCACTCGTCGAAGGCGGTGCCGTGGGGATTGGGCGAGTTGTTCGCGTGGAATGCGATCGTGTAACGGCGGGGATCGAAACGATACATGGCCGAGGCGGTCGACTCGAGCGAGGGACCCCAGGGATGCTCGTGATTGTGCTGCATGAAGACCCCGCTCTGCCAGTAGATCCCGCCATCGGGACCATAGATCAGGTTGTTCGCAGCGTGGTGGGTATCCGCCGAGTCAGTACCCTGGAAGAGCACATAACGCACGTCCGCGACATCGTCGCCGTCGGTGTCCTTGAGGAAGAGGATGTCCGGTTGTGAGGTGACGATGACCCCGCCGTTCCAGAACTCGAAACCGAGGGGGCAATGCACATTGGCGAAGATCGTACTGCGATCAGCGACCCCGTCGTGGTTTTCGTCGTGCAGGATCACGAGCGAGTCGTCCATCGGCTTGAGCGGCTCCCATTTCGGATAGGTCTTCCAGGCGGCGACCCAGAGTCGACCCTTGCCATCGACCTGCATCTGCACGGGATTGCCGATCTCGGGGAACTTGGTTTCATCGGCAAAGACATTCACCTTGAAACCCTTCGGCACGGTCATCTTCGTGATGCTCTCCTCGGCGGTGAGATACTGAAGAGTGCCTTCCTTTTCGGCGCTCGAGCTCTTGCTGCCGCCGCCGACATTCGAGATCACCGGCACCGGCGGCGGCACATTGCTGTCGTCGACTTTCACATCACTGCCCTTGGCACGCGCCCAGATCTTCGGGTCGCGATTGGCGGTCATGATGTCGAGCATGGCGAGCTCGTGCTGAAGGACCTCGGCGTTGCTCTGGTTGTTGACGAATGTGAGGGTCGAGCGTCCACCCCAGATATCATTGCCGTCCGTGGCGCGGTAGCGGTTGTGCCAGTGCCAATTCTTGTCGAGGACGGCCTCGCGGATCGATTCGAGCTCGGCGTCGGTCGCGGTGGGATCCTTTTCCGAAAGTGCCGCGGCGATGACCTTGCCGACGTGGCGGTGCCCGAGGGCGTTGAGGTGGACGCCATTGATCGTGAGAGGCTCGGCAAGTTCCTCGTAGAGCTTCCGCGTCGGCTCGTAGAGATTCACGAACGCGACCCCTTCGTGACCGGCCACCTTCTGCATCGAAGCGGTGTAAAGGGCCAGCCGCTGGTTGTTCGCACTGCCATCGGGCAGATTGGGATCGTTCAGATTCTCATGGGCGATCGGGCTGAAGAGGACGATGCGCGGGATCTTGCCATCGGGACGTGCCTCGCGCAGATCGCGGATCATGCCAGCGAGCTGCTTCTCGTAATCCGCCAGTCCCTTCGAGCCGGCGAAGGACTCATTGTAGCCGAAGAAGGCGAAGATCACGTCGGCCTTCACGTGACGGAGGTAATCGGGCATCTCGGTGAAGCCCTTCGAACGGGGGTATTTCCCGGGACGATCGCCGGTATGACTGAGATTTCGGAAAACGAGGTCTTTGTCAGGATTCGCCACCTGGAGCCAGGTTTCGGACCACCCGTCGTGCTGCATGCGGTCGGCGAGGCCATTGCCGATCATCGCGACGACATCGCCCTTGCCGAAGGCGAAGGTCTCCGGATCGCGGTAGCCGGCCGGGACGGGCTCGGGCAGGATCGGCACGGGCAGGGCCTTGCCATCGTGACCCGCCATCGTGATCTCCGTCTTGCCCGCGAAGGTGAAGGAGATCGACCCATCGGGGCCGGGATTGTTCTCGCGGGTGAAGACCGGCTTCCGCTCCGCGTCGAGCAGCTCGATCTTGAATCCCTTGAGGCGATCGTGGAGGCCGCTGCGATTCCAGATCTGGATCGAGTCAATCGCCTGGGCCGAGCCGAGGTCGAGTTCCCACCAAGGCGCGGGATCACTGCCCTCGGCGGTATGGGTTTGGCCCTTCTTGTTGAAGTCGCCGTCCTTGTTGCCGTCGATGGCCCGCTCCGGCGAACCGCCCGCACCCAACGAAGACTGCGTCGCCTTTCCTGCCGTGGCAATGTTCTTCCCGCCGCTCTTCACCTCCACCTCGGCCAGGGTGAGGACCCGCTTTTCGCCCGAGAGCGAAACACGGACGAAACGGGCCGAGGGTTGGTCGGCGGCGTGGGCGATCGCGGCCAGAGCCACGACGAAAGCGGAGACGAGAAAACGCGGTTTCATGATAGAGCGGGGAGATTCACACAGACTTCCCGTCCTTGGCAAGCCCCTGATTAGGGAATGTCAGAACAGCGGAAATTCTCAGGGCAGCGGCACCTCCGGTGCCTTCCACCCTAGGTTGCGCAACCCTGCCGACACTGCGCCCGCGCTCCGCTCACCCCACCCGCCACGCCTTGAAGCACGTGATGAATCCGGTCGCGAAATCCTGCGGGCGTCTTGCGATCCACTCTTCGATGAACTCCGGCGAAAACCATCGTCCGCTGTCGACCTCCTTGCCGTGGATGCGGAGCCGCCCTTTTGCCTCCCCGAGGAAGACTTCGATGAACTCGAGGTCGGTCGCTTCGCTCGCATCAATCCGGGCGATCCTTTCCAGTTCCCCCTTGGGTTCGACCCAGATCTCCTCCCACATCTCGCGGACGGCGCAGTCGTGGTAGCTCTCGCCGGGATCGACGTGGCCGGAGGCGCTGCTGTCCCACTTCAGCCCGTGGGTGTCCTTGAGGTGGGAGCGGAACTGCAGGTAGATCTCGCCGAGCTTGTTCCTGACAAAGACATGAACGGCGCGGTGGAGGTGCTTCCCGGCGTGGATCTCTCGACGCGGCAAGGTGTTGATGACGACGTCGTTTTCATCGACGACATCGAGCGATTCGGTCGCCGCTGGCGGCAGGAGACTGCAGGGATGCGGATCGAGGCGGTTCGAGAGATCGACCCACTGCTCGAGCGAGAGCTCCTCGGCGCGGGCGCTGGGCAATAGACCCATCGCGCCGAAAACGTCTCCGGCCTTCTCCTTCTCGAGCTGGAGATTGTTGTGGAGCTGCTTGCGCCGCTGGGAAAAGCCACGCTTCACGACCTCGCGATAGATCTCGGGCGAATGGGGAGCGAGCTCCCCCGGTGGGCGTGGCACGAAACGCACAATCGTGGAATCGACAGCGGGACGAGGGTGAAAAAGTTCCGGACCGACGGTGCGGAGCTTTGCAATGCGCCAGCGTTCTTGCAGCATCAGGGTGAGGACTCCATAGTCCTTGCTGCGCGGCTCGGCGACAAAACGATCGGCGACTTCCTTCTGCACCATGATGATCGCCTCATTCACAGGGCTGGGGGCATCGAGAAAACGCTCGAGAATGGTATTGCCGACCGAATACGGCAGGTTGCCGATGAACTTCACGGAACCTTCGAGAAAGAGCGGTCGCACGTCGTATTCGGTCGCGTCGGCATGGACGACCTCGACGCCGAGGGGCCCGTATCTCTCAGACAAAAACGTGGCGAGCCGTCCATCGGCCTCGACGAGGATGAGGCGGCGGCATTTGCCGACAAGGTGTTCGGTGAGGGCGCCGAAACCGGGCCCCACCTCGATGACGCAGTCGTCGGGACCCACCTCAAGCTGCGAGGCGATCCATTGCGAGACGGAGGTGTCGACGAGAAAACTCTGCCCCAGCTTGCGGCTCGGGGTGAGCTCGTAGCGTTTCAGCAGGCCCTGGAGTTCGGAGAGGTTCAAACCTGAGATCAATGGTCGTGCGCTTTCTCCGCCCCGAGACCGGTGTGAGCGCGCACGCTGAACTCGGCGAATTTCGCTTCGCTCTCGGGCTCACGCTTGATGAGGGCACCGAGGAATGCGGCAAGGAAACCCAGCGGAATACTCACGATGCCCGGATTGGTGAGCGGGAAGATCGCCTCCATCTGGATGAGGTGACGCTTCGCGGCAGCGACCTCCGGTCCGTCAATGCCCATGACACTGGGACTCAGGACAATGAGGATGATGCTCGAGAAAAGACCGACGAGAAGGCCGGTCACCGCGCCGGTCGTGTTGAAACGTTTCCAGAAGACCGAGAAGATGATCACAGGAAGGTTCGCCGAGGCGGCCACTGCGAAGGCGAGCCCTACGAGAAAGGCGACATTGATCGTCTGAAGTTTGATGGCGAGTGCGATCGAGATGCCTCCGACAAAAAAGGCGGCGATGCGGGCGACCTTGACCTCCGTGTCCTGAGAAACCTCTTTGCCGTGTTTGATTACATTGGTGTAGAAGTCGTGCGCGAAGGAGGTGCTGGCGCTGATCGTGAGGCCTGCGACCACGGCGAGAATGGTGGCGAACGCAACCGCCGAAATAAACGCAAAGAACATGTCGCCACCGAGGAAGTGCGAGAGTTCGGGAGCGGCCATGTTTTCGTTCGTGATGAGGTGGGGCTTCAGCAAGGTCGCGGCCCCGAAGCCGAGGAAGGTCGTGAGGATGTAAAAGGTGCCGATAATGACCATGGCCCAGACGACGGAGACCCGCGCGGTTTTGGCGTCGGGCACGGTATAGAAGCGCACGAGGACATGCGGCAGTCCCGCGGTCCCCAGAACGAGAGCGAGCCCGAGGGAGATCAGATCAAGCGGCCCCCATCCACCTCCCGCGGCAGTCGCGGCGGCACCGAACTTCATTCCAGGATCGAGGAAGTTCTTCGTCACTTCCACCCCGCCTTTCTCGTAGGTGAGCGAAGCGATCGCATCGAAGAATTTGACGAAGCTGTAGTCAAACTCCCGCATCACGAGGAAACTGAGGATGAAGGTCGCGGTCATGAGGAGGACCGCCTTCACGATCTGCACCCAGGTCGTGCCATGCATTCCCCCGAAGATGACGTAGACGATCATGAGAATGCCCACCCCGATGATGGCCGCATTCGGCGTGATCCACGTGTATTCCTTGAGCAGGGTGCTGACGAGCACGCCGGCCCCGATCATTTGTGCGACCATGTAGAAGGTCGAGACGGTCAGGGTGCTGAGCGAAGCCGCGGCGCGCACCGGACGGGCCTTGAGACGGTAGGCGAGGAGGTCCGCCATGGTGTATTTGCCGGCGTTTCGGAGCGGTTCGGCGACCACGTAGAGCACCGTGAGG
Organism: Akkermansiaceae bacterium UBA5020; assembly: GCA_002396885.1. GTDB lineage: Bacteria > Verrucomicrobiota > Verrucomicrobiia > Verrucomicrobiales > DEV007 > Arctic95D-9. Next base: position 75,855 of record DGXY01000103.1, read on the forward strand.
TAGGCCACGAGGAAGCCGACCGAATACATGAAGCCATCATATCCGAAAAACGCGATCATTCCGGAGATCCCGAGGAAGGAGGCCGCCGACATGTAGTCTCCGGCGACGGCGAGTCCGTTCTGCCAGCCCTTGATGGATCGGCCGGCAGCGAAATAGGCGCTCGACCCGGTGTTCTTTTTGGCGCTCCAGACCGTGATGCCGAGGGTGGCAATCACGAAAGCGAGAAACATGGCAATGGTCATTTTGTCAGGAGATCAGCGGGTTTCACTTTTCAAGATCTCAGCCACGGCCTTGTCGTAGGTGGCCGCCTTGCGCATGTAGAGCCAAGCCATTCCCCAGGCCATCAGGAACTGCGAGAGGGCAAAGAGGTAGGCCACGTTGATCTTGCCAAACACGGGCTTCTTCATCAGGTCAAGGTGCCAGCCGACAAAGTAAAGCAGGGCGAAGTAGTAGATTAGGAAAAAGAGGCAACAGGGAACGACGAAACGTCTTTTCGCCGCAAGGAGGGAATCGAACTCGGGGCGAGCGGCGATCCTCTCCCACATTTCCTTGTCCTCCGCGGATTTATTTTCCTTGTCGCTCATGGGCGGCCACACTAGGGACCGCGGCCGGGAATGGCAAGTCCGAAATTGGGCCTGTCTCTGCCTCCCGCCGCGAGCCAGACCCGGCTTGTTCGCGTTCTGGTGGAGGGCCTGCGAAAGGTGTAGCATTACTCCTGCACCCACATGCGGACACCCCGTAACATTTCCCTCCTTTTCCAATCTCTCGCGGCCATGCTCGCGTTTGCCCCCGTCGCCGGACGGACGGCACCTCCATCTTCCGTCGTCTTTTCGCGGGACATCCTGCCGATCCTCTCGGACGCCTGCTTCCAGTGCCACGGCCCCGATGCCAAGGAAGGCCGCAAAGGCGATCTGCGTCTCGATGATGAAGCCGACGCCAAACGCGACCGCGACGGCTATCGCGTCATTGCCGAAGGCCATCCCGATGCGAGCGAGTTGATCCGCCGCCTCGTCAGCGAAGATCCCGAGGAGCAGATGCCACCTCCAAAACTGGGCCGTCCCCTTTCGCCAACCCAGATCGACACGCTGAAACGCTGGGTCGCCGAGGGAGGCCAATGGGGAAAACACTGGGCCTTTGAGCCGGTCGTTCGTCCCGCCGTGCCCGAAGGAGTCCATCCGATCGATGCCCTCGTGCAGCACGGACTCGATGCCGCCGGGATCAAGCCCAATCCTCCCGCCGATCCCGCGACCTTGCTCCGTCGATTGTCCCTCGACCTGACCGGGCTGCCACCCGCGATGGCAATCGGTGATCAGTCAGCGGTAATCAGTGATCGGGAAAATCCGAATACCGATCACCGATCACCGATCACCGACCACGATTGGTCTGCGATCATCGATAAACTCTTGGACAGCCCCCAATACGGCGAACGCATGGCCTGGGATTGGCTGGAGGCGGCGCGCTACGCCGACTCGAACGGCTATCAAGGCGACAATGAACGGACGATGTGGCCGTGGCGCGACTGGGTCGTGAAGGCCTTCAACGAAAACCTGCCCTACGACCAGTTCACGATCTGGCAACTCGCCGGCGACCTTCTGCCGCAGGCCAACCCTGACCAGATTCTCGCGACCGGCTTCAACCGCAACCACATGATCAATGGCGAGGGCGGCCGCATCGCCGAGGAAAACCGCGTCGACTACGTGATGGACATGTCGGAGACGATGGGCACGGTCTGGCTCGGCCTGACGCTGAATTGCTGCCGCTGCCACGATCACAAATTCGATCCCCTCACCCAAGAGGATTACTACCGCTTCACCGCCTTTTTCAACCAGACCCCGGTGACGGGAGGAGGGGGAAATCCGCAGACGCCACCCGTGCTCGAGATCGCCCCGCCCGACGCCATCGCCGCGCGCGATGCCGTGAGGAAAGAACGGAACGAAGCCAAGGGCCGCGCCGACAAAGCCGCCGAGGCGGAAAAGGCTGCCCTGACCGACGCTTTCAACACCGCCGAAGCCAATCTGAAGTCGCTCGACGCGGCCATCCCGAAAGTGATGGTCATGGCTGATCAAAAAGAGCCGCGCAAAACCTTCCTCCTCGACCGCGGACTCTACAACGCGCCTGGACGGGAGGTCACCGCCGGCGTTCCTCCCGTGCTCCTTCCCGCGCCCGATGCGGCGAACCGGCTTGACCTCGCCCGCTGGCTCGTCGCTCCCGGGCATCCCCTCACCGCCCGCGTCGCGGTGAACCGGATCTGGCAGATGCTCTTTGGGATCGGGCTCGTGAAGACGGCCGAGGATTTCGGCATCCAGGCCGAATACCCGCAGCAACGTGAGTTGCTCGACTGGCTCGCCGCCGAGTATGTCGCCTCGGGCTGGGACACCAAGGCGCTCATCAAAACGATCGTCACGAGCGAGACCTACCGCCGCTCTTCCGCGATCGAATCGCCCTCAGACTTCGAACGCGATCCGGCGAACCGGCTTCTCGCCCGCGGGGCGCGCTTCCGCATGCCCTCGTGGATGATCCGCGACCAGGCCCTCGCCGCCTCCGGCTTGCTCGATCGCACTCTCGGCGGGGCGTCTGTCTATCCCTACCAGCCCGCCGGGATCTGGGACGAGGCGACCTTCGGGAAAAAGACCTACACCGAGAGCCGTGGCGGAGATCTACATCGTCGCAGCCTCTACACCTTCTGGCGGCGCATTGTGGGTCCCACCGAGTTTTTTGACACCGCGAAAAGACAGGTCTGCGAGGTGAATCCGCTGAGGACGAATACCCCGATGCACGCGCTGACGACCCTCAACAGTCCCACCTACGTCGAGGCGGCCCGCTTTCTCGCCGACGGGGTGCTGCGCTCGCATCCTGACGAAACCACACGATTGGATGCCATCGGCGTCCGTCTCCTCGCCCGCAAGCCCGCTCCCGCGGAACTCGCGGTGTGGCAACGCAGCCTCGAGCGAGCCCGGGGAGCCTTTCAAAAGGATCCCGCCGCCGCCACGAGCCTGCTCGCGACCGGAGCGAAACGATCCGAGCCCGGACTCGATCCCGCGGAGCACGCCGCCTGGACCGCGCTTTGTTTGAATCTGCTGAATCTCGACGAGACCCTGACAAAAGAATAATTTCGTGTCGATCATGAGTTCCTGGCACCTCCTCGACCCAGCGTCACCGGCCCCGTTGCGCGATCACCAGCTCGCGATGAACCGCCGGCAGTTCTTCGGACGCACCGCGACCGGGCTCGGCACGGCCGCGCTCGCATCGCTGCTGGATCGTGAGAATGGGCTGGCGGCCGGGTCTCCCAATATCGCGCCAAAGGCGAAACGCATCATTTACCTCTTCCAGAACGGCGGCCCCACCCACGTCGATCTTTTCGACTACAAACCGCGCCTTCAGAAGGTCCACGGCAAACCGGTGCCGGATGGTTATCTCGGCGGAAAGCGCTTCAGCACGATGACGGGCGACCCCAGCGGCAAGCTCATGCTGCAGCCCGTCGAGCCTTTCCAACAACACGGTCAATCGGGCGCCTGGGTCAGCGCCTTCATGCCACACACCGCCGCGATCGCCGACGAGCTTTGTTTCGTGAAGAGCCTCCACACCGACGCGATCAACCACGCTCCGGCAATCTCCTTTCTCCTCAGTGGTGCCCAGATCCCGGGGCGCCCGACGATGGGCGCGTGGTTGAATTACGGACTTGGCTCCTCTTCGGAAGACCTGCCCGGCTTTGTCGTGATGACTTCGGTGAGCAAGGGCACCTCCTGCGGCCAGATCTTCTACGATTTCTACTGGGGCTCGGGCTTTTTGCCGACGCGTTTCCAAGGGGCGAAATTCCGCGGGAGCCGGGACCCGGTGCTCTATCTGAACAATCCCGACGGACTCTCGCCCGAGCTGCGCCGCGGTCTCCTCGACGATCTCGCCGAGTTGAACGAAATGAAATTCCGCGCTGTCGGCGATCCCGAGATCGAAACGCGCATCGCCCAATACGAGATGGCCTACCGGATGCAGACGAGCGTGCCGGACCTGACCGATCTTTCCGACGAGCCCGAGCACGTCCTCGCAATGTATGGCCCCCAGGTGCGCGAGCCGGGCACCTTCGCCTACAACTGCCTGATGGCTCGCCGCCTCGCCGAGCGCGGGGTGAATTTCATCCAGTGCATGCACGCTGGCTGGGACCAGCACAACAGCCTCACCACCGAGCTCTACACCCAGTGCCGCGACACGGATCAGCCAAGCGCGGCTCTCGTCCGCGATTTGAAAATGCGCGGCCTCCTCGAGGACACCCTCGTGATCTGGGGTGGCGAATTCGGCCGCACCCCCTTCATCCAGGGCGATCTCGCCAACCGCGAACGCTGGGGGCGCGATCACCATCCCTACGCCTTCACCGTCTGGATGGCGGGCGGCGGAGTGAAACCAGGGATCTCCTATGGTGCCTCGGACGATCTCGGCTTCAACGCGGTCGAGAATCCCGTCCACGTCCACGACCTGCAAGCCACGATTCTGCACTTGTCAGGGATCAACCACGAGCAGCTCACCTACCGCTTCCAGGGCCGCTACTTCCGGCTCACCGACGTGCACGGACATGTCGTCAAACCGATCCTGGCGTGAGAGGATCCGCCCGCGGCGTTTCGTAGGTGACGGTCTCAGGCGCGATCGCCCCGCCCGACACGATGAAGGCCATCGCCTCGTCCATGGTCCAGTCGGTCGAGACGACGTTTTCGATCGGCACGATCTCGAGGTAACCCGAGGTGGGATTGGGCGTCGTCGGGACATAGACCGCAGCGAGCTCGCGGCCCGTCGTCTTGTCGCGCATCGTCCTGGTGACGAGTCCTACGGTCTTCATTTCGGAGGAGGGAAAATTGATGAGCACGACCCGCTGCACGTTGCCTTTGGGTTGATCACCCAGGACCGTGATGAGCTTTTTCACCGATCCGTAGATCGTCTTGACGAAGGGAATGCGGCGGAAGAGCGCCTCGAAGAGTTGGAAGAGTCGTCGCCCGATGAAGTTGGTCGTGAACCAGCCGAGAAAGACAAGAAAGAGAAGGACGAGACCCACGCTGACGAGGGAAAGCGTCGTTTTGCTGTCAAGAATCTCCACGACGAAGGGATACTCGGGACCAAAACGCTCGGCGAGGGTCCGGAAGACCGGCGTGCCGATCTCGGAGAGCGTTCTGAACAGAAACGAGAGCACCAGCCACGTGATCCACAGCGGGATGATCGCGACGAGCCCGGTGAAAAAATAGCGGCGAAGGAAATTGGAATTCCGGGGCGCGTTGGGTGCGGGCGTCTCTTGCATGGGTCGGATTCGATCACGTTTCCACACGGAATGTGCCGCGACAAGTCGCCGCGAAGGGAAGGCAACCCGCCGGATTTTGCCTTGAATCGGCCTAAAACCTGCCCTACCTCGACAGATCCCTTTCCTTACATGAGCGACCCGACGCCCAACGAACCGAATCCCGGCATGCCTTCCGGCATCCCTGCCCCGCCTCCGCCGCGGCCAAACATCAAGGATCCCCGCGAGGCAGGTCCGACCTACGGGACAGATTTGAAGGGCAAGAAGAAGAAGAAGAAATCCGAGCGCACCCACCCGACCGACGTCTATCCACCGCTCAAGAAACGTCGCGGATGTGGCGGTTGTTGCGGCTGTCTCGGCGGCTTCGCGGCTCTCGCCCTACTCCTCCTCGTGGCAGGCGCGGTGGTGATCGGCTGGTATGGCCCGGGGCGTTATGTCTCGGAAGGCTACAAGGTCGTCAATCTCGAAAGCGCCGAAGCGAGTGTCGATGCGGCCCCAACCGAGCCGACCTTCTACATCGCTCCGGGCAAGCTGCACTACTCCGCCCCGGTCACCAACGTGCCGGTCGCCTTCGTCGGGCGCGAACTCACGATCGAGGGTGACTTTCTCGACGCCGCCTCGATCACCGGAGTGAAGGTGACCGTCACCAAAACGTCCCGCTTCGCAAAAGACCTCGAGGTCATCGCGGCCGAGTTCACCGATCTGGGAATGACCCTGAAAGGCGACTTGACCGGACGAGTCATCAAGAATTTACCCTGACAAACACCCCACCCCCATCCCCCCCATGGTCGAAATCAATGCCGTCTACGAAGGCAACCTCCGCTGCTCCGCCACCCACGGTCCCTCTGGCTCGAAGATCGAGACCGACGCCCCCGTCGACAACTGCGGCAAGGGTGAACGTTTCTCCCCCACCGATCTCGCCGCGTCCTCGCTCGGCCTCTGCATGATGACGATCATGGGCATCTATGCCGAGAAGAACGGGGTCGACCTGGGCCGCACCACCGCCCGCGTCCTCAAGGAAATGACTGCCGAGCCGCCCCGGCGCATCGCCAAGCTCACCGTCGAGATCGCGGTGCCGCTGTCGGGCGATCATCCCCGCCGCGAGGCGATCGAGCGGGCCGCGATGAGCTGCCCCGTCTTCCTCAGCCTCCATCCCGAGATCGAGAAAGACGTGCATTTTTCCTGGAACGCCTGACCGGAATTAGCCCATCGGGGCCATCGCACCCGCCTTGCCTTCCGGCGAATGTGGCGTTCAGTAAATGATCAAGGGGAACAAAGTTTCTCCGACGATCCTCCATGCTCGAATTCGAAGAGGGCCCGCCCGCGCGAGATACCGAAGCCGTCCCCCCGACCACCGATCGGAAACGGCCCGGTTGTCTCGTGAGTGTGCTCGTGATTTTCCTGGTCCTCGTGCCGATCGCACTAGCGATCCTGAATGGGCCGGGCTTCCGCGCGATCGCCCGATTCGGCGGGTTGAAGGCCGCCGCCTCCCAGGGTATCACGGGGAACTTCCTCATCGATGGATCGCTCTGGTCGGGTTTCTCGCTGCGGGAGATCGATCTCACGGATGGCTCGAAGGACGGCCTCTCGATCCGGATCGAGGGGGTGAGCCTCGACTACCGCGGATGGGGTCTCGTCACCGGGGCGACGAAATACGACTGGCTCGACTCCGTGCACCTTGGCAAAGCCGAGATCCGCCTGAAACTGCCCGATCCAGAACAGCCTAACAAACCCGCCAAAGCGAAGAAGCCTCGCGAACCCGGGGAGCAGCCCGACACTTTCAATCCCCTCTGGAATCTCCTCGCCGCCGAGCTCCGCATCGACGACCTGACCCTGTCCATTCAACAAGGTGACCGGGTCACCTCGGTGGAGTCGCTCCACGTATACCTCCCGGGCGGAGGCGACGGCTCTCTGAAACTCGACCGTTTGTCGCTGCCCGGGCAAAAGCCCCTCGAGGGAGTCGATGCGGTCGTGAGCAAGGGCGAACACCGCTTGACCCTCGGTCCTCTTTCCCTGCTCGGATATGCGGAATTGCAGTCCCTCGCCGTGGCCGAGGCGACTCCTGGTGAATACACCGTCGACGCCGCGCTTGGAGTGGCGGGTGGCGCTCTCGATCTCGCGCTCAAAGTCCCGCACCGGGCGCCACTCGACCTGAAGCTCGGCCTGCGACGGGGCACGCGCCTCTCGCTCGACCAAATTCCCCTGCCGGGTTCGAAACTGCACGGGGAGGTCACCGACCTCGATCTGACCTTCGCCGGCGACCCAGCGAAGCCACCGACCTGGAAAATCGATGGGAAGGTCGTCGCCGCTAAGACGGGCTGGGACAATGTATCCACGGACTCCCTCCTCCTCCTCGTTCGCGAAAACAGACTCAGTCTCGAGGTCGCCCGGGGGCAGGCGACGGTGCAGGTCGAGGCTGCCGCTCCCCTCGCGAACGCGGCGACGGCAGCGGACCTCGCGGCCGTACCCATGCAGTTCGTCGTGAAAGCCTCCGTCCCCGACCTCCGCGCCACGGCGGAGGATTTTGGGAAGGAGCTTCCCCTCGCCGGTTCGATCCAACTCGACGCCCGCGATTTCCAGCTCGCCGGTGGCAAGATCACGACCGGGAATCTGTTGATCGAGACACAGGGGCTCGCCTGGGATGGCATCGCCCTTTCGGGAGGGCAGGTCGCCGCCCATGTCGAGCGGGAAAACTTCGTCCGCCTCGCCATCGATCTCGGGCTCGACGAGACGAATCTCGTGCATGTCGCCGGCACGGTCGACGCGACCGCAAAACGCTACGAGGCCGAGGCCACGGTCGCGCTCGATACGACGGGCCGACTCGGTGAGGTCCTGCGCGATCTGAAGAAAGAGTCCTTTTCCGGCGTCGTTGGCCTGAGCTGGAAAGGTCACGGCAGCTTTGGCCCCGAGGGGCATGGCGGGGCTGCCAAAATCGATCTTCGCGCCCTCAAAATCGGCGAAGGCACGCCCCTCGATGGCACGCTCGCGGCGAACTACGAGGACAAGACTGCCACGCTCGAATCCCTCGCCCTCACGGCCGGGGACGTCTCCCTGGGTGGCTCGGGAGCCTGGGACGGGGAAACGGTGCGCCTGCCCGATTGGAAACTGACCCGGGGCGATCGGAATCCCCTGACCCTAGCGGTGGAACTGCCCTTCAAGCCCGGGACCGAAGGCGGTTTCCTGGCCCAGTCGACCCCGCTTTCGCTCGATCTCGCGCTCGATCAACTCAACCTTGAAGAGATCACACGCTTTTTTGCCGCCGCCCCGCCGGTTGCAGGGAAACTGAATGGCTCGGTCAAGGCCGGTGGTTCCTTCACCGACCTCCAGCTCGCGAGCCAACTCGATTTCCACCCCGAGGCGAAGACGCCCACCGGCCCCACCACCACCCCGGTCGAAGCGGCGGCAAAAACCGCCCCTCCGACCACCGCCCCGCAAGCCACCGTCGATCTCGCCCTGCGGGGCGACGTCGATGTCCCGGCCTCATGGGAGATGGACCTCGAAACCGTCGTCTCCGGGCTGCAATTCCAAGGAATGGCCCTGCAGAACATCTCCCTCACCGCCGCGACCGACCGCGAGCAGGCCGACCGACCGCTTCTCGCGCGGGTGCGCTTTGATCAATCCGAGACCCTCCTTGACGCGACCGCGCGCCTCGATTTGGCCGGAGCCAAAACACTCGCCGATCTCGCGGGGGTGCCGATCCTCGCCGACGCCTCACTCGAGATCAGCAATGTCGCGACCCTCTTGAGCGATTTCGCCCCGCCGAAGCTGAAAAGCTTGCCGCTTTCCGGAGCGCTCTCCGCCTCGGTCGCGGGACTGCGGATCGAGAAGGGCTCGCTCACCGACGGAAAGGTCTCGGTGAATTCCAAGAATTTCACAGTCGAGTCCGAGGTCTTCGATACGATCGATCTCGCGGTGACCATTCCCCGTCCCGACGAACTCGAGACGGCCCTCATCGTCGCCCTCGACGACGCGAGCCGGATCGAGGGCAAAGGCGGCTTTCATCTGAAGGAAAAACGCTACGAGGGAGCCCTCGCCCTCCAGGCTGACCTTGTCTCGAAGTCGAGCCGGCTGCGAAGCCTCCTCGCCGGTCGTCCCATGGCCGAACTCCTCCCCGGGAAAACGTCGCTGGAATGGCAAGGCCGTGGTCGACTCCCCGACCAGGATCATGCGGGCACGCTGAAGCTCGATGCCGACGCTCTGCGCCTCGCGGGCGGGGCCGAACCCATCCACCTCGATCTCGCGGGCAGCTACACCGCGACCTCGGCCGATTTCCCCACCATCCGAATCGCGAGCCAACCGCTCAATTTCGACGGCACCCTGCGCTGGGCCGACCGCGTCCTGACTTTAGGCGGAAAGGGAACGAGCGGGGGACGTTCGGTCATGTCGCTCGATGCGGAGATCCCCCTCGATCCAAAGAAATTGAAGCCCGATTTGTGGTTTGGTCAGGAGGCTCCGCTCTCCCTCGCCCTCGTCATCGACCGGCTTTCCGTCGGCACGATCTCACGTCTCGCCATGGAAAAGGCACCGATCCTCGGCGACCTCTCGATGAACGTGACGTTCGCGGGCACGCCCTCCCTGCCGACCCTGGCGGGCTCGCTCGACCTCACCGGGATCACCGTGCCCCGCGAAGGCAAGGCGATGCCGGCCGGCCAGTTCGCGGTGAAGCTCGATGCGAGGGGTGAACAATTTTCCCTCTCGGGCGATTATCAACACCCCGATGTGAAGCCACTCGTGATTTCGGCGAAGCTCCCCTTCCATCCTGCGGCCTGGGCCACGGGCAAACGGATGGTGAAGGAAGAGACGATCGCCGCGAGCGCGAAGATGGAGCGCAGTTCGCTCGGCTTCCTCACCGGACAAGTGCCGGGGATCGAGTCCATCGCCGGCGAAGTTTCCCTCGATGCGACGGTCTCGGGCACGATCGGCGCCCCTCAGATCAAGGGCAACAGCCAGCTCAGCCTCCAACGTCTCCGCCTCGAGAATCGCCTCGCGCCCTCGCTGCAGGACATCGTGCTCGTCGCCAATTTTGCCGAAAACCGACTCGTTCTCGAAAAACTGTCCGCCCTCGTCGCGGGCGGCACCCTCGAAGGGAAGGGCGAGGTGCTCCTGAAGCCGGGAGGTGAACCGACCATCCAACTCAGCCTCACCGGCAGGGAAGTGCTCGTGGTGCGCACACCCGATGTGAACATGCGGACCGACCTCGATCTGAACCTCGCTGGTCCTTTTTCCAAAGCCGCACTGACCGGTGAAATTGGGATCACGAGCAGCCGCTACTTCAAGAATTTTGACCTCCTCCCCATCGGCCTGCCCGCGAAAAAGACCGAGTCGGCCCTCCCCACGGTCGATCGGGCACCCGCGGGCGGGGCTGCGGCCTATCAGGATCTCGATGTCGGGGTGAAGGTCGCTCCCTTTCAGGACTGGACCGTCGCGGTGCGGGTCCACACGAAGGATCCCTTCCTCATCAGCAGCAACCTGCTCGAATCCTCGATCACCGCCGACCTGAACCTCACCGGCACGCTCGGGCGCCCCAATCCCATCGGCATCGTGGAGATCCAGAAGGGGGAAATGAGCCTGCCTTTCAGCAAAATCAACGTCGAGACGGGGCGGATCGTTTTTGACCAAGCCACTGGCTTCAACGGAGCCCTCGAATTCAAGGCCCGGGGCAAGGCCGACCGCTACCAGATCTCGATCTACCTCTATGACCGCGTCCTTTCCCCGCAATATGTCCTCACCAGCATCCCGCCCCTGCCGAGCGAGGACATCATGACCCTCCTCGCCACCGGAACGACCCGGGACGAACTCACCGGAGGCGACCCCGGTTCGATGGCGGCCGGCAAAGCAGCGGGTTTGCTCTTCAAAAACCTCCAGAAAAAGAGCAACGAGGCCGACGGCGACCCCACACTTCTCGACTTGCTAGAAGACCGAACTGAGCTTGAGTTGGGCCGTGTCAATCAGGAAACCGGTGAGCAGACCTTTGGGGGAAAAATCCGCCTTTGGAAGCAGTTGTTCTTCGTCGGCGATGTCGACGCCCAGAGCGATTACCGCGCCCTGCTGAAATACGTCTTCCGCTTCGAATAGACATTCTCCGATGATCTTCCGCCTCCGAGCCCCTCTCCTCACCTTCACCGCTCTCGCGGTGGGTGGGATGGTCGCGGCTGCGGACCTGGTCTCGATCGAGGGCTTGCAGTCCGTCCCGACTTCGCAGGCCCGCACCTGGATCGCCTCCCAGCTCAAGTTCGTCGAATCGGCCGGGGTCAGCCGCGCCCGCGCCGACGACCTCGCGTTCTTCCTCGAAAATGCGATGCGCGAGCAGGGCTACAGCGACGCCACCGTTGATTGGAAAATCGTGGGTGAAGGCGCGGCCGCCCGGATTCTTCTTACCGCCTCCGAGGGCAGCTCCATCGTGGTCGGCAACATCTCCGTCGAAGGGAACGTCGCCCTCGAGGACGCGGCCGTGATCGAGCTGCTCACCTCCGCGACGGTGAAGCGGCTCAAGAAAGAGCCCGGCGAAACCCTGCCCTACGTGAAGCAGGACATCGAGCAGGGCCGGGGCAAGGTCGTCTCGTTCTACAAGCTGCTCGGTTTCCGCAATGCGAAGGTCGACCTCGAAAAGGAGATCGAAGGAGCGCGCGCCAATCTCATCCTCACCGTGACCGAGGGCACCGGAGCGAAAGTGGGTAAAATCACCTTTCCCGAGGCTCCGGCTCCGGAACTCGCCGACGCCTTCGAGGCCATCGCGACGGAGTTCACGGGGAAGACCTATTCCGGAGCCGTTCCCGGCAATCTTGCCTCACGGGTCCGCGCCGCCGTCGTCAACGCGGGATTTTTTCACGCAAAGGTCACCGCCGAGGAAAAAGAAGGGGGCCTCTTCGATGGAGCCGAGACCGTCGATCTCGTCGTCACGGCCGACTGGGGAGGCGCCGTTGCCGTTTCGGGCGTGCGGGTGAATGGGAACCAGAAGGTCAACACGACCTTTTTCGACCGCCATTTCGCCAAACTCGTCGACAAACCCTACTCCCCGAGTGAAGCGAACGCGGCGGTCAATGAACTCCTCCAGACCGGCGCCTTCGAGACGGTGCGGACCGATGTCGAGGCGCAGGAGGATGGCACTTACCTCCTTGATGTCGAGGTCGAGGAAGGTTACTCGCGCACACTCGGGGTCTACGGTGGTTTCACGAACTACGAGGGCCCCATCGCCGGCTTCGAGTTCCGCAATCTCAACCTTTTCGGCAATGTCCGAAAGATCGATTCGGCGATCGAGTTCTCGAAACGTGGGGCCCGGGGTGAGGTCGACTACACCGATCCGTGGTTCCTCGACAGCTCCTATCAATTCAGCGGTGGTCTTTTCGCCCTGAACCGCCAGGAGGAGGGCTACGAGAAATTCAAGACCGGCGGCCGCTACGAGTTCAGCCGGCGCTTCGGCGAGAAGAAGGTCGACTCTGTCGCCCTCTTCGGAGAGGCCGCCTATACTGACGTGCACGATGCCGAGATCGATCCGCGCTACCTTGGCGACACCGAATACCTCTCCCACCAACTCGGCTTCTCCCTCACCCGCGACCGCCGCGACGACCCGCGCCGCCCCCGCAAGGGTTACCTCGCCCAGACCTCACTCGCGGCGGCTTCCTCCGCCTTTGGCAGCGAGGTGGAATACTGGAAGGCGAGCGGACGCCTTGGTTACTACCTCCCCGTCGGCGAACACACCCTCCGCCTCGGGGCCCGGGCCGGGCTCATCACGCCGATGGGCGACACCGATGACATCCCCATCGATTTGCGTTACTTCAATGGCGGCCCCTTCAGCGTGCGCAGCTTCCAGGAGCGCTCGATGGGCTTCCGTGATCCCGGCAGCGGCCATCCCGTGGGAGGCAACTTCTACACCGTCTTCAACGCCGAATACGAAGTCCCCCTCGCCGTCGTCAAAGGGCTCAGCGTCGTTCCCTTCGCCGACGCCGGGAATCTCCTTTTTGACGACGCCAACGCCGGACTTGAAGATCTCCGCTACGCGGTCGGCCTCGGCCTGCGTTACGAAACCCCGATCGGTCCCCTTCGGGCCGAGTATGGGCTGAACCCCGATCAGCGCCCCGGAGAACCCGAGGGCACCTTCCACATCGGGTTCGGGCTGGGTTATTGAGCCTCATATCCTCTCCGTGAGGGATTCCGGTCTCGAATGGCCTGTCGGGACTGATTGGCGGGCCCAAAGTTATGAAAATTACGAATTTTATTGAATTTT
>DGXY01000103.1:89537-100337 GCA_002396885.1 Akkermansiaceae bacterium UBA5020
AAATTACGAATTTTATTGAATTTTCTAATTTTATTTCGTATTTAAGCCTGATCGGGTCGAGCTTACGGAGATTTCCTTTCCCTCGAACCTGAGAAAAACACCAACAGCCAACCACCGGAGCCTTCCAAAAGCTCTTTCAACCACTCAAAAGTCATGCAGACTCGGAAACTGCCCCTCGCCCTGCTACTAAGCCTCTTGCTCTCGGGAAATGCGCGTTCCCAGCAAACGAACGCCCCGGTTATGCCCGTGGGAACGCTGAGCGCCTTCCCGACGATCGTGCAAGCCGGCACCCATCCCCAGTTGACCTGGAACGTTACCCTCCCGGCCGCCGTTCTCGACGTCGTCACCATCACCTCTCCCGGCACCGTAACGGCGACCAAATCGCAGTATGTGGACGTTCGCATCCTTGGCGCGTCGGTCAAAGCGGTCACGACCAACAGCTCTGGCCAAGTCACGAGTTGGTCGTGGGTAGCGACCGAAGCCCTCCTCAGCTTCAACGGCGGCTCCTACACCCGCGTTTTCTACAACACCAACAACAATGTGAACCAAAACACGATCGTGGCGACCCGCCAACTGAACGTGGGGCAGAGGATCGACTTCGGGGGGAGATATAACCACAACGACTCGTGGTCCTCGATGCGCACCTCGACGAATAGCGCGAACACCGTGCGCGCCTTGAAGCATGGCGACACTCCGCCGACGACCACGCCGCTCTACCAGCAGCCGACCATCGAAAGCTTTATTCTCCCGTATCTCGATGCCAACGGCAAAATGAAGCTTGGTCCGCGCGACGTCGTTTACCTGATGGAACTGACTCACACCGATACGAGCCACGGGGGATTCGACCTTCAGGATCTCGTGGTCCTCTGCACCTTCCGCGATGTCCCGGCACCGGGGAGTGCGGGCGAGTGGATCAATCGGACGACCATTTCCAATGGTGGCACGACGACGACGGCGGAGTTCAGCGCGGCCCGGACCGGTCTGAAGGCCACCTCGGACAAAAATCTTTCCAATGTGAACCTGCGCTTTGCCGACGGTACGATCCAAAAATTCGACGGCTTGACCGGCAAAACGGGAACTTTCCTGGGCACGGGCTCCAACTCCGGCAAGGTCATCGTCGGTGCCTGGATCAAATCGGGCAGCAACTTCAGCCAGATCTCCGGCGCTCCTTCGGGTGCCGGCACCTGGCACTCGAACGGCTGATTCGAAGTCCTCCTCCACCACCCCCTTCCCCCCCTTTCGGAACCTCATGAAAACCCGCCTCTTCCTTCTCGCGTCGGCCGTGTTCCTCTCTTCATCCTTGGCGAACGAGATGCCACGTTTTGAGAGATCGACAGTGATGCGCGATGCCGTGACCCACGACGCGCTCGCCCAGAAGTTGAGAATGTCGGCCCACAACGATCCGATCCGCAACCTCGGCCCTGCGATCGGAAAGACCGACGAGGATCCCGCCAAACGGGTGAACGACCGGGACCTCATCAAGGAATCCACCGTGCTCCATTACCGGGGCTTTCTCACCCTCGTGCCCAAGCGAGCCGTGGTGCACATGCCGGAGAATCTTGAGGACCGAATGAAAATCGGCGAAAAGGTCCAGGTCCAGTCTTGGGCCGATTTCTTCAAAGGCAACCGCGGATGGATCCGCACCCTTGAAGTCACTCGCGATCAGGCCATGGGACTCGCTCCGATCGATGAGGCCACCGTCACCGCGCTGCGCGAAAGCACTCAGGTCGTCGTCGCGACGTTCAAAGGCGGCCCCATCTCGGTGATGCCCTACACCGAACCCGAGCCGGAAACCTCTGCGGGAAGCGATTCTCCCGAAACGGATCCCCGCAAAGGCAAGCGCCAGGGCAACACCGCTCCAATCAAAACTTCCCTTCAGCCATGAAAAACTTTGCTCGCCTCGTTCTCCTCGTCGGCTTTCTCGCGCTCGCTCCGGGCGCCTTCGGGCAATCGACCGATTACACCTTCTTCGTCCGGCAGGTGCAGATGCCGACCGAAGCCGGGTGGGACATCACCGTCAACCAAACCGGCTCGCAATTGTCTCCCCTTGCCATCAATCCCTTCGGAGCCCGCTTTGAACTCTGGGCAGTCAAGTCCTCCCCGCTCACCTCCTTCCTGCTCGACACGACCTACGTGAATTCCTACGTGCCGGTCGCCAACGTGCAGATCCAGACCGAAGACCCCTACTCGGTGATCCCACGCACCCGCGCCGATCGCCCCTACTACGTCTCGATCACGGTGAGCGGGCTCTCCTCGGACCCCGCGGCTCCCGACCCGGCGAAGTCGGTGAAGCTCCTCCGTCATGCCCAGGCCTACACGCCCAACGGCGACGGCAGTGCCGTCAACCGGAGCCTAGCCACCCTTGTCTCGCAGGGCTCCCTCAGCCAAAACGGCTTCCGGGTTTTGCAGTATGAGGTGAATGCCGTGCCCGGCGCCAACCGGACGAAAGTGCGGGGGGAAGAGCGTTTCTCCGTTTTCTCGCTCGCCGACTACGGCGCTCCCGAATCTCAGTTGAATTCGCAGTTCCTCCAAATTTGGCCCATGTCGGAGGCGTCGGTCGCCGGCATCTCCCCCACATCGGTCATCAAGGGGATCGCTCCGGATGTCACCATCTCCCTGACGGACCTCTACCCCGAATCGGTCACCCACGCCCAAGTCTATCCCGGCCCACCGGCGCTCGACACGGTCGGTACGATCGTGCCGGGTGCTTCGCTCGTCGTCAGCGGCACGGTCCCCCGAAACGAACAGTTCTTCCTGAAAAATTGGGACGCCGCGATCCCCACGGACGGACAATGGACCCTGGAAATCCTCACGACAACGCCTTTCGGAGTCGATCGGCTCGCCGCCACCACCTTCACCGTTGATCGCGCCATCAAAGTGAACGGAGCCGTCACCAGCGCCGACTGATTCTGCTGCAAGCGATTGCCAAACCGCCGATGCACCTACCCCGCCATCGCTCCAGATCACGCCACCGCGGCTCCGCGCTCATCGAGATCTCGCTGAGCTACGCGACCCTCGTGATCACCGCACTGCTGACCCTCAAGGCTTCGGTGAATGCGACCTCGGGCCAGACATGGACCGTCAAACAGACGATGACGGATGCCTTCATCACCCGTGAAACCGCCCTCGCTTCACGGATCCCCTTCGACACGCTCGTAGGCGCCTCGTCTCCTTGGCCGAGAAATCCGACCGTCTCGACTTCAACGGTTTCGCTCGGAAAGCTGCCGGGAGGCAAACTCGTCACCGGCACCCTGCACCGTACGCGCCTGCCGGATGAGAACAATCTGGCCTCCGGCGGCGGCACCGGTAGCGCTACGACCAATCCAAGCGGCAGCGAGGCTTGGAAAGTCCAATCCATCCTCACCTACACCGTGGGTGAGCGCCAGTATGTAAAATCGCGCACCGTTCTGAGGATCCGTTAGAAATGAAAGCGACGCGGAGAAAAACGCGAGCGGGGTTCACGCTCATCGAGATGGCCCTCACCTTATCGCTGAGCATCGGGATCGCCGCGACGATCGTCGCCACGCTCCAGCAACAGGTCTCCTTCACGCGGGTGATCTCCAGCTTCCAGTTTCTCAGGGACGAAGCCCCGCAGATCAATACTCTTCTGGCCAACCTCATCAACAAAGCGGACAGCTACCGTCTTTACACGAACCGCACGAGCGCGATGGCCTCGTCCGGGGCGGTGAACGCCAACGGCCGCGCCCTCCGACTACGACTTCGCAACCCCGACGGCACCTCGTCGAACGCGATCATCTCCTTCGAACTGGTGAACGACAAGAACCAGCTCAATTTCTACTTCCGCGCCCCCAACGACACGAGCTGGCCCACCACTCCGTCCTGGACGATCACCGCACGGCCCACGCTCGTCGACTTCTCCAACAACACCGGAATTCTCCTCATCGCCATGACCGGCCCGAGCGGCGAGGAGATTACCTTCGCGGGAAACCCCGAGTAATGAAGATCCTCCCCCCAGCCGCACGCATGCTGCGCTGCAGAGGCTACGCCACCATGGCGGTGGTCTCCTCGATCTCCCTGCTCATCCTCGGGGGGGTGGGATACACCTACCTCGCCAACATGCGCACCTTCCAGGCACAGGCACGCGCCCAGGTGAAACAGGATTACACACAGAAGGAAGACGCCATCCTCAACTCTCTCATTCATATCGTGCCCAACAAGGCGATCGGGGCGATGCAGCGGTATTCGGCCAACAATCCGACCTTCTACAACTGGGAAACCATTTTTCGCGAAGCCCTCAATTCCGCCAACGCCGAGCGATCGATCAGCGCCGAGTTGATCAACTCGCTGAGCCTCGGCTCGGCCGTCTCGGCCAACACCGGGGATACCACCTTCTCGAGTGTTTCGCAGGTCGTGCAGGCCCCTGTTTCGACCCACGCGGGGGGAGCAAACCTCGTCAATGGTGGAAATTGGTGGGAATACCACATGCTCAGCGACCTGAAAATCGGTTCCCGTGTTCCGGCGGCACTCCAGCTGAGCTACGACAACTACCTCCTCGACAAAGAGTATCCGATCATCTCCTTCGAGAAGACCTATGTGAGCTGGTACACGAAGGGACTCGGCCTCTCCGCAACCACCTACCCGCGATACAATCTCATCCAGTATCCGGATGTGAAGTTCGGCTACAAGCGACCCGGCGAATCCTTCGTCGCGAAGCGGAACTGGTGGGTCTTTTCGCTCAATTTCGGATCTCACAACGAACAACGCACCGGGATTCCACCCATACGGAAGGACTACGTGCTCTCCATCTATGAAATCCCCTCCCAGATCCCCCTCACCGCCTCAGCCCTTCTGAAGGTGGGCAAGTTCGCCGATGGCACAGCATGGGAAAACGTTTCCATGGATGGTTCGCTCGTAGCCGACAGCCTTCAGACCGAGGGCTCTGTCGTCGTTTCCGGCGGATCCGTCTCGGCCCGGAGATCGCTCACGCTCACCGGCCAGACCGTCGTCGATGGCACCAGCCTGAAGAGCGACTTCGACGAACTCGGCGAGCGGGAATCACGGGCAACCGCCGGAGGCGCCAACGGCGGGACCTCAAACGAGAGCGACTTCCATCAAGCCTCGGTCGGGGGGAATGTCGGCAAGGTCGCCTTCATTGCCTTGAACCGCGGCACCACCACCCTGCTGAACTCTTCGGACGGTACCCGCTCTGAACGCATTTCTCCGACCGGTTGGAATCAATACACCCTGGCGGGCCCCAAGGCCCAGATGACCCTCGAGATGCGGACCATGGAGTCATCATCCACGCAGATCCCCACCCAGATCCGCCTCCGTTATCGCAACAGCAGCAACTCGCTCGTCACCGCGACTTACACCCGCGGGACCAATTGGCCGACCGAACAAGAGGACGGGGGCGACACCTTTCCCTTCCAAACCACCGAACTCGACAACACCCGCAAGGCCCTCATCATCCACATGGACAGGCTGCCTGCCTTCGTCAACGGTTTGAGCAATTCGGGCGGGATGGCACTCAACAATTCCCTCTACATCTTCCCCTTGAGCGGCGCGAGCACGGTGGTGGTGCCCTCGATCCCTTCCCTCGCCACGGACATGGCCGTGACGCTCCGGGGCGGAAACGACCTCACCGCCTACACTGCGGGATTCTCCCTCGTTTCCCGCTACCGCGTTTACATCGCCGACAGCCTGAACAACGTCCCGACGACCACGCCGGCCAATGCCGGCTTACCAGCCAGCCATGTCTTCTATCCCCCGCTCTCGATTTTCGCCCCGGAAAAGCGTTTCGGTGAATCGCTCACCGTCGAGCACCCGGTCGAACTCACCGGGCAACTTAACAGCCTCAAGACGGAAGCGAACGATACCGTGAATCCACTCGAGTTCATGAGTGGTGATGACGAGCGCCTCGCCGCCAGCAAGATCGACGCCACCCTCACTTCCCTGAAAAGCCCGGCCGAACTGCCCCCGATCCATATGATGAACTGGCTCGTCACGATCGAAGAGGTCCACTGAAGTGAGTCCAGCCACGGCCTGCGAAAGACCCACCCCGGCCCCTACCGATCGCGGCCGGGGGTTTGCGGTATCTCGCGGCCGAAATTTAAAAAGTTTCTTGATCTTTCGGACTAACGAATTAATTTTTCATAATTACCATTATTTTGAAGTTTAATTTCGAATGAACTCCACCGATCCATCGATTCTCCTGCCGGAAGGCCTCCGCATCGGCTACAAAACCCGCTTCCAAAAAGCGAACCCCGAAATCGTCCTCGCCACGACCGAGTTCCCGATCCAACTCGGCAACGGCCGCCACCTTCTTCTTGCACGAAACGGCCGCGGCAAGACGACTCTTCTCAAAACCATCGCCGGCATCATTCCCTCGCTCACCGGGAAAATCAGTTGCCGCGGGCTCGTCCAGTTCGTCGACGAAGATCTGCGTTTCGATGGCGAGCTGAAGCCCCGCCAGATCTTTTCGGCACTCTTCAAGAACGGTCAGCGCGCCTTTGCCATGGAAATGGCTGAGCGTATCGAACTCGATGTCGATAAGCCCTACGGAAGACTTTCAAAGGGGAACCGCCAAAAAGTGGGACTGATCGTGGCGGAATCCCGCACCCGGCACAACGGCCCTCAAGTCCTCTTGCTCGACGAACCCTTCTCGGGCCTCGATTTCGCGGCACGGGACAAAGTAGACCAGATCTGGAGTGAACACGGAGAAGGCATCGTCCGCCTCGTCTGCGTCCACCCCGACGAACCCACTCTGAAAGCCGACAGCGCCATCGCCATCCGCGAAGGACGACTCGAACAGATCGAAGTCCACAACGGCACGCTCGACTGGCTCGAAACCCGCACTTCCCTGAACTGAAGACTGAATTTTTCCGCGGCTGAAAACTGAAAACTCAAAACTTCCGCCCCTTTCCCATGGAACTCTACAAACTCACCCTCGCCTCCATCCTTTCGCGAAAGACCTTCGCGATCTTCGCCTTTCTCATCCTCTCGCTCCCTTTCGCACTGCCCCTCATGACGCCCTGGGAGAGCAAGCCCTCGCTCCTCGAACCGGCCCGCGCCCAGATGGCCTGGATGCTCCTCTGGACCTCAGCGATCGGCTGGCTGTTTTTTCAAGGCGCGACGATCGGAGACCGCTGGGCCTCACACGGGATTCTCGAATACTTCAAAACGCTCGGGGTTTCACGCTGGCGCCAGATGGGCCAACTCTGGTTGAGTTGCTTCACCGTCTTCGCCGGTATGATGGTGATCACCTTCCTCATCAGCACCTTCACGGCGATGCCCGGTAACGAGGTGGAGGCCCGCCACTGGGTGATGACGAATCTCCAATACGCGCTGCTCTTTCTCCTCGTCGTCGCGCCGCTTCTCGCGCTCTCGATCGCCCTCGGCACCCGTTTCAACGGCGCCGCTGCCTACGCCGTGACGATTGGTCTCGCCCTCTACGGCCTCTTCGGGATCGGCTTTCTCGAGGTCTTCCTCGCCGACAACGACAACGTCTTACTGAATCTTCTCTATCTCATCTCTCCCCACTACCATCTCTCGGACCTGACTTCCCGACTTGTCTTCAAACTCGGGGCGATCGAATGGGCCGAGCTTGGCCGCATCGCTTCCTATCTTGGCGGACTCGCCCTTTTCACCATCGGCCTCTCCTACCAATTCTTCCGCGAGGGAAAATAACCATGAACTTCCGCCTACTCGCCTCACCTCTCCTGATCACCGGCGGACTCGTCCTTGCGGTGGGTGGCTTTGTTTCACTGAATAACGACGCCACCCCGGTCCGCCACAGTCACAATGCCTTCGCCGTGCAGGGATCCGCCTACGGAAAACTCCTCGCACGCCTCTCAGAGACGACGATCGACCGCGTCTGGCACCTCGGTGTCGAGCAAATCGTCCCTCACTACATGTCCGGCATCGAGCACGAAGAAGACCACTCCTCCCCAAAGAAAGCCGGCCAACCCGCTCTCGCGGCTGCGACCAAAGCTTCACTGGAGAAACCCAGGACGCCCCTCCAAAACGGAAAACGCTGGTTTCAAGACCGGGTCATCGCCCAGCATCACCGGACGAATCCCAACGGCCTGAGCGACCGACACCTCGCCACCGTCTACCGTGACATCGAAGAGATGCTGCTGCGAAGTTTCAAACTGGATCCCACGCACTACGGCGCCTACGATTCCTACCACCTCTTCCTCACCACCCATGATTTCGGAGGAAATCCGATGGCGAATGCCCAGGCGGTCAAAGTCGCCCAGTTTGCCATGGCTGCCGCCTATCAGGAAACCGAAGACCCGGAACCCTGGCTTACCGCGGCCGCAGCGGGGATGAACCTCTACCTCATGGATGCAGCCCCCTACACGAAGAAAAACCAAACGATTCCCATTGAGATCGTCAAAGAATATCGCGAGAAGATCGGCTACTGCCTTGCAAAATTCGACGAGGTCCAGCAGATGGCGGAAGCCAATGGAAATTGGGACCGCCTCTCGACCGAGCGCCAGATGGAAATCGCCGAGCGCAGCCTCTTTTCGAAACGGACCTTCCAACAATTCGATGCCATGATCGCCCGCGCGGAACCTTCTTCCAGTCCCGCGGATC
This sequence comes from Akkermansiaceae bacterium UBA5020, assembly GCA_002396885.1. GTDB lineage: Bacteria > Verrucomicrobiota > Verrucomicrobiia > Verrucomicrobiales > DEV007 > Arctic95D-9. The sequence goes on from DGXY01000103.1 coordinate 98,097, forward strand.
CGAATGGCGCCGTCGTGAAGAGCGAGGATTCGGACGATAAGCCCTGATCGTCCTCTCAAATGGCGAATCCTTCGCCCGCCCCCTCGAAAGCCCTCCTGCAAAGGTGGGCTTTTTTGTGCCCCGAAGACCCTCCGAGACCTTCATGCGACCTCCGGCAGCCCGCCGCCCGCCGTTCCATCAAGCATCCTCTTGCAGGCCCTCGAAACCCGGGCAGGCCGTAACGGAGGCCATTTAAACTCCCAATATCAAGAAATATTAAAATTTTCACATTTATCATCTGAATTTTCTTGAATTATGGCAGTTATTATTTTAATATTAATTATACTCCACATTGTTTTTAACTGGATGAATCCCAAAGCCCAAGCGCAAGCGCATTACATCATGAGCGAGATCTTCGCCGCGGCCGGGGCGAACAAGATTTCCGACATTCAATTCCGGAGTGGGAACTGGGTTTACTGCCACACGAAACGGGGTCTCGAAATCATCCGCCGACTCGGGGAGATCCCGTCCGAGGTGGTGATGAACGTCATCGAGTACCTCTACAGCAGACAGGAGGCCGAAAGCGTCGGAGAATCCGCCTCCAAGCTGCAAAACCTCAAGGATGTGAAAGCGCGGCTCTTTGATGACAAGGTTGCCGACTTCAGCGCCGAAGGTTTCCCCCTTCCCGATGGGACGATCTCGGGACGGATGCGTGTCCAGGCCCATCTCAGCACCTCGGGCCCCGGCATCACCTGCCGGATTCTCAGTGACGAGATCGCCGATCTCAACACCCTCGGTCTTTCCACCGACACGACCCGTGCGGTTTGTGAGTTCATGAAGCGGCGCCAAGGCTTCGGTCTCGTCACCGGTCAGACCGGCTCGGGCAAGTCCACCACTCTGGCAGCGATTCTCGACTGGCTGCGTATGAACCATCCCCGCCACATCGTGACGGTGGAGGATCCCATCGAATACCGCTACTCCCGCTTCCTTCCCACGGTGGACGAAAGCGGCCAGCAACTTCCCTCTCCGGGTTTCTGCACCCAGCAGGAAGTCGGCAAACATGTCGGTTCCTACAAGCAGGGCCTCAAAGATGCTCTCCGCAAGGCTCCCCACGTGATCCTCATCGGTGAAATCCGCGATCGCGAGACCATGGAAATCGCGATCGAGGCCGCGCAGACCGGCCACGTTGTCATCTCCACTCTCCACACCAACGGGGCGGTCAAGACCCTCAGCCGTATCCTCGAGTTCTTTCCTCAGGAGCAACACCGCTCCCTGCTCGGGCGTCTTTCCGAGATTCTCATGTTCATCCTTTCCCAAGGGCTCATCCCCACCGAGAACGGACGGGTTCTCAACTACGAGTTTCTACAAAACAACAGCTCGGCGGTGCGCTCGGGGATCTCCTCCTACGACGGTGCCGCCAAGTCGCTCGAGGACGCGATCCGCCACAGCGGAAACATCGAGTGGGATGCGAACCTCCGAAATCTCCTCAACATGGGCAAGATCACCCACACCGCCTACACCATGAACCGGATGAACGAGGAGGAGAGCGAGGAAATGCTCTTCATCCGCGGCAAGGCGAGCTGAGTCCATCAAGGAAATTCCCTACTGCCCCTCGGCCCATCAAATGAATCTTTCCGTAGCCAGCCTCATCGCCGCCCTCCCCCTCGCCGAGACCACCCTCGTGGTGGCGGTTCTGCTGGGCTTGATCAGCGTTATCTTCATCGATGCCTCGGCCTACAAGGAAATTTCGAAACGCTCCAAGGGCATCCTGAACCTCTCCGACGGCCAGAAGAGCCAAAGTTCCTCCCAGAACCTCCACGTGCCCCACCACGGCGATGCTCTCGCCATGGCCGGCGAGAGGTGGCAAGTGCGGAAAACGAAAACAATCCTTTCCCCAAGCGCCGTTAAACGGAACCGGAGCGCCGATAGAGGCCTCGCTCTTCCTGGTTTACACGCCGGAAAAAACTCTCGACCGGGACCTTCGCGAACCGGCGCAGACAACAACAAAACAACCGCATAGCTAATACGATAATGAAACTGAACAACCTCAAGAAACAAGCAGGTCTCACCCTCATCGAAGTCACCCTCGTGATCGCCGTTCTCCTCGGCCTCATCAGCGTGCTCTTCATCGGCGTCTCGGCCTACAAGGAAGGTTCCAACCGTTCCAAGTGCATCCTGAATATTTCCAACGTCCAGAAGGCCGTCCGTTCCTACCAGAACCTCTACGAGGTCAACACCGGCGCAGATCTCGCCATGGCCACG
>DGXY01000079.1 GCA_002396885.1 Akkermansiaceae bacterium UBA5020
CTTCCTCGCTCGATGGTAGGCCGCACTCTTTTGCTAAACGATCGGTCCGATCCCCTGACAAACCAACACGGGCGCACCTTCCTCGTCACTCGCCGCGAGATCGACGAGGAAGGTCGCGCTCCAGTCGTTCTGCTCCTCGACATCGACGAGGACCTGCTCGACGCGCCAGAGCCGCTTCGCCTCGTCTTCCTTCACGTGAAAATGCTTCGCGTTGCGCGCTTCGGGATCGAAGCGCAATTGCCCGCGTGACTCGTGGAAAACGGCCATCCTTTCTCCCGGCGATCCCACCATATCCTCCGCCTTCGCCGCGAGTTCAAGCGCCCCGGACTCGTCGCGCTGCCAGAGCCGCTTGAGGAAGTCGAAAACCGCACCGCGCACGAGCCGGGTGAAAGCGGCCCGGTCACGCGTGATGGCGCGCGGTTTCGGCGGAGCGGCTTCTTTCGTCTCCGATGTCACCGCGAATTCGCCGTTTCGCATGCGCTCCCATTCATCAAGCAGGGTCGAGTCGATCCCGTGGAGCATCGTCCCCAAGAAGGTCTCGGATTCTTCGAGTTCCATCGTCTTCAGGCCCGGTGGGATGGTCTGGACGAGGACCTTGTAGACCTCGGAAAGATGGCGTAGCAGCACCGCCTCGCTCCGCTCGATCTTGTAGTGCTTCACGTAGTCCTCGAAGGACTGCCAGTTCTCAAACATCTCGCGGGCGATCGACTTCGGACGCACCCCGGCCTCCTTCGCCCAGGGATTGCGGGTCACGAAATCGTTGTAGGTTCCATAGATGAAGTCCCTGCCCGGCTGGGGATGGATCACCTCGTCGAGGCGCTCCATCCGTTCGTCGTATTCGAGGCCCTCGGCCTTCATCTCCGCCATCAGCGCGGTCTTGGCCTTCTCGACCTGGCGGCGCAGGATGATTCCGGGGTCCTCGAGAATGGACTCGATCACGGAAAGCACGTTCAACGCATAGTCGGATGCGTCGAAATCCAGCTTCGCGATCGCTTCGAGCAGGTAGAGACCGAGAACTTGGTTGAGGGAAAAGTCCTCCTGCAATTCGATATGGAGGGCGACTTTCGCCGGACCACGACGCTCCGCTTTCGGAATGAAGGTCAGGATCTTCCCCACGATCAATCCGCGAAAAAGGGCAAAGGCGCGGCCGCGCAGTTTCTTCTTCGCCGGGGCGGTTTCATGGCAGTCTCGGATCAGCTTCCGCAAGGCGAAGCAGCCATCCTCGTCGCGTCGCGCGAGGATGTTGAGAAGAAGCCCGTGGTGCATCGCAAAGCGCGAGACGAGGCGTTCGGGCTCGGCTTCGATGAGACTGCGGAAGGTCTTTTCCTCCCACATCACGAATCCCTCGGGGGCCTTTTGTTTCACGAGACGGTTTTTGTTGCCCTTCTCGCCCGCCTTCGCCTCGGCACGTAGATTCGCGATGACGTGGGCCGGAGCCTGGGCCACAACGAAGCCGATGCTGTCGAAACCGCGCCGCCCCGCACGTCCCGCGATCTGGTGGAAGTCTCGCGCCGCGAGGATCTTGGTCTTATCGCCGCTGTATTTGAAGAGCTGCGTAAAATGCACCGTGCGGATCGGCACGTTCACCCCGACGCCGAGGGTGTCGGTGCCGCAGATCACCTTCAGGAGGCCGCGCTGGGCGAGTTTCTCGACGAGGACGCGATACTTCGGCAAGAGGCCCGCGTGGTGGATGCCGATGCCGTGGCGGATCAGTTTCTGGATCTCCTTGCCGTAGGGACTCCGAAAATCCGCCCCGATCAACGCCGCCGCGATCACTTCCTTCTCCTCCTTCGAGCAATAGTTCCGGCTCATCAGATTTTGAGCAGTCTCGGCGCAGGAGAGCTGGGTGAAATGCACGAGGTAGATGGGCGCTCGGCCCTGGTTCACGAGTTCCTCGACCATCTCCTCGAGGGGGAGCTTGTCGTTGTAGTCGAACTCGAGCGGCACGGGCCGATGCGCCGACTTCACGAGCACGGTCTCCGCGCCGGTGAGCCTGGTCAGTTCCTTCTCGAAAAACGAGGTGTCGCCGAGGGTGGCGGACATGAGAAGAAAGCGCGCCCTTGGCAGGGTCAGCAGCGGAATCTGCCAGGCCACGCCACGCTCGGGATCGGAGTAATAATGGAACTCGTCCATGATCACATCATCGATCGCGGCACCGGCGCCCTCCCGCAGGGCATGGTTCGCGAGGATCTCGGCAGTGCAGCAGATCACCGGAGCGCCCGGATTCACCGTCGCGTCACCGGTGATCATCCCGACTCGCTCCGGCCCGAAGACTTCACAGAGGGCGAGGAATTTCTCGTTCGCGAGCGCCTTCACCGGCACCGTGTAGTAACTCCGCCGACCCTGACAAACCGCCCGGAACTGCGCCGCGAGGGCGACGAGGGTTTTCCCCGATCCCGTCGGGGTGTTGAGGATCACATTGCGATCGCCGTAAAGTTCGAGGATCGCGGTCTCCTGATGCTCGTAGGGTTCGATGCCCGATTCGATAAGATAACCGAGAAAGGCATCGAGGACCGCATCGTTCGTGGCGGGTCCGTCGAGGCGGCTGGGATCAAGTGTGGGCATGGAATCGACAACGAGAGCATGGTCCGGCCGGTTTCCCAAGGGGAAATGAGATCCGTCCGTTTCCTCATGTGCGACGGTCGTCGGCCAGATGACGTCACATTTCACCCGAAGAAATCTTGAAGACTGATCGATGAAATGCGAGTACATGTGTCAAACTTGACACGATGGCTAAAACGCTCTTCCGGTGGTCAAACTTGAATACCGTCCACCATTGTCTAGGGTGTCTCTTTCGTCTTCCGGCCACCACCTTGCATGAACTTTGCCTCCATCTTCAAAAGCGAACCCACCCGCCAGACCTTTTCCGCCGGAGAGATCCTCATCCGCCAAGGTGAATCGAACGACAAGATGTTCATCATCCTTTCCGGCGAACTCGAGGTGAAGGTCGGCGGCAAAGCGGCGGCCCTTCTCAAGGAAGGCGACCTTTTCGGCGAGCTCTCCATGATCGACAAGGAGCCTGCCAGCGGCGACGTCGTCGCCGTGACCGATGGCGAGTTCGTCACTCTCGACGAGCGCCGTTTCCTCAGCGTCTCGCAGCAGAATCCCTTCTTCACGATCGGCATCCTCCGCGTCGTCACCGCGAAGCTGCGCGCGATGAATCAGACCGTCGCAGGCGCGTAACGGATCTTCGGGATCGCCTCGAGGAGGTGCCTCGTCTCGTCGCTCCGCGGGTTTTCAAAGAGTTCCTCGGCACCGCCCACTTCGACGATCCTCCCCCCCGCCATCACCGCGATGCGGTCGGCGATGTAGCGCACCACGGAGAGGTCGTGCGAGATGAAGATCATGGTCAACCCGAGGTCTTTGCGCAGCTCCAAGAGAAGATTGAGAATCTGCGATTGAATCGAGACATCGAGCGCCGAGACCGGCTCGTCGGCGAGGATCAGTTTCGGCTCCGGCCCCAGAGCACGGGCGATGGCGATGCGTTGGCGCTGGCCACCGGAGAATTCATGGGGGTATTTGCGGATGAATCTCCCATCGAGGCCGACCCGGGACATCAATGAGGCCACCGCCGCTTCGAGAGCGGACCGATCCCTCTTCAATTCCGGGTGCCGCGTCAGGATCGCCTCAGCGAGCGTGCTGAAAACGGTCATGCGCGGATTCAGCGAGGCGTAGGGATCCTGAAAGATCATCTGGAAATCGCGCCGCCGCTTCCGGATCTCGGAGGGTGACAGATCAGCGAGGCGCTCGCCCTCGAGGACGACACTACCCGAAGTCGGCGCGAGCAATTGCATGACAAGCTTGGATAGCGTCGACTTGCCGCAACCGCTCTCCCCCACCAATCCCAGGATCTCTCCCTTCTCGATCGAGAGCGAGACCCCGTCGACCGCTTTCACGATCGACTTTCTCGCGACCGGCCAACCCTCGCGGCGGACAAAATGGCGGGTCAGATTTTCGAGTTCGAGATAAGACATACGCGTCAGAACGGTGTCAGTCTCACCCCAACGGCTGGCGGGAGCAACGGCGAATTTCCCTGAACGCCCGGGATGGCGGCACGAGTGGAGGCCCCTTCTCTTGCGGAGCTGGGAAGGAGTTGGTTTAACAACCTCGGCCAACCCGATCTCCAACCCGAACGACTGCCTCACTCCCACTCACCTCAACTCCCCCAGCATCTCCAACAAGTGCTTCGTCAAAATCTCCGAAGAATTCACCTCGACCGTGTTCGTCCCGATCCAGGTCTCGTAGCCGCCGAGGGCGTGTTGTTTGGGATTCGGCAGATACCCATGTCGCCCGTTCGCGAGTCCGATCACCATGGTCTCACCGAAGGGACTTTTCTCGCGGAGCTCCAGTCCGATCTCGACGAGCACCTCGAAAGGCAGGCCGCAGATCGCAAGATCGCCGACGCGGATGGCCTGAACCGGCACGGTGATCGTCTCCTCGGCGCGCTCGGCGGCGGCGAGGACACTGGCGGCGTAATGTTGGGCGAGACGCGGCAAGGCCTCGATTTCCTCCTTCACCGTGGCACCGAGGACCTTGCGGGCCGCGGCGATGTCTTCCTCGGCGGGACGGCGGAAGCGGAGTTCGACCTGGCGCTCGACCATGCCGAGCTTGGGCGCCGGGTCGTGGGAGGCAATCGCGCGATGGGCGAACCACGCGGCGTCGGCGGCCTTCTGGGCGACGATGCGGACCTGCTCAAAGGTCTCGCGCGGCGGCCGGGTCATGGTGAAAGGAATGTTGTTGATGTCGCCCGAGGCCCCGTTCGCCAGCATTGCAACCATGGTGCCGTCCCCGCGGAGACGGCTTGGCAAAAGCCTGGCAAACTCGCCGAAGTAATCGGCCGAGACCTGCTTCGGCGGGGTCGCCCCGACGTAATGCAGGGCGTAGCTGGCGTAGAGGGCGATCTGCTGGCGCTTTTCGTTCTGGATCGAGAGGACGAGAAAGTCGGGATCGGTCGGACCGGCAGGACGATCGATCGTGTTGGGATCGGTGCCGGGATTCATGCGCACCTCGTCCATTTTGCCGAAGGGATTCGGGGTCATCTTGCCGGACTTGAGATACCAGCGGCGGTTGAAGACCTCCTCGGGCAATGGATGACCGCCCGCTCCGGCCGCAGCGGGACGACGCATCTCGTGAGCCTTCATGATGGATTCAACGATCCCGTCGAGGAGCCTCTGCCGGTAAGCCGCTTCGGGACTGCCTTCCTTGCCTCCTCCCGACGAAGGCGCGCTGTGGGTGTGGGTCGAGGAAACGAGGATCTTCTCCACGGGGATGCCGGTTTTCTGCGAGGCGATCCGCTTGGCCTCGACGATGAGCGAGGGATCAAGGCCGAGATTGTCGACCACGACCGTGGCGAGGGTGGTCTTGCCGTCATCGAGAACGAGGGCACGGGCGTGGAGCGGATCATGGGCGCTCTCGGCGAGATTCGCACTGAACCCGCCCGGCATGTTCAGCGGGAACCGCTGCGGCGTGATATCCGCCGCAAAGGCCCCGGCGCGGAAGACAGGTTTGTCCTGAGCGCGGAGCGGGAGAGTGGCGAGGAGAGCGGGGAGAAGAAGAAGGGTGCGGATCATGGCGGGTTGATGACTATGGAACCATGGCAGCGGGGCCCCGAGCAAGGCCGTCGTGATGCGTGATCCCGTGAGGGGTTCGCCATCCATGGAGTTCACCAAAGGGCCCTGGAGCGGTCTGAGAAATCAGCTGCCGGCGGTGGCAAGGGCATCCTGCCCATGCGATCGACCGCGGGATCGTGTGAGTCGGACTCAAGCAGGTGCCACTTTTGCACCCGTTTTCCTCGTTCACCCGAACCGCTCCGGATCCAACAGAACCAGATCCACCTCCGGCTCCTTTTCTTCCAGGAGATCGGCCACGATCCGCCCGGTCGCGGGGGCGAGGCTGAGACCCATCATGGCATGGCCGGTGGCGACGACGAGGTTCTTCCAGCGCCGCGTCCGTCCAAGATAAGGCATGCCATCGGGTGAGACGGGACGCAGGCCTCGCCAGGGTTCGATCCCGGCGAAGTCAGTCTCGGCAAAGGCGGGGAAATACCGCGTCGCCGCACCGATGATGCCCTGGACGCGGCGGCGGGCAATCGACTCGTCGGTGCCGGCCAATTCCATCGTGCCGCCGAAGCGGAGGTCGCCTTCCATCGGCGTCACCGCGACGCGAGCCTCGGTGCAGATGCTGCAGAGGTCAGGTAACTGAGGTGGGTTTGTCAGGGTGAGACTGTATCCTTTTCCTCCCTGCAGCGGCAGACTGAGGCGCAGCGCGCGCGCCGTCTCCGCAGACCAGACTCCGGCGCAAAGGATGAAGGCATCTCCCTCGATTGTGCCGCCCGAAGTGGAGACGGACTTGAGGGAAGAGGAGGCCGTATCGAAATCGAGCACCTCGGTTTCCCAATGAAAGACGACGCCGAGGCGGATCAGTTCCTCCTCCAGCACGGCGAGGAAACGTCCCGGCGAGAGGTGGCAATCCTTCGGGAACCAGACACTGCCGCAGACATCCATGGTCACCGCGGGATCGAGCGCGGCGGTGGCACGGGCGTCGAGAACCTCGGCGGGGATGCCGAGTTCCTTCGCCTTGGCGGCGGTGCGGGATTCCTCCTCAAGGGTGCGTTCCTCCTTGCAGAGCATGAGGAGGCCCTTTTCGACGAGGCCGAAATCCAGTCCCATCGAGGTGAAGCACTCGCGGCTGAGCAACCCGAGATCGCGCAGCACGGGCGCGGCGGCCTCGACCCGCGGACGCGTCGCCGCGCGCCAGAAGCGCAGCCCCCAGGAAACCAGATCCGGATCGAGCCGGGGACGGATGTAAAAGGGCGACTCGGGATTCCACATCCACTTCAAGCCCAGCGAGACCATGCCCGGGGCGGCGAGCGGAATGAAGTGGCTCGGCACCACCATGCCGGCATTGCCAAAGGAACAGCCATCGCGCCGCCGCGGCTTGCGGTCGATCACGGTGACGGAGAGGCCGCGCCGGGCGCATTCGAGCGCAGTGCAGAGACCGACGACGCCGGCACCGAGGATGATGACGTTACGACTCATGGCTTGAGGTGCTTCTTCAAAAACTCCAGCCGCGCCTTCGATCCATACGGGGTCTCGGCCGCGCCGTGGCCGGCTCCGATGATGGGCATGTATTCGAACTCCTTGCCCGCCTTCTGCAGGGCCGCGACAACCTGGGTGGTGCTGGCGGGATCGACGTTGTCGTCGAGTTCTCCCACAATGAGGAGGAGCTTGCCGGCGAGCTTGTGGGCGTCATCGACGTTGGAGCTTCTCGCGTAGCTCTCGTCCAAGGGCCAGCCCATCCACTGCTCGTTCCACCAGATCTTGTCCATGCGATTGTCGTGGCAGCCGCAGTCGGCTACGGCGACCTCGTAAAAATCGTGGTGATCGAGGACCGCGCGCATTGCGCTCTGGCCGCCCGCGCTGCCGCCGTAGATCCCGACGCGCCCGAGATCCATCCACGGACGCGCGGCCGCGGCGGCCTTAATCCAAGCGATGCGGTCGGGAAAGCCGGAATCCTTCAGGTTCTTCCACGCCACGTCGTGAAAGGCCTTGCCGCGATGGTTCGTGCCCATGCCATCGAGTTTCACGACGATGAATCCGGCGTCGGCGATCTCGTGGAGTTGTTCGAGGCGGCTGAAGTCTTTCGGCGCGAAGGCAGCGTGTGGTCCGGCGTAAATGTCCTCGACCACGGGATAGGATTTCGCCGGATCGAAGTGTGAAGGCTTAATGAGGATCCCGTGGATGTCGACCTTGCCGTCGCGCCCTTTCGCGACGAAGCGCTCGGGCACCGTCCACCCGCTCGCGAGGAGAGCGGAGGCGTCGGCACGTTCGAGCTCACAGACGAGCGAGCCGTCCTCGCTGCGGCGCAGCTCATGCACCGGCGGATGATCGGCGCGCGACCAGCGGTCGAGGAACCATTCGCGGGTCGGCGAAAATTCGATGTGATGGTTTCCGTCGCCCTCGGTGAGCCTGACAAAACCACTACCATCGAGATTCGCCCGGCAGAGATGCAGGTGATAGGGATCCTCGCCTTCACGGAGACCGCTCGCGAGAAACCAGACCTGGCGCTTTTCCGCATCGACGTGGAGCACCTCGCGCACCGGCCACGCGCCCGCGGTAACGGCGTTCTTGAGCTCACCCGTGGCGATGTCGTAAAGGTAGAGGTGCGCCCAGCCGCTCCGCTCGCTCATCCAGAGAAACTCCCCGCTCTGATGGAGCCAATGTCGCCAGGTCTTCTTCGTATAATCGATGAAGGTCTTGGCGTTTTCCTCGACGACGACCCGCACGGCTCCAGTGGCCGCATTCACCGCGAGGATGCGGTAGCGCTGGTGGCCGCGTTCGTTGTAGTCGAAATACGCTTCGCTACCGTCCGGCGCCCACGTGACGGGGATTTCGTGGGATCGGGTGAAGGGGGTGGGAAAGAGGGTCGGATCGATCACCTCACCCTCCTCACTGCCCGCGCGGAAAAGGACGAGAAGTGGTTTTGGCAGGGTATCTCCGGGTTTGACGTAGGGAAAGGCTTTCACCTTCGGTTGCGGTTCATCGGATGGGGTGGAATCAACGATCGTGACGAGGCGCTCGGGCACCTCGACAGCCGCGCTGACCAGGAAGGCCTTTGCATCGGGCGACCACGAGACGCCGCCCCGGTAGCTCGCGTCCGCCTCGATCGGGGCGCGGAGGGCCCGCTCCGATTCGTCGGCGGTCTTCTTGACGACGATGTGATCCCGCGCGATCCGCGCGACCCAGGCGCCATCGGGCGAAATCCCGGGGATCGCGGCGGGCTTGACCTCCGGTTGGCGGCCCTCCCCGTCGATGAGGAGGGTGGTGACGACGGGACCAGCCTCGATCACCGCCACCTCGGATCCATCGAACCTCGTCAGAAGCCAGACGTGTCCCTCGAAGGTGTGCTGCTCGCGTTCGGACTTCGGAGCGATCTTTCCATAAGCGACGCGTTTGCCGCCCGAGTCGATCCAGAAGAGGGAAAGCTCTAGATTGAGTTCGTTGACGAGGTGGATGCCGGAAGAGACGCCAGTGCGTCGACTGGAGCGAGGCTCCAGCGCGGTCTCGGAGGACTTGAGCGGAGCTGACTCGGGAAGACCGAGGGAAGGGAGATCGGGCGCGTGCTTACGGCTACCGGTCTTCGCGTCGATGAGGACGAACTCGTGGCTGCCGGGGCTGGTCTGGACGCGATACCAGAAAGTGTGTTGATCAGGGAGCCAAGTGGGGGTGAGATGATTCCGGAACAAGGGATCCTGGCCGTTCGCAGCTGAAACCAGAAACAAGAATAGCAACGCAGATGCCCGCAGATGTCGGCAGATAACCGCAGATGCGGGGACTTTGGCAAGGCAGGGAATCCGGACGGCGGAAAACGGCGGGAATCCTCGTCCACCTGCGTTGAAAAACTCTTTCATCCGTTCAAATCGACCCAATCCCCCACCGGAACGGATCCTCCTCACCGAACAACAAAACCGACTCCGCCACGACGTGGGCGCGGCCGGTGATGGTGGGGATGATGCCGATGCCGTCTTCACCGACCTCGTAAACTCCCTCGAAGACCGTTCCAATGATGCTTTCCTGCCTCCAGACTTCAGCGGGTGCGAGCTTGGCGTCGGCGACGAGACAGGCGAGCTTCGCGCTGGTGCCGGTGCCGCAAGGGGATCGGTCGTATTCGCCGCCCGGACAGAGGACGAAGTTGCGGCTGTGGTTCGCGGGATCGCGCGGAGGCCCGAAGAACTCGACATGATCGACCTCGGGAAATCCGGCGGCCCGCACCGCCTCGCGAGCCTCAATGGCGGCGGTGGTCAGTTCTTGAAGGTTTGTCAGGGTGAGATCAAGCCCGTGATCGGAGACGAGAAAGAACCAGTTTCCGCCCCATGCGACGTCCCCGGTGAAGCACCCGGCGTTCACTCCCGATGCCTTCCGGAAGGAAGGAACGTTGCGCACGCTGACGCGACCATCCTCGTGCAGGACCGCCGTGACGGTGCCGACGGGAGTCTCAATGCGGTGTTCTCCAGGCCCGATGCGCCCGAGAAAACGCAGGGTCTCGATCACGCCAATGGTGCCATGACCGCACATGCCGAGGAGCCCGGCGTTGTTGAAAAAGGTTACCTTAGCGGCGCTGGCCAGATCGTCCGGTTCCTCGAGAAGGGCTCCAACGATCACTTCATGACCGCGCGGCTCGCAGAGCAGGGCGCGATGCCAGCGCGGGAGATCCGATCCGCTCAAGCCGCCGAGGACGAGGCGGGTCGGTTCGCCGCCGGTGTGGGAGTCGATCACGGAAAGACGCTTCATGCCGGCCGCTTCGCGAGTGCTTCGCGGATGATCCGCAGGATCCTCTCACGCTCCTCACCGGCGAGAGGCTGGCGCGGCTCGCGGACCCATTCCTTGCCCAGTCCGGTTTCCTGACAGAGCAACTTGATGTATTGCACGAAGTGGAGGTGGGTATCGAGCTTCATGAGCGGCTGAGCCCAGCGATAGAGCTCCCGAGCCTCATCCCAGCGGCCTTCTCGGGTGAGCGCCCAGAGGCGCTGATTTTCTTTCGGAAAGCCGATACCACTGCCCGCGACCCAGCCGTCGATGCCGAGGATGGCACATTCGAGGAGGAGATCATCGACTCCCGTGAACAATTGATACCGCTCGCCGACGAGATTACGCAACTCGGTGATGCGGCGCGGATTGGCGCTGCTCTCCTTGATCGAGGTGAGGTTGGGAAGGTCCGTGAGCCGGGCGAACATCTCGGGCGTGACGTCGGTGTGATAGCCGACGGGATTGTTGTAAAGCATCCAGGGCAAAGGCGTCGCGGCCGCGAGAGTGCGGAACCAGTGCTCGGTTTCGCGCTCATCGGGTTTGTAGACCATTGGCGGCATGATCATGAAACCGGAGGCTCCGAGAGCATCTCCATCCTTGATGTATTCGACCGCTGCCCGCGTCGTCATCTCTGCCACACCGCTCAGGACGGGGATCCGGCCTGCCACCACCTCGATCGCCCGGGCGAGGACGGCCCGTTTTTCGTCGGGCTCGAGACACTGGTTTTCGCCGAGCGAACCGCAGACGATGAGACCCGAGACGCCAGATTCAATGAGGGCCTCGAAATGACGTGCGGACGCATCAAGGTCGAGGGACTGATCCTCGTGCATCTGCGTGACGACGGCAGGAAAGACGCCGGACCATTGGGGGAGGGTGGGCATGTGATTTCGAATTGGTTTTATCACAGGGAACACGGAGTCATTTCCGGAGTCTCCGTTCCCCTTTGTGCTCTATGGGGTGAAACTCGTCAAATTCCCCGGACGGTCTTGGTTGCCTTTTCGACGGAAAACTGGCATTTCAGTCAATGTCATGGCCCAAACTCGCCTTTTCGACGATCCTGTAGCGGTGGAAGCGCTTTTCGACGCCCTGCCGGATGTCGTCTTTTTTCTCAAGGACGTAACCGGGCGCTATGTCGTCGTCAATCGCACCCTCGCCGATCGCTGCGCGGGCGGGGACAAGGCGCGGCTCCTCGGCCGACGGCCCGAAGATGTCTTTCCCACCGCCCTCGCGGCGAGTTACGCGAAGCAGGACGAGGCCGTGGTGAAGACGGGACGAACGGTCGAGGGCGCTCTCGAACTCCATCTCTACCCCGGTGGAGTGACGGGCTGGTGCCTCACGACGAAGCTGCCCCTGCGCGACAGCGAGGGACGCATTACCGGTGTCGCCGGGATCTCACGAGATCTCAATGCTCCCGGTGAAAAAGCGAACGGCTATGCCGAGCTCGCCTCGGTGCTCGAGCGTATGCGGTGTCATTTCGACGAGAGCCTCCGCATCGACGAACTCGCCGCCATGGCCGGCTTCAGCGTCTACCAGTTCGAACAGCGGGTGCGCCGCCTCTTCCAGATGAGCCCGATCCAGCTCCTCCACAAGCTGCGACTCGACGAAGCGACCCGCCTCCTTCGCGAGACGGACTTGCCGCTCGGAGAGATCGCCCTCCAGACAGGGTGGTGCGATCAGAGCGCCTTTACCCGGCACTTCAGCCGATACACGGGGATCGCGCCGGGACGTTTCCGGGGGATGGCAGGGAAACGGGTTCCTTAAGGCAAGATCTACAAATCCAGGGTTTCCTTCAGACGGGTTGAGACGATCGTCTCCGACAATGGACGAGGGACGCGACAAAGGTGGAAGGCTCGGGATCCTCGCAGGAGTGATCCTCCTTGCGCTTGGCTTGTTCTGGGCGATGCACGAGAGGGTCGGTTCACCCATCCGCCCCTCTTCAATCGAAGGCGGTGACCCTGCGGAAGCCAGAGGCCTTGCTCCAGGCGTGACGATCGTCCCTGTCGTCAGGGACCTTTCCGCCCGTTTGCTTGATGAAGAGGGCCCGGTCGAAGACGAGCTCGATGCTGTCGCGGAATTGCTCTTTTTCTACCGCCAGGACTTCGGCGAAAATCCCGTCGGCGACAACGTCGCTCTTGTCGCCGCCTTAGTCGGAGAGAACGCCAAGCGCACCGCCTATCTGACTCGCGATTGCCCCGCCCTCGTCGACGGCAAACTCGTTGATCGCTGGGGCACGCCCTACTGGTTCCACGCCACCAGCAACCGCGTCACAGAGATCGTCAGCGCCGGGCCCGATCGCAAACTCTTCACAGGCGACGATCTCCACCTCCCGTGACGGAGGCGGAGACAGGAGGAGGGGCGTCTCAAGGGTTGAGCACCTTCACGACCTTGGTCGCCTTGCGCCCGTCGAGGGCGACCGACTGGACGCGCACTCGAGTGATGGGACGGCTCAGTCCGGTGACCTTGGCTTTCCAGTTGGTGACATTCCCCTTGGTATCGCTGAAGGGGGCGCCAGGCTGCTTGAACCGAACCACTGAAGCGTGTTCCGAGGTTCCACGGAAAATCGCCTTGCCACCGACGGCGGTGACTTTCGCCGGGGCCTTGACCTTCACGACACCCGAATAACGCAAGATCCGGTTGTAGGAATAATCGGACGCGAAAAGTCCGCCCTCCTTGTCGATGGCGATTCCGTTCGCTCCGTTGACACCGGTAGCTGAGGCGGCGGCGGCGCCCTCTGTGACGAAGTCCGGCTGACCGAGGACGATGTCGGCGTTGCCGCCGTTCGCTTTCGCGGCGGCGTTCTTGTAGCCGAGGTACCTTTCATAGGAAAAATCCCCGACCCAGAGCGTACCATCCGGGGCGGCTGCTAGGTAGTAGGGAGAGTTCAGTGCATTCGCGCCGACAGGCAAAGCCGCGGATGAGACAAAATCGGACTGGCCCAGGACCGCGCTCGCCGCTCCGCCATTGCCGATCGTCGCGACATTGTCGAAACGGAGCACCCGGTTGTTAAGGGTATCTCCGACCCAGAGACGCCCACCGCCATCCACGCTCACGCCCCAAGGGAAGTTGAACGCAGACGCAGTCGTTCCAATCGCCGAGGTGACAAAGGTCGCCTGCCCGAGAACCCGGTCGGCATTGGCTCCATTGCCTTTGCTTGCGGCGTTGTAGAAAATCAAGACGCGGTGGTTTGAGCGATCGGTCACGAAGAGGTTGCCCGACGCATCCGTCGTCACTCCCACGGGACTGCTCATCCCGCTCTGGGTGGTCGCCGTGGCCGTTGTCGCAAAATGGGCCTGCCCCAAAACCGCATCGGCGTTGCTGCCGCTGGCCTTCGAGGAAGCATTGTCGAACCTCAGGACGCGATGGTTGGAGGCATCCGCCACCCAAAGCCTTCCGGCGGCATCGACAAAAAGGGAACGAGGCGTATTCAGGGTGTTCGCTGCCACCGCCCCTCCCCGGTTGGCCAAACCCGAGATGAAATCGGCCTGTCCGAAGACTGCTTCGGCGGCGGCTCCGGTCTGGTAGGCGGCAGTTGCCCCGAATCGCAGAATCCGATGGTTCGTGGCATCCGCGACAAACACCTTGCTGGTGTTCGGATCGATCGCGACACCTTCGGCTCGACCCAGTTCGTTCGCCGCAGGCCCGTTTGCCGTGGTATTCCCGAAATCCGGTTTTCCGAGGACGCTCAATGCAGGCTGGCTGCTTTTGAGTCCCGCATGGAGAGAGGGAGACAAGGTGAATGAGAATCCGGCGACAAGAGCAAGATGAAGGGTCAGTTTGAGGGTATTCATGGTGGTATTCACTGAAGGACGATCCGATTCGGCGCCTATGCCAAAAACCTTATCAAAGGACAACTCCAGAACTCATTCCGACAGAAACCGTATTGAACTCGTTGCGCAGACTTCAACAGCGATCCCTTCCTTGCATTTCGCCTCCACAGCCTCTTAGATGAGACCATGAGAAGCCTCACCCGTCTTTTCTGCCTCGCCGCTCTTCTTCCTCTCGTCCCGATTTCATTCGCCGCGGAGCCGCTCAGGCACATGGAGGCGACCGACTCTGAGAAGGTTTCCGCCGCCTAACGCTGGCTCGACATCGCCCAAGAGGCGACCGCCCGCGAAGTCGACCGGAACGCTCCCCGCCCCACCGCCACGCACCGACACCGACGACGCGGCCCTGCGCCGCGAGACCGACCAGGTCCTCGCCTACAACCGCGGACTCACCGCCGAACAAAAGGCCGTCGTCGAATTCATGCGCGACGGCCCGCGCTCGACCGGACAGAGCGGGCACTGGCTGCGTTTCGCCCAGGACGTCTCGCGGCGCGACCAACACGGTCTCGATAAGGATGTGAAACTCTATTTCGTCATCGCGAACGTGGCTCACGATGCCTTCATCTCTTGCTGGGAAACAAAACGCTACTACGACAGCTCGCGTCCCTGGACGCTCGTGAGGCATTACTACAAGGGACAACGCCTCATCGGTTGGGCGGGCCCCGGGGGCGGCACGAAGGAGATGGCGGCGGAGGATTGGCATCCCTATTCGCCCATGTCCTTCATCACCCCACCCTTCCCCGGCTACACGAGCGGCCACGCCACCGTCAGCGGAGCCTGCGCGAAAATGCTCGAGCTTTTCACCGGTAGCGACGGGTTCGATGCCATCGAAAAACGCCGTCATTGCGAACTCACCGAGAAGGAAGGCGGCGAAGAAGTCACCCTGACCCTTCCGACCTTTTCCGCCACCGCGGAGATGGCCGCGCTTTCGAGGGCGCTCGGCGGCTATCACATCCCGGTCGACAACGATGTCGGGCTCCGGGTAGGACGCGAGATCGCGTCTTGGAGCTGGCCGAAGTATCAGGAGTATTTCGCCGGCAAAGCCAAGACGCGTCCGTGATCCCTCGCGAAGACGTACTCGCCCGCGGCACGCTCGCCGACTATACTGGCGCGATGAAAATTCCCCTCCTCGCCTGCACTCTGGCCCTCGCCGCCTCTGCCTCCGCCGCCGACGGCCCCGACCTGCCTTTGGTGGATTTTTCAGGAGAGAAGGATCGCCATGTTGTCATCGCCGCCGGGACCGAAGAGACCTACCAAGGGCATCCCACCACCCTGTTGATGCCTGATGGCAAAACAATCTACGTGATCTGGTGCATCAATCACGGCGGAGCCGCCGGCCCCATGGCCAAAAGTGTTGACGGCGGCCTCACCTGGGCGCGGCTCGATGATCGGCTCCCCGCGGGATATGCCACCCATCAGAATTGCCCGAGCATCTACCGGCTCGTCGGTCCGGATGGCAAAGCACGGATCTGGGTCTGGTCCGCCGCCCTCGGCAAACGCGGCGGCCCCGGCATGCCCTCGATCCTGAGCGAAGACGAGGGCAAGACGTGGAAGGAAATGCCGCCGCTGAATTTTCCCTGCGTCATGACCTTCAGCAGCGTCGTGAAGCTGAAGGACGGACGTTATCTCGGCCTCTACCACAAGGGTCCAGACGGCGCCGACAAGGCTCCTCTCGTGGTTTATCAAACCCTTACCGCCGACGGAGGGTTCACCTGGAGCGAACCGAAACCTGTCGCCGCTGTCGAAGGGAAAAATCCCTGCGAGCCCTTCGTCTTTCGTTCCCCCGATGGCACGGAGCTCTGCTGTCTCATGCGTGAAAACACGCACAAGGGACGCAGCCTGATGATGTTCTCGCGGGACGAAGGCACGACCTGGAGCACGCCCGTCGACACTCCCTGGGGACTCAGCGGCGACCGCCACATCGGCTTGAGGCTGCCCGACGGGCGCTGGATCTTCGCCTTTCGCGATATGGCTCCGGAAAGTCCCTCGCGCGGGCACTTCGTCGCTTGGGTCGGAACCTACGAAGACATCAAGGCCGGGAAGGGCGGCGACTACCGCATCAAACTCCTCCACAGCCACGCCGAGCGCGTCAGCGACTGCGGCTATCCGGGAGTCGAGCTGCTGCCCGACGGCACCCTTGTCATCACGACCTACCTCAAATACGCGCCGGGACCCGAACAACATTCTGTCGTCTCGACCCGTTTCAAGATTACCGAGACCGATGCCCTCGTGAAACGGTAGGATGAGGTAAACCTCCCATGAGATCCGCCCTCCTCCTCCCCGCGTTAATCGCAACGACCGGCAGCGTGACCGCGATTGCCCAAATCGCGCCGATCACCTTCCCTGCCGACGGCGGCATCGTCGATGTGAGGGAATATGGAGCCGTGGCGGACGACGAGGGAGACGACACCGCCGCGATCCAGGCGGCACTCGACGCCTACCCGAACGGCAACCGCATCGTCTCTCTACCGCCGGGGGTATTCGTCGTACGCGACACCTTGCGTTGGCCTGCGGGCGACGGCGAAGGGAACGCCCAAAAGCGCACCATCCTGCAGGGCGCGGGCGAGTCGCTCTCGATCCTCCGTCTCCCTGAAAACACCGGAACGTTCACCGACGGAGGCAAACCCAAACCGCTCATCTGGACCGGTGGCGCTCCCGCCCAACGGTTCCGCAACGCCGTGCGCGACCTCACCATCGAGATCGGCCCCAGAAATCACGGTGCCATCGGCCTGCAATTCAACGCGAGCAACCAGGGCACGATCCGGAATGTCGCGATCCGCGCGGCCGAGGGATCGGGAAAAATCGGACTCGACCTCGGGCACTGCGACGAGATCGGACCGCTCCTCGTTCGCCATCTTACCGTTGAAGGCTTCGAGGTCGGGATCAGCACGAAATGGCCGGTGAATTCGAACACCTTTGAGCATATCCTCCTCAGCAAACAGCGCCGCATCGGCTGGTGGAATTATCACCAGATGGTCTTCGTGCGCGATCTCGTCAGCGAGAACCGAGTCCCCTCGATCTTCAACGAGAAGGATTCATGGGGCACCGTGACTCTCCTCGATGCCCATCTCCACGCCATCAATCCCGAGGCGCCGGCGATCCACAACCAGCGGCAGATGTATCTGCGCAAGGTCGAGATCCTCGGCTACCGCCTCGCCGTCAATCACGATGACAAGGACCGCGACAAGGGTGACATCGGACCTCCGGGCCTCATCGTCGAAGACACCTCGCATAAGAACGTCCGATCGCTCTTCCGCGAAGTCGGCGACGGCACTCTCGCCCAATCCGGCGAGATCACCCACCTGCCCGTGAAGGAGACGCCCGAGGTGCCGTGGGGAGATCCGGCGCGAGAATGGGCCAACCTCCTCGATTTTGGTGCCGATCCCACCGGAGCCGTCGACGCCAGCGCCGCGCTGCAGAAGGCGATCGATTCGGGATCGAAAACGCTCTACCTCCCGGCGGGAGCGAACTTCCTTTTCTCTACCGCCGTCGAGATCCGCGGACCGGTGCAGCGCATCATCGGTCTCGAAGGCCGGTTCTCCGCCGACGGCACTCCCGTCTGGAGCCTCGTCGACGGGAAACATCCCCAGAAGCTCCCCGACGCCCCCGTCGTGATCATCGAACGCATGAGCAACCAAAGCGGCGGCGCCGAGATCCGCGTGCGACACGAAAGCGCGCGCACGCTCGTGATCAGTTCCACGACCGGCTTCGTCGTGGAAGGCGTCGGCAAGGGCGATCTCTTCCTCGATGATCTCTGCGGTCATCTCGATCGTCTCGCTCCTGGACAAAGCGCCTGGTGCCGCCAGCTCAACAGCGAGCGCGAAGGACTCAAGTGTCGCAACGCCGGAGGCAAACTCTGGATCCTCGGCATGAAGGCAGAGAAGACCGGCACCCTCATCGACACCACTGCGGGCGGGATCACCGAGGTCAACGGCCTCTTCCTTTACTCGAACAGCGGATGGAATGCGGGTGAAGCGGCTTTCACCGTGGCCGACGCGACCCTGAATCTCTTCGGGGTGAACGAACGCAACTTCAACCGCCAACCCGTCACCCTCTGGGTGCGCGAACGCCAGGGCGCCGAGACCCGCGAGCTCGTCGAGAGGCCGTGGGTCTATCTCGGACGATGAGCTGGTTCCACGTTAGCAGGTTTGTCAGGGTCAGCGCCTTGCTTGTCCTGCCCCTTTCGCTGTCGGCGGAACCGTCCGGGACGACGCTCTCGCCCCTCGATCCGCCCCTTCCCGAAGCGAGCGTGCCCTGGCTGAATGCGGTGATACCTGAGCATCGCCTCAGCGGAGGTGGGCTTTCCCTCATTCCGCAGGACGGACCCTACGAATGGAGCCGCACCGGCCCGACGCGGGAACCCTTCCGTCTCGCCGTCTCGGTCGATCCCGCACAGTACGAACGGGCCACCCTCTCGATCTGGAACTGGCACAATCACCTCGTCCGCCAGTGGCCGGTCGAGGCGGGAAAGGAGCATTTCTTCGAGATCGGCATCGAAGGACTCGGTAGTTACCTGCTCACCCTCGATGGCTGGAAAGGCGGTGCCTGCAGCGCCCGTCTCATCCGCAATCTCGCCGTCACCCGTGATCTCAACGCGGCGCGGGAGACCTGGAGGAAGGACGAGTTTTTCATCGGCATCTGCGCCTTTCCCGGCCGTTACCACTGGAAACCCAGCGGCGAACCGACCCTTCCCGCCGGACTCAGCGAAGACGAAGCGCGCTCGCGCGAGGCGGAGCTCATCGCCCGCACCGGGCTCCAAGTCGTGCGGACCGACGAGTCCCTCGAGATGGGAAAGAGAAAGGGCAAAAGAGGAGACGAGGAATACTTCTTCGACTTTGGCCGCATGGATCCGGCAGTCGGATCCTATACCTCGCGGGGCTTGCAACTCGTCCTGCAAACGATGAACGCGGCTGACTGGGCGGTGCTGCCGCCATACGACAAACACGGAAAGAACCGCTGGCGTTACCCACATCAGGAGGCACCGCAGCGCGCCTACCTCGCCGCGCTCGTGGAGCGTTATGGCAAACACGCTCGCTTTGTGCAGGTCTCGAACGAGCCAGACCAGATCGGCTACTGGTCGGGGACGAACGAGGAATTCGCGACGCAGTATCGCTTTTCCCGCAACGAGATCCGGCGCATCGCCCCACATCTCCCCGTTACGCAGGGGGGGTATTCGCTCGTCGACGAGGCGAAATGCGCCTACTTCATCCAAGCGCTGCGAGGCCAGGTCGACCTGCCCGCCTACAACGCCCACGGCAACCTCGCCGACTACAAACGCAGCTTCGCGACGATGCGGCGGCTCCAGACCGAGGCCGGTGAAACCCTGACCCACTGGGTCAACACCGAGGCCGGTTACAGCGCCTGGCGTCTCGAGCAGGAGCGTCGTCAAGCCCAGATCGACGCGCAGAAAGTGCTCTACTCGTGGGCAAACGGTCATGCCGGGATCCTTCTCTTTTGCTCGCGCATGACGCGCGGCCCCGGCCGTGACGGACCGCCCGATTTCGGACTGCTCGACTACCAGTATGCCCCACGCTTCGTCTACGCCGCGATCTCCGCCCTCACCGGCACACTAACAAACACCTCCTTCCGAGAAACCCTCGTCGAGTCCGACGACCTCCATCTCTATGTCTTCGAACGCGAAGGAGCGCTGATCGTGGCCGGTTTCAACCTCAGTGAGACACCCGCCACCGCCGTGCTTCATCACGATGCCAAAGCCGTGACCTTCGTCGACGAGATGGGGAACGAAAGCGCCCGTGAAGAGACCGGACCACTTTCCCTGCCCCTCGACGCTTACCCACGCTATTGGATCCTGAGCGGGGCGACCCAGGCGAAAACGGAGGAGTGAAACCTCACTTCTTCGGTTCCTCTTTCTTGGGCTCTTCCTTCTTCGGCTCCTCTTTCTTCGGCGGCAATGCCAGCCAGAAGGTGACGATTTCGTCGAGGGCGTAGGGACCGCGGTAGTTGTCGTCCTTGAAGGTAAAGACAGCCGGCTTCTCCAGCTTGGCCCCTTCCGCTTTTTCCTCCTTGAAAAGGACACTCAAGGGCCCGCTGAACGCCGAGGCATCGGCCTTGGCTTCAAGCTTCAAGACGACCTCGCCTCCCTTTTCCGGTACCTCCGGAGCCGTCAGGGTGATGCCCGCAGGCAATCCCGGCAAAGTCGCGACGAGTTTCTCCTTGTGTCCGCGCAGACGCGTCACCGTCGCCTTGATCTCGACCGTCTTGCCGCGCTCGATCGCATACTGGGCCTTGTCGAGTGTCGCAGTGAAGTCGGGCGTCGACGGGGCGAGCGTCAGCCGATATCGCATCTCCGGACCACCCCGGGAAAAGCGATCGGAGACCTCGACCTGATAGTCGCCGTCGGCGGCTACGGTCCAGAGATACTCGGGATCGGAGGTCTTGTTCGCATCGTCCTCCTTGCGGATCTCCGAGCCATCGGCCTTGAGCAGCCTCATCACCGGATCGATGGGAAACCCGAGCGTGCTGCCCTCGACGCGGATGAGATGGACTTCGCCCTTCTTCGCGGTGTAGCGGTGCACCACCGGAGTGGCCGCTTTCGCGAGGGTGCCGACGACCGCCTTCCCGGCCGCGAGCGGAGCCTCGGGAGTATCTTTGCCGAGATCGACCGGCTCGAGCCGCGCCGCGATCTGTCCGGATTTCAGGGCGAGAGAGAGGCGATAGTGGGAGTTCTTCGTGCCGGTGTAGGCGACACTAGCCGCCGGGGGATGGGAAAATCCCGCAAGAGAGATCAGGTAATCCCCTTTCTCCGGAACGGTGAAAACGAATCCAGGATCAAGATTGACCGGACCATCGTGCTCAAGGAGAATACGGTTCCCCGCGGGATCGTGCAGATGCAGAGCCGGGTCGATGAGGGACCGCAATCCATACCCCTCGACCCGCGCGTGCAAGATCTCGCCTTTATCGAGAGAGATCCGATAGGCATCGAGTTCGCCTCCGGCCGAGACGGTTCCGTTCAGAACGAAAGGGAGCTTGGCCCGGTCGAGGGCGATCGCTCCGGCGAGGGTGCTGTTGTCCTTTTCCTCCTCGTTGATCTCGGTCTGATTTCCGACGATGAAAATCATCGGTGGGCTCGCCCCCTCGGTATTATGGGCACGCACGAAAACCGGCCCCGCTTTGACCGAGGCATCGATCTTGATTTTCCCGGTGCCGGGTTTGGCCGGATCGGGCGTGAAGGTAAATCCCTTTTCCGAAAACCAGAGCGAGCAGGGCCAAGGCTCGATCTTGCCCGAAAGGGTCACGTCAACGACCGAACCCTGTTTCCCGCCTGGCGGAAAGATCGACTCCAGCGCCGGGGCCGCAGCGGAAGCCGGAATAGCCGCCAACAGGAGGGCGGAGACGATGGCGAACCCGCGCATCCCGGTCGATCAGGCGAAGAGCTCCTTGATGAGACGGCCGTTGTTGACGAGTTGCACGGGCCGGTTGTTCGTGTCGTGCAGGATCGTCGCGGGATCGATGCCCATCTTCGTGTAGAGGCTCGAGGCGAAATCCTCGGGGGCGTAGATATTCTCGTTGGCGTAGTAACCCTTCACGTCCGTCGCCCCGACGATCTGTCCGCCGGGGATGCCGGCCCCGGCCATCAGCACGCTCATGGCGAACGACCAGTGATCGCGGCCCGCATCCTTGTTGATCTTCGGCGTGCGGCCGAACTCGCCTAACAAAAGCACCATGGTGTTGTCCAGCGAACCACGCGCGGCGAGATCCTGAAGCAGGGCACTGACACCGGTATCGACCTGCTCGGCCTTGTTCTTTTTGAAATTCTCGAAGAGCGTCCGGTGATCGTCCCACCCGCCACTGTAGACGGTGACGAAGGGCACGCCGACCTCGGTGAGGCGGCGGGCGAGGAGGAGGCGCTGGCCGAAATCGTTGCGACCGTATTGCTCGCGCACTTTCTCGGTCTCGAGGGAAATGTCGAAAGCCTTCTGGGCCTCGTCGGAGGTGACGAGGTCGAAGGCGCGCGCATAATATTCATCGAAAGAGACCGCCGGATCTTCGGCCGCCGTGTCGGTGACGCGGCGCATCGTATCGAGCGAGCGGCGCAGTTCAACGCGCGATTTGGCACGCCCGTCCTCGATCTCCTTGGGCAGCGTCACATCACGGACGCGGAAACTCTTGCTCTCGGGATTGTCCGCGATCACGAAGGGCGCGTGCTGGGCCCCGAGGAAATTCGGTCCGCCCGAACGCGAAATCCGCGGCGTCGAGACATAAGCGGGCATGCCGTGATCAACGCGGCGGTGAGCACTCACGACCGATCCGTAGCTCGGGTGGAAGGTGACGAAAGCCCCGCAACCGACCGGCACGGGCGTGGGCCGCCCGGTCATGAGATAATGATTGCCGGCCCCGTGGTTGTTCTGAACGTGGGCGATGGAACGGACCACGGTGAAATGATCAAAGGTCTTCGCCAGTTTCGGAAATTTCTCCGAGAAATGGACGCCGGGCACGGTCGTTGGGATCGACTTGAACTCTCCCCGGATCTCCGAAGGCGCGTCGGGCTTGGGATCGAAGGTCTCGTAATGCGAGGGACCTCCGTCGAGCCAGATCAAAATACAGCGCGTGTTGGAGTTGGAAATCACCGGTCCACCGGCGGCGGCGCTCGCAGCCCGCATCCCGAGCATCTGAGAAAGGCCCAAGCCACCGAGGGCCCCCAATCCGGTCTGGATAAAGTCCCGTCGGCCAAAACCTTCGCAATTTCGCTGGAGTCCTTGCGTGCTCATCGGCAAAGGGTCGGGGCGTTTGGTCGCATCGGCAACTTGCGTCATTGCGGGCTGATCTGGCGCTCTTCCGCCGTGCTGCGGATCAAAGAGAAGGGGGCGCCGTCCTCATCGCCTTTGTCTGAGGCGATGAGGAAGATCGAGGAAAAACCGGAAGGAGCAGAGTAAGTCACGCCTCCAACCTCGCCAAAAGATCGTCGGTCGAAACCGAGTCGCCCTTTTTCACAAGGATCTCGGTGACGGTGCCGTCGATGTTGGCGGAGATGGTCGTGAGCATTTTCATCGCCTCGAGCGAGATGATGGGATCGCCGGCCTTCACGCGGGTGCCCACGCCCACAGCAAGGTCGGTGACCATGCCGGGCATCGGAGCGACGACCTGAAGCGGGTCCTTCGCATCGCCCTTGGCTTTCGTGACCGCGTTTTTCGGCGCGAGCGACTTGTCGAGGATCTGCGACTCGCGCGGCATTCCGTTGAGTTCGTAGAAGACGTTGCGACGTCCCTCGTCGTCGGCTTCGCCGATGCCGATGAGTTTGATGAAGAGGAGTTTGCCGTGGTCGATCTGCACCTCGATCTCCTCGCCGATGGAAAGGCCGTAGAAGAAAGCCGGGGTCGGCAATCCGGAGACCTCACCGTAGTTCGTCATGAACTGGTCGAAGTCGGCGGAGACCTGCGGATACATGAGGTGGCTGTAGAGATCGTCGTCGTTGGCGGGACGACCGATCTTCTTGGCCAAATCGGCGCGGGTCGCCTCGAGATCGACAGGAGCGGCGAGTTCACCGGGACGCTTCGTCGTGGCGACTCGATCACCGAGGACGACCTTCTGCACGTCCTTCGGCCACCCTCCGTCGGGCTGCCCGAGACCACCCGAGAGCATGTCGATGACCGACTCGGGGAAGTCGTGCGATCCGGGCGCGAGCGAGGGCACGTCCTGCGGACGGATCCCGCGGGTGATGAGATACATGCACATGTCGCCGACCACCTTCGAGCTCGGCGTCACCTTGATGATGTCGCCGAAGAGTTGGTTCACCTCGGCATAGGTGCGGGCGATCTCAGGCCAGCGGTGACCGAGGCCCATGGCATTGGCCTGCTCCTTGAGATTCGTGAACTGACCGCCCGGCATCTCGTGAAAGTAGACTTCGGCGGAACCGGCCCGAGGCGCGGTGTTGAAGGGGGTGTAGAAACCGAGCACTTCCTCCCAGTAATCCGACATCTCGTTGAGGGCATCAAGATCGATCCCGGGATCGCGCTCGTGACCGCGCAGGGCGGCGCAGACGGAATTGAGGTTCGGCTGGCTCGTCGACCCTGACATGGAGGCAATCGCGAGGTCGGCGATATCGACGCCCGCATCGGCGGCGGAGAGGACCGAAGCCGCATTGATGCCCGAGCTGTCGTGGGTGTGGAAATGGATCGGCAAGCCGATCTCCTCGCGCAGGGCGGCGACGAGCTTCTTCACCGCGAAGGGACGACAGAGACCGGCCATGTCCTTGATCGCGAGAATGTGGGCCCCCATTTTCTCGAGTTCCTTCGCCTTGGCGATGTAGTATTTC
Organism: Akkermansiaceae bacterium UBA5020; assembly: GCA_002396885.1. Lineage (GTDB taxonomy): Bacteria > Verrucomicrobiota > Verrucomicrobiia > Verrucomicrobiales > DEV007 > Arctic95D-9. Next base: position 24,402 of record DGXY01000079.1, read on the forward strand.
AGCGAATACTTGTCGCGCTTCGGATCATCGATGTCGCCAGTGTAGCAGACCGCGGCCTCGCAGATGGACTTTGTCTCGTTGCGGACCGCCTCCATCGCAACCTGCATGTTGGGCAGATAGTTGAGCGAGTCGAAGATGCGGAAGATGTCCATGCCCGCCTCGGCGGAGTGTTTCACGAAACCGGCCACGACGTTGTCGGGGTAGTTCGAATAGCCGACCGCGTTCGAGCCGCGAAAAAGCATCTGAAAACAGATATTCGGCACCTTCTCGCGCAGGTCGCGGAGACGGTCCCAGGGCGATTCCTTGAGGAAACGCATCGCCGTGTCGAAGGTCGCGCCGCCCCACATTTCGAGGCTGAAGAGGTTCGGCGTGCGGTGGGCGACGACGTCCGCGACATTGAGCATGTCGACCGAGCGCATCCGCGTCGCGATGAGCGACTGGTGGGCGTCGCGCATCGTCGTGTCGGTAATCAGGAGCGGCTTTTGCTCGCGGATCCAGGCGGCGAATTTCTCCGGCCCCAGTTCGAGGAGGCGGTCGCGCGAGCCTTTCGGAATGCCGGCCTTCAGATCAAAGGCGGGCACACGCGCGGGCAGGAGAACCTCGGCGGGACGATAGCCCTTCGCGGTGTTGTTGCCGTTGACGGTGATGTCGCTGAGGTAGGACAGTAGCTTCGTGGCCCGGTCGCGACGCGGCTGGAACTTGAAGAGATCGGGATTCGTGTCGATCAGGCGCGTCGTCGCGTTGCCCAAGCGGAAGGTCTCATCGAGGACGACGTTCTCAAGGAAGGGAATGTTCGTCTTCACCCCGCGGATGCGGAACTCACGCAAGGCGCGGTTCATGCGCTGGAGGGCGATGTCGAAACGAGGACCAGAGGCCGTCAGCTTCACGAGCATCGAATCGTAATAGGGCGTCACGACCGATCCCGCGTCACCCGCGCCCGCGTCGAGGCGGATGCCGAAACCGGCGGCGGAGCGGTAGTTGATGATCTTGCCGTAGTCGGGCGAGAAGCCGTTGGCCGGATCTTCCGTGGTGATGCGCGCCTGGACCGCGTAGCCGTTGCGCGGGATGTCTTCCTGCTTCGGAATGTCGATCTCGTGACTGAAGAGGGAATGCCCCTGCGCGACGAGAATCTGCGAACGGACGAGGTCGATCCCCGTGATCACCTCGGTCACGGTATGTTCGACCTGGATGCGGGGGTTCATCTCGATGAAGAACCATTCCTTCGTGTCGATGTCGTAGAGGAACTCGACCGTGCCGGCATTGTTGTAGCCGATCTCCTTCGAGAGTTTCACCGAGGCCTCACAGAGTTCGTGGCGGATCCTTTCGTCGAGGTTCACTGAGGGCGCGATCTCGATCACCTTTTGGTGACGGCGCTGCACCGAGCAATCGCGCTCGTGGAGGTGGACGATGTTGCCATGTTTGTCCCCGAGGATCTGCACCTCGATGTGTTTGGCGCGGCCGACGAAACGCTCCAGGAAAACGGCGGGATTCCCGAAGGCGTTCGCCGCCTCGGTCTGGGCCTGATCGAGGAGGCCGTCGAGTTCGGCCTCCTTCTGCACGACGCGCATGCCGCGACCGCCGCCGCCGAAGGCCGCTTTGATGATGAGGGGAAAACCAATCGTGCGGGCAATCTTGAGCGCCTCGGCGCGATCACTGACGGGCTCCTCGGTGCCGGGCAAGGTCGGAACGTTGACCTTCTTGGCAAGGGCACGGGCCGAGACCTTGTCGCCCATGGCATCGAGCATCTCCGGATCGGGCCCGATGAACTTCAGCCCCGCCTCGCGGCAGGCGCGCGCGAAGTCGGCGTTTTCGGAAAGGAAGCCGTAGCCCGGGTGGATGAGGGTGACGCCCTTCTCCTTCGCGATGTGGATGATGCCCTCGATGTCGAGGTAAGCGCCGACCGGACCCTTTTCCTTGCGGAGGCGGTAGGCCTCGTCCGCCTTGAAGCGGTGGCGGGAGAAGCGGTCTTCCTCGGCGTAGATCGCGACGGTTCGCAGTCCCAGTTCGGTGGCGGCGCGGAAGATCCGGATGGCGATCTCGCCTCGGTTCACGGCCATCAGTTTTTCGGTCTTTTCGGGCATCGGATTCTCGGTTTCGGATGTGGGGCGCCACTATAAACCGACGTCCCGTATCGGAAAGACCGTTTTTCGCGGATTCCCGCCACAGCGCGAAGGGCTTGTGTCGGATTCGGAGGGGCGGAATTGCCAAAAGCAAGAGGGCCGGGGAATAATCCCCGACCCTGTGAAAAAGACCCCTGACGATCGTTGGAACTGGGGTCAGGCAGCGCCCCTGTCAGTAAGCGAAGACTTCCTCGTCGCGGAAGAAGCGCTTCACCTCGATCTCGCCATTCTCGGGGGAGTCGGAGGCATGACAGATGTTGATCATCATGTCTTCACCAAAGTCGCCGCGGATCGTGCCGGGCTGAGCTTCCTTCGAGTTGGTGGGTCCGAGCATGCCGCGGACCTTTGCGATGACATCGTCTCCCTCAAGGACGAGCGCGATGACCGGAGCGGACTGCATGAAGGCGACGATGCTGGGGAAGAAGGGCTTGTCCGCGACGTGGCTGTAGTGCTCGACGAGGAGCTGGTTGGAGAGCTGGATCATCTTGGCACCGCGGATGCGGAATCCGGCTTTCTCGAAACGATCGATCACTTCACCACAATGCGCTTTGGTGACACAATCGGGCTTGAGGAGGATGAGAGAGCGTTCGGTCGACATGATCAATGGAGTCTGTAAGGGGTGTTTTTGAAGGAGCCGCTATTTGTAGGCGGATAACGTCCGAAAGAAAGGGAAAAATCGCGTCAAAGCCCGCGCTGGTAGGTCTCGCAGCGGTTCATCCAGCCGGCGAGCCAGCGCGATTCGCCGCGGTCTGGAGGTGAATTCTTCACCCGTCGCTGGAGGACGCGCTTGGACGCCTCGCTGAACTCGGCGGTAGCCGCTCCCGCATCGGAGACAGGGCGCATTTCGAGGAGGACATCACGCAGTCCCCAGCCCTCGCCCTGGTATTTCTCCTCGGCTTTGATGCCCTCGCCCTTGAAGTTCACGTAGTCGATGAGGGCGTAGAGGCCATTCCGGCTTCCCGCCATGAGATAGAAATTCGTCCGGAGCCTTTCCTTGTCCGCAGCCGCCGGGGTGGCTTTCTGCATTTCGGGGAGAGAAAGCTCTAGCCGGCGCACGATGAAGCCGGTCTGGACGGAAACCGTGTTGGCGAGGAACTGGCGCAGTTCTTTCATCCGGGGCGACTGCTGCTCCTTGAGAAAATCAGCCCGGGAGTTCCAAGGACAGCCTTTGGCCTCGGCAAGCCAACCGGGTATCGCGGTGCCGCGCTCTTTCATGTAAGCGAGAAGTTGGGGGAAACTCTCCTGGAAAGGACCCGGCCGACCCGGGATATACCAGATGAAGTGTCCGATCCCGAGCGAGGGGAAATCCTCACCCGTATTCCAAGAGGTGAGGCCCTCGACGGTCCCGGCGCACTCGTTTTGCCAGATCTTCCGTCCGATCGCCGAAGCATCGGGATCGCTCAACTGGATCCCCACTCCACCCGGCGTAGGTGACGGCGGTACATCGGTCGAAACGCACCCAACGGCGAACAATGCGGCAAGAACCAGAAGAACGGGGGAGAAACGGAGCATCTCTAAGGATCGTTAATAAATCCAAAAAATCAAACTTCCCCGGAAAAACTTT
>DGXY01000024.1:0-9892 GCA_002396885.1 Akkermansiaceae bacterium UBA5020
AGGAGACGGAGGGGGGGCTGTCACGAATGCGGCTGCATTAGGAGCTTGGTTCGGGACGCACGGCGGACAGGAGAACCGAAGGAAACCGCTAGGCAATCCGCCATCCTCCTCTGTCCCCATTCTTTTCATTCGTTCCATTCGTGGTTTCAGATTCCGGCGCTCTTGTTCCCGGAACCGGCGGATTCTTGGCGCGTTCCGGCAGCAAAATCCTTTGCCAGCGGCCCGGGCACGGTTCACGATGGCGGCAAAATGAGCGTATCTCCCCTCATCATCGCCATCGACGGCCCCGCGGCCTCGGGGAAAAGCACCGTGGCCAAGCGAGTCGCCGCCGCGCTTGGGATTGTCTTCGTGAATTCGGGAGCGATGTATCGCGCCTTCACCTGGTGGGTGCTCCAGAACGGGATCGATCCTCACGACCTCCCCGCCGTTCTCGAGCTGCTCGCCCGCACCGAGTTCCGCTGCGGGGAAGAGGACGGGGTCGGTACGATCGCCGTCGGTGGCGTGCCCATGACCCGCGACGAACTCGCTTCTACCGCCGTCAACGCCGCCGTCTCGCCCATCGCCGCGATCCCCGAGGTGCGTGAGCGCCTCGTCGCCGAGCAGCGCTGCTACGGCTCCGCCCGCGGCGTCGCGATGGAGGGACGCGACATCGGGTCTGTCGTCTTTCCTGAGACGCCCTACAAATTCTACATCGACGCCTCGCCCGAGGTCCGCGAGGCCCGACGCCGTGCCGAGGGCATCGACGACTCGATCGCCAAGCGCGACCGGATCGACTCGAGCCGCAAGGTCTCGCCTTTGGTCGTTTCCGGCGACGCCCTCGTCGTCGACAGCTCGCACCTCACTGCCGAAGAAGTCGTCGCGGCTGTCCTCGCCGCGATCCGCGAGCGGATGGGGGAGTGAAGCGACGCTCGCGACGGCGGAATGACGCCCTTTACACGCGCCACCTTTTTCCGCTAGCCTCCCCGGATGAAGATCCCCCAGACCTGGACCCGCCGTCGTTTTGTTTCCGCCTCCGCCGCCTCCCTCGGTGGATTGAATCTCCTCACCACCCGCAAGGCCGCCGCGCAGACAGGGAACGGCGTGGTCCTCGGGGAAGGGGAGCATCGCTATGAGGTCATCCACGATTGGGCCAAGCTTCCTGACAAATACACCTGGCAGACGACCCACAACGTCGCCGTCGACAGCCAGAACCGCCTCTACGTCATCCACGAGGGGCGTGCCGAGCAGAAGGATCATCCCTCGGTCTTCGTCTTCGACGAAAAAGGGGTGTTTGTCAGGGCCTTTGGCAGCGAGTTCCAGGGTGGCGGGCACGGTCTCGAGGTTCGCAAGGAGGCCGAGGGTGAATTCGTCTACATCACCGGTTACCAGCAGGTGAAAAAGATCGCCAAGTTCACCCTCGAAGGCGAGAAGGTCTGGGAGAAATTCGCCCCCATGACTTCGGGGCTCTACGCCGCCGGCGAGGACACCAAACCGGAGAAGGTATGGGGACGCGACCGCTTCATGCCGACCAATTTCGCGTTCCTGCCCGACGGCGGCTACTTTGTCGCGGACGGCTACGGATCCTACACCGTGCTGCAATATGACAAGGACAGCAACTGGGTGCGCACCATCGGCACCCCGGGCAAGGAGGACGGGCAGTTCAGCCTGCCTCACGGCGTCTGGATCGACGACCGCAAGGCCGACGACGTCCTCCTCGTCGTCGCCGATCGGGCCAACGCGCGGCTCCAGTGGTTCGACCTCGAGGGCAAACACCGGCGGACGATGAAGGATTTCATTCTTCCCGCGAACGTCGATCGTCTTGGGGATCTCCTCCTCGTGCCCGACCTCAGCGCGCGCATCACCCTGCTCGACAAGGACAACAAGATGATCCACCTCGGCGAAGATCCCGCCTGGCGCGAGTCGGTGTTGAAGGACAAGATGGCGATGCGCAGGAACCCGACCGGTTGGGTCTCGGGCAAATTCGTGCATCCGCATGACGCGTGTTTCGATCCCTCCGGCAACATCTTCGTCGCCGAGTGGGTCGACACCGGCCGGATTTCGAAGCTGCGGAAGGTTTCGTGAGGCGTCACACCCCGAGTTGGGCGATCACCGCATCGCGCACCCGATACGCCGCGACATTCCCCGAAAATCCCTTCAGCCGGAGATCCTCGATCACCTCGGACCCGACCCTTTCGGGTTCGAGGCATGAGAGGGTTTGGTCGTCGATGACCACTTCCATCACTCCCGCTTCGGAGCAGAGGCGCGAGGCGAGGTTCACGCGGGCCCCGATCACGGTGTAGTTGAGACGATCGACCGATCCCATGCAGCCGGCCACCGCTTCGCCGGTGGCGACACCGATACCCACTGCGATGGGATGTTTCGCGTCTTGGTTGAGTCGAGCGCGCTCCTCGATCATCTCGAGGGCACAGGCGACGGCGTGATCGGCGTCATTCCCGTAGGATTTCAGCCCTCCGAATACGGCCATGATCTCGTCGCCGACGAACTTGTCGACGACGCCGTAATGCTTGCGCACGATCGCGGTCATGGCGGTCATGTGTTCATTGAGCAGGCCGATGATCTCGGTCGGGTGCATGTGCTCGGTCTGTCCGGTGAAGCCGCGGATGTCGCAGAAAAGGACGGAGACCGTTTTCAATTCGCCGCCCAACTCGAGGTCGAGGTCGCCGCTGATCATGGCTTGCGCCACGGTCTCGTCGCTGACCTTGCCGAGGATGCCGCGATAGGCGTCGCGTTGCTGGAGACCTTCAGTCATTTCGTTGAAGGATTCGGCGAGCTCGCCGATCTCGTCGCGGGCGCGGACATTGATCCGGGTCTCGAGCTGGCCGTCGCGCACCGCGCGCGCGGCGCGGGTGAGTTCGCCGATGGGGACGGCGAGTCTTCGGGAAAAGAGCCAGGCGATCCCGATGCCAACGAAGAGGGCGGCACCCCCGACTCCGCTGCCGCGCAGGCGGAGCTCGGCGAGATCGGCCTTGAGCGGGGCGAGCGAAAAGGCGCTGACCTGGAAGGCGGTGGCGGTGCCTTCGTCTTGGCCGATGGGTTTCACATAAAATCGATAGGGGACGTCGCCGAGATCGGCCTCGAAGGCGAGATCGTCCCCGTTGGTCAGGTCGGAATGGCGGGCGATTCGCCCGGCGATGACTTCGCTCATCAATGCCGCGATTTCCGGGGCCACGGCGCGTGAATAGACCTGGCCCTCCAGGAAAATGCCGGTGAGAAGGGGCGTCTCGGAGCTGAACTCCTCCTGATACCGTTCGAGGAAACGTTGGGCCTCGGTCTCGGCTGAGGTGGAACGCAGGAAGAGACCGAGCAACGCTCCGGTTTCGGGGTCTTTGACCGGCGTGCTCACCATTTCCTGGATAAATCCTGCCCCGTCGGGCGTCTCGAAGGGAAGGAAGAGGGTCTCCTGCCCATCGCGGGCGAGGAGTTCGTCGATGCGTTTCTTGGCCCGGTTGATCCCCGAGGGGCTCTGGCGGAACCGGGGCGAAGTGAAGCGCCGTTTTTCCGATTCGCGGTTTCCGTTGGCGAGGGGCGGATGGAGCGTGCGGATCTCGCCGGTGATATCGACGAGGCCGATCGAGCCAAACCGCAGGAGGGGATCGTTGGGGAGGGGATCCGGTTTTCCATCGGGATCGGGCCGGGTTTCTGTTTTGCCCTCAAGCTCCTTGAGGTTTTCGAGGTAGTCGCGCCAGAAGGCACGGCCGTCGTCGGAGGCATTCTTGTCTTTCAGCGAAGAGATGACGTAAGGATGGGCGGCAAGGCGGCGGCTGAGCTCGAGAAACTCCTGTGACCTCTCGGCGTGCGAGCGCTCGAGTTGATTGACGAGCCCGCGGAAATTCTGGGAAAACTGCCGGGTGTAAGCTTGGCTGATCTTGCTCTCGGTCACCAAGATGAGAGCGACGGTCACCATGGCAATCACGGCAAACATGGTAAACATTAATTTGGTTTGAAATCGCAGTCCTCTCTTCATTGGAAGCATTCTCATGGGGGCAAACCCCGCCGTGTGGGAAAGGTTTTGGCAAGGCCTTTTGGGGCCGGGGTGAAGAATCCCCCGGCGTTTGTTGGTTCGCCTTGAACTCGTTCCGGTCCCGTTATAGTCTGGCGTTCCCGAATTCTCAAAGCGATCCGGGGGCGCGATTCCGCGAACCATTTCCTCCTCATGTCGAGAACGACTCCAGAGCACCGCCTCTCCCTATGCCGGAGTGCCGGGCGCGCCCGATTCCTCTGGATTGGGTTCTTTGTCCTGCTCGCGATCGGGTCCCTGCGTTCGCAGGAGACGGTGTCCTCCGCCTCCGTCGCGGCCAAGCCCGCCTTCGAGGCGGTGCCGAAGGTGCAGCTCTCGCGCATCGACCACGGTCCCACGCCGATGACTTCGCTGGCGGACTGGCAACTTCATACCTTCCGGATCCCCGCGCCGCGGAGCGTCGTGGTCTCGGCCGATGGAGTCACTCTCGCGAAAAACCACATCGGGAAACGCCTCGTTTGCCGACTCACCGAAAAGGCCAAGACCCCGGAAGAGGCCGTCGCCCGGGTGCGGGCACTCGCGGGTGAGTTCAGCGTGGGATTTCCGCTCCTGAAGATCGCGGACGAGGAGGTGAAACGCCATTTCCAGGACCGACCGGGCCTGCCCCTGCCGGTTTCGCCAGTGATCCCCGGATCCTTTCTCTGCGCCCTTGAGGAAGTTCTCCCGGGCGATCTCGCACTGGATTCGGTGTATGTCAGGGACTATCCCGAAGGCGAGCTTTCCGCCCACCTTCTCGGATACATCGGGGTCTCGTTGCCCGACCAGCACGGGCCCATCGGGAAGGTCGAGTATTCCTTTCCCCCGACCGAGGGGCGTGCCGGGATGGAGAAGTCCCTCGATTCCGAATGGCGGGGGCGCGATGGCGAGGTCCTCCGCCTGATCGATCCGCAGGGTCTCGTCCGGCATCAGGAAATCGTGCGCGAGGCCGAGCCCGGCGACACCGTCGTGCTGACGATTCATATGGGGATGCAGCGGCTCGCCAAACGGATGCTGGAGCGGAGCGGTCGCCCAGGGGCTTTTGTCGCGGTCGATGCCGACACGGGCGACATTCTCGCGATGGTCTCTTATCCCTCCTTCGACCCGAATCTCTTCGAGGGTGGTATCTCGCAGGTCGCCTACGATGCCCTCGCCAAGGCCGAGGATGCGCCGCTCTTCGACCGCGCCGTCACCGGAGCCTATCCGCCGGGATCGACCTTCAAACCTTTTGTGGCTTTGGCAGGAATGGATTCGGGTCACATCGACGGAACCCACACCCTCTTTTCCGGTCCTGCCGGCATGGTCATCGACGGACGTTACTTCAAGAATCACAGCAGCACTCCGGAGGGGCTCATGGACGTGCGATATGCTCTGGTGAGGTCTTGCAACACTTGGTTCTACCAGGCCGCGCTGAATATGGGGGCAACGCCCATCGCGGAGGTGAGTCGGCGGTTCGGATTCGGGGTTGCGCCCGAGTTGCCTCTGCTGTCGGTCGCCCCGGGGAATATTCCCGATCCGGCCCAGTATGGAGATCCGCGCAGCCTCGCGAATTTCTCGATCGGTCAGGGTCAGGTCCTCGCCTCGCCGGTGCAGCTCGCCTATGCCATGGCCGGTCTCGCCAACGGCTCTTACATCCCGAAGCCGCGCCTCGTCCGTGAGAGCGTCGATCCCGAAACGGGTGAGGCCGTCAAATACATCGAACCGGCCGTGGCGCATTCACTCGGTCTCCGTCCGGAGGATATCGATATCGTCCGCGATGGTTTGTGGGGCGTCGTCAATCACGGTTCCGGGACCGCGGGCGGTGCCTCGATGCGGAATCCCGTTGTCTATGGCAAGACCGGCACCTCACAGTGGGCGACGGGTGGAAAAATGCGTTACCTTGCCTGGTTCTCCGGCTGGGTTGATGCCGAGCGTCCCCGCATCGCCTTCGCCGCCGTGACCCAGGGGGAAGGCTTCGAAACCCTCAGCGGAGGACGCAGTGCCGCGCCCATTGCCGCAGGGGTCCTACGCGCCGTCTACGACGAGCCTGAGACCTATGCCGTGACCCTGCCGGAAGGGCCTTTGCGACAGGTTTCCGGCATTGTCGCCGCCGCTCCCGTGCCACCCGAGATCTTGATCGAAGACCTGGGCCCGCGCACGGGAATCGGTGGCTTTTTCCGGCGCGTTTTCGGCGGGGGGCGTCGCCATGTTCGCACCTTTCCCGAGGAACCCTCCTTTCCCGAACCCTGATGGAAGACTCCGACTCGAATCACCTTGCCGGGGCAACTCCGGCGGCGGACCAGGGGAGCGGGTCCCCGTCTTTCGGAATGTCGGACATATCCGCGATCATCGCGGAGGAGATCGATGCGGCGGCTAAACAAGCACCGCGTCCGGAGTCCACCGCCGATCCTGACAAACCGCTCAAAAAACGTCCGGTCTGGCTCCACCTCATTGTCCTCTTTTTCCAGCTCCTTTTTCTCGCTCCGGTTTATGCGGGCCTGCTTGCCGGTGCGGTCGGTGCCGGGGTGGGCTGGTATTATTTCGACGGCAGCGCCGATCTCGATCTGGGCCTCGTTGCCCGTCCCGACATTGGTGCTCTCGTGAAAGATGTGAAAGGCGTCGAGATCGGGCGCGCCGGCTCGATGAACCGCCTCCTCTTGACGAGGGAGGAAATTCCCCCGCACTTCATCGACGCGCTCATCGCCGCCGAAGACCAGCGCTTTTTCGTCCATCCCGGCTTCGATCCGGTCGGTTCGATCCGCGCGGCTTGGGCGAACTACCGTTCCGAGGCCATTCGCGAGGGTGCCAGCACCCTGACCCAGCAGCTCGCCCGCGACGTCTACCGGCTTGAAGGCAAAAACTTCGACCGCAAGCTCGCCGAGATCGCTGCCGCCGTGCGGATTGAAGGGGCCTATTCGAAGGACGAGATCCTCGTCCTCTACCTCAACCGCATTTATTTCGGGAGCGGCTTCTACGGACTCGGTTCCGCGGCACGCGGCTACTTTGGGAAACAGGCCTCCGAACTCACCATTGACGAGTCGGCCCTGATCTGTGGCACGATTCCCTCCCCAAGCCGTTATTCACCCTTCGTCAATGCCGATCAGGCGAAGAAGAACCGGGATCAGACCCTGCGGCGGATGCACGACACCGGGACCCTTACCGCAGACGAGCTCGATCGTTTCCTCGCGATGGAAGTAAAGGTCGCGAGTTCGCGCGAGGATTCGCTCGAACGTGGCCAGATCTCGTATCTGATTTCTCGGATCGAACGTGAGCTGCGTGAGGAGATCGCGAGCTGGCCCGAGGCTCCCGAGTCGCTCGATGGTTATACCGTCGAGACCTCCGCCGATCTCGCCGCCCAGCAGCAGGCCGCCAAGGTGATCGATCGTCATCTCAGCGGACTCTCCACGGGAGCGGATGAGGCAGACCCGCTCGAGGCGGCGTTTGTGTTGATCGAAAATGCGACGGGGGAGGTCCTCGTTTCGGTGGGCAGCCGCGATTACCAGCGCAGCGAGTATGACCGTGCCGTCGAGATGAAACGGCCGCCCGGCTCGGCCTTCCTGCCCTTCCTCTACGCCGCCGCTTACGAGAGCGGTCCCTTCACTCCCGCGACGATCCTGCTCGACGCTCCCTTCGATAATCGCGAGATGGGACTCGGTGCCGTCGGTGGGATCCTCGGCGAATGGAGCACCGAGAATCCCGCGAACCGATGGGAGGGCGAAATCACCGCCGCCGAAGCCCTCACCAAATCCAAAAACTCGCCCTCGGCGCGCCTCGGCCTGATCGTCGGGCTCGAGAGCCTCCGCCGCGTCGCCGAAGCCAGCGGCATCGCCAGCGAACTGCGCGAAATGCCCGGTAGCCTCCTCGGCGCGAGCGAGGCCAGCCTCACCGAACTGGTGCGGGCTTACAGCGTCTTTTCAAACAATGGCAAGCCCGCGCCCGCCCCTCGCCTCATTCGCGAGATCCGCGATGCTTCGGGCAAGACTGTTGCCCGCCCGTCCGCCAATGCACCTGCCCCGGCCCTCAAGGAATCGACCGCTCGCGCCATCGTTTCTGCCTTGCCCATGATCGCCTCAGTCCCCGGAGCCCGTGGCAAGTCCGGCACCACTCCGACCTTCACCGATGCCTGGCACTTCGGATTCAACGAGACCCACACCTGGGGACTCTGGATCGGGCGTGACCGCTTCAGTCCGATCCGCCCTCTCGCCTTCGGCGGCGAGATCGCCCAACCGCTCTCCGAGAGCCTCGCCGCCGGGATCCTCCCGCCTGCGCCAGTGGCCGCGGCGAAGGAACCCTGACAAACCCACCATGAAGATCTTCACCCTCGTCTGTGCGCTCGGGCTTGTCGGGATCGGCGCGGTCTCCTATTACGGCTGGGAGGATCGCGGCGCGGAAGGCCCGACCTGGTCCTCGGCCATCCCGGCCTTCGTCGGTGGCATCATGCTTTTTGGCGTCCTCGTCGCCCTCCTCCTCCGCAAGACCGGACTCCAGATCGCCTTCCTCGCTTCCCTGATGGGGCTGGGGTTGGGAGTCGGGCGAATGCTCCCCGATTACCTGAAGGAGACTTTCGATACGAAGGAACCCTTTACCATCCTCATGCTCGCGATGGCGGGGATCTGCTCGGTGCATGTGCTCGTGTCAGCGGTCCGGTTCGTGTTCCGGAAGCGGCCGGTGTGGGGGGCGCGGAAGAAGAGGCGGAATGGCGGGGAGGTCCCGGAGAAGACTGTGGCAGCAGAGGACATCGTCGCGATCGATGGAAACTCGAACGCCGCATCCTGACAAAACAACGCAAACGATGTCGTCTCCGTCCACTCTTCGCATCGGTCTCCTCGGCGCCGGTTGGTTCGGTCGTGAGGCGCACCTGCGCAACCTCATTACTCTCGATGGCGTCGATGTCACTGCTGCGAGCAGCCGCAGCGAAGAGAGTCTCGCCGCCGCGAAGGCGATCGGAGGAAACGAGCTGCGCACGTTTTCCGACTGGCGCGAAGTCGTGGCCCTCGATGATCTCGATGCCATCGTCATCGCGCTGACCAACGATCAACACCATGCCGCCGCGATGGCCGCGTTGCGGGCGGGCAAACACGTCTTTTGTGAGAAGCCGCTCGGTCTCACCCTCGATGAATGCGACGACATTATCGACGCGGCCGCGGAAGCCGATCGGGTGCTCCAGATCGGACACGAGATGCGCTTTCAACGGCTCTACGTTCACATGAAGGAAATGATAGACCGCGGCGAAATCGGCGACCTGCAACTGATGTGGTGTCGTGAATTCCGCGGGCCGATGCGTCCCGGTTGGCGTTCGAGCGAGGCGGTCACGGGCGGGGCCATCCTCGAGAAAAACGTGCACCATTTCGATCTCTTCAACTGGATGATGGACGCCGCGCCCCTCCGCGTCAGCGCCCATGGCGGAACCAATGTGCTGAAGGATCGCGAGATCCTCGACAATGCCCAGGTTCTCGTCGATTACGAGGGCGGACGCCGCGCCTCGCTCGAGTTGTGTCTGTTCGCCCCCAAGGGAGGCGACTGCGAGATCGGTGCCTGTGGCGACAAGGGGCGCATCGACACCCGCAACCAGGCCCTCGAGCTCGTCCATCACCGCTTCGACCAGCCCGAGCGGGCTGTGATGCAGATCGCAGACGAGGGCGACGCCGCGAACTTTACCGACAGCTCCGGCCGCATCGATCGCGGCATCAAACCGCAGCTCGAGCATTTCCTCGAATGCGTCCGGCACGACCGCGTGCCCCTCAACGATGGGCCTTCCGCCCGCCGCGCCGTCGCCGTCTGCCTCGCCGCCCAAGAGTCGATCCGGCGCAAGGAAACGGTCTGGATGGAGGAGTTCGCGAGGTAGCGGAAAGGTAGCGGAAGCGGCGACGCTTCCGAGATCGGACGCCGATTGAACGATCGGTCGGAACGGTAGCCCGT
>DGXY01000024.1:10110-26750 GCA_002396885.1 Akkermansiaceae bacterium UBA5020
AGCGGAAGCGGCGACGCTTCCGAGATCGGACGTCGCTTGAACGATCAGTCGGAACGGTTGACCCTTCCGCTACGTGGAGCTGCGATGAACGCGTCAGCGGTAGCGGAAGCGGCGACGCTTCCGAGATCGGACGTCGCTTGAACGATCGGTCGGAACGGTAGCCCGTTCCGCTACGGGAGGCTGCGATGAACGCGTTAGCGGTAGCGGAAGCGGCGACGCTTCCGACGGACGTCGATTGAACGATCGGTCGGAACGGTTGACCCTTCCGCTACGGGGAGCTCCGATGAACGCGTCAGCGGTAGCGGAAGCGGCGACGCTTCCGAGATCGGACGCCGATTGAACGATCGGTCGGAACGGTAGCCCGTTCCGCTGCGGGGAGCTGCGATGAACGCGTCAGCGGTAGCGGAAGCGGCGACGCTTCCGACGGGCGTCGCTGGGACGATCGGTCGGAAACTTGGCCCGTTCCGCTGCTGCCAAAAAAAAAGACGAGCCCCTCGCGGGATCTCGTCTTTTCGTGTTTTGAGAGGGTGCGGCAACTCACTCGTGGGTGTCGAGATCGAGTTCACGGATCCAGATGTTGCGGAAACGGGTCGGGTTGCCGTGGTCCTGCAGCTTGATAGGACCGGACTCGATCACCTTGTGGTAGTTCGCCACGCTCTTGTGTCCTGTCGCGCCGAGGTAGGCCTGACGGTGATGGGTGACGACGCCGTTGAGGAGGACGGTGATGTAGGCCTTCTTGAGGAGGTTGCCATCGGTGTCCCATTTAGGCGCTTCAAAGATGACGTCGTAGGTCTGCCATTCACCCGGCTTGCGGACCGGATTCACCAGCGGCGGCTTGTAGCCGTAAAGCGCGGAGGCTTGGCCGTCGGCGTAGGATTCGTTTTCGAAGCTGTCGAGGATCTGGAGCTCGAAGCTGCCGAGGAAAAAGATGCCGCTGTTGCCGCGTCCCTGCGAGTTACCCTCGACTTTCTCGGGCGTGGCGAACTCGAGGTGGAGCTGCACATCGCCGAACTCACGTTTCGTTTTGACGTAGCCGCCGACGCCACCCTTCGGGGGCACTTCCATGAAGCCGTCTTTCACGATCCAGTCGGCGGGTGAGTTGTCCTTGTCCATAACCCACTCGTCGAGGTTCTTCCCGTCGAAGAGGACGATGGCATCAGAGGGAGCGTCGGCCGCGGTCTTGCCGGGCGTGACGACGCCGGGACGAGGGCGGTTGTCATCGTGGACACGCCATTTGCCACCGGGGAGAAAGGGGGTGTCGGTGTAGCCAGTGGCGGCCTTGGGGGCTTCGGGCTTTTTGGCCTCCTGGGCATCGGTCTGGCCGATGAGCAGGGAGAGGCCGGCGAAAACGGCGAGGGGACTTTGTTTCATGAGCATGCGACCAAGATCCTGCCACGGTTCCGGATCCGGGACAATGGCCGATTGGCGTGCCGGGCGGTTGGATGAATTCCTGGTCGTCCGAAACGAAAAGAAAAAATCCCGGTCCGACGAGCGAACCGGGATTTTTCGAAAAGGGGGATCCTGAGACTGTCCGGATCAGACCTGACCGCCGATCGACTTGCCGGTGGAGAGGAGATCGTCACAGGCAGCGGCGATGCGCTCGGCCATGCCTTGCTCGGCGGCCTTGAGGTAGGCGCGCGGATCGTAGGCTTTCTTGTTACCAATCTCGCCGTCGACTTTGAGGACGCCGTCGTAGTTCTTGAGGATGAAGTCCGCGATGGGACGGGTGAAGGCATACTGAGTGTCGGTGTCGACGTTCATCTTCACGACGCCGTAGCCGAGGGTCTCGCGGATTTCCTCGAGAAGCGACCCGGAACCGCCGTGGAAAACGAGGTCGAACTCGGCCGCGGCACCGAATTTGGCGATGACGGCGTCCTGACCCTGTTTGAGGATCTCGGGCTTCAGTTTGACGGCACCGGGCTTGTAGTGGCCGTGAACGTTGCCGAAGGTCGCGGCGAAAGTGAACCGTCCGAGGGAGTGGAGCGCCTCGTAGACGGCGACCATGTCCTCGGGGGTGGTGTAGAGCTTTTCTTGGGGAGTGTCTTCGGTGCCGGCGGCTCCGTCCTCCTCACCACCGACGACGCCGGCTTCGACTTCGAGGATGATGCCGTTGGCGGCGCACTTCTTGAGATACTCCTGGGAGATCGCCATGTTGTCGGCGAGATTCAGCTCGGAAGCGTCGAGCATGTGGTTCTGGAAGAGGTTGTTCTCACCCTTGGCGCGGCGTTTGGCGGTTTCCTCGATGAGCGGATCGAGGAAGGTCGGGGCGGCCTGGGGACGGCAGTGGTCCGTGTTGAGAGCAATGAGCACGTCGTATTGCTCGGCGAGACGGTGGGTGAGTTCTGCGAGGGCGATCACGCCATGGACCATGTTCTTGTGGTTGAGTCCCGACGCGAACTGGCCGGCACCGGTGGAGAACTGGATGATCCCGTCCGACTTCTGATCGGCGAACGCCTTCAGCGCCGCGTTGATCGTGACGAGGTTGCTGCAGTTGATGGCAGGATAGGCGTAGCCGCCTTTTTGGGCGGCGTCGAGCATGGCTTCGAACTGTTTGGGTGTGGCGACTGGCATAATGTCGCTCATTACGACTTCGTGGCGCGTTTTTCAAGAAGGGATTTGGACTGTTTTTGCCACAGGGGAAGGGCGGCGCGACAGAATTTTGTTTGTCAAAAATCTGGGGCGATTCTAACCTGAGGTAGTTTCAAGGGATGTCCGAATCGATCTTCACGAGGGAAGGTTACATCAGGCCTGCGGTGCTCATCGCGGCCTATCGCGGTGGCATGTTTCCGATGGCAATGGACAACCGTGGGGAGATCGGTTGGTTTTCGCCCGATCCGCGCGGTGTCCTGCCGCTCGACGAATTCCACCTGCCGCACGGGTTGCGCCGCACCTTGCGTCGCAACCCCTTCGAGATCCGCATCGATTCGGCCTTCTCCAAGGTGATGGCCGGATGCGCCGACCGTCGCACCACTTGGATCAGCCGAGAGATCGTGAGAAGCTATGAGAAGCTCTTCGAACTCGGCTACGCCCATTCCGTGGAAACGTGGCTCGACGGCGAACTCGCCGGGGGGCTCTACGGCGTCTCCATTGGCGGGGCCTTTTTCGGGGAGTCGATGTTCAGCCGCGTCACCGACGCCTCGAAGGTCGCCCTCGTCGCCCTCGTCGAGCGGCTCCGCGAACGGAATTTCCAGCTCCTCGACACTCAGTGGACGACCGATCACCTCAGCCGTTTCGGCTGTCGCGAGATTCCGCGGCACGAATACCTGCAGCAGCTGAACCGGGCGCTTCTGGTGACGACGAGTTTTGGGTGAGGGAGTTTGGAGTTTTCAGTTTTCAGTTTTCAGTTTGGAGTTTTCAGCAGCTCGGACTGAAATCTGAAAACTCCCCACTGAAAACTCTTCCTCGAAAACTCACCCCCCCGCCACCATCCGCACGATCTCGATCGTGTCTCCCTCCGCGACCGGCGTTTCTTCGAACTCCCGCCGCAGCACGGCGAGGCCGTTGCGTTCCACGAGGACGGGCGTGGGTCCGAGGCCGATCGCTACGAGGAGGCCGCTGACGGTGAGAGGGCCGTCGGGCAATTCGCGGGTGGCGCCATTGAGGGTGATCTTCATGCGGTTACAGCAAGTTCAGCGGCATCCCTGCTCCCGGCGAGGATCGAGGCATCCCAGTCTTTCCAGACCGGCTCGAGTCCGATGGAGCGCAGGTGGGAGGCGACTTCGGCGGCGCTCCGACCATCGGCGATGTCGAATTGTCCCGTCGCGCTCGTGGTTGAAGCTGAGCAGGCGGCTTTCGCGGGCTTTTCATCCAACTCGACGCGACGCCCTCGCACGGTGAGGTGGACGTCATCACCGCCTTCGCCCGTGTAGCCGCCCGGTTCGGTGTGGCTGCCCGCACTGATCGAGGTGACTCCGAGAGGGAAAAGGGCATTACGCAGCGGTTCGGGTTCGCGCGTGCTCAGGACGAATCCGGCCTGGGGGAAGCAAACCCGGAAGGCGCAGAGGGTCTGCACGAATTCCGCGTCGCTCATCGTGTGGCGGGGCTCGAAACTGCCCGCCGCAGGCCGGAGCCGGGGCAGGGCGATCGTGAAGGTCGCTTTCCAGCAGGCCCGCTGGAGATACTCGAGGTGGGCGGCGAGGCGGAGGACGTCGTGACGCCAGTCCGTCAGTCCCACAAGAGCCCCGATTCCGATTCGGCGGAATCCGGCCGCGTAGCCACGTTCTGGACATTCGAGGCGCCAGTCGAAATCCTTCTTCGGTCCGGCGGTGTGATATTCTGCGTAGGCGGCCCGGTCGTAGGTTTCCTGATAGACGACAAGTCCTTCGCATCCGGCGCGCACGAGCGGCTCGTATTCCGGGGCTTCCATCGGCCCGACCTCGATCGCGAGAGTGGGGATGAAATCGCGGAGAGCGGCGAGGCATTCCTCAAGGTAACCCTCGGAGACAAACCGGGGATGTTCCCCCGCAACGAGGAGGATGTGGCGAAAGCCGAGACCGGCAAGGTGCCTCGCCTCCTTCACCACCTGTGGCACGGTGAGGGTGGTCCGGAGGATGGGATTGTCGCGCGAGAAGCCGCAGTAGGCGCAGTTGTTGACACACTCGTTCGAGAGATAGATCGGCGCGAAGAGCCGCATCGTGCGGCCGAAATGACGGCGCGTCGTGGCGACCGAATCTGCGGCGAGTTGCTCGAGCACGGCGGGCGGCATCGGATCGAGGAGCGACCGGAATCTCGTGAGGAGCGGCGAGAGCGGCGTCCCGGCATCGAGCTCGTTGAGGGTGGTGACAAAAGACATTCCGTCTCAAGATACCTGCGGCTCGCCCGACGGCAACGGTTCATCCCGGTGAAAATGGGCGTTTCCGCAGGTGGGCGACCGGGGAGGGAAGGGAGGCGAAAAACGCTGGAAAAAAAGCGTTGCCAAACTTCTCGAGCACCGCTAATAAACCAAGAATCCGAAAATCCATTCTCCACCATTTCCCACCATTCCAATGGCCGACGCATCTATCGAAGAGAAAGTTAAGAACATCATCGTTGAACAACTGGGTGTGAGCGAAGAGCAAGTGAAGCCCGAAGCCAAGTTCATCGAAGATCTCGGCGCCGATTCTCTCGACACGGTCGAGCTGGTGATGGCTTTCGAGGAGGAGTTCGACATCACCGTTTCCGACGAAGATGCCGAGAAACTCATGAGCGTCGGCGACGTCTTCGCCTACATCGCCGAGCAATCGAAGTGACCTCTTTCGGTCTCTGAACAGATTTTGTTCTCGATGCGCCTCCCCGGAGGCGCATTTTTTTTTGGCTCGGATTCATTCTTTTCTGCCCGTGGAGAAGCTCTTGAGAGTTTCTATCCGCCGGATTCCGGGCATCCGCGTTGGATTTCCCTCCCAATTGCGCTTAGATTCGCCGACTACGCCGATCATGGCCGCTCTTTCCTTCGACGACATCGCCTACGCCATGGAGCATACCCGGGTGCTTCACGAGCCCGACCGTCTCATCGACACCTTTGGGACGACCAATTTCCAGTTCCATCTCCTCACCGAACCGATGGATTCCGTAGGCACGGTGCGCATCCGCGAGGGGCGCATGGAGGCCGAGCGCCCCAAGATCCTCCGTCCCGAAGGTTACCGCGATTTGCTCTTTGAGGGCTTCGGCGAGCAGGCCGAGGCGTTCGCCGAATGGTTCCGCCAGCACGGGAATTTCGCGTTTTTCCAATACGGCTTCAACTTCGCCAAGCGCGGCTTCACCGAAGAGGTCGTGCATCTCCCCATCGAGCAGGTGCGCGACCGCATCCTCGAGGAGATCCGCTCGAACGGCGACCCCTCGCGCGCCCTCATTTGCGGGGTCGACGATTCCTGGGAAGTCTCCCTCCTGAAGTTCACCATGGAAATGATCGGGCGCTCGCTCAGCATCAATGTCTTTGATCTCAAACGCCGCGGGCTTCTCTGATTCCACGTCCCTTCCGCAAAAGCGATGGCCCGTTTCAAGTTCCTCCTCGCCTTTATCGCCCTGCTCATCTGCGGTGGCGGCGTCGCCGGAGCCTATTTCTACTGGAAAAAGTTCGCTCAGCCCGAGCTCGTCGTGAATCGGCACATCTCCGGCAAGGGCGGAGACACCCTCGAGCGGCCCGATCTCGGGAAACGTCACTTCGACGCCGCGCTCGCCCTTCTCAAGGAGGGCGAGCTCGTCTCCGCGCGCGATCGTCTTCTCTACCTGATGCAGTATTTCCCCGAGTCGGCCACCTACGACGAGTCCCGGCGCATCGTCGGCGAGGTGAACCTGGATCTCCTCCTCTCGAAGATCCCCATGCCTGGCAAGGTCGAGCATAAGGTGCGCCGGGGCGAGGCCCTCGTCACGATTGCGAGCCGCAACCAGACCACGATCGACTACATCATGCGGGCGAACGGGAAAACCTCCGAGTTCATCTTTCCGGACGAGCTCCTCACCGTCTACCCACTCCGTTTCCGGGTCGAGATCAGCCTCGGGAAGGGCACCGTCACCGTCTTCGATGGCGAGGCCCTTTTCAAGGAATACCAAATCCTCGACCGCAACCTGCCCGCCGACATCAAGGCCCCCGTGGCCACGACGGTGAGCGAGCGCGTCGCCTGGCACGGCGACCAGCCCGTCAATTTCACCCATCCCGCTTACATGAGCTGCGCGAAGTGGATCCGCACCGGGAAAATCGGTCTTTTTATCCGCCAGTCCAATCCCGGCGGCGAAGGCGGCGAGTCCCGCCCCTACGGTGTCATGCTCGCCAACGAGGATCTCGAGGAGCTTTTCACCATCCTCCGGGTCGGCTCAAAAGTTGATCTTGTGAAGTAGACCGCCGAAAGAAACGCGCTAAAGTGCCCGCCATGACCACCGTCGAACCTCTCGAATTCGAAAAGCCCATCGTCAATCTCGAGCGCCAGCTCGCCGAGCTCCGCGACCGCGCCGCCGACAGCGACATCGACATGTCGAGCGAGATGAAGCGCATCGAGGACAAGCTCACAAAGATGAAGGGCGAAGTCTATCGCAATCTCACCCCCTGGCAGCGCGTTCAGATCGCCCGCCACACGCAGCGCCCCTTCATGCTCGATTACGTCGAGCATTCCTTCGACGATTTCCTCGAACTCCATGGCGACCGCCACATCGGTGAAGACGAGGCCATGCCTGGTGGTTTCGCCCGTCTCGAGGGCCGCAAGGTCATGGTCATCGGCCATCAGAAAGGCCGCGATACCAAGGAAAACCTCCGTCGCAATTTCGGCAGCGCCCATCCCGAGGGCTACCGCAAGGCCCTCCGGCTCATGAAGATGGCGGAGAAATTCAACATCCCCGTCGTCACCCTCATCGATACTCCCGGCGCTTATCCCGGGATCGAGGCCGAGGAGCGCAACATCGCTGAGGCCATCGCCTTCAATCTCCGCGAGATGATGATGCTCCGCGTTCCCGTCGTCGCCGTCGTCATCGGCGAGGGTGGATCGGGCGGAGCGCTCGGTATCGGGGTCGCCGACCGCGTCCTCATGATGGAGAACGCCTATTACTCCGTGATCAGTCCCGAAGGCTGCGCTGCGATCCTTTGGAAAGACCGTAAGTATGCGACTGAGGCCGCTACCGCCCTGAAGCTCAGCGCCGTCGACCTCATCGGACTCAAGATCATCGACGAAGTCATCCCCGAGCCCATGGGGGGCGCTCATCACGATCATATCGCCGCCGCCGGCAACTTGAAACGGCAGGTCATCAAGCACCTCACCGAACTCGAGACCTACGACAAGGAAACCCTCTTGAAGAAGCGCTACGACAAATTCCGCTCCTTTGGTGAATTTCGTGAGCGCGGACGCCGCTGATCCGGCGTATTTCCCTACGAGTCTGGCAATCCCTGCTTGAAACTCCTCCAAACCGAATCATTTTCCCCTTGATGAACTCCCTCTCCCACGGCTTTCTTTTCCTTTGTGGTCTCACTTGGCTTCTCTGCGAAGTCTGCGTCGGCGCCGGTGCCGGTTATTGGACGCCGGTCTGGCTCTACCTTGCCGGCTTCACCGTGATGTTCTCGATCATGGGATGTCTGCCCTTGTCAGAGAAGACGATCAACACCGCCGGTCCCATTTTCACCATTCTCATCGGTGCGGGTATCGCCTACTACGGCGTCGAGGCTCTGGGTTACGGCTGGCTGGGAGCCGCGCTTCGCCTCCTCGGTGCGGCCATGCTCGTCGTTCTGGGCTTGATCAGCTTCACCGGTCGGGAAAAGGGTGCCGCCCACTCCCATTGAGACTCGGCGGTGCCGCAGAGAACTCGTGGGTCAGATTTCGTGGTAACGAGCCGCGCCGCCTACCGTGATTCGGCCCGCGCGGTTTCCGTTCACGCCCAAGCCTCGCGCAAGAGGCGGAGGAAGTTTCCGCTGAAGATGGCTTTGACGTCCTCGTCGGAATAGCCGCGTCCTTTGAGAATCGCTTCGAGCTTTTGCAGGTCGGCGATGGTCTCGAGATCGACGGGGCTCTGTTCCTTTCCAAAGCCGCCATCGAGGTCGCTGCCGATGCCCACGTGTCGGGTGTTTCCGGCGAGCTGGCAGATGTGGTCGATGTGATCGCCGATGTGGGCGATGGAGACGCCGGTCTCCTCGGGTGTGGTTTTCCCACGGACCCAGCCGGGAATCATCATCCAGGTATCATAGACGGATCCAAGAACGGCACCGCGCTCGATGAGGAGTTTGATCTGGTCGTCGTTGAACTGGCGCGGATCATCGACGATGGCGCGGCAGTTCGAGTGGCTCGCCCAGACGGTGCCATGGTAAAGGTCGAGGGCTTCGTAGAAGCAGTCGTCGCTGAGGTGGGTGACGTCGAGGATGATGCCGAGCTCGTCCATCTTTTTGATGAGCTCGGCCCCGCCGGGACGGAGCCCGCCGACCTGGTCGTGGCCCATGGCGTAGCGCCCCGCGCCGTAGTGGGCGGGGCCGATGGCGCGGAGTCCATACTCCCAAGCGGTCTCGAGGTAATCGATCGTGACCATGGAGTCGGCCCCTTCGAGGGAAAGGACGTAGCCGACGGGAGCTTTCGCGGCAGCGGCGGCGACAGGATCGGCCCAGAGGGCGAGATGGGCGTCGAGCTGTTCGAGATTGCGGATTTGCACCATCTCTCCCAGATCGCAGAGGGCTTCGTAGTAGTGGCGCTGGCCCTGGGTCATGCCCCAGGCCTGGGCGGGGGTTTCCCAGCAGGCGACGGGGCCGCGGGGTTTCATGCAGCCGCCGATTTGCGTCGCGACGCAGAGACCGATGCCACCCTTGCGCATTTCATCAAGGCACACGGTGTTGAGGCCACGGCCCTTCATGTCGGTCTTGTCGGCCTCGAGGGTGCGGATCTGATCGATCGGGAGGGTGAGGTCGCGATTCCATTCGAGGGCGTTGAGGCTGAGATCGAGGTGGACGTCGAAGATCAAATTCATAGTCTGGGGGCTGGAAATCGGGTGGAAAAAGGGTCAAACTGCGGGCGAACGCACTTGCATCGAATGAAACCGCATCTCTGGTCGCTTCTGGCAGTATCCTATTTCGCCGCTCTTGGCAATGGGCAGGATGGCGCGATCGCCCCCACGATCGTGCAGGGCGCTTCCGGTCCTGGTATACAGGGCAATGTGGGGTGGACGCGGGCGCAGCAGGACGCGGAACTCGAACGAGCCTCCCTCGCCGCCCGCCAAAAAAAAGCGTTGATGGAGTCCATCGCCTCTCACTCGCAAAAGCTACCGGTGATCACTTCTGCGGAGCAATACCTGCAGGTGTATCGTCCGGCAGTGCCACGCTCACCCGAGGGATCAGGGCCGACGCCCGAGGCGGTGCGCAGCAACAACTATGTGCCGGCCTTTGAAAACGCCTCGACTGGTCGATCGGTCAACGATTCCCGACCAGCCCCGGTGGTGGCGGGTTCGTCCCCTGATCTTCCTCAGAAAAAGATCGGGTGGCTCGGCCTCTTCAAATCGAAAGAAAAGGCTGAGATCGGGGGAGATCCCCTGCCGAATCCGTATTCCGGTGCTCTCGCTCCGCCCGCCGCGAGCGATCCGGAAATCTCAGCGATGAATGCCGATGCCGCCTCGAAACCGCCGAGCCCGGCACCCTCGACCTCCGCGCCCACGCCCGATCCGGGCTCCACCAGCGAAGCGATCGCGGCAGCGACGGAGGGGGCTTCCGAGCCTGAGAAAACCTCGATCTTCGGCCGCCTCTTTGGAAAACCAAAAGCGCCCGAACCCTCTGTGATGTCCGACCCGACCCTCTCTGCTTCGACGGTGTCCTCCGCTCCGCCGTTGCCTCTGGCGCCGGGAGCGGTTGCGCCGGGCGAACCGGTCGGAATCCCGTCGCCGCCTTCGTTTTCGGCTCCGCCCCAGCCTGCCTCGGTTCCCTCAACCGCTCCAACGTCGGCTCCGACGGCCACTGGATCGGGGGAAGAGCCTTCGATCTTTGTGCGTCGGGCCGGTGGCGGTGCGGCGGGAGCCCGTGCGACGGTGCTGGAGACGAACCAGGCGATGATCGCTGGGGTGTTGGTACGGCTTTATGAGGGTTCTTCGGTGGTGGTGTTGGAGCGCAGCGGCAGCATGGCGCGGATTCGTCTTGCCGACGGTCGCGAGGGAACCATCGCCGCGAGCGCACTGAGCCGCTAAGTCGTCGGTTGCGAAGAACCGGGGCTTGCGATCCCGGCAGAGGCGGGCTAAGTCTTTGTTTGTATTTCCAAAAATGACTTCGGTCTCCCCCCCATCGGTGGCAGGCAGACCGGTCCTCGTGACGGGTTTGCTCCTTTTGCAGGCGATCACCGGATTGATGGCATTCTCCTTGCTGGCCTGGGAACTGGGCTGGCCGATCTCGCTGCTCGAGACGGCCTGGTTTGAATGGACGACCTGGGGACTCGTCGTCGTCGCCCTGATCGCCGAAGCGGGACTCGCGGCGAGCGAGCAACGGCTTTCCAAGGTAAAGAAAGTGGTCATTCTCACTGCCCTCCTCGTTCTCGCGGCAGGCCGATTCGGGCTGGAGCGCCCCTTGCGGGAATGGCTTGGTGATCTCGTCGCGCCACGCACGGCGGCCCTGCTCGCCCTCGTGGTGGTGCAGCTCACCCTGATCGTGCCGGTGGGACTGCGGCTCCTGCGGGTGACACGCGCGAGGATTCTCCAGAATGTGCGCCCCGGGACGCTCTTTGTGGCGACCTTCGCCCTCGCCATCCTCGGCGGCATGCTGATGTTGAAAACGCCGAATGCGACGACGGGCGGGATCTCGTGGCTCGACGCGCTTTTCACCAGTACCAGCGCGGTTTGTGTCACCGGCCTCGCCGTGGTCGATACCGAGCATGCCCTCACGCCCCAAGGCCAGGTGATCCTTTTGTTGCTGATTCAGGTGGGCGGGCTTGGGATCATGACCTTGACCTATTTCATGGCGCTGGTCGTGGGGCAGGGGATCTCGTTGCGCGACCGGGCCCGCATCTCGGAGTTGTTCAGCGACGACAACCTCGGGGCGATGGGCCAACTCATCGGCAAGGTCGTGCTCATCACCCTGCTGATCGAGGCCGCCGGGGCGATGTTCCTGCACATGGCCTGGGCAGCCAATCCGCCGCGCGAGGGGACGCTGCTCTGGGATGCGGTCTTCCACTCGGTCTCGGCCTTTTGCAACGCCGGATTCTCGAATTTCTCGGCAGGCTTGGCGGATCCCACGGTGGCGGGGAATCGCGCGACCCAGGTCGTCATCATGGTGCTGATCATCGCAGGCGGAATCGGCTTCGCGGTGATCATCGATCTGCCCCGCCTCATCCTTCACGGGGGCACCTCGATGTTGAAAAAGTTGATGCCTCGCTCGCGCCGCATTGCCCGATGGAGCCTGCGCTACCGCGTGCGGCTGCACGTGCGACTCGTTCTCAAGGTGACCTTTTGGCTGATCGTGCTGGGTGCGGCGGCTTTCTTTGTTGCTGAAGGATGGACCTGGTCGACCGACCGTGCGTGGGAGGCGGTCTTCAATTCGGTCACGGCGCGGACAGCGGGCTTCAACATCACGGACTTCTCCACCTACGGCTTCGCCGCGGTCGTCGTGATGTGTGTGCTGATGTTCATCGGAGGCAGTCCCGGCGGCACCGCGGGCGGGATCAAGACAACGACTTTCGCGATTGCCCTGGGCGAACTCTGGCGGATCGTCCGCGGCCACCAGTCGCTCCACATGCATCGCCGCCGCATCGCGAGGGATGTGGTGGAGCGTTCCACCGCGACGATCGTGCTCTCGGGCATCTGGGTGACGATCTCGATCCTGCTGGTGAGCTGGGGCAATCCTGAGGCGGATCCGTCGGACGTGGTCTTCGAATGTTTCAGCGCCTTCGGCACGGTGGGGCTCTCGAGGGCCTTCACGATGGAGCTCGCGCCTTTTTCCAAAGCGGTGATCATCGCGAGCATGTTCGCCGGGCGGGTCGGGGTTCTGACCCTGGTCTTCACTCTCGCAGGCCAGGCCCCGAGCCGCCGCTACGAACTCCCCGACGCGCGCCTCCCCCTGAACTGAATTTTTCCAAACAACACCCTGACAAACCTATGAAATTCGCCGTCATCGGACTAGGATTCTTCGGCTCGGCCCTCGCCCGGGAACTCGCCGAATCGGGCCACGAAGTGCTCGCCATCGACACCGACGAAGCCCACATCCGCGAGTTGCGCGACACCGTGACGATGGCGGCGATCGCCGATGGCACGGATGCCGGGGCGCTCGAGCAGCTCGGGGTGGGGGGGATGGACACGGTGATCGTGGCGGTGGGCGAGGGGTTTGAGGCGAGTCTGATGATCACCTCTCATTGCCAGAAGCTGAAAGTCCCCCGGGTCTACACCCGCGTCATTAATAAGGTGCACGAGCATCTTCTCGACCTCATGGGCGTGAGTGGCAAGATCCACGCCGAGAGCCTCGCGGCGGCTTACTTCGCGCGCCAGGTGACGCATGAATCGGTGCGACGGTATTTTGGGATCGACGAGGAACATGGAATCGTCGAGATGGAAATGCCAGAGGGACTTGCCGGGAAAACGCTCGCCGAGATCGAGTTGCGGAAACGGCACCGCTTGAACCTGGTGACGGTGCGTCGTCCGGCGGACCGGGAGGCTGCCGCGGAGGCGGGCGAGGAGAACTATCGCGTCACCGGCACGCCCCATCCGGATTTCCGGCTTGAGGAGGGCGACCGCCTCATCGTTTTCGGCCGACTGAAGGATATCAGCGAATTCTGTGGGGGGTGAGTCGACTCATTCTCCCAGAGCCTCCCGAGCCAAGACAAGGGCCCCGACGATGCCGGCCTGTTGGTCGAGGGAGGGGAGTTTGACATATTCCGCCATCGGCGGCAGGTCCCAATAACCGCCGGCGAGGCGCTGCAATTCGTTACGGATGCGTTCGATGAGCCCCTCCTTCTGAGAGACCCCGCCACCGAGGAGCAGGAGATCCGGCGACCACGCGGCGGTGAGATTGAGACATCCCAGGGCGAGGTAGGCGGCCTCGAGTTCCCACGCGGGGTGATCCCCGGGCAGTTCATGGCCCGCTTTTCCCCAGCGCTTCTCAATCGCGGGACCACTCGCCCGGCCTTCGAGGCAGCTCGTGTGAAAGGGGCAGACCTGGGTCCCTTTCCCGTAGGCAGCGTCGAGGTCGGGGACGATGAGATGTCCGATCTCGGGGTGCATGCGACCGTGGAGGAGCCTCCCGTCATCGAGGAGTCCCCCGCCGATCCCGGTGCCGATGGTGAGGTAGGCGACCCGGCGCACACCCCGGGCCGCTCCATAACGCGCTTCGCCGAGGGCGGCGGCATTCACGTCGGTCTCGAAGGCGACAGGGAGATCCCTCCCGAGGGCTTTTTTCAATTCGGTGACGAGAGGAAAGTGCGACCAGCCCTCTTTCGGAGTCGTGAGGATGGTTCCATAGTCCGGCGCTGCAGGATCGAGCCGGGCGGGACCAAAGGTGCCGATGCCGAGCGAGTGGATCGGGCCGTGGAGGGCGCTCGCCTCGTGGAAAAAGGCGGCGACGCGGGCCACGGTTTCTTGGGGATCTCCCGTCGGAAAGCGTGTCTCGAGGAGCGGTTGGGACGGGTCGGTGGCGACGGCGCAGACGTATTTGGTGCCACCGGCCTCGATCGCGGCGAGGAGCGGGGGTGATGAATGGGCAGGGCGGGAGATCATTCGGGCGGAAGGGTCGGAAGCACCGCATCCAGGGGAGGCAGGGCGATTTCCTTGGATATGGTCAGGAAATGTTGGACAATCAAGCCCGAAAGTGAGGAGTGTGGGGAGGGCTTGACGCGCCCACCCGGGCTCTCGAGCACGATTTTGAAAGATGTCAGAACGCTACCAGGTACGCGGCAGGATCGGCAGGGGAGGGATAAGCGCGGTCTATCGCGCCTACGACACGGTGATGGGCCGCGATGTCGCCTTGAAGCGGCTTCTTCCCATCGAGGAGACGAACCTGAACGAATCCGCCGGTGAATCCCTTGCCCGGGAAGCGGCGGCCCTGGCGCGTTTTTCCCATCAGAACGTGATCACGGTCTTCGCATTCGAGGAGGACGCCGAAGGTCCTTTTGTGGTGATGGAGTTAGTCGAGGGTGAGGACCTCCACAGCATCGTGAAGTCCGGCGCAATGTCGTGGGAGGACTTCCGCGACGTCGCCGGACAATGTCTTGAGCCGCTCGTGGCGGCGGCGGAGTTCAGTTTGCTGCACCGCGATATCAAGCCGGGCAACATCATGCTCACGGTCACGGCCTCGGGTCGCTTTCTCGTGAAATTACTCGATTTCGGGCTCGCCAAATTCAGCCAGCAGCCCTCCCTGCAGACGCTCGATCAGCGAGGTTCGTTCCTTGGGTCGATCGATTTCATTGCTCCAGAGCAGCTCGAATTACGTCCTCTCGACCAACGCACCGACCTCTACTCGCTCGGTTGCGTTTTTTACTACATGCTGGTGCAGGAGTCGCCCTTCGCGGGAGGCAATCCGGCGGAGACGTCGATGAACCACATCAAGCATCGCTGCCAGCCGATCGCGGAACGGCGCAGCGATCTACCGCCGCTCGTCGCCGACTGGCTCATGAGGCTGATTTCCCGGGATCCCGATGATCGGCCGAACGATGCCCGGGATGCCCTCCGGCAGTTCCAAGGGGCACTCAAAGGCATCCCGTATGAGCCAGTCGCCAAGCGTGCGGACGCTGAGGAAATCCCGCTCGCCCGGGTCATCGGACCGGCTCCGACCGGGCCGGTGGGACCGCCGCCACCGAGCGGTCCGGTGGGACCGCCGACGGGTGCGGTGCGGACGACCCGGGTGATCCAGACGGCGAGTGGACCGATCCCGACGGCTCGCCAGGTGACCGGACCCATCACCGGGCCCTCGTTGCCCTCGCTCAAAACGACGCGGCAGCCCCTTCTTCCTCCGAGAGCGACCGGCTCGATCCGCGGACCGATGCCGGGCTCGGCGCACCCCACCGCGAGTTCGGGGTCGTCGACCGGCCAGCAAAAAAAAGAGTCACCCCGCGCCATGGGGGCCTCACCGCTTTTTCTCGCGTTTTGGGAATCGCTGACTCTTGCCGGAAAAGGCCTCGTGGCCGGGGTGCCGGCCTTGTTGATTCTGGTGGGGCTGTTCTTCCTTTTGAGCGACGATTTCAAGGAGGAATCTACCGCCGCATCCGGCGGCGCGACCGTGCCGGCGGCTGAAGTCTTCGCCCCGCTCCCGCATCCGGCCAAGGTCTCGAGCGCCGACGGCGCGCCCGCGTTGCCGCCGCTGCCGGCCGCGGATTCCATCAAAGCCTGGTTCAGCGGCGCGAAGGCGGCTTTGGGACGCGATTACCGGACATCGGCGGCACCGGGGGAGCAGGTCGCGGCATGGGTGAACCTCGTCGCCACGCCCAACGAGCAATCATTGCTCCGTGACGGTAGTGATCCCAAGGGCGAGCATTTGCCCCGGCTGGTTGAGCATTCCGCAGCTCAGATTGCTGGAATCCGGGGAACGCAGCGTGGGCTAGCCACCACGAATCGGTCATCCCTCTCGATGCTGAAACACGAGGCGGCTCTGTCGCAAGGGGCGACCGTCGTGGTCGTGGCGGAAATTGGGGCGGGTGATGACCGGGTCTACCGATTCCAAGCATCGACCTGGGACAACCGTTTTTTCCAACTCACGACCGGATACGATGGAAAGATCTACGCGTCGAGCCAGGGCCTCGCCGAGGGTCCCGAAGAGCGGATCTCGATTCCCTGGAGAAGCGGCGACCTCGGGATCTTTGTCCATCGCTGGAATCCCGCGGGCAAGGAGCAGCGGCTCTCCGGCCTCAGTGCCACTCCGGCGACGGCCCCGAGCTCCTTGGATGAGGCAAAAGGGGGCATCAAGTTCGCGGGAGCACCTCTCGGCGTGATGTCCTTCGGGAGACGGGGCTTTGACGATTCCTACGATGCCGTGACGAACAACGTGATCTACGAGATCGTCGTCTATGATCGCGTCCTTTCGGATGCCGAGGTGAAGCAGGTCACCGCTACGCTGGCGATTCGCTATTTCGCACCGGTTCCCTGAAACGAAAAAGCGGCATCCCGCGAAGGATGCCGCTTTCGAAATCAATTGGGGAGAGGATCTCTCAGTAGCGACGCTCGCGTCCGCCACGGTCGTTACCGCCACGGCCACCGCCGCCGCCATAACCACCGCCGCCACCAGCCGGCCTTCACGCCACCACGCC
>DGXY01000083.1 GCA_002396885.1 Akkermansiaceae bacterium UBA5020
TTCGGGCAGCGGGATCGAAGCGTAGTCAGCCCTTTCGCTTTCCGGCACGAGGAGCGTCGCGCTGGGGAAGAGCTTGTGGCTGGTCATCGTTCGCGCCCGGCTGCGGCTCAGGATCACTAGCCGCAGGGAGAGCGGCCGGAGTTCCGGCCACAGGTCCGCTGTTGCTGGCGGCGGCGCGCTGGCAGAGTTGGAGCAGTCGTTTTCCATGTAAAACCCTTCCGATCCCGATCTTCTTCGTGGTGCGGGTGATCGAGTAGTTCACCTCGCGCACCCCCATGAGCTGAAGCGCGAGCATCCAGTCGCGCAGATCGTGGAACATGAAGACGAGGTAGTCGTGATGCTCGAAGGCCTGGCATTCCATGCGCGGGATCGGTTCGATGTCGTCCGCCGGATCGTCGTCCTCGAAGAGCTTGCGGATCTCGTCCTCCATGAATCCGGTCAGTTCGAGATCGAAGGCGGGATCGGCTTCCTCGATCTGTTTGATGAGCCGGCGCAGATCGTCCTCATCAAGTTCGGCCAGCTCCGCGAGGCGGTTGTCGGCGAGGAGATCCGCGAGTTCCTCCGCCTCGGAGCCATAGTCCTGCTGGTCCACCGGCACGGTCTCGCAACCGATGAGCAGGGCGGCCTCAAGACGACCGTGCCCACGCACAACGAGTCCGCTCCGCTTCGACACGGTGATGGGATTGCGCCAGCCCTGGTCCTGGATGATCGAGGCGAGCAATTGGATCTGGTGCGCGCTGTGCCGGTTCGGATTGACCGGGTTCGGCTTCAACCCGTTCGGATCAATC
This sequence comes from Akkermansiaceae bacterium UBA5020, assembly GCA_002396885.1. Lineage (GTDB taxonomy): Bacteria > Verrucomicrobiota > Verrucomicrobiia > Verrucomicrobiales > DEV007 > Arctic95D-9. Next base: position 789 of record DGXY01000083.1, read on the forward strand.
AGCGTGGTATGGGCGCAATGGACGGGAATGCTCACCCCGCGAGACGGCTGTCAACGCGAGCGATGACGTTGACTCCGCCGCCTCGGGCAAGATGGAATCCGTTCTCCCTCCCGAAGTCGCCCGCAAGCTCCTCCACAAGGATCTCGCGAACCTGGTCAAGCGGGTTCACGAGGGCAAGAAGCTGACGCGCTCCGAGCACTCCATGCTTCAGAACCTCGCCGGCATGTCGGCAGGACACTCCGGTCCCACCCATGCCCGGAACTACGTGGAGCTCGCGGAAATCCTCGGGGTGAGCCGTCAGGCGCTCGGGCACTGGCGACGGCGCAAGGACGCGCCAAAGGCCGCCGCCAACGGCCTGCACGAGGTCGCGGCATGGCGGGAATTCATGCAGCGCCACAACCTCAAGGGATCCGAAGTCCCCGCCACCGACGAGGAGGCGAGTCTCAAGGCGCGCAAGCTCCTCGCCGAAGTGGAGGAGCGCGAACTGCGCCTCGCGGTGAAGAGGGAACTCTACGTGCCTCTCGATGTGGTGAGGCAGGAGTGGACGACGCGGGTGGGACGGGCCGTGAGCCTGTTGCGCAACAAGTTTGAAAACGAGCTCCCGCCGATCCTCTCCGGTCTCGATGCCACCGGCATTCAGGACGAGTGCCGCAAGGCCATCGACGAGGTCCTCGGCCTTCTCCACGCAGGCGATGATGTGGCTTGAACTCCTCGATGAAATCTGGCGGGAGTGCTGGAAGCCGCCCGACCGTCGCCCGCCCTGGGCGTGGGCCGAGGAGCATGTCCACGCGATCCCCTACTCGCCGGTGCCGGGACGATTCCGGGCCGACAACTCCCCGTGGCTGAAGGAACCGCTCGAAGCCCTCGTCGATCCTCGCGTCCGCGTCATTTCAGTGATCGCGTCGATCCAGTCCTCCAAGACCACCATCGGCGAACTCGGCCTTTGCTACATCATCGCCAACCTGCCCGGTCCCACGCTTTGGCTCGACCAGACCGACGACGATGCCCGTGACCAGGCCGAGAGCCGCATCGGCCAGCTCTTCGAGGATTGCCCGGCGGTGAAGGCGCTCTTCCCGAACAACCGCCACCGGATGAAGACGGCGACCAAGCACTTCTCCAACGGCATGACGCTCTGGGTGCTCGGTGCCCACAACAAGACCAACCTCCAGCGCCGTTCAATCCGCTGGCTCATTGGCGATGAATGCTGGAGGTGGCCGACCGGGCACATGGCCGAGGCCGAGGCGCGTGTCACCGCCTTCGGTTGGCTTGGGAAATGTTTGTTCCTCAGTCAGGGCGGAGAGGAACACGACGACACTCACCGCAAGTTCGAAACGACCGACCAGCGCGAGTGGACCTTTCAATGTCCCGAGTGCGAACTGCGGCAGCCTTGGAAATGGGAAAACGTGGAGTGGAGCAAGGACGCCCGCGACGAAACCGGCGAATGGGATTTCGCCCAGATCCGCGCCACCGCCTCGCTCCGATGTGAAGGCTGCGGCCATCAGTTCGAGGACAGCGACCGGACCCGCCGACGACTGAATACCACGGGCCGCTACGTCGCCCAGAACCTCAACGCCTCGACCGAAAACGTGGGCTTCCACTGGAACGCCCTCTGCGCGATGAGCTGGGGGAGGCTCGCCGAACTCTATCTCCGCGCCAAGCAGGCCGCGCGCATGGGCGACCTTGAGCCACTCAAAATCTTCTACCAGAAACGCCTTGCCCTTCCCTGGCGGGATTTCGTGGATGACTTCCGCCTGGAGATCGAGCCGAGCGGTTATCGCCTCGGTGAATCCTGGGAAAGCGAAGCCGCCCTCGATGCGAAGGGTCGCATCCTCGAGGCACCCTTTGCGCCCGAGGAGGCGGCGGCTCCGATGCGCATCCTCACCGTAGACTGCCAGATGGATCACCTCTTCGCCGTGGCGCGCGGCTGGGCGGCGGACGGATCCTCGCGGCTGCTCTGGCACGAGCGGCTCCTCACCTGGGACGACGTGGACGAACTCCAGGAACGCTTCGGCATTCACTCCAACCTCGTCTTCGTCGATGCCGGCCACGCTACCTACGACGTGTATCGCGAATGTGCCAAGCGGGGCTGGACCGCCCTGATGGGCGACCGCCGCCCCACCTTCCTTCACCGGCTGCGTGACGGACGCAAGGTCCACCGCTTCTACTCGCCGCGCCGCAAGGTTGTCCTCAACCGCACCCAGGGCTGTTCGGTCTTCTACTGGTCCAACCTCAACATCAAGGACATGCTCGCCCGTCTGCGGCGAAACCAGGACCCCGAGCGCGGCCCGACCTGGGAAATCCCCGAGGACGCGACGGAGGACTACCTCAAGCAGATGGAAAGCGAGCGCCGCGTGAAGAAGGGCGGCAAGTGGCTCTGGCTCCAGATCGGCGACCGCCCCAACCACTACCTCGACTGCGAGGCAATGCAGGTCTGCGCGGCGGTAATGCTCAAGCTGGTGGGCCGGGAAGCCGGAGGGGATGCGCCCGAGGGCGAGGAGGAAGGCGCGGGCGATTGACACGCGGATCGGGAGCGAACCCGCCCGACCCGATGCCCCGACCGAACTTCCTGCGACGCCACCAAGCCGCCGCAAAAAATCGCCAGGGGACCGGGCGGGCACAACCCACCCGCCACATGAATCCCAAGCAATTCCTCCAGGGGAAACTCACCTATCTCGGCATCCTTCTCACCGCCCTAGGCGCACTCGGTCACCTCTTCGGGTTCACCGTCCCGACCGAGGAAGTCAAAGGCATCATCGGCTGGTTCCAGACCAACTGGAACACCCTGATGGAACTGGTCGGCCTGGTCATTGCCGCCTATGGCCGCCTCCGCATCAACTGGCGAAAGGAGGTCGCCTGATGAACGTCAGCACCGAAACTCTTGCCGCCCAGATCGTGCGGGAAGCGAGCCGCTTCGTCGGCCTCCGCGAAGTCCGCAAGAACTCCGACTGGGACAACCCGAAGACTCCCGTGCGGGACTACGCCATCGCCGAGGAACTGCGCAAGCTGATGCGCCCTTCGCCCTGGGAAGAGGGATGGGCGTATTGCGCCGCCTATTGCGAGGGCGTGGTGGCGGCGGCCCTGCGCTCCCTCGAATTCCCCGAGGCGAAGATTCAACGCTGGCACAAGGTCATGACGCCCCACTGCGTCACCAGCGCCGGGAATTTCCGCGCCCGAAAACTCCTCACCGACAAACCCTTGACTGGGGCGATCTGGCTCGCGCGACACGGCACCAGTTCCAATGGACACGCGGGAATTGTCAGCGCCGCCTCTGGCAAGTCGATGTCCACGATCGAAGCCAATACGTCGCTTGATCCGAACACTTCGGCCAAGGACCGCGAAGGCGACTGGATCACCACGCGGGTTCGCTCCATCGGCGGGACTGGCAGCCTCAAGACGATGGGCTTCGTCACCCCGCAATCCATTCTCGCCCTCCTCGAAGCCTGAGCTCCATGCCCTTCAACCTCACCGGAAAGATCCACGACCTCATCGCCACCCTCACGGCGGGGAGCGTCGTGGCCGTCGCCTTGAGCGATCTCGACGTGGCCCTCAAAATCGTGGTCGGTGCCCTCACGAGCATCTTCCTTCTTCTCGGAATCGTGATCCGGGCGAGGGAGCTACGCTCGGGAGGCGGAGGAAAGAAGGGCAAGGAAGAGTGACGCGTCCCCCGTTGACAGCCCGCTCCGCCCATGGCGATCGGTCTCTTTGTCATCGGTTTCACGGCCTCGGAGGTTCTCCAGATCCAAGCGAAGGCCAAGGAGATGCTCATTGAGGGGAAGACCCTCATGTCGTGGGGCGAGAGCGGCTCGACGGCCACCAAGCAGTTCGCCATGCCGATCCGCGAAGTCCTGGAGGAATGCGCCCACGCCCTGCCCATCCTTGATCCGGAGACCTTCGGACGCCCGCCGCGACGGGTGGGATCGACTCGGGTCGGATTCCTCCCGAAATGAATTCCACTCTCCAGCGACTCGCGGTTTCCCTCCTGCCGCCTATCCTCGTGCCGAAGGCTTGGTCCTCGGTCTACGACAACGCGCAGAACTCGCCCCGTCGTGGCCCGGTCCCTGGCAACGCACCGCGCGACGCCCGCAAGGACCTCACCCCTGCCACCCGGCGCGAACTGGTGCGCCGAGGCCGCTACCTCTACAAGAACTCGGGCTTCGTCCGCGAGATGGTTTCCAGCATGGCGATCTACTCGACCGGCGACGGCATCCGTGCCCAGGCACAGTCGCCGAACTCCGAATGGAACCAGTGCGCAGAGGACTACTTCAAGCGCTGGAGTTCACGTTGCGAGATCACGGGCCGCTACAGTTTTGAGGAATGTCAGGGACTGGTCTGCCGGGCGCTCGACATCGACGGCGAATACTTCGTCCTCAAGACCCGCAATCGGCTGGGATTGCCCTCGCTTCAGTTGATCGAGACCCATCGCATTGGTGGCGACGACTTCAGCTTGTCCTCAGTGGACGGGGTGACCCTGGACGAATGGGGAGCCCCACTCACCTACCGACTGCTTGAGGACAACGGGCCGCGTGAAATCCCCGCCCACCAGGTGCTTCACGTCTTCGAGCCGGAGCATTCCTCTTCGGTTCGCTCCGCCCCGACGATCCAGCACTCCATCAACCACGTCCTCGACGAGATGGAACTTATCGCTCTGGAGAAGCACGCGGTGAAGGACAACGCCGACGTGACTCGCATCCTCAAGAACGAAGCGGGCCAGTTGGAGGAAGGCACCGACTTCGAGTTCCGCGACGGTGAATCATCGGCGGAATCGGATGCCAGCAACCCGACCGACCTGCAACGCATCGTTGGAGGCAAGCTCGTGGCGCTCAAACCGAACGAGTCGCTCGAATCCTTCGAGTCGAAGCGGCCCAGCCCCACCTTCACCGGGTTCCTGGAACATCTGCGGCGCGATTCAGCCCTCGGTGTCCTGCCCTTCGAGTTCACGGCGGATTCCTCGAAGATCGGCGGGGCCGGGGTGCGGCTCGTCGTGGCCAAAGCGGACCGGCGCTTCTCCTTTCGCCAGATGATTCTCATCCAGCGCTTCATCCGGCCTGTCTGGTTTTATGTTATCGGGGATGCCATCGCCCGAGGGGAGCTCGAGGCGGTGCCAAACTGGTGGCGGATCAGTTGCGTGACTCCACGGCGTGTTACAACAGACGCTGGACGCGAGGCCCAGCAGAACCGCGCCGATGTCGAGATGGGACTCAAGACTATCTCGGATCACTACGAGGAACTCGGAGCGGACTTCGGAGAGGAAATCGAACGGCGGGCGCGAGACATCAAGATGATCCTCGAAGCGGCGAAGAAGCACGGCGTGCCGGTGGAGTTGCTTTGGAAGCCGGCGGGGGAGACATCCTCGAATTGGTCGAGGGAACAAACTCGAGAAAGTGAGAATGAAGTGCGCCCGAAGTAGCTTCGACTTATTCGGAGGTCTGTACGATCAACTCTTCAACCGGACAATCGGTTATGTGCTCATAGATGCTGAATAGTCCTCCGGAAAAATGCCAGCTTACCGAAAATCTTTTCCCTTCATACAAACCCCATGAGGAGGTTTCAAATTCAGCACCTTCTTGAATCTGTTTCCATCGAAGGGGGCTCACTTTGATAGTGCTCTCAGCGTCGTCATTCCCCCAGACAGCTGTGAGTTCAACTTGGATTCTGGGGTTCTTCGCTTTTGCCTTCATATGTCGAGTGCGCTCTGCATCGCTACCTGAGAGTATCGGTGTAGTGGGAGATCCGTAAAGAGCGCCTTCCGTTTTTCAGCACTCCCTGATTCGGAGACGACGAGGAGGAGAAATTGACTAGGAGCACCAGCCCGTTGACACCTTCACCGGGGCGTGAAAGCCCTCGACGTTCTCCGCAGCCGCCAGCCCTGGCTCATCACGCCCGAGGCTCTTGATCACTTCGCCGCCCGGACCGCGGCCTTCGCCACGGGTCAGCTCTTCAGTGATGATCCGCCAACCCATCCGCTCCTCAACATTGATGACCGGATCGGCATCGTCCGCCTCCACGGTCCGCTCATTCGACGCCCCAGCCTGATTGAGAGCTGGCTCTTCGACGCGGTCAGCAGCGAGGATGCCATCAGTGCGATTCATCAGGCGGTGAAGCACGACAAGGTCGAATCCATCCTCCTCGACATCGATTCGCCCGGCGGCACCGCGATGGGGACCGCTGAACTGGCCGAGGCTGTCGCCGACGCTTCCAAGGAGAAGTTCGTCTACGCTTTCACCGGCGGCCTGATGTGCAGCGCGGCTTACTGGGTTGCTTCGCAATGCGATGCCATCTACGCCTCGCCCTCCGCTCGCGTCGGCTCCATCGGGGTCATCATTCCATTCCTCGACACGAGCGAAGCCTTCGAACGCGCGGGTCTCAAGATGGAGGTCTTTGCCTCCGGCAAGTTCAAGAGCATCGGCACGCCCGGTGTCGCCTTGACCGAGGAACAGCGCGAGCTGCTTCATGCCGAGGTCGCTGAAATCTTCGGCGACTTCCGCGCCGCCGTTCTCGCCCGGGGCCGCAAGATCCCAGACGAGGCCATGGAAGGCCAGACCTTCAGCGCCCGCCAGGCGCAGCGACTGAACCTCTCCGGCATGGCCAAGGACCGCGACGCCGTGCTGGCCCGGCTTCGCCGCCTTCACACCGGCAAAGTTGACACGATGGCCCGGTCGATTCCTCACGCGACCATGAAGACCGTCGAAGACCAACTTTCCGAAGCGCTCGCCCAGATCAAGACCTTCCAGACAGAGGCAGGCGAGCGGGACTACGAACTCAAGCAGCTTTCCGAGCAGCTCAACGAAGCCAAGGCAGAGTTGCTTGCGAAGGAGGCAGAACTGGGCTCCGCAAGCCAGGCGCATGAAGCCGCCGCCGCCGAACTCCGTCAGCGCCTCGAAACGGACCAGGCCGAAAGCCGCGAGCAACTCGCGGGAGCAACCACCGAGATCGACCAGCTCAGCCAACAGGTCACCGGGTTGACCGAGGCGAATGCCCAACTCGCCGCACGCGAACAGGATCTTGAGAAGCGGGCCGCTCTACGCGCCGCCCAGATCGCCGCCGAATCCGGCAGCCAAACGCCCGCCCACGTGACTCCGGCGGGAAATCATCAGCCCAATCCGCTTCCACAAAGCGCCGCCGAAGTCTGGAACCGCCAGTTCCAGCCCGCCCGCTGACCTCCTCTCCGTCCCTTCAACCCAACACCAACCATGTCCGTTCCAACTCTACTCGACCTTGCCAAGCTCGATGCCGGCGTCGGCTATCCGATCATCGAAGAATCCGTCAAGAGCGCACCCGAACTCCGGGTCGTGCCCGCCTCCACGATCCTCGGCACCACGATGGAACTCACCGTGCGGACAGGGCTTCCTTCGATGGCCTTCCGCGATGCCAACCAGGGCGTTCCGCGCAGCAAGTCCCGCTACGAGACCAAGACTTTCCAGACTCACATCCTCGACCACCAAATCGCGGTGGACGAGCAGATCGTGAACGGTGCGAAGGATCGCGGACGCCTCCTCGAAAACCACGTCGGCGGCGTGATGGAATCGGCCATGCAATACGTGGGCAGCCAGTTCTACTACGGCACCGGCCACGATGCGAAGGGCTTCCCCGGACTCCTCGCCCAATATGCCGCCGATCCCGATCACACCGTGGACGCGGGGGGGGCGACCAACAAGACCTCGGTCTGGTTTCTCAAGCTCGGTCCCGAGTGCCTGGAGTTCCTTTTCGGCAACGGTCGGACCATCGGGCTCAACGACACGTGGGATCTCGAAACCGTGTATGATGACGACGGCAACCCCTACAAGGCCTACACCAACTGGATGTCCGGCCGGGTGGGACTGCGCCTCGCCAACCGCAACTGCGCGGTGCGGATCAAGAACGTGGAGGAATCGGGCGCGAACAAGAAGACGCTCCACGACGGCCTCCTCTACGCCGCCTACGAGAAGTTCACCGAGTTCGGCATGGAGCCGACCCACATCTTCATGAACGGGCGCTCCCGCGAGCAGGTTCGCAGCGGACGCACCGCCACCAACCCGGCGGGCAATCCCGCTCCGCTCCCTACCGAATGGGAGGGCATCCCCATCATTCGCTCGGCCTCTATCGTGAACAGCGAGGCCTGATCCCTTCAAACTCGAACCCCGCCCATCATGCACTCTCTTAAAGACGCTGAACTGATCCGCTCCGTAGCGCTCCCGGCAGCCGGGGCGAGCGCTTCCACCGCCTCGATCGATCTCGCCGCAACCACGCAGACCGAGAGCCACTTCGAGGTCGAGGTTTTGCTGCCCGAACTGGAGAATCTCGTCGAGGACAAGAAGGCCACCGTGACGCTGGAGGACTCTGCGGACGACTCCAGCTTTGCAGCGGTTGCCGGCTTGGCACCTCTGGAAGTGACGGGTGGAGCCGGGGGCGGGGCGAACGCCGCTTCGCTTCGGGTCCGGCTCCCGAACGCCACGCGCCGCCATCTCCGTGCCACTGCGGACGTTGAAGCCGCTGGAGGCGACAACACCGCCGCCAGCGTCACCCTGGCGCTCATCTTCTGAATTTCCCGGCACACGCAGTCAGCGGTTCTCGGGGTTAGGGTAAGCCCCGGTCGGTCAGCACAACCGGCCGGGGCTTTCGGCTTTGTTGCGCAACGAACTTGCCCGCTTCCCACTCTCACTTTTCGGCGGCGGGTCAGTCTAATTATGGGAATTATCGTAGAATCAAATTGGATCTATGGCCGCCCCCAGTCTTGACTGCACTAGTGATTCGCCGGTAACGTGGGCAATGGAGATTGCTCACTTTGACCCTGAAAATCCCGGCTTTGAACTTTTGTCGAGGGCGAATGGAGTAACCACTTGGTCAGCCCGTGAAATTGGACAAATTCTTGGATATGCGAGCTATGAGTCCTTCCGCAAGGGTCCAATCACTAAAGCTCAGCAGGTGCTCCTTTCCTTGCAGATTGATATCGGGGAGCATTTCAGAACGGAAACCATTACTGACGAAAGTGGTGTTCAGAAGCAGGACATAAGGTTATCGCGGTTCGCTTGCTATTTGGCGGCGATGAACGGGGACCCTAAAAAGGTTCAGATAGCCGAGGCGCAGGCGTATTTCGCTACCTTTGCTGATGCTTGCCGACGATACATTGAGGAAAGCGATGATTTTGAGAGAATTATCATACGTGATGAGATCTCCGATCACGAGAAAGGGCTGAGTTCCACTGCCAAGAATAGCGGAGTTGATAATTACGCATTCTTCCAAAACGCGGGGTATCGGGGGCTTTATAATATGAATCTGAAGAAGCTGAAGACCCTCAAAGGGGTTCCGAAGTCGAGATCCCCGTTGGACTTCATGGGCAAGGCCGAATTGGCGGCAAATTTGTTCCGTATTACGCAGACAGAACAAAAAATCAAAAATCAGGGCATCAGGGGACAAACGAATCTTGAAAAAGCAGCGGAATCGGTCGGACGGGAAGTGCGAGAAACGATGCGCAAGGTAAGCGGAGACCTGCCAGAGGACTTGGCCCCAGCCGAGGATATCAAAAAACTGAAAACCGGGATCAAACAAACTGGCGCAGGTTTACAAAGCGTGGACAAAAAAAAGTGAGTCGCCGGTCCACCTGCGCCATGAGAGGACGACGGGGGGCCGATTGACAGCCGCGGCGGGAGAGATGCCCGCCTCCCGCTACGACGAACTCGACGCCGACCTCGCCGCCATCATCGAGGAAGTCGGGATCGACGTGACCTGGAACGGCGGCACCTACAAGGCGGTGGTGGCAGATCCCCGCGTTGAACTCGACCTCCAGAGTGGCGGCTTCATGCCCGAGGCGGACTTCCAAGTGAAGCTGCGCAAGTCCGTGTTGCCCGATCCCGGTCCAAAGCCGCGCCAGTCTCTCACGATCCGGGGCGAGACCTTCGCCATCAAGGGGCTGACCGACCGGCCCACCAGTCCGCTCCTGGTCCTCCACGTCGCCCGCTCATGAACTCCTCGATCGAGAACGCCTTCGCCGCCTGGCTCGTCGATGCCGGGATAGTGTTGCCCATTCATACGGGAGCTTCGACCGAGGAGTTCGATCCGGAACAGCTCGCGGTAATCGTTTCGGTTCCCGACGTGGAGCATTCCGTGGGTCCGCTGCACCGGGCCACCGTGAACCTCGTCGTCACCGGTCCGGCTTACCACACGAGCGTTCAGTCCTATCGCGAAACCGCGCTCGGAATACGGGGTGTTGTGGACGAACACGCCAATAGCGGTCTTGCCGCCGTGATCGGCCAGCAGGCCGGGGCGAGCTTCGGTGGACTTTGGGTGAAGGACAGCAGCGAGCGGATCGAGGAGGACCGCTGGATCCACACTCTGGCCCTCACCGTTGGACTGGTGCGCCCGGTTTGACACCGTCGCGGTGCCATATGACCCGCGAAATCTTCCGCCACCGCAACGCTCCTCTTCGAGTCGTCTGCCTCACCGAGCCGCACCTTCTTCTCCCCCTCGGCCATGATCCCTACGACACTCCGGTTCGTTGCCTCTACCGCATCGACCGCCTCCACTGGTTTCGCTGGAAGCCGGTTCGATCACCCTACCACCACTGTCGGCGCGAGGCGGTGCGGCGGTGCCGGGTGCTGGCCGACTACGAGGTCGCAAAGCAACTCCATCCGGAGCCGTCGCGTTGACAGCCGGGGCGGAGTATGCCCGCCCACCTCGGAGTCGCGACCACCTTCGGCCTGACCGCCCCCGTCGGCGGTTACGTCCAGGAATCCTCCCGCGAGGAGAGCGTGGAGCTCGCCACGATCCGCAACGAATCAGGCGTGACCGTCAAGGCCGTGCCGAAGCCTCTCGTCACCCGCACGGTGAACTTGAAGGGCAAGGGCGACGCCAACCTCGCCGCCGTGGCGAGCGGTTCCTTCGCCGAAGGCGTGCTTCGCGTCACCGAGGCCAAGCAAAGCGAGAGCAACGAGGACTTCCCCGACTTCGAGATCACCGGCACCGCCTACCTGAACCTTCCCGCTTCCTGATCCACCATGCCCGTCACCCTTGCCAAGATCGGTATCCAGTCCGTGGACATCACTCTCGCCGAAAGCGTGGAAGTGAGCGCCAAGGTTGAGGCCAAGCCGCTCCTCGACAAGGACGGACGGTTCGCCGACGGCGCGGCCTTCGATCCTACCTCGGACTTTTCCCTGAAGGGACGCGGGGACCTGCCCGCCGGACTCGCCGTGGGCACCGGTGGCGGCAGCAATGTGGACGGTCTCTTTGCCGGAGGAGTGACCATCATCAGCTCGGTCAAGGAGATGGAGAAGAACGATGACTGGAACGCCTGGGAATGCTCCGGGCAGAACTTCCCCAACGCGGCCTGACAAACCCACATGAGAACCGGACAAAAGATCATCTTCGTGCGCGGTCAGGAACCCCCTCTCAAGAGCCGCGACACCGCGCTCATTGCCTCCGCCCTCGTGAGTGGAGCGAAGCTGGCCGGCGACAAGCCTTTTCTCCACACCATCGAGGAAGTGGACGACGAGCCGAAGCGGACCACTACCTGGAGTATGGACGGCGGCAGCGAACTCGTCTTCCGACCGAACTTCCCCGAGGAAACCCTCGACTTCGCCGAGTTCCGCCGACGCTTCGAGGACGATGCCTGGTGCAGGGACAACCCGGATCATCCCATCGCCTATCTCCGCGCCTTTGCAGATACGTTCGCCGAACTGCGCGAACAACTGCGCGGCCAGAAACCCGCCTTCCTCCTTCGCAAAGGCAAACGCTTCGCGGTGATCCCGCAGGACGCCGACCCCGAGCGGAAGCGTGAAATCCTAGAACTGCTCGGATAAGATCATGGCCAAAGACACCCGCACCCGCAAACTCGAAGCCGCCTTCGCCGATCCTGCCGAAACGGAAACGATCATTGGCGGACTGCGCCTGCGTCCCTTCTCTCTGGGCACGCTCAACGTGTGCCGCCAGTTGGAGCTTACCCTCTTTCTCGACGGCGAGGCGGAACTGAGCGACGAGGAAAAGCAGCGCCAGATCGTGGCCTTCGCCTGGGTGCAGTCCGCGCCTCTCACCGAAGTGCTCGCGGCATTGCGAACCGGAACCGCGAACGAAAGAATCGCCGAGTTCGAGTTTCAACTCGACGTGGCCGCGCTCCCGGAACTGATCACCGAGATTCAGCGCATCTCCGAACTGGCGGCGGCAGCCGCAGTGGAGGTGGCTCCCAAACCGGGGCGCTCCGGAGAGGACGACGCCCCCCCAAACTGCTAGAGCCGGGGTGGACGGCATCGATCGTCTTCACCCTGGCGCGAGAAACCGGCTGGCCTGAATGCTTCCTTGTCTGGCAACTCCCGCTGCCCCGCGCGCTTCAGTATTACCACTGCGCCCTGCGTGCCTCGCTCGCCTGGACAGTGCCCCCCAGCGAACCCGCCACCAACCGGCTCGCCCGTCTCGAAGTCCTCGCCGCGAGTCTCGCCGTTGACGCCGACGACGAGGCGTAGGGCATGACCACCGAACTCCAGATCGACACCCGCGAATTCATGAACACGGCGGCGAGGTT
>DGXY01000082.1:0-293 GCA_002396885.1 Akkermansiaceae bacterium UBA5020
CAACCTCCTGCTTAGAGCAAATCTCGGTTCTGAGAAGTGAAATTCGTGCGGTTCGTCCAATTGTAGGTGAGGTAGGTTCGGATATCGGATGGGGAGTTGAAGTCGGTGCTCAAGAAGTTTATTTACCGTTTATGCCTCTCAAAAAAATCGCTCTCGATGAGTTGGAGCAGCGTAAGCGCAGGGGTAATTCACTTACCAAATAACGGTTTTCTCGATCAAAATTCAATCGTCACACTCATTTAAAAGCCGCTCCGCGAGCGCCTCCAGCCGGGCGAGACGATCTCCGGCGGGTT
>DGXY01000082.1:581-16065 GCA_002396885.1 Akkermansiaceae bacterium UBA5020
CCGGTTTCTCGCGCCAGGGTGAAGACGATCGATGCCGTCCACCCCGGCTCTAGCAGTTTGGGGGCGCGTCTTCCTCTCCGGATCGACCCGGTTTGGGAGTCACTTCCACGGCGGCGGCTGCCGCCAGCGAGGAGATGCGCTGAATCTCGGTGATCAATTCCGGCAGTGCCGCCACGTCCATCCGGAACTCGAACTCGGCGATCTTCTCGTTCGCAGTTCCGGTGCGTAGTGCTCCCAGCACTTCTGAGAGTGGAGCCGATTGCGCCCAGGCGAAGGCCACGATCTGGCGCTGTTTCTCCTCGTCGTTCAGGTCCGCCTCACCGTCGAGAAAGAGGGTGAGGTCCAACTGACGGCACACGTTGAGGGTGCCCAGAGAAAAGGATCTCAGGCGAAGACCGCCGATCACCGTTTCCCCCTGAGCGGGATCGGCGAAGGCGGCTTCGAGTTTGCGGGTGCGGGTGTCTTTGGCCATGGCTTTGTGAGGAGATCGGGATTCAGCCGAGCAGTTCGAGGATTTCGCGTTTGCGCTCCGGGTCGGCGTCCTGGGGGATCACGGCGAAGCGCTTCCCTTTGCGAAGGAGAAAGGCCGGTTTCTGGCCGCGCAGTTGCTCGCGCAGATCGGCAAGGGTGTCGGCAAAGGCGCGAAGGTAGGCGATGGGGTGATCGGGGTTGTCCCGGCACCAGGCCGCATCCTCGAAGCGTCGGCGGAACTCAGCGAAGTCGAGGGTCTCTTCGGGGAAATTCGGGCGAAAGACGATCTCGCCCCCGCCGTCCACACTCCAGGCAGTGGTCCGCCTCGGCTCGTCGTCCACTTCCTCAAGCGTGTGAAGGAAGGGCTTGTCGCCGGCTAGCTTGGCTCCGCTCACGAGGGCGGCTGCGATGAGTGCGGTGTCGCGGCTCTGGAGCGGCGGTTCATGGCCGCGCACGAAGATGATCTTTTGTCCGGTTCTCATGGGCGTTTGTCAGGACGCATTTGGGAAGTTTTGCCCGGAGCATTCCCAGGCGTTCCAGTCGTCGTTCTTCTCCATCTCCTTGACCGAGCTGATGAGGGTCACGCCCCCGGCGAAGAGACCGCCCACATCACTGCCGCCATCGGTGCCCACGGCGAGACCGGCGGGCAGGTCTCCGCGACCCTTGAGGGAAAAGTCCGAGGTTGGATCGAAGGCCGCGCCGTCGGCAAACCTGCCGCTCTTGTCGAGGAGCGGTTTGGCCTCAATCTTGGCGCTCACCTCCACGCTCTCGGCGAGGGTGATGTCCACGGACTGGATACCGATGTTGGTCAGGGTGACGGGCATGGCGGATCAGGAGGCGGGTAGGTTCAGGTAGGCGGTCCCGGTGACCTCGAAGTCGGGGAAGTCCTCGTTGCTCTCGCTCTGCTTGGCTTCGGTGACGCGGAGCACGCCCTCGGCGAAAGACCCGCTCGCCACGGCGGCGAGGTTCGCGTCGCCCTTGCCCTTGAGGCTCACCGTGCGGGTGACGAGCGGCTTGGGGACGGCCTTCACGGTCACGCCCGACTCGTTGCGGATCGTGGCCAGTTCCACGCTGTCCTCGCGGGAGGATTCCTGGACGTAACCGCCGGCGGGGGCGGTCAGTCCGTAAGTGGTCGCGACTCCGATATGAGCGGGCATAACCCGCAGCGGCTGTCAACGTGGCAAGGCTCCGAGGCGACGCTTCTCGATCTCGTAGTCGGCCAGAGCCCGGCACCGACGCACTGCATCACGCCGACAATGATGGTAGGGCGAGCGCACCGGCTTCCAGCGGAACCAGTGGAGGCGGTCGATGCGGTAGAGGCAGCGAACCGGATCGTTGGATGTATCGTGTCCGAGGGGGAGGAGAAGGTGCGGCTCGGTGAGGCAGACGACTCGAAGTGGGGTGTTGCGGTGGCGGAAAATTTCGCGGGTCATACGGCACCGCCTCCGTGTCAAAGGGGGCGAACCAAACCGACCATGAGGGCGAGGGTGTGGATCCAGCGGTCCTCCTCGATGCGCTCGCTGCTGTCCTTCACCCAGAGACCTCCAAAGTTCCCTCCGGCCACTTGACCAATGAAGGTGGCGAGGCCGCTGTTGGTGTGGTCGTCCACGAGGCCGCGAATCGCGAGGGCGGTGTCCCGATAGCTTTGTAGTGTCGCGTGGTAGGACGGTCCGGAAACGATGAGGTTCACCGTGGCCCGGTGAAGCGGTCCGACAGAATGTTCCACGTCCGGTACCGAGACGATGATGGCGAGATTCTCGGGATCGAATTCCTCGGCCGATGCACCGGTGTGGACCGGGGCCGTGATTCCCGCATCGACGAGCCAGGCGGCGAAGGCGTTCTCGATGGAAGCGTTCATGACCGGGCGACGTGGAGGATCAGGAGCGGACTGGTGGGCCGGTCGGTCAGGCCTTTGATGGCGAAGGTTTCGCCCCGGATCGTGAGTGTTTGCCGGGGTTTCGGACCGTGATCGGGCAACACGGCCTTGCGCAGCTTCACCTGGAAATCCGACTCGGGCATGAAGCCTCCGCTCTGGAGATCGAGTTCGACGCGGGGATCGGCGACCACCGCGAGGTAGGGGTTGCCGTTCCAGGTGATTTGGATGCCGACCTCGTCAATGATGGTGGCGAGGTCGGCGTCGAGTTCGTCGTAACGGGAGGTGGGCATCTCTCCGGTAGGGCCTGTCAAACCATGGCGACTCTCGACGATCCGTCGATTTGGAATCTCTCCCATTTCGAGGTATCGTCCGAGCCTATGAGCAAGCACGAAACTTGGCGAACGCGGATGTTTTGGCAGGAACATCGCCATGTGGGACGGCTGCATGAGGAATTCCTGGCGATTCCAAGTAGTAAGGAGACTGGGAAACGCCTCATCGACGGGGTCATCCTCCACGGGGTCAAACCCGAGCTCGGTAGGATCAACCCGAAAGAGATCGAAGGTGCCGAGATCACAGTCATTCAAACTAAGGGAGGGGGGCTCGGAATGTATCTGATGGGGCAGGCGTTCTTCTCCCGTGAGATCATGAAGCGCTTCAATCCGCTGAAGATCCACACGGTCGCGATTTCCGGTCGGGGAGACGGCGAGATGGAGGCAATCTGCGCGGCGCACGGCATAGAAGTGTGGGTTTGCCCGGATCTGTCTTGATTCCCGTCCCGCGCGGAAGCTCGGCCCGCGTTGATGACCCGCTTGGCCTCTCAATCCGGTCACGTCTTCGGACTGGAATCGATCGTGATGGTGAGAAACGGATGGTCGCTCAGCCGCTTCTCCCCGCCCTTCATGTGCCGCACCGAGAAGTCGATCTCGACCTGGCAGGCCAAGTCCGGGGAGTGGACAACGTGCTGAACGGTGTCGTCGTGCCCCTCGGTGGGCCAGATCAATCCGAGTCGTTCGACGAGGTTCTTGAGCTCACGGTGGGCGGGAAGCATCCGAGTCCAGCCAAGGTTCAGATTGAAGTCGCCAGCCGCCACAAATCGCGACTGAGCGAGACTTTCGAAGGCGGCAAGTTGCTCCCGAAGTCTGTCCTTGTGCGTCTTCCCGCTGTCCTTTTTCCACTGGTCCTTGATGGTAATCACGTTGCCGTATAAGAGGAGCGGTTCTCCCTTCCAAGATACCTCGCATAGCAACCCGTTGATCGGTTCGGCGACGTTCAGTCGCCGCATGGGAAGACGGCTGTAGATTCCAACTTGGTGGTAAAGATTTGGCTCGCCGTAGTAACGTTGTGAGGATCGGAACGGACTCACCTCGCTGAATTCCGTTGAATAGCCGGCCAGCTTGAGGGCCGCATTCGCTTCGGTGAGGATGAGAAGGTCACAATCAGCACCCTCCAAATAGCGGACGACATCGCCAAATCGATTTTCCTTTCGGACAATGCCGGAACCCATCTCGGGATGATCAAGATTCCATAGTCCGACCTTCATCGTAGGAATTGATCGTCTGAAATAGAGTTCCCCCGGCAATCCTCCAGCAGTCCCATCTCGTCGAAACGCGTGACAAGCTCGTCGGCAGAGAGTGGTCCTGCGTGAATCTCCTTGAGCCTTTTCAAAGAAATCGACCGCGCCGCGTGAGCTTCCATTTGCTCTATCGTTGTCAGGTAAAACTCCCACTGCCCGAGATCGAGCGCGTCCCATTGGCGGGGATCTGTTTCCCGTTGGAAGCAAAAAACGTAGAGCGACGATTTGTATCCCTTCTCCCGGATCTCGTCACCGGTGGCATCTCCTGCGATCAGGCCGGAGAACCTCACTTTGTTGTCCGGCTGGATGAGAAAGCGTGAATAGTCGGCTTCGGAGCCGTCCTCCCGGTAGAGCTTCCAATCCTGCCAGTAGGAACTGGATTTGACCTCGATGCGGTTGCCCGAGGGCGTGATGATGTCGCTGTTGGCCCACGAAATCCGCCGATCACTCTTCAAGCCCAGCAGGCGGAGGACGAGCCACTCGGCAAAAATGCCCTTCAGTGCGTCGTTGCACGGATCGGCAAACGCCCACATGAGGAAGTCGCCGTATGTTCGATCCTTCAGACCTGAGATCTCGGTCCTGACTGATGATTCCAAGGAAGGTAATCTGGTAGTAGCCATTGTTGTTCCGCCTGTCTGTTTTTCCGGGTGGACAATGCTACTCCATTCCGTGTCGGAACGCATTGCAATGATACGTGCGAAAAGTGAGAAGCGGGCAAGTTCGTTGCGCAACAAAGCCGAAAGCCCCGGCCGGTTTTGCTGACCGACCGAGGCTTACCCTAACCCCGAGAACCGCTGACTGCGTGTGCCGAGAAATTCAGAAGATCAGCGCGAGAGTGACGCTGACGGCGGTGTTGTCGCCGCCTGCGGCTTCCACGTCGGCGGTAGCGCGAAGGTGACGACGCGCGGAGTTCGGAAGCCGGACCCGAAGCGAAGCGGCGCTCGCCCCACCCCCGACTCCTCCGGTGACCTCCAGCGGAGCCAGCCCGGCAATCGGCGCGAAGTTCACGTCGTTGGCCGAGTCCTCCAGCATGACCGTGGCCGTCTTGCCTTCGGCGAGGTTCGGCATGGCGGGCACCGCGATTTCGACCTCGAAGTGGCTCTCGACCTGCGTGGTCGCGGCGAGGTCAATCGAGGCGGTGGAAGCGCTCGCCCCGGCAGCCGGGAGCGCTAGGGTGCGGATCAGTTCAGCGTCTTTGAGAGAGTGCATGATGGGCGGGGTTCGATTTTGAAGGGATCAGGCCTCGCTGTTCACGATGGAGGCCGAGCGAATGATGGGGATGCCCTCCCATTCGGTGGGCAGCGGAGCGGGATTGCCCGCCGGGTTGGTGGCGGTGCGTCCGCTGCGAACCTGCTCGCGGGAGCGCCCGTTCATGAAGATGTGGGTCGGCTCCATGCCGAACTCGGTGAACTTCTCGTAGGCGGCGTAGAGGAGGCCGTCGTGGAGCGTCTTCTTGTTCGCGCCCGATTCCTCCACGTTCTTGATCCGCACCGCGCAGTTGCGGTTGGCGAGGCGCAGTCCCACCCGGCCGGACATCCAGTTGGTGTAGGCCTTGTAGGGATTGCCGTCGTCGTCATAAACGGTTTCGAGATCCCACGTGTCGTTGAGCCCGATGGTCCGACCGTTGCCGAAAAGGAACTCCAGGCACTCGGGACCGAGCTTGAGAAACCAGACCGAAGTCTTGTTGGTCGCCCCGCCCGCGTCCACGGTGTGATCGGGGTCGGCGGCGTATTGGGCGAGGAGTCCGGGGAAGCCCTTCGCATCGTGGCCGGTGCCGTAGTAGAACTGGCTGCCCACGTACTGCATGGCCGATTCCATCACGCCGCCAACGTGGTTTTCGAGGAGGCGACCGCGGTCCTTCGCTCCGTTCACGATCTGCTCGTCCACCGCGATCTGGTGGTCGAGAATGTGGGTCTGGAAGGTCTTGGTCTCGTAGCGGGACTTGCTGCGCGGAACGCCCTGGTTGGCGTCGCGGAAGGCCATCGAGGGAAGCCCGGTCCGCACGGTGAGTTCCATCGTGGTGCCGAGGATCGTGGATGCCGGAACCACCCGGAGTTCGGGTGCGCTCTTGACGGATTCCTCGATGATCGGGTAGCCGACACCGGCATCCAGTTTGGCAAGGTCGAGTAGAGTAGGAACAGACATGGTGGCAGCTTGGTTGAAGAAAGTGGTGGGGTTCAGCGAGCGGGTTGGAACTGGCGATTCCAGACTTCGGCGGCGCTTTGCGGAGCCTGGTCAGGTGAGTGATTTCCCGCCGGAGTGATGTGGGCGGGCGATTGGCTTCCGGATTCGGCGGCGATCTGGGCGGCGCGGAGGGCGGCCCGCTTTTCGAGATCCTGTTCGCGAGCGGCGAGTTGGGCATTGGCCTCGGTGAGCCCGGTCACCTGCTGGGTGAGCTGGTCGATTTCGGTCCGGGCACCCGCGAGCTGTTCGCGGCTTCCGGAGCGCTCGGCTTCAAGCGTTTGGTTCAGTGCGGCTAGGGCGCTCTCCTGTGCCTGGATCGTGGTGGCGAGCTCGGCTTCCTTCGCCTCCAGCGATGTCTTGGTCTGCCCGAGCTCCTCGGAGAGTTGCTTGAGTTCATAGTCCCGCTCGCCTGCCTCCGTTTGGAAGGTCTTGATTTGGGCGAGCGCTTCGGAAAGCTGGTCTTCAACGGTCTTCATGGTCGCGTGCGGAATCGACCGGGCCACCGTGTCAACTTTCGAACCATGCAGACGGCGGAGACGGGCCAACACGGCGTCTCGGTCCTTGGCCAGGCCGGCGAGGTTGAAGCGCTGCGCCTGACGGGCGCTGAAGGTCTGGCCTTCCATCGCCTCGTCCGGGATCTTGCGGCCACGGGCGAGGACGGCGGCACGGAAGTCGCCGAAGATTTCCGTCACCTCTGCATGAAGCAGCTCGCGTTGCTCTTCAGTGAGCGAGATGCCCGGTGTGCCGATGCCCTTGAACTTGCCGGAGGCAAAGACTTCCATTCGGAGACCGGCGCGCTCAAAGGCTTCGCTCTTGTCAAGAAAGGGAATGATCACGCCGATGGATCCAACCCGTGCCGAGGGCGAAGCGTAGATCGCATCGGCCTGAGACGCGACCCAGTAGGCCGCGCTGCACATGAGGCCACCGGTGTAGGCATAAACGAACTTCTCCTTTGAGGCATCCGCCACCGCCTCGGCCAGTTCGGTGGTCCCCATCGCGGTGCCACCGGGCGAATCGATGTCGAGGAGGATGGATTCGACCTTGTCGTGCTTCACTGCCTGATGAATCGCACTGATGGCATCCTCGCTGCTGACCGCATCAAAAAGCCAGCTCTCGATGAGGCTGGGCCGACGGATGAGCGGGCCGTGGAGGCGAACGATGCCGATGCGCTCTTCGATGTCGAGGAGCGGATGGGTGGGCGGATCGTCCCGGAAGAGCTGGCCCGTGGCGAAGGCTGCGGTCCGGGCAGCGAAATGGTCGAGAGCCTCAGGCGTGATGAGCCAGGGCTGGCGGCTGCGGAGAACGTCGAGGGCTTTCACGCCCCGGAGGGGCTGTCAACGTGAGGGGTTTGCCTTATGAAGATACCGAAGGGGAAGCTCGCCTTCGATGCGGCTTCCTTTACCCTCATTATGCCGGCTCCACGCTGGTCGAAGGTTCGAGAAATGAAAGCACTTCTTCTGATGATCGGGTCGGCTCAGATCGAACGAAGCGCACGGGATGATGTGGTCGATGTGCCAGCCATATCGGCCGTAGTTGTCCCAGTTCATGCCTGGCAAAAACAGCTTCTCCAAGTGCCTTAGAAGACGCGGCACCGAACACCCGATCAGATCAATGGTTTTGCGCGCCTTCTCTGCATACTGGACCTTGACCGCCTTTCCCACCCGGCCACGGAGCCGCCTCGCGAAGGCGTAGGCCGGATCGTTTTGCATCCGAAGCCGCTCTCGTTCCTTCAGGAGCTTATTGTGCCGTATTCTGTATCGCCGAACTCTCTCGCGGCCAGCCGCTTTCTGCTCTTCGGTAAGCACCCTTTTTGGATTACGCCGATAGGATTCGCGGCCCCGCTTGCGCATCTTCTCAGGGTTCTTCCAATAAAGACGGCGAGCTTGCTCCAGGATAGTCTCGCGATTCTTTTCACGGTATTCCCTCCGACGCTCGAGGATTCGCTCCCGGTGCCTCTCACGGTATTTTCGACCCCGCTCCCGGCACCCCGCCCTTCTCTTTTCCGCCTCTTCGAGGGTTTCCGTCTTTCGGCTCACCCCCGGCGTGCTGTGTCAAAGACGCCCCGGTCAATTGAAGCTCCCGCCGCCGGCTTCCAAAGCAACTCCACTGGGACGCCGTGCCTCTCCGCCGCCTCGAGGATCATCTTGATGTCTCGCGCCCGCCGCTCGATCTCCTCTCCGAAGTCAGCTCCGAGCTCCTCATAGTGGTCCGAGATCGTCTTGAGTCCCATCTCAACATCGGCACGGTTCTGCTGGGCCTCGCGCCCCGCGTCTACTCCGACCCGCCTTGGACACACGCAACTGATCCGCCACCAGTTCGGCACCGCTTCCAGCTCGCCCCGGTCGATGGCGTCGCCGATCACATAGAACCAGACCGGGCGGATGAACCGCTGGATGAGGATCATCTGGCGATAGGAGAACCGGCGGTCGGCCTTGGCCACGACCAACCGCACGCCGGCCCCTCCGATCTTCGAGGAATCCGCCGTGAATTCGAAGGGCAGCACCCCGAGGGCTGAATCCCTCCTCAAGTGTTCCAGGAACCCGGTGAAGGTGGGGCTTGGCCGCTTCGACTCGAAGGATTCGAGCGACTCGTTCGGCTTAAGCGCGAGAAGCTTGCCGCCGACGATGCGCTGCAGGTCGGTCGGGTTGCTGGCATCCGAATCCGCCGCCGCCTCGCCATCCCGGAACTCGAAGTCAGTGCCTTCCTCCAACTGACCCGACTCGTTCTTGAGGATGCGGGTGACGTCGGCATTGTCCTTCACCGCGTGCTTCTCCAGGGCGATCAACTCCATCTCGTCGATGACGTGGTTGATGGAGTGCTGGATCGTGGGCGCGGAACGCACCGAGGAGGAATGCTCCGGCTCGAAGACGTGGAGCATCTGATGGGCGGGGATTTCGCGCGGACCGCCGTCCTCGATAAGCCGGTAGGTGAGCGGCGCTCCCCAATCGTCGAGAGTCACCCCGTCGACGGTTCCGAGGGCGTAGTCGTCTCCTCCGACGCGGTGGGTCTCGATCAACTGGATCGAGGGCAGCCCAAGCCGGTTACGGGTCTTGTGGACGAAGTATTCGCCGTCGATGTCGAGGCCCCGGCAGACGAGACCCTGACATTCCTCAAAACTGAACCGGCCCGTGATCTCGCAACGGGAACTCCAGCGCTTGAAGTAATCCTCGGCACGCTGGTTCCAGTCGGAGTCGGGCGACTGCGCCTGGGGACGGATACCATCGCCGGTCGAGTAGATCGCCATGCTGGAGACCATCTCGCGGACGAAGCCCGAGTTCTTGTAGAGGTAACGGGCGCGACGCACCAACTCACGTCGGGTCGATGGAGTGAGATCCTTGCGAGCGTCACGGGGAGATGAGCCGGGCACCGGTCCACGACGGGACGAGTTCTGCGCGTTGTCGTAGACCGAAGACCAGGCCTTCGGCACAAGGACCGGCGGCAGCACCGCTGACGCGAACCGCTGGAGGCGTGACATCATTTCGGCAGGAAGCCAACGCGGGTGGTTCCAACGCGCCGGCGGGGGCGTCCGTGGGTTTCGGGATCGAGGAGGGGGAGGGCGTGGGCGCATTCCTCCAGGACCTCGCGGATTGGCATGGCGAATTGCTTTGTCGCGGTTGAGCCGCTCTCGCCCCAGGACATGAGAGTCTTGCCTTCGAGGAGGAGTTCCTTTGCCTTCGTTTGGATCTGGAGAACCTCCGAAGCTGTGAAACCGATGACAAAGAGACCGCGCGCCATGGGCCGAGCGGGCTGTCAAACGAATGACCGCAAAGACTCCTTGCATTTTGTATCGCCACGCGATACGCTCCGAAGGAATGATCGAGAACTTCCGGTGCAGGGAAACCCGTCAACTCTGGGAAGCGGGCAAATCGCGCCGGTTCAACTCGATCACCAAGGTTGCGCTTCGAAAGCTCGCCATGCTGGATGCCGCTGAGAACCTGGAGGACCTCCGGGTTCCGCCAGCCAACCGGCTGGAGGCTCTCCGGGGTGACCGAGAAGGAATGCACAGTATTCGCGTCAATGACCAGTGGAGGGTTTGTTTCCGCTGGGAAAACGGGCGCGTCCTCGATGTCGAGATTGTCGATTACCACTGAACCATGAAGACTTCCCAAACAATTACACGCGTTCCCATTGGTCCCGCGCTGGTTTCTCCCGGCGAAATCCTCGACGAGGAATTCCTCAAGCCGATGGGCCTGAGTCAGTCCGCCCTGGCCGAGCGCATGGGGGTGACCCGGATGCGGATCAGCGAGATCATCCGCGGCAAGCGGGCGATCACCGCTGAGACCGCCATTCTTCTGAGCAAGGCGTTTGGCACCTCGGCCCGCTTCTGGATGAATCTCCAAACCTCTCACGATTTGGCGGTCGCTTCGATCAAGCTGGATCAGGTCGCCTGAAATCGCGGACGACTCACTCGCCTCCGTCTTTCTTCCCTCGTTCACCCGAGCGGAGTTCTCTCGCCCGGATTACGATACCGAGAAGCAGGAACACGCTCGTGAGGGAACCGACCACGATCTTGAGGGCCACGTCGAGGTCGCTTAAGGCCACGGCCACGACGCTCCCCGCCGTGAGGGTGGCGATGAGGTCGTGGATGCGGCCCGTGAGGTTGAAGTGCATGGGACTCAGGCTTCGAGGAGGGCGAGGATGGATTCCGGAGTGACGAAGCCCATCGTCTTGAGGCTGCCGGCACCGCCGATAGAGCGGATCCGGGTGGTGATCCAGTCGCCCTCGCGTTCCTTGGCCGAAGTGGTCGGATCGAGCGAGGTATTCCCCTCGATCGTGGACATCGACTTGCCCGATGCGGCGGTGACAATCCCGGCGTGGCCATTGGAACTGGTGCCGTGGCGGGCGAGCCAGACCGCTCCGGTCACGGGTTTGTCAGTGAGCAGCTTGCGGGCGCGGAAGTTGCCTGCGCTGGTGACGCAGTGCGGCGTCATGACCTTGTGCCAGCGCTGGATCTTCGGCTCGGGGAATCCCAGCGACTGCAAAGCCGCCGCCACCACGCCTTCTGTAAGCGCGCAACAATAAGCCCATCCTTCTTCCCACGGTGAGGGGCGCATCAGTTTGCGCAGTTCCGCTGCGATGGCGTAGTCCCGCTCGGGAGTCTTCGGGTTGTCCCAGTCAGAGTTGCTACGGATTTCTCGCAAGCCGACGAAGCGGCTCGCTTCCCGCACGATCTGGGCTGCAAGAATGTCGGCGCTGACTTTCATCAGGCGGCCTCCTTTCTCCAATTGATGCGGAGTCGGCCATAGGCGGACACGACAAGACCGACCAGTTCCATGATCGAGTTCCAGTTGGCCTGGAACCAGCCGATGATGCCTTTGACTTCCTCGGTCGGGACGGTGAACCCGAAGAGGTGGCCGAGTGCGCCGAGGGCGGTGAGAAGGATGCCGAGATAGGTGAGTTTCCCCTGGAGGAATTGCTTGGGATTCATGTGGCGGGTGGGTTGTGCCCGCCCGTTCCCCTGGCGTTTTCTGGCGGTGGCCTTAGGGCGTCGCAGATGTTCCGGTCGGGGCATCGGGTCGGGCGGTTGTTTCCCGGCGACGCGTGTCAATTGCTCGCGCCCTCCTCCTCGCCCTCGGGCGTGTCCCCTCCGGCCTCGCGGCCCACGAGCTTGAGCATCACCGCCGCCGTCACCTGCATGGCCTCGCAGTCGAGGTAGTGGTTGGGGCGGTCGCCGATCTGGAGCCAGAGCCACTTGCCGCCCTTCTTCACGCGGCGCTCGCTTTCCATCTGCTTGAGGTAATCCTCGGCCGCGTCCTCGGGGATTTCCCAGGTGGGGCCCCGCTCTGGGTCCTGGTTGCGCCGCAGGCGGGCGAGCATGTCCTTGATGTTGAGGTTCGACCAGTAGAAGACCGAGCATCCCTGGGTGCGATTGAGGACGACCTTGCGGCGCGGCGAGTAGAAGCGGTGGACCTTGCGACCGTCCCGCAGACGGTGAAGGAAGGTGGGGCGGCGGTCGCCCATCAGCGCGGTCCAGCCCCGCTTCGCACATTCGCGATACACGTCGTAGGTGGCGTGTCCGGCATCGACGAAGACGAGGTTGGAGTGGATGCCGAAGCGCTCCTGGAGTTCGTCCACGTCGTCCCAGGTGAGGAGGCGTTCGTGCCAGAGGAGGCGAGAGGATCCGTCCGCCGCCCAACCTCGCGCCACGGCGAAGAGGTGATCCATCTGGCAGTCCACCGTGAGGATGCGCATCGGGGCCGCTGCCTCTTCGGCGGCAAAGGGTGCCTCGAGGATGCGCCCCTTCGCATCGAGGGCGGCTTCGCCTTCCCAGGATTCGCCGAGGCGATAACCGCTCGGTTCGATCTCCAGGCGGAAGTCGTCCACGAAGTCCCGCCAAGGAAGAGCGAGGCGTTTCTGGTAGAAGATCTTGAGCGGCTCCAGGTCGCCCATGCGTGCGGCCTGCTTGGCACGAAGGTAGAGTTCGGCGAGCCGTCCCCAGCTCATCGCGCAGAGGGCGTTCCAGTGGAACCCCACGTTTTCGGACGAGGCGTTCGGGTTCTGGACGACGTAGCGCCCCGTGGTGTTGAGTCGTCGGCGGGTGCGATCGCTGTCCTCGAACTGATGGCCGCAGCCTTCACATCGGAGCGAGACGGTCGCGCGAATCTGGGCAAAATCCCATTCGCCGGACTCGTCTCGGGCGTCCTTGCTCCACTCCACGTTTTCCCATTTCCAGGGCTGGCGCAGTTCGCACTCGGGACATTGAAAAGTCCACTCCCGCTGATCGGTCGTCTCGAATTTGCGGTGGGTGTCGTCGTGTTCCTCGCCGCCCTGACTGAGAAACAAACATTTCCCGAGCCAGCCGAAGGCGGTGACGCGTGCCTCGGCTTCGGCCATGTGGCCGCTCGGTGCCCTCCATGATTCGTCCATGATGAGCCAGCGGATCGAACGGCGCTGGAGGTTGGTCTTGTTGTTGGCGCCGAGCACCCAGAGCGTCATGCCGTTGGAGAAGTGCTTGGTCGCCGTCTTCATCCGGTGGCGGTTGTTCGGAAAGAGAGCCTTCACCGGAGGGCATTCCTCGAAGATCGGACCGAGGCGGCTCTCGGCCTGGTCGCGGGCGTCGTCGTCGGTCTGGTCAAGCCAGAGCGTCGGGCCGGGCAGGTTGGCGATGATGTAGCAGAGACCGAGTTCACCGATGGTGGTCTTGCTCGATTGGATGGAAGCAATCACCGAAACGACCCGGACGCGGGGATCGACGAGGGCTTCGAGCGGTTCCTTCAGCCAGGGAGAGTTGTCGGCCCGGAACCGTCCCGGCACCGGCGAGTAGGGGATCGCGTGGACATGCTCTTCGGCCCACGCCCAGGGAGGGCGACGGTCGGGCGGCTTCCAGCACTCCCGCCAGATTTCATCGAGGAGTTCAACCCGCATCGTCGCCTGCGTGGAGAAGGCCGAGGACCTCGTCGATGGCCTTGCGGCATTCGTCCTGAATGCCTACCGCATCGAGGCCGGAGAGGATCGGGGGCAACTCCGACTCTAGCTTGTTGCGCAACAGGCTCACGGCCCGTCCCACCCGCGTCGTCCATTCCTGCCTCACCACGTCGAGGGGCACGTAGAGTTCCCTCTTCACGGCGAGCCGCAGTTCGCGCTCTTCCACTTCGGCGAGGAGCTTGCGCGCCTTGAGGCTCGCCTCCTCGTCGGTGGCTGGCGCTTCGGACCCCTTGAGGTTGTGGCGCTGCATGAACTCGCGCCACGCCGCCACCTCGTGCAGTCCGTTGGCCGCAGCCTTGGGGGCGTCCCTGCGCCGTCGCCAGTGCCCGAGGGCCTGTCGGCTTACCCCGAGGATTTCCGCGAGCTCCACGAAGTTGCGGGCGTGGGTGGGACCGGAGTGCCCCGCCGACATTCCGGCGAGGTTCTGGAGCATGGAATGCTCGGAGCGCGTCAGCTTTTTGCCCTCGTGGACGCGTTTGACCAGGTTCGCGAGATCCTTGTGGAGGAGCTTGCGGGCGACTTCGGGAGGGAGAACGGATTCCATCTTGCCCGAGGCGGCGGAGTCAACGTCATCGCCCGCGTTGACAGTCGCCTCGTGGGGTGAGCATTCCCGTCCACTGCGCCCATACCACGCTGATTGATCCGAACGGGTTGAAGCCGAACCCGGTCAATCCGAACCGGCACAGTGCGCACCAGATCCAATTGCTCGCCTCGATCATCCAGGACCAGGGCTGGCGCAATCCCATCACCGTCTCAAAGCGGAGCGGACTCGTCGTACGCGGTCATGGGCGTCTCGAAGCCGCCCTCCTCATTGGCAGCGAGACCGTACCCGTGGACGAGCAGGACTATGGCTCGGAAGCCGAGGAACTCGCCGATCTCCTCGCCGACAATCGTCTCGCGGAGCTGGCTGAACTCGATGAGGACGATCTGCGCCGGCTCATCAAGCAAATCGAAGAAGCCGATCCCGCCTTCGATCTCGAACTGACTGGCTTCATGGAGGACGAGATCCGCAAGCTCTTCGAGGACGACGATCCGGCGGACGACATCGAACCGATCCCGCGCATGGAATGCCAGGCCTTCGAGCATCACGACTACCTCGTCTTCATGTTCCACGATCTGCGCGACTGGATGCTCGCGCTTCAGCTCATGGGGGTGCGCGAGGTGAACTACTCGATCACCCGCACCACGAAGAAGATCGGGATCGGAAGGGTTTTACATGGAAAACGACTGCTCCAACTCTGCCAGCGCGCCGCCGCCAGCACCAGCGGACCCGTGGCCGGAACTCCGGCCGCTATCCCTGCGACTGGTGATCCTGAGTCGCAGCCGGGTGCGAACGATGACCAGCCACAAGCTCTTCCCCAGCGCGACGCTCCTCGTGCCGGAAAGCGAAAGGGCTGACTACGCTGCGATCCCGCTGCCCGAAACGGTGACGATCCCCGATGAGATCACCGGGGTGTCCGCCGTGCGCAACTGGATCCTCGGACACTTCAAGGAGGACGCCGTCGTCATGCTCGACGACGACATCACCGCCTGCGTTTGCATGGTGAGCCTGCGCTGCCGCAAACTCAGTCCCGAGGAAGCTCTCGCCATGATCACAAACGCGGCCTGGTGCGCGCGCGGAGCCGACGTTCGGCTTTTCGGATGGCACCAGAGGAGCGATCCCCGGCTACTTCAGCGCAACGATCCTTTTGGCGTGAACCACTGGGTCGGCGGTGCCGTGGGCGTGGTCCGCGACGAATCAGGCGGCGTGCCGAAGTGGGATGAGCTGCTCAAGTGCAAGTGCGACATCGACGCCACTCTTCAGGAGCTGCTCGACCACCGGCTCGTCTGGAACGAAGCACGCTTCTGCTTTGTGCAGGACCGGGACAAGAACCTTGGCGGCAACTCGCTCTTCCGCACCGCCGACCGGATCGCCACTGAGAAGCGCCATCTCAAGCGCAAGTGGAAGGCTCACA
>DGXY01000066.1:0-22248 GCA_002396885.1 Akkermansiaceae bacterium UBA5020
GGCCCGAGTGTTACAGCACCACCTCAACTGCCAGCGGTGCGCCCGTGCCGGTGGTTTTCGCCAAACCAGAAGCATCAAAATGAAAACCCTCCTCACTGCCCTACTGCTCTCGTCGCTGGCCGATGTTCTGCCTGCTGCCGATGGTATTGCCAATGGTGCGGCCCCGCCCGAGATTTTGCTACCGGAAGAACTGGCGTTCGTCCGCGAGTTGGCGACGACTACCCTCAAAACCTGCGGGGTGGATCCGGGTGCCATCGCCGGCGACAAAACCAACACCTTGGGATTCCGAGCCATCACGCCGGGTGGTTATCCGGCGATCTGGATCCTGGACTTCACCATGAATTTTTCCAGCGGCTTGATTGCGCGCGAGGACGGTCTCCGGCACTTCCAACTGATTCTGGAAAAGCAAAACGGCCCTGAGCCAAGGGAGCTGGGCCAGCAGGTGGTCATACCCGCCCACGCCATCCCCGATCATATCAATGTGGACGGCGCACCGGTGTTCTTTCCCGGCACCTACGATCCATTGGCCCACATGAATGGCGACTGGGGGTTCCGCCCGCCCAGCAACAACCAGTTTGAAGTCATCTTGCTCGCCCACATGCTGGCTCGCAGTGGTGATGCCAAAGCGCTGCTGAGCCGCGAGGTGGGCGGACGCACCGTGTATGAGCGACTGAAGCTGGCTTTTACCGTGCCGGAGATCGATCCGGCCACACAATTGGTGCGCACCACGGTAGCGCGGCGGTCGGTCGGATTCATTTTCTATGATGCCATCGAGATGACGGGCGACCTCCTCATGGCCTCGCTGATCCGCTACCGCGCGGCCCTGCACCTCGCCTGGCTCGCCACCAAGATGGACCAACCGGAAGACGCCAAACATTATGCCGACGTCGCCCAACAGATCCGCTCGCATATCCTGCCGGTCTTTGCCGACACCGATGGCACGCATGGAGGCTGGCTTAAAGCCTCCAACGGCATCTCCGCGCAGTCGGATGTGTGGGGCAGCATCTACGCGATCTATATCGGCGCGGTTGAGGGAGAGGCCCGCGCGGCTTTGCTCAGGACGATTACGGCGGCGTTGGCCAGACCCGGAGAGATCGAGTTCGAGGGTGCCCTGCGCCACGTCCCGCTGAGCGGCGACTTCTCGCCGACTACCATGTGGGAGAAAGCCAGGCCCCAAAAAAACAGGTATATGAACGGCGCCTACTGGCACGTCCCGGTCGGCTGGCTGCTGACCATCCTGCAGCCGGAGCATCCGGAGTTGGCGCAGACCATTAAGCGGCATTGGCTGGGCCACCTGCGTGCCCAGCAGGGCAAGGTTTGGGAGTGCATCGGCTGGGACGGCCAGGCCAACAAGAACCCGTCCTTCGGAACATCGATTGCCCTGCCTTTAGGCGTGCTGAGCCGCGGGGAACTGCGCGCCGACCAGCTGCCAGGGCCACCTCCTGCTGAACTACGCACACGTTCCGCCGCACTCGACCATGAAATTGAACAAGGACAAACGAAGTGAAGCCATTCACCAAGCCAATAGCCACCCCATGACATCTCCTTTCCAAAACCACATCGCCCTCGTGACGGGAGCCAATGACCCGGAGGGCCTCGGCTTCGGCATTGCGCGTGAACTCATCGAAGAGGGCGCGACCGTCTATTTCGGCTGCCGACTCGAAGCCCAGGTGGAGGCGCTCGCGGAACCGCTGGCATCGTTTGGCCCATCAGCACGAGCCGTGCAGCTCAATGTGTCTGATCCAGCGAGCATCACTCGCGCCTTCCAGCAGATCGAGTCCGAGGCCGGTCGCCTCGACATCCTCGTCAACAACGCAGGCGACGGCGCGAACTGCTCCGCCCTCGACGAGACCGCCGAGCAGTGGGACCGCATCATGACCGCGAACGCACGCGGTCCGTTTCTCTGCTCGCAAGCCGCCGCTCGCCTCATGCTGCCGCGCAAGCATGGCCGCATCGTGAATATCAGTTCGCAGGCCGCCAGCGTCGCGATCATGAACCACGTGGCCTATTCCTCCTCGAAGGCCGCGCTGAACATGCTCACGAAAAGCATGGCTCTCGAATGGGCACCGCTGGGCATCACCGTCAATGCCGTGGCACCGACCTATCTCATGACCCCCGGCACCCGTCCCTTCTTGGAGCAATCCGAGTTCCGTCAATCCGTGCTCGCCCGCATCCCCGTCGGCCGCGTCGGCAGCATCCACGACATCGCCCACGCCGTCCGCTTTCTCTGCCACCCGGATTCCGGTCTCATCACCGGCGAGGTGCTGATGGTCGATGGGGGCTGGACTTTGGCTTGATGCTAGGATCTCGCAGCGATCATAGGCCAGCACATAGACGCCGGGGATGGTTTCAGCAGAGTAGAGCAGGGCCAGCGGCGCGAGTTGCAGCGCGGCGTGGAGTTAAAAGGTGAGCTTCATCAAACTGGGTCCCTTATCTCCACAGCGGTTCGATTTGTTCGGCGTTCCACTTGTCCCAGAGCGCTGATAGTTGCTGCACGCGGGCGGGTTCCTGAGTGGCGAGATTTCGGGTCTCGCTGATGTCATGCGTGAGGTCGTAGAGTTGCCACTCCTTGCCATCGCGAACGAGTTTCCAGTCGCCGAGACGCAGGGCGTTCTTTTGGCCAACGCGCCAGAACAAGGGACGTTCGGGCAGTGGCGTGGTCTTGCCCGTGAGCAAGGGCATGAGGTTGATGCCGTCCAAGGTGGCTTCGGCTTTGGTCGAAGGCCTTGGAGCTAAAGCCCCAGCTACTGTCAACGCGGTCGCGGTGGCGTCGATGGACGCCACCGGCGCCTCCACCACCTGACCGGCGTGGATGTGTTTCTTCCACGAAGCAATGAAGGGCACGCGAATGCCGCCATCCCAGAGTTCGCCCTTGCCTCCGCGCAGCGGAGCATTGCTCGAGGTGAGTTCTTGGGTGGGGCCGCCGTTATCGCTGAGGAAAACGACGAGCGTGTTCTCCTCGATGCCGCTGTCGCGGAGTTGCGCGAGCACCTTGCCGACACTGTCATCGAGATGTGCGAGCATGGCGGCGAAGAGGCGGCGCTGGATGTCTTCGATGTGCGCGAACTTCTTCAGGTAATCGTCCGTGGCCTGCATGGGGCTGTGGACCGTGTTGTAGGCGAGATAAAGAAAGAACGGCTGCGAGGAATGCCTCCCGATGAAGTCGCAGGCTTCACGCGTAAAGACATCGGTGAGGTTCGCCTGTTCGTCCACGGGCTGACTGCTGCGCAACAGCGGGTTGTCGGTGTCGTATTCAGGTTCGTTCGAGCCGAGATGCGTGCTCCATACGATGCGGCCGTCGGGTGAAGTCCACCGACCCTGTCCGCCATCCGGCAGGGTCCTGCGGCGCAGCCAGGTTGTCACGCCCTGCCACGGCGGCTGGACATAGTAATGCCCCTCGTGCAAAAAGCCGAAGAACTCATCAAAGCCGCGCCGCTGCGGATGAAACGGAGCGGTGCCGCCCAGATGCCACTTGCCCACCAATCCCGTCGCATAGCCCGAGTCACGCAAACGATCCGCCACGGTCTTCTCCGCGACGGGCAAGCCAATGCCCGGCGCAGCGTTCTTCGCGCCGATGGGATTGAACTCAAAACCAAACCGCGTCTGGTAGCGACCGGTCATCAGCGCCGCACGTGAGGCCGCACAAAACGGCGCGGTGACATAGCCGCTCGTGAATCGCGCCCCACTCGCTGCGAGTGCATCGATCTGCGGTGTCGGGATCTCTTTGCCGCCGTAGCAGCCGAGTTCGCCGTAACCGAGATCGTCAACGACGATGAAGATGACATTGGGTTTTCCTCCAGGCCTCAGTGCATCAGCAGCGTTTAGAGCCGCAAGCGGCACCAGCCACCAGGCGGTTAGGAATGTGATCGTGTGTTTCATCTTATTTATCCTCTTATGTTTGATATTACCTACACCGCGTCGCTGGCTTTGTTGATTTACTGCCGGACGTCTTTCCCGCCGCTCGTCTTGTTGTCGACGGGCTTTTTTGCCTTTTGCGGTTTCTTCCCAGGTTCTGGAGCCTTTGCGGTTGAATCATAAACCGGGTTTTTCACGGGAATCACGGCATTGATGTCTTTCAAGTGCTGGTTAATCAGCGCATCGAACTCCTTGACCAAGCCCGGGTGCTCGGCCGCCAAGTTCTTCGTCTCGCCAATATCACTTTTCAGATGATAAAGTTCAAAGCGGTCGGTTTGCTCGAGTCCGTCGCAGAAGAAGCGGATGAGCTTCCAGTCGCCGCGCCGGACCCACACGGAGGGAACGCCGCCGGTTGCCGGGGCGTAATGCGGAAAACAACAAAACACCGTGTCGCGCGGGGAGCCTGAGCCAAGCAAGGCAGGCTTCTGGCTCACGCCATCGAATTTCACGGTCTCTTTAGGCGTTACTCCGGTCATGTCGAGTAGCGTGGGATACCAATCGACGCTCGACAGGAAGGCATTGCTGCGAGAGCCCGGCTTCACCTTGGAGGGCCAGACCACCACACACGGCACGCGCGTAGCCCCTTCATAGATTGTTGCTTTGCCACCACGCAGCGGCGCATTGCTGGTAGGAGGGATGCCATTAACGGGATCATTTATATCATACATAGTCCCCCGGATGCCGTCGACACGATCATACATATTCCCCCCGTTGTCAGAAAAGAAAACGATGATCGTGTTGTCGGTGAGCTTCAATTCATCGAGCACGCGGATCAACTGCCCGACATTTTCATCGAAGGTCTGCACCATCGCACCATAGACAGGGCACCGCTGCGGGTCATTCGCGTCCGCCTTGGCCGCGTATTTCTTGATGAGGTCAGCTTTCGCGTCAAACGGGGCGTGCACAGAAAACGCCCAGTAGTTGAGGAAGAATGATTTGTCCTTGTTCGCCCGGATAAATTTTATCGCCTCCTTCGCCATGCGGTCTTCGATGTGTTCGCCTGGCTTACCCGTGAAGTTTAATTCCGCAGGAAAACGCCAGGGTGCGATGTTTGTGCCGGCCGGTCCAGGACCAGAATAATGCGGCACATCCACGTCGAAGCCCTGCTCAAGTGGACTGTAAGGCTCCTGGCCCAGGTGCCATTTTCCAAAATGCCCGGTCGTATAGCCCGCATCGTGCAAGGCTTCGGCTAGGGTGTAATACTCGGTCTTGAGTCTTGATGCGCTTGCTACTTGCAGAGCAGGCTGAAACGGCGCGGCCTTTTCTATCAATCTGGCTTCAAGGCGCACGACTGGTTCGTGGCAAACGGGCGCTGTAATGCCGACCCGTGCCGGATACAGGCCGGTCAAGATGCTCGCTCTTGTGGGCGAACAGAGCGGATTCGCCGCATAGGCATTCGTGAACGTCATCCCTCGTTTGGCCAAAAGATCGATGTTCGGCGTTTCAAGGAATTTCGTCGTCCCATAGAGATTCGTATCACTCCACCCCAAGTCATCAGCGAGGATGAAGATGACGTTGGGACGTTGCTCGGCCAGCGCGGAAACTCCGGCGAGTGTCAGGGCAGCGATGACTGCTGTGAGTAAGTGGCGTATGGGTCTCATCAGTTTTTTCTTGGTTAAGTTGTCGTGAGGCAGCATCACTGGCCCGCCGAAGGCCCGGGGTCGGTGGGGGTTTGTCATCATTCCCGACCTTTCGGTTTTGGGTCCACCGACCAGCCTTTCGTCTTCACAAGTCCGTAGTAGGGAAAGTAGTCCCAGTCGACTCTACCGCCCACAACGCGCGGATCCTTCGTGGCGGCAAGATGCGAGAAGAGTTGCTCGCGCATCTTCGTCTGACTCTCTCGATACTTGGCGGATCCGGCGACATTGACCAACTGCTCGGGGTCGGTCTTGAGGTCATACAGCTCTTCGGCCGGACGCTTGCCAAAGCTCAACTCCGCGAGATCGGCGATGCCGTGCACCAAGTGATTTTCCATCATGAAGGTCTTGGTCGGGGAGTCATCGATTTCACCGTAGGGGATCGCGCGGGCGCAGACGGATGGGTCGGGGGAGCCGGACGGCCAGCGGGTCGGCTCGAAATTGTAGATGTAAAGATAATCCTTCGTTCGCATGGCGCGGCAGGGGTAGCCCTTGCCGCCTGCCCGAGCCCCATCGTGTCGCTCCATGGCTGTGTAGGCGGCGGGACGTGGATCGACTTCACGATTGGCTAAGATGTTCATCAAGCTCCGGGCGGTCATCATCTCCGGCACTTTCAATCCGGCGGCCTCAAGAAAGGTTGGCGCCAGATCGCTGAGATTCACGAACGACTCGACGACTCGGCCGGGATTCCGGATTCCCTTCGGCCAGCGAATGGCCAAAGGCACGCGTGTGCCCCAGTCGTAGAGGCTGGCCTTGGCGCGGGGAAACGGCATGCCGTGATCGCTCGTCACCACGATGATGGTGTTGTCGAGCAATCCGCGCTTCTCCAAGGTGGCTATCGCCCGGGCGACCATCGCATCGAAGTGCTCGATCTCCACAAGGTAGTCGAGCATGTCGGACCTGACGATCTCGTGGTCGGGAAAGATCCTCGGCACGACCACGCTGGCAGGGTTTTTGCCCGTTTTGATGCCTGACCCCTGCTCGAAGTCGCGATGCGGCTCGAAGGCGCCGAGCCAGAAACAGAACGGCTGATCGCCGCTGAGTTCATGGACGAAGTCGTCAAAGTTCCCGGCGTAGTCGATGTTCTGGATTCCGCTGAAAGGGGGGTTAAGTGTGCGGCCATGACGAGGCGTGCCAGCAGGTTGCTCGGTGCGGCCGCCGGGTCCCAATCTTCCCGGCCCCCACCCCTTGCCCGTCGAGGCGACGATGTAGCCCGCCTTCTGGAGTTCCTCGGTGTAAGTCGCAAACTTCGCGGGGAGCGTGCTATGAATGTTCCCGGCCTCCTCCAGTCGCCAGATCGGTTGACCCGTCAGGATGGCGCTCCGGGAAGGGCCGCAAGTCGGAGCGTTGCAAAATGAATGAACAAACCGGAGTCCCTCCGCTGCGATCCGGTCAAAGGCCGGAGTCTTCACGATCGGATCGCCATTGGCTCCCGTGTAAGCCCATGACTGATCATCCGAAATACAAAAGAGGATGTTGGGACGTTGCTCCGCCAGCGCGGAAACTCCTGCGAGTGTCAGGGCAGCGATGACTGCTGTGAGTAAGTGGCGTATTCGTCTCATCGGTTCGTTCTAGGTTAGGTTATCATGAGCGCGGCATCACTGGCCCGAAGCAGGCACGCGGCCCACGGGGCGGCGGTTCTTGCCCTTCTGGTTGGTGGCGGAGTCACCAATATCCTCGCGCATCCGCTCCGCCAGGGCGCGCAGGCGCGCCGCAACCTCTGGGTGTTTTCCAATCACGTCCGTCGTCTCGCCCACGTCCGCCGCGAGATCGTAGAGCGCCTCTGGCAGAAGTGCCTCCTTCGCGTCTCCCGGCTTCCGCTCATACGGGGTGTCGTCCATTGCCGTGCGCGGGAAGACGAGCTTCCAGTTCGCGCTGCGGACCGCCTCTAGTTTCTCCCCGTTGTAGTAGAAGAACGCGTCGTGAGGACTCGGCGCACCGGGCTTGGTCATCAGCGGGAGAATGTCCTTTCCATCGATGATCCGGTCCTGCGGAGGCTGCGCTCCGGCGATACCGGCCACGGTGGGCAGGACGTCCATCGCGGAGGCGATCTCGCGGCAGACGAGGCCGGCGGGGATCCGGCCCGGCCAACGCATCAGGCAAGGAACACGCACGCCTCCCTCCCGCGTGGTCGCCTTGGCCGCCCGCAGGGGGAAGGCCTGGCCGCGCTTGTCGTAAGGACCGCGTGTGTCCGGCCCGTTGTCCGAGGTGAACACGATGAGCGTCTGGTCTGCCAATCCAGTTTCATCGAGTGCCTTCAAAACCTCGCCGACGCCCCAGTCCATGCATTCGACGACGTCCCCATACAAGCCCCGCGCCGATTTGCCCCGGAAGCCGTCGGAGACGTGCAACGGGATGTGCGGTGCGCTGTAGGCGAGATAAAGGAAGAACGGTTGGTCGCGTTTCGTCCGCACGAACTTCACCGCCTCTTCCGTGAACTGCTCGGTGAGCGTCTTCTGGTCGGGGTGCGGCTCGATGACCGTCTCGTCGCGGTGGAGGACAAAGGGTTGCATATCGTTGGGGAACATCATCCCGTAAAACGCGTCGAAGCCATGCTGGCGCGGGGAGAATGGGGCCAGGTGCCCGAGGTGCCACTTGCCAACGCAGGCGGTGGCGTAGCCGCGTTCCTTGAGGATCTCAGCCAGGGTGACCTCGTCGGGGTTCAGTCCCTCCAGGTGCGATTCGTAGAGAACTTGGGCGCCATTGCGTCCGAAGCTGGACATGCCCACCCGCACCGGATAGCAGCCAGTCATGAGTGCTGCGCGGGACGGGGTGCAGACGGAGGACGGTGCGTAGTAGTCGGTGAAGCGGGCACCCTCGGCGGCAAGCCGGTCGAGGTTCGGTGTCTGGATCTTCTCGAAGCCCGGGCGCTTGTCCGGGGTCCAGTAGCACCCGACGTCGTCGTAGCCGAGGTCATCGGTGAGGATGACGAGAATGTTGGGCTTGGATGGCACATGACTGGCCGCGTGCAGCGTGACGAGCGGCGCCAGCAGCAGCGTGAGGAGGTAGAAGAAACGCCGGGATTTCATGGAGATAGTGTAACGCCTTTCGATCCGGGAATACATGGCCTAGGTCTGCCAAAAGTTGTCATCATCCTGCCATGGCTCCCAAGTCCAACCAGAGAGCCTTTTTCGCCAGCATGGCAGATCCACAGGCATTCCGGCTCATGTTTGATCCGCAGCCCAACGTGTTCTTCTTTGTGAAGGATCGCGAGAGCCGCCTCATCGCTTCCAGCTTGCCGATGTATTCGCGAATGATGCCACTCTCACGAGCAAGGCCGTATTTGCTCAGTCCGCAGCGTTCCCGCAGCTCCTGCAATCGGCGCCGCAGTCGCTCGCGGATGAGCTCGGCGTAGTCATGGGCGTCGTGGTTGTCCGGCGCTGTGGGCATGACGGTTCATGCGTGAGTGTTTTCGAGCCTCACTTCTCTGGCTGCGTTGGGAAATCCTTCGCGTATCGCGTCAGCAGCGCGGGCACGTCATTCGGCAGGATGTAGATCTTGCCCTTGATGGACTTCGTCTCGCCGGGTTTCAGGCCGCCGATGCGGAAGTCGGAGTGGAGGCAGCGGGCGACGCCTTGGAAGAGTTCCTGGTAAGGGTCGAATGCGACGGCGAAGAGTTGTTTCTCATCGCCGCTGAAGCAGCCGATGATGCCGTTGCTGGGCACCAGCGGGTTGAGCGGGCGCGGGTTCACGTCGTTGCGTGGCACGTCCTTCGGGCACCAGACTTGGCCGGGGATGTAGCGGGCTTCTTTGATCCACGGCTTGATGTCGTTCATGCGTGTGAGCTTGCCGTCGAGAAAGAGGAAGCACTTGGGCAGGTAGTCGTCGATGTCCTTGCCCTTGTTGTCATAGCCGGTGAAGTCGCCGAGGCGGATGCAGGGCTGCGCCCAGTGCGCGCCGGAGGCGGTCGCGGAGGGATTGTGCGCGGTGATGGCAAAGGTGACGTCGTCGGTGCTGGCGGTGATGGTGTGATCGACGATGACGCCGTCTTTGACCGTGCAGCGCAGCTTCATCGTCTTCTTGTCCTCGCTGAGTGAGAGGAGTTCCGTCGTGTGGCCGATGGTCGTGTCGTGCCAGTCGGCGGTGGTGGAGTTGGTGCGGCAATACGCTTCAAGGTAGTTGATGCGAATCTCGCCCTTCGGCAGATGCGGCCCCTGGATGACGAGCCAGTTCTTGTCGCGTGCGAGCGTCAGGTCGGGTGTCTGCGCGAAGGCGAAGCCAGCGGTGAGAAGGAGTAAGGCGAGCAGTGGTTTCATGATGTCCGTTGTTGTGGTGATGATGGAATCGGCGGCGGCTCATTCACTCGGCCTTTTCAAAACGGAGCGCGCCCCAGTGCTGGGGGTAGAGGCTGGTTTCGGTGGGGATGTCGGTGACGATGGTCATGCGCTTGTTGTGCCAGTAGGCGCGGGCGGTGGTCTCGATGGCGTTGCCGATGAGGACTCCGATGTCACCTCGCAGTGCCTTTGTCGCATCGGGTTGGAGCTGCAGGAGCTTCAAAGGAATGGAGAACTCGTAGAAGCTGCGTCCGGCGGTGTGCGATTCTTTGAGTTCGAGATCGGGGCTGGCGTCGAGGATCTCGTCGATGGCCACGGTTTGCACGGGCGACGTGAAGGTTTCGCGTCGTTGGGTGTTGTCGGAGACGGGGCGGTAGAGCGTGGCGGTGGGCTTGCCTTGATGCTGGGTCACGAGCAGACGCAGGTCGCCGAGGACGGGCTTGGTTCGGTCGGCTGCGGCGGTTGGGGCGGTGCCGAGTTGCAGGTCGATGGCTCCACCTCCTTTGAAGAGGATAGTCTTCGAGTCGGCGACGTTGCGGGTGAGCCGTTCGTGGCCGGGATCGCTTGAGCGCACGGCGACGAAAAGCTTTTCATTGCCGATCTGCATCGCGGCTTCGGTCTTGCCGTCGATGGTGACCCACGGGGCTTTGATCCAATCGCCATCAAGACCATCCACGACGGGCACGTTGCGTCCTCGGCGCATGAGGATGGTGAGGCCTTCGTCGCGGCTTTTCGCCTGGCGCAGTTTCTCCTGTTCGCTGGCGTAGTTTTGCGAGGCTTGCGCGAGTTCGGGGGTGAACTCGATGGTCTGCGCGGGCAAAGGCTGGAGCGTCTCCAATCCATCCAGCCGCGTGATGGTGGAATGGCCGTGACCGGCCACGAGATACACCTTCTGGTCGGGCGTTTGCGTCCAGGTGGTCCAGAACGTTTCCTCCGTGAGGCTGAGGTGGGCGAGCGACACGCCGCGTGATCCATCGCGCGGACCGAGTGTGTAGTCTGGGCCGCTGCCAAGACCGAGCACGCGGCGGTCATGAAAAAGTTCCGCCACGAAGAGTCCGTCGGTGGTCATGACGAAGATGTTGCCGAAGTTGCCATAGATCGCCCACAGCTCGCCGATGCGTGCGTCGGATGCTTTGACTGGATAGCCAAGCACGCGGCAGGGACCGATCACATCGCCAGTGTGCCGGGGCTTGGGCGAGAAGTTCTGGCTGGCGTGCAGGCTGGGCCATTCGTTGGGATAACTCCAGCGCACCTTGCCGTCCTGATAGCCTGTGAAAGGACCTCCACTCACCACCCAGGTGCCGTCGGCGGCGACGAGCGGTTGACCACTGAGCCGTCCTTCAAAGCGGCGCTGCATCCGGGTGAGATCGTAGCTCGGCACTCCGTCTTTGCCGAACTGCGGCGGCTCGATTTCCCAGCCTGCGGAGCTGATGATGCGGAAGTCGGGCAGCATCGTCAGCAAGCCATCGGCACCGGCGCGTTCGATCACCTGCACTTCATCGGCATCGACCGCGCTATTGCCATTCCCATCGCTCCACGAGAGCAGGAATGCCGACTCGTCCTTGCCGCCGAACTTGGATTTCAAATCCAGCGCTTTGAGCGGCGACCAGTTGCTCATCAGCGGCTTGGCATGACCCACCACGGCCACAGGAATCAGGCGATCCCCGCGAATGAGACCCATGCTGATGACCGGCCTGCCGCCGATGGGATTGGAGTTGAAACAATCGACGAGATACGTGCGGCCATCATGATGCAGCGGCAGTTCAGGAGCCCCGGGAAGTGACAGACCGCCATGTTCGTCCGGGCGCGAGAGCACGTTCTTTAACTGCCAGCCTCCCGTCTTCCAATCGAGCGTGAACTCCATCACGCAGCGCGCATTGAGATGTCCGCTGAAGGCGTAGAAGAAGCGCGACGGATCGCTCGCATCGATCGTTCCGCCGCCGCCATAGCCGGAGGGGCCGTAGAAGGCTCGCAGCAGCTTGCCGTCGGGACTCCAGGAGCTCAGGCGCTTCGGTGCCATGTCCGCTTCCGCGATCCACAAGCTGCCATCAGGCGCAATGCTGCACCCGTTCGGATGGTGCAGATGCAGCGGATCGTAGCGGCCCGTTAGAGGCTTGCCGGCCTTGCCGATGGCCGATTGAAACTCGGCCGCTTCGGAAAAGATCTTCACCTGATGACTGGTGCCCCAGTCGCTGATGAGCAGCCTGCCATCGGGATGCACCGTGATGCGCTGCGGGTCGTCAAGGCGCTCTGCCGGAATGACCGTCTCCGGCTTTTCTCCCGCACGCGCCGCCGCCACGCTCGGATAGCGCAGCAGTGCGCGACCGGAGATCATCAGCAAACGACCTCGCGCATCCACCGCCATGCCGCGTGGCGCATCGACTGTCGTTTCACCGAGCGTTTCGCCCTTGGCGCAAGACACAAACAGCAGTCGGTTCGTCTTCGGAAAACTCAGCACCGCCACGCCATCATGCACCGCGAGTCCGCCGATGCGCTCGTCGTCCTTGTCCTCAAACTCCTGCCGCCACACCCGCCGCGCACCGGCTCCGTGTTCCCACAGTTCGCACAATTTCCCAAAGGCCACCGCGCTGTGGGCCCACACGCCCGCCCTGGCCTTGCTATCACGCGCCAGAAACTGCGCCCCGCACCAGCCACCCGCTGCACCGAAGCCACGCGTGCCCGCGACCTTGCGCCCCGTTTCATCCAGCCACACCGCGCCGTGGCCGATCTCGCCGACAAAGCTCACGACGAAGAACTGCTTCTTCTCCGGCACCCACAGGATGTCCGATGGAGGAGAATGGTCATGCAGCCAGCCGCCCGATCCATCCTCGGTCTTCCACGGCGGACTTCCCGCGGTGTAAGGCGTGAACTCAAACTTCAAGTCCAGGGGCCCGCGCGACAACCCGCGCACGCGATACGATCCCGGCTGCGCAACGGCATAGCGCTGACGATTGAACCGCGCGATGCCTGAAACGTGGATCTCCTCCACTCCATCCTCGCGCATCCCATCCCACCACACCGTTTGATCACCCGCTGGAAACGACTGCGCACTGATGAGATTCCGAACACGCTGCCCCTCCGCGTCCTCGATGACCAAGGTGACAGTGCGAGGCTCATCCAGATGAAACCGGATCGGCACCGGCGGGTGAGTGGCAGGCTCGGCGGCGTGGGTGAGGCAGCCTGACAAAACGAAAAGACCCAAGACAAGCGCGATGGACAGAATGCTGGTTGTAATCGTTGTGAAATGAAAGCGGCGGCTCATGGTTCCATGTTAACGAACCGTTGCTGGTCCTGTCATCAGCACAA
This sequence comes from Akkermansiaceae bacterium UBA5020, assembly GCA_002396885.1. Lineage (GTDB taxonomy): Bacteria > Verrucomicrobiota > Verrucomicrobiia > Verrucomicrobiales > DEV007 > Arctic95D-9. The sequence continues at coordinate 13,133 of DGXY01000066.1, forward strand.
ACATCCAAAATCATGGACGAAACGCCGCGCCTATGGATAATTCGCTGATTGAGCCATCGCCATGAAATCACGTCCCACCCGAACCCCGTCCTTTGCGAACCCCGTCGGCTGGCCTGTCCCGAGCGGCTGGCGCATCGTAAAAGTCGATCATTCCCGCATGGCGGAGGCGCGCGGACCTTGCTGCCAGAGCTTCCTCGCCACCAGCGCCGGTCACTTTCCTCATGCCGCCGGCCACGACCGTTCGCGACCGCACGGCGCTGGCGAATTTGTTTTTGCTTGGCTTCTTCAAGGTAGCGGCTGGTGCGAGGTGAACGGCCAACGGCATGCCATTCATCCCGGCGACGTGATGGTGCTCGGACCGACCACGCCGCATGCCTACGGCTACGAAACCGAGCAAGCCTTGATTCTGCGCTGGTTCCACTGTCGGGGAGACGCCGCCGCTCAAATGGCCGCAGCGCTAGCCACCGGCGGTCACATCGTCCACGTCGGCAACGACCCTGCCCAGACAACCCTTCACGAAGAGGCCCTTTGTGCGCTGGAGCAAGTTCACAAGCCCGGCCAACTCAGCCTCGCCTCACAACTGCTCTCCGCGCTCGTCGCGCAATGGACCTGGCACCGCCACTCCCCATCGGCGACCGAAGCGACGACGACGGAGGACAAACTCGATCAACTCCTGTGGCACATGCGCAGCCACCTCGCCGAGCCGCTTAAACCCACCGAACTCGCCGCACGCCTGCGACTTTCGCCCTCGCACTTCCGCGCCGTCTTCCAGCGGCACACCGGTCGCCCGCCCACTCAATGGCTGCTCGAAACCCGCCTCGACCGCGCCCGCACGCTGCTGCGCGAAACGACCCTGAGCGTGAAAGAAGTCGCCTACGCCGTCGGCATCAGCGATCCGCTCTACTTCAGCCGTATTTTCACCCGTCACTTCAAATCGCCCCCACGCACGATGAAGCGGCTGAAAGAGCAATGAACACTGGAGGAGGGTCGTCGCCAGCGAAGGCCAAATCATCCTCGATAAACAAAATAACTCGCCACTATTTGCGAGGGGTAGGCGGAGGTGTCGGCTTTGTGTTAGTCGGCCAGATATGCGTCTTGAAGCGAGCCTATCGCCACCGACAGGCAACCGATGGATTTCTGCTGATGCCGCACTCACGAGCCAGGGCGGATGTAGCTTAGACCATCGCTTCTCGCAGTTCCTGCAAGCGCCTCGGCAACCGGTCCGGGATATTTGGGCTGTGTTTTGACTCCAAGATCACGCTGATTCGGCCAGCGGCGCGAGCAGCAGCGTGAGGAGGTGTCGAAGGAAGGATTTCATGGTTGAATCAAATGAAATGGGGCTGAACGCGCGGCGTCGATCTTAGCGCAGAACAACTCGCGGAGTAACCCACGTCGCCCAGTCGCCTGAGGGTTCGATGAGCGGATCGACGATGAAGGCGATGCTGACTTCGCGACCACGGAAGCCGTCGAGATCGATCTCTGCCGGCACGCGCTCGGCGCCCTTGAGCTGGCGTGCGAAGACTTCACGTCCGTCGATCTCGATGGCGAAGGCGGCGCCGCTGCTCTTCGCGTTGTTCAGCAGCGCGTCAAAGGTGAGCAGGCAGCGCTTCGCATCCGCAGCGGGAATCGCGACGAGGTAGGTCAGCAGGGCGCGGCCTTTCGGCTTCGGATGCTGCTGCAGCGCATCCTCCGGCACTTCGTCCGGCGGGCCGATGCGCCGCAGCTCGACTGACTGCACATTCTCCTGTTGCGCCTTCGCCCGCTGTGCGACGAAGTCGAAGACCACGTGCCCCGTCTCGCGCTTCACCGCACGCGGCGGGTCGAACGTTGTCGCCACGACATCACTCCAGTCCTTACGCCCGACGATGGGCAGCGCAAAGGCGAACGCGGCCTCTTCCTCCGGCGTGCCGGCCTTTTGCACGACGTCCCATAGCTTCCGCGCGCGGCCAACGCCGTGCACGTTTGCACTGCCATCGTGCTCGCGGATGCCGAAGAGGAGACCATACTCGTGAGGATGATCGACATGGCGATGATACAGGAAGGACTCGATGCCCGGCAGCGCCTGCACCTTCTTCCACGCGAGCGCGAAGGCGGCGGCTTGCGCGAGTTCACCGTCGGGACCGGGCGGGCAGTAAAAGCCTTGTTCGGTCAGCACGATCCGGCGGGGTTGGCCCTCGAACAGGAAGCGCGGCTGGCGCAGGAAGGCGGGCAGCACCTCGAGATTGTGAAAAGTGATCCGCGGCGCGTCGAACCGCAGGGGCGCGGAGCGGTCATTCCAAAAAATTGGCTGTCTAAGGTTCTCCGGATACGGATGATGCGCGAGGTTCCAGGGAAAATCGCCTTCCCGTTTGGCTCGATCGTTAACTCCTTCCAGAACCTCCACGCCGGTGAAGTCGTGGGTCCGATCCGTCGTCGCGGTAAGCGTCCAGTGATGGTCGAGCGAGATAAAGATCGGGAAGTCCGCGTGGACGCTGCGCGTGGCCAGATCGGCGATGCGCAGCGCGACGCTGTATTCGCGTAATAACACCTCCGGCTCGACCGCTCCCAGGTGATACCAGACCCAGTGATTCTGCACTTCGTTACCGATCACGAGCCCGGCGATCTGGCCGAACTTCGCGTCTTCGCGCGTGTAGCGATCCACCAGCCAGTGGAGGATCGCACGGTAGAAGAAGACGCCTTCCTCCGTCGCCGTGTTGAACGCCGCCGGTCCCTCCGGAACCGTCGCCGGATCGGTGAGGGGATGCACGAGCGGCGATGTCCGGGACATGGTCTTCGGAACGGTATTCCCGAGGATGCCGGTCACGCGCATTTTCGCTGCGTGAAGCGCGTGCAATTCGCGATCAAGCGCCGCGACCGCAGCCGGGCGAAGCCCGATCTTTCTCCCCTCAAACTCGAAGCTGAGCTCGGGTTCCACGCTCTGCCAATCGATCAGCCAGCCGATGTTGATGTTCTGGTTCGACTGCCCGAAGCCGAGCGCCTTGCCATCTTCGACGTCGAGCAGGCAGGCGATCCCTTTCTTGTTCGCGAGCGAGCCGAGGGAGTTCGTCCGCTGTGGGAGCGCGGAGAAATCCGTGACATGCTGCGGCGGACCAAGCGCCTTCCCGCCCGCGCGGAGTTCAAACTTCGCGAAGAGCCGGTCGCGCTTGCCATCGAAGCGAGGCACCGTTGCCTCCGCACCTGCGCCGCTCCACAAAACGCGGCCTTCTCCGGTCGCCGAGGTATGCAGCGGCAACTCGCGAATCTCCGTCGTTCCCGCACTGGGCGGCCACGCAAAGCGCAGCGAATCCGGCGTGATCGCGACACGTAGCGGTGGTTCGTCTGCGCGGACAAGATTGCTGAAAACGACGAGCGCGGTCAGCAGGCAGAGAGTGAGGAAGTCGAAGAAGCGGCGAAATTTCATGCGTGAAGTAAAACGCCTTTCGATTCGGAAATACATGACCTAGATCTGCCAAAAGTTGTTATCTTCCTGCCATGTCCACCAACTCCATCCAGAGAGCCTTTTTCGCCAGCATGGCTGAGCCACAGGCATTCCGGCTCTTGTTTGATCAGCAGCCCGACATGTTCTTCTTTGTGAAGGATCGCGAGAGCTGCCTCATCGCTGCCAGCTTGCCGATGTATTTGCGACTCAGCCCACTCTCTCGAGCCAGCCCATACTTGCTCAGTCCACAGCGTTCCCGGAGTTCTTGCAAGCGGCGTGGCAACGGCTCGTGGATGCGCTCGGCGTGGTCGTGGGAGTCGCGGTTGTCCGGCGCGGTGGTCATTGGGAAGTGCGCATTAATCAAGATGTGAGAGCGGCCCCTTGCCAAAGGGCTAGCTCATGAGGGCATCCGTTCACCGCCCCCACAGCTTCGCGAACTTCTCTGTAACGTGGAAGCCATCCTTGCCAGTGGCGGAGAAGGCGGTGCGCTCGACTTTGTCATCGCGGACGCGTGTGCGGCCGACGTTGAAGTGCCAGGGGAAGAGGTCTTTCGGCTGGGCACCATCGATGCCTTTGGTGGGATCGAGCGTGAAGGCCTCTGCGCCGACGATGGGCAGGCGCATCTCGATGCTCCAGCGGTCCGCGCCGCGATGCACGGCGACTTGCGCGCCGCTCGTCCAGTCCACACCCTTGCCGCCGGGGGCATGGTCGAGGTCATAAACGGCTCCGGCAGGATTGATGGAGATCTCGTAATAGCTGCGGGATGACGTCTCGATGAGTAGCGTGATGTGATCGCCTGCCCGTAGTTTGGGATCGTCGTTCTTCGTCGTGCTGCTTTGCAGACCTTTCATGTCCGGCTCCAGGCAGACGATGCCGATGTGCAGCGTGCTGCCCTCGCGTTGAATCTGGAAGCTACTATTGCACTTCGGCTGCGGGTCCTGCGGACGCAGCTTGATGAGCGGCGCGATGCGAACGGTGCTCCAATACGCTTGGTCCACCTTGCCATCGAGCGGCTTGCTGCCGAGCGGTTTGGCTCCGGTGTTGACGGTTTCGAGCACGCGGTAGTCGAGATCGGTCTCGCGCTTGCGGCTGATCTGCACACGCAGGGCCTCCAGCGGCTTCATGGTGTCGGCGATCTGCTGGATGCGACGACTGGGAAGGCTCGCGGGATCGGCGGCGGCCTTCGCTTTGGCCAAAAGATCGAATGATTCGCCGATTTTGACCGCGTCGGTGCTCATCTGCATCCAGTTGGCCTCCGCATGTGTGATGAAGGCCTTCATCGCCTCCGCAGCAGGGCCGTAGTAGCTGGTGCAATAGTCCGCGAGCATCGCCTCCACGTCCTGGTTCGTATCCCAGTAGAGCCGTGCGGTGACGTAGAGGTTGAAATGCTCGATGGCGAGGTCGTGGTAGCCAAAGGACTGCTCCTTGCCCGCCGGATGCGCGTAAATCTCCACCTGCTCGCCGAGGCTCACACCTTTCAACTCGCGCAGGTCGCGGCTAATTTGCTTCGTGTAGTAAACCGGGCGTCCGGCCTGTTCCGGGCGGGCATTCGTGCTGAAGTCCCAGGTGATGTATTTGCCTGAGGACAGTTTTTTGAGCCATTCGGCACGCCATTGTTTGCGCTCGTTCCATTTAGACTCCTCCCAAAACTCCTGCCGATGCCGCACATCGATCAGCGCGAGGTTCGGACTGAGTTTCTCGATCTTTTCCGGCGGCATGGTGTAGGCCCCGTAGGCCAAGGCGCTGACGAGACGCTCGGGATGACTGCGATGCACCTCCAACGCCACACGGTTCAAGTAGCCGAACACATGATCCGACATCGCACCAGCCCATCCACGCAGCGGCGTTTGTTGGGCCTGCCACGCCGGATCATCAGAGGTGCGGCCACTGTAGCCATCCGTGAGGTCGATGTTGTGCATCGGCTCTTGGAAGTGATCGAACATCGCACGTGTTTGTTTCACCTGTTTCTCAAACAGCAGCGGCGAGAGCAGGTTTGGCATGCCTTCACCGCTCGTCACCCGTTTCCCATCCGTCAGCAAATACAGCTCCGGGTGCTTCTGCTTCATCTCCTCACGGTTGATGACAAACTTCAGCCCGTGGCACATCTGCGGGAAACCCACAATGTCCGCGCCAAAGTTCAAACCGAGCCGCAGATTCCACAGTGCTCGTTCGCCGATGCCGGTGTGCTGGGTGTAGTAAACGAAGCGCCGCAGCCCAAAGTCCGGCGTCACCGTGCGCTCCACCTGCGGCAGCGCGATAGTCGCCATCTTGGGCACCACCTCGCCGATCTCCCCCGGCGCGAACCACCGGCAGCCGAGACCGCGCAGGAACTCGTTCACCGCATTGAAGGTCCCCGCGTCATCCGTCATCCACACATCGAGCTCGGGATGGTAGAGCTGATAGAGCTCGCTTGCCGTGTTCCAAAACGTTTCGCCCGTGATCTTGTCCCATTCGGCATTCACACGGGCGGCTTCGTTCTTGTCCCGCTTCCTTCCCCAAGGCTCAATCGGCACAAAGTCCTTGTCTGCGCCCAGTAGCGCCAGCCAGTCTTTGCCCGACGCCATACGAAACGCGCCATGCTTGAGGTTTTGGGTGGAAAGCCCCAGTTCCCCGGTGAAACGGCTCATGCCGACGAAAATCGCCGTTTTGCCCACGCTTCGCTCTGTGACGACCGGCAGCGTCGCACCCGACATTTTCGCGAGGGTGCTTTGCAGCTCTTTGGCGGCCAGTTTGGTCATCCGCGCCGGTTTTTCAGCGATGACGATCTCAGCCAGAGCTTGGCCGTTTTCGACGAAAAAGGTGTCCGCCTGAAGCGGATTCAGAGCAGCGATGAACAGAACTGAGTGGATGAAGTGGCGCATGAGATCAGATCAAGGGATGGATGGTGATTCGACAAAGGACACCTGCACGGCATCCACGTAATGGGGTTTCCTGGCCTGCGATTTGGCGTGGTTTTTGACACCGAAGAAAACCACAAGGCAACGAGCTTTGCCGGGAACCTGCATTCGCAAGCCGATGGATTGCCACTTGGCGTTGCCAAGTGGGTTCTCAAAGCATGTTTCGGCTGACGCGATGGATTCGTCCCGTTGAATAAACCAATGTCGGGCAAACCAATCGGGACCAAGCCGCTCGGGCGCTTCGTTGACGGCATAAGCCCGGACCGTGTAGTGAGGCGAGCTGTCAGGATCTGCACTGGCAAAGGAAGCGCTGACTTCGATTTCGCGCAAAGCCCTGCCGGAGGGAGGAAGAGCAATGATCTGATACAGCCGAGGAAACAGAACGGGTTTTCCATAGGTGGTGGTCTCCAGCCTGAGCATGTGATGACCATCCTCAGGCGTCACTCCATTCTCCCTAGGCACCACCTTCGCCACATCTCCGGTCCAAAGCGCTGGCGCGGGAGGAAAACCCTTCGCCAAAGGCATCTGAGCATCCTCGAAACTCGGCTGCAGCATAGCGAGCGGAGTCTTCTTCACCCCATGCTGCCCCACGATTCCAAACACCACGGACGTGCAGAACATACCAAACACAATCCCCGCGGCCGCTGCCGCGAGTGGACGCCAGGAGAGCCAGATGGAACGACGGGGAGCCACCGACGGCTGCGATCTGCGAACTCCCGCAAGCGCGGAATCAAGATGCGCATAGCGCAGAAAGTCCTGACGCACGCTCGCATCCTTCACGATGAGTGATTCCAACTCCTGCGTCTCTTCCAGCGAAGCAACGCCGTCCAAGTAAAGGCGCATCAGTTCAAGCTCATGTTCAGTTCGATTCATGTCGGTTCCTCCTGTGCGAGCACCCGCTGAGTGCAGTTCATCAATGCGATGCGAATGCGGTGCAACGATTTGTAGAGGGCCATCGCACTACGGCCCACCCGCGCTGCAAGTTCATCAATGCGCACCCCTGGCTTGTAGGCCTCATCCACCAACGAGCGTTGATCATCCTTCAATTTTCGAAGGCAATCATTCAAAGCCCGACGCTCCGCCTCAAATGCATCCTCCGATTCCTCGGAAGCCACTGCCAGCAACCGCAGCGCCTCATCGCCAAACACATGCCGATCCCGGCGACGAGTCCGCAGAAATTCCATCGCCACAAAGCGCGCCACTCCAAACGCCCAGCGGCGAAAGTCATCCATGCTGGTGATGTCCTCAAACTTCCGCCACAGCACCGCCGCCACATCCTGCATCACCTCGCGCGAATCCTCCAACGTTGGCACCAACGACCGCACAAAGCCACGCAACGATTCCTCATGCTCCACATAGAGTCGGAGGAAGAGGTCATGGCGTTGCTTTTCGGAGTTGGTCACTAAACAAACATGACCAGTAACCGCTTCATTTGCCGAAAAAAGTTTTCAGAGCGCGAAAATACACGGCTGGTGCCACTATGACGAGTCAGGGTGGATGTGGCTCAGACTTAATGCTTCTCGGAGTTCCTGAATACGCCTCGGCATCTGCTCGCAGATGTTTTGCCGATGTTTGCTCCACCTGCTGCTGCTTCAAACGTCAGTGTGCGGAGAAACCCGCAGAGACTCATGTGGGAAGCAGGTGATCAGTGGCATCACGGCTTCGGCAGCGGCACTTGCGACGTGGTGCGCAGATACGCGATGAGGTCGCGGACTTCGTCGTCTTTGAGAGTTTTCAGCAAGCCCTCGGGCATCATGGAGATGGGGGATTTCTCGCGGGAGAGGATCTCGGATTTGGTGACGACGCTGTCTTGGCCGACGAGGCGGAGCGTGAGCTGCTGATTGTCTTCTGCAGCGACCGTGCCGGAGAGGGTGCGGCCATCGCGAGTGGTGACGATGACGAGCTGATAGCTCTCCTGCATGACCTCGCTGGGGTTGAGGATCTGGGCGAGGATGTAGTCGAGGTTGGCGCGATTCGAGCCGGTGAGATCAGGGCCGACAATGCCACCGGCGCCGTAGAGCATGTGGCAGGCGATGCAGGTGCGCTCGAAGATGGCGCGACCATGACCGGTGTTGGCTTTGGCAAGCACGGCATCGGTGAGCATGGCTTTATACTTCGCCATCTCGGTCTGCTTATCACTGGCGAGCTGGGTGATGGGACCCCAGAACTCGACAAACGATGGCCCGATCACGCGATAGATTTGGCGGGCGTCAAAAGCGCTCACATCGGTCTTCGGAATCGTGTTCTTCTTCAACTCAGCGACCAGGGCTTGCGCCGTGCCCCGACGAGCGGAGAGCGTTGATACGACCTCGGCTTTCTCGGCGGCGGAAAGCGTGGCGTAGCGCTGGATCAATGTCGGCGCGATCTGCGGAGCATCGAACGAAGCGAGCGCGCGGATGGCATCGCGGCGCACGGCGGGTTCATCGAGCAACGACAGCACCACGGGCAGCGCGGCGGCATAGGCATCGCGGGCAAAGGCGGACAGGATTTGTCGGCGACGCTCAAGGGGTGCGGCCTTGTCCTTGAGCACGCCAAGCTGCGCATCCGCAGCTTCGGCATCGCCGAAGAGCTGACCGATTTGCGCGGTGAAGTCGCTCAATTTTGCATCCTTGGTGGCATCAAGCGCGGCAAAGGCTTCGTCCCAGTTGTTCGGCTTCGTCACCGCATTTCGACCGAGCGATTTGAGTCCATCACGCACGCCTTCGAGAATCTGGAGACGCAGGGCGAGATCGGCGTTGCTCAGCAGTGCGGCAGCCACGGGCTCAAGCTGTTTGGCAGCGATGGCGCGGCGGGCGATGTAT